>NZBU01000012.1 GCA_002688035.1 Candidatus Iainarchaeum sp. | reverse complement strand
GAGAAGAAAAAGATTGATGTAAAGAAGGCTGGGAAAAAGCTGAGCGCGAAGAAGCTAAGGGAGTATGCAGCCGCAAGGGAGGCGCGCTTTTACTCAAAGTATATTGTGTTCAAGGATTTGAGGGAGAGAGGATACTGTGTAAAAACAGGATTCAAATTTGGATTTGATTTTAGAGTATACCCTAGGGGTAAAAGACCAGGGCAAGCCCATAGCAAACAGGTCATAAAAGTCTTTACCCAGGATGATGGGAAAAGTATGATAGAGCTAAGCAGGATGGTTAGGCTCTCAGGTAATATTAAAACAATTTTTACTGCGGCAGTGGTTGACTCAGAGAACGATGTGAACTATTATACCATACAAAGAATTACGCCGTGAAAAAAAAAGAGAAAAAGAAAAAAAAAGAAAAATTAGAGGATGTTACAAATCCTCTGGCCTTACTGTTTTTCTGCCATTTGACTGTGCTCTCTTACAAGCCTTTGCAACCAAGTCAGCAACAGCAGCACTTGCTGCATCTGGGAAGTTTCCAGCCATGTTACAGCCAGCGCCCTTAACAGCTTCCTTTACTTTACTTCCAACAACTAATAAGTCACCCATATTATCCAACCTCCAATGTTGTGTTTTAAACGCAAATTACGTCTTTAAAACGCAAAATGCTCATTTCTAGCAATATTACCTAACAAAAAGGTATTTAAAGCTTATACCATAAAAAGCCCGAAACAGGGCAAATTTGGCTGTTTTAAGCGTTTTTTTTGCTCGGTTCAGTTCGCCCATCTATCTTCATCGTTTCCTCAGTGTCATCGTCAGATCTTCATTACCGAGCAATAATAATAGTGATTGGGCACGTTTTTATAGTCTTTTATCGCAGGCCAGTCAGCCCTTGCGCTGTTCTGGTTTATAGTTTAGTGCAAAGTTTCTTAGAGCTTCTTCTGTAACTGGTTGCTTGGTTTCCATAAACGCTTTTGCAACATTGCGGGTCTTTGAAAAGTCTCTTGTGCTAAGCCCGCCAATCTTGTGAGTCCCGAGCCAAACAGCAACCGCGGTTTCTGGGTGAGGATATTGAGTATGAAAATACGCCAAGCTGCCTTTGGCAGGCGCGGCTGCCGGACCTGGCTTTTTCTTCTTTGTTGAATGCGCTCCAGACTTGGGTTTTTTTCGTTTAAACCAGGGGAAAGGCATTTTTGGTCATAGCAATTGTGTTCTCCATTATTTAAATAGTTTTCAGTTTCGCACCAAAAAGGATTTAAATTAAAAAGAGCATATGAATAATATTCTGGTGAAAACATGAGAAAATCTTTGAGATATGTGGGGGGACTGGTTTTCTGCAACTTTTACAGGTTGCTGAGGATATTCCCAAACAACGATCCAATCCTTGGTTTTGCGTTGCCATTTGGCAAGCGCGACAAGCCATGGCAGGCAGCACTCTTTGCAGCACTGGCAATGGTCTCATTTGATTTTATCACAGGAATGATTGGCATGTGGACGATTGGAACCGCACTTAGCTATGGTTTGATTACACTTCTTTTCGGATACTACTTTAAGGGCCAAAAAACAGTTGGTTTGAAGAAGTATGCTGGAAGCAGTATTGTGGCCGTGCTATTGTTTGATTTTTTAACAGGACCGGTTATGAGCTCTGCTCTATTCAGGATTCCTTTTGAGATTGCATTCTTGGGCCAGATTCCATTTACAATGATGCACCTTGGAAGCGCTGTTCCCCTAACAATAATGATTGTCACTGTTGTTGACCCTGCTTTGCGAAAACAATTGTTTGGCCTTGTCGCAAAGGCTGCGCAGAGACTAAAGATGGTTTCATCACTGATTCAAGAGTTGTGAGAAAAATGATTGGAAAAAGAATATTTTTTGCCCTATTAATCGGATTGCTATTGCTTACAGCAGGATGCGTGCAGCAGGAAGAAGCGCCGCAGGAAAACAATGGGGTGCAAGGGAGCAGCACTGTTGTGCTCACTGTGAAATACCTTGATGCCGAGGGAAACACTATTGCAGAGAAAGCAATCAGCACTCCAAAAGGGGTTAATGCTTGGATTTTGATGAAGGATAATATGGATGTTGATTTTGAGGAATTCAGTTTTGGGCCAATGGTCAAAGGAATTGAGGGAACCCCTAGTCCTGAGGGCCACTATCTCGCACTCTATGTTAACGGAGAATATGCAACACAGGGCGTTAACGGCTACTTTATACAGGAAGACACTCTGATGGAGTGGAAGACCGAGGCAATAGACTCCTTTGGTCTAGAATAAGGCAATCACTATTTCTTCAAGCAAGGGTTTAAAATCTATTCGCAATAGCAAATAATTACCAATTTTTAGTGCTAGTCTATTGAATTTTTGATAATGGGGGGGTATTTTTAATGGCTGAACAAGAGGAAAAACTGGGAAAAACTGGGATAAATGAGGAAGGCGAGGCCTTGGAAGAAGAGAAATCCGAGGTAAGCCAGGAAGGCGAAGTAGAGAAAGAAAAAGTTGAGGAAGCCAGCGAAGAAGCCAAAGAAAACGACGATACCCAAGAAGAAACGCCTGAGAAAGAACTGCCTTTTCCCCGTGCAACTATCACTAATAGGCTAAGGGAGAACCTTGCAAAAGGCAAGCAAATAAAGGGTCAGGTAAAAGACGAGATGAACCTTTGGCTCGGCAAAATGATTCAGCGCATTGCGGAGAAAATGGATTCACAACCTTACACTTTTGTTAACTATCAGATGCTAAAAGAGGCCATCGCACCATATGAAAGCATACAGGAAATGGATATTGAGCGAGAACAACTTGTAACAGGTCTGGAGAGAATAAAGGTAGACTGCGACAAGCTTGTTGAAGACATTGACAAGGGCTCAAAGAGAAAAGTTGGCGCGCTAAAACTTGAGTCTGACAAACTTCCTTTCCCAAAAGCAACTATTACAAATAAGCTAAGACAACATCTTAGTGAGGGAAAGCAGATTAAGGGGCCAGTTAAAAAGGGATTGAACATCTGGGCCGGAAACATTGTGAAAAGAGTTTCAGAGAAAATGAACTCCTACAAGTACAACTATGTTGATGGCGGAATGTTCCGAGAGTCAATTGAAACATATGAGAGCATTGGCGAAATAGAGATGGAGAAAGAGAGAATCATAAAACAACTTGAGAGTGTAAAGTTGAGCTGTGATGTTCTCATCAGCGAAGTCCAGAGAAAATTCGTCAAGTAAGAAGTGGGCTTTTAAAAATAATTCTCCCTAAGAGTATGCATGGCTTCATCATACTTTAATATGCTGAGGGAAATAACCCTGGCTGACTTCAAGCTAAGGTACTATGATTCGGTGCTTGGAATTGTCTGGGTTTTTGCAAAGCCATTTCTTATGTTTGCTGTTTTGTTCACAGTGTTCTCTTTTCTCAAGAGGTTTGAGGTTGCAAACTACGCATGGTTTTTGCTGCTTGGAATAATTATCTGGAACTTTTTCTCAGATGCTACAAGCAAAAGTATTCTGAACATGAGGAGCAAATCAGAGTTCATAAAAAAAATTGCTTTTCCCCGCGAAATAATTGTTTACAGTGCTTGCTTAAACTCGCTCATCACTTTTGCTCTAAACATTTTGGCTTACGTTGTTCTCGCACTGCTATTTGGTGGGCCACTCAACATTGGTTTTCTTCTCCTAATAATTCCTGCAACACAAATACTTATTTTTGCAACAGGAATTTCATTCTTTTTGTCAGTGCTGTTTGTGAAAGCCAGGGACATCGCGCACATATGGGAAGTCTTTCTAAGAGCATTCTTTTGGTTGACCCCTATAGTTTACCCCCTTGCAGTCATCCCTGAGAAATACCGTACATTAATTTTCCTAAACCCGCTTGTATCAATAATAAACACTGCAAGGGAATTGGCACTTTACAATACCATTCCGCCTTTGTTTGACATTACACTTGTATTTGGAGTCAGTATTGTGGTATTTGTGCTTGGAATTGCCCTATTCAACAGACAGTCAAAGTATTTTGCGGAGGAATTGTAATGCCTGCAGTCGTGCAAGTGAACAATGTTTCAAAAGTGTTCAAACTTCCACTTGAAAGAAAACAGTTTTTCATGCAACACATTACCGCACTTCTCCACGGACAACTTGGCTACAGAAAACTTGAGGCAGTAAAGAATGTTGGCCTTGAATTTAGTGAGGGAGAAACGATTGCGTTAATCGGCGCAAACGGTAGTGGGAAAACAACACTTCTGAAACTTATTGCAGGAATCCTTGTTCCAACAACAGGCAGCATTAGTGTAATTGAGAAATCTGCTTCGCTCTTTGGATTGGGGGTTGGAATTCAGGAAGAGCTTACCGCGCGAGAGAACGTTTTCCTTTACAGCGCACTGTTAGGATTCTCAAGAAAACAGGTGAAAGAACAGTTCTCAAAAATCATTGAATTTGCAGAGCTAGAGGAGTTTGTTGATGTAAAACTCAAACAATTTTCAAGCGGAATGAGAATGCGCTTGGCATTCAGCACAGCAATACACAGTGACGCCGAACTATTTTTGATTGATGAAGTGTTCTCTGTTGGAGATGAACACTTCCAAAAAAAGTGCCTGGATGTTTTTAAGGAACTACAGAAAGAGGGCAAAACAATTGTGCTTGTTTCACACAATATGGAACATGTGAAAAAGTTCTGCGGCAGGGCCGTGTGGATTGAGGAAGGAATAATAAAAAGAGACGGCAAGCCTGCTGGAATAATAAAAGACTATGTCAAGCAAAGTTAAAACTAATTAAGGCACTGCAAACCATCAAGCAACTCATCAAACAAAGAGTGCTGTGAACAATTTGCTCTTACTATCACACGCTTAAACTGCTCTTCACAGTAGAATTGCGCAAACAAAACATCGTCCTGCTCAAAGGTTAGAATATCAATGCCTTTAATACTAATCCACTCTGGTTCAACATCTACTCCAACCCTATTACTGAAAATATTTTCCTCTGTTTCCTTACTTTGCTTTTGTTCGATTCGCCCGCCACTAATCTCAATGCCACAGCCGTTCCAAGACAAAAAGGCTTTGTTTTTAATACTATGTTGTCCGCTTAAATCATTATTTTGGTTCAAAGGAAAAACTCTTGAGAAGGTTGCCCCCTCAGCTTGCAAGCCATCAAACTTTTCAATTTTTGCGCCAACTTTGTTTAGATAGAAAGATGATTCGTCTTCAATAAGCAAGTCAATAAAAGGGATCTCTATAAGGCCTTCACCTTTATCCAACTTTTTTTCCACAGCAAAGTTCAGTAAAGCATTCTTTGCATTTGATTTTGAAAACCTTGCGATAGGCGCGCTAAACTCGAGGATCGTTTTATCATCAGTGTTTACTGGCGCATCGGCGCCAAACTCTTTCATCCTTTCTTCATTAAGTGTAAAGCCAAGCAAAACATTGTCCTCATTATAACCTATTTCCATCAAATCTTTTGCAGACTTCGGGTTTTGCGCAAGCTTCTCTTTAATCTTTGAGAAACTTAGTTCAATCGGCTTAAAGCTTCCAACCGCCATTGTATCGGCTTGGTTGGAATTGCTCTGAATCAAAACATAGTGCGGAAAAACGCTTGTAAATGTTTTTGCCATTATCCTGTAATCTACTTCTGCAATCTCGTAGGCAGGAAACCACTGAATCATTATTCCATCATCTTTCAATTTTGCTTTTGCCATTTCTAGATATTCTTTTGTGAAAAGAAATGCAACACTTGAAACATGAGGATTACTTGGCTCGCTTGCAATAATATCATACTTTTCTTTTGTATAAAGCAAATAATTTCGACCATCATCAAGAATAAGATTTGTTTTCTCATTACTAAGCGCGTTGTCGGTAAACTCGCTGAAATAAAGATCTGCCCCTTTTACCATTGAAGGATTTATCTCCACAACATCAACCCTTTCAACCCCCTCGTAAGTTAAAGCAGACTGAAGCGTAAAGCCGGCCCCAAGGCCAATCAACAAAACTTCTTTAGGATTTTCGTGCAAGAGTATTGGAATATGTGCAATCATTTTCTGTGTTCGCATATCTCCCATATTTGTACTTGCATCTGTTTTACCCTCAGTAAGAAGTGCTCTGCCTCCTCCTTGACTATGGATAACCGAAACATTGCCATAAATGCTGTCCTCGAAAAAAAGCAGTTCCTGCTTTACTTTCTGCTGCTCCCATTGTTCTAAGCCTGGTACGCGCTGCAGCGAAAGAAAATTTTGGGGCTCAAATTGTGGGGGAAAAACTAACAATAAAAAAAAAATTATGAATGCCGGAGCAACCTTTTTCCAGTTTGTTTTCTGGCTGAGCAGCACAATCCCTGCAGAAAGAAGATTTAGGGAAGCTGTAAGCAAAACCGAGTTTTGCATTCCAATTAGCGGAATTACAAGAAAACCTGCTGCAAAACTCCCAATAATTGCACCCATACTATTTACACTGTAAACGTTTGCAATGTCCTTCCCTAGCTCATCCATCTTTTTTGCGTAGGCCTTTGCAATAAGAGGAAAAGTTGCACCCATCAAAGTTGTTGGGAATATCAGCAAGAGAAAGATTGCCGCAAACCTAGCCAATGAATACAAGAAGAACTGGCCACCAAGGATTCCCTGCAACACAATTGAAACCATTGGAAGCATGTTGAAAACAAATATCAAACCTATTCCATAAATTCCAATTAAGAGCTGGCAATAGGAGAATGCAACAGCAGGGTTCTTGATGCGCTTGTCAGCATAACGCCCAACAAGCCATGATCCAAGAGCCAAGCCAGCCATAAAAGCTGTAAGCATGGTGCTTGCAGCATAAACAGTTGTTCCAAAAATCATCTGTAAGTAGCGAAACCAAATAATCTCATACATCAGGCCTGCTGCCCCACTTACAAAAAATGCGAACAGCACAACTTTGCTGAAATGCTTCTCAAAGAACTCCATGAAGAAAAGTTAGTTGGAAGAGATTAAAAAACAACTAGAATCATTTTTTGTAACCGAATTTTCTACTGTATTTCTTGTGATCCAAAACGTCCAAAACAATTCCAACAATTTTGGCTTCGTTCCCCACCACGGTGTAAAGCATTCTCCAGTAAGAATCTAAATTCAGTTTCCACAAATTTCGCAAATCATGCTCTTTAGCATATTCTTTTGGCCAAAGCCTTCCTGGAATCTTCTTTCCAGCTTCCAAGTCAGAAGCAAGCTTAGCAATTCCCCGATCCACAATCCGAAGCAAATACTCTGCCTCACTTTTCCCTTTCTCTGCTTTATTTTGAAGCTTTGAAAAATCCTTAGAGAACTCTTTACTAAATCGAATCTCGTTCATCAAGAATTAGATTCCAACGCTTTCCTTTAAAAGCTTCTGAAGTTTTCGGTTATCAGCGAAAATCCACATAATCCTCTTGTCCTTTGTAATCAGAATCTTGTTTGATTGCTCCAAATACTCAAGAACCAGACAAAAGGTCTGGTACATCACCTTCTTCGGCAGGCTCTTCCAGAGCGCGGCTTTAGAAGAATACTCCTTAGCATTCTTAATAGCGCCCTCTATCATTAACACCGTGTCAAGTCGAGGATAATGCAAAACAGTCTTAGTAGGCATATATAAACTTATATAATACGTTAATTTAAATTTAACGCTTCTTCCTAAGCAAGAAAGTCGGCAGCGCGATTGCTGCTGTTAACGCAATTATACCTGTTGAAATTTGCATTTCTGGGAAATAGCCCGCGTCAAATTCAATTCCAAAGAATTCTGGAACGCATGTTATTTTTCCAACACAACTTCCCAAAAAGGTTTTACATACTTTGTCAGTTGTTGCATGGTCATAAAAGTAGTTGTTGCAAACGCCTGTGGTAAGATTACCGCATGTCGTACCTGTTGCTGTTCTGCCATTAGCCGTGCACTGAGGAGTGCAACTACCTCCGAATCCCTTACATGCTATAGTATACGCGCACTGGTAACCGGTCGCATTTCCTAAACTATAATAGTTACTACAAGTTGCAGAAGTCTTTGGGCCACACGATGTTGCATAATTTCCAGCGCAAGCTGCCCCAAAAACATTCACTGCAGGAAACAATACTAGCAGCAGCAAAACCAGCAAAACCAAAATTCTTGCCCTCATTCAAAAATATATATATATATATATTGGGAAATTTAATGATTTCGCTCCCAAAGGCAAGCTCTTCAACACGCATATCCATCAAAAAAGCGAGGCTTTTTAAACACTTATATCCATCAATTATTTCACTTATTTTTAGTGTTTTTAGCTAAAAGAATGAACAATTTGGAGGATGATATACATGGCTGAAGCAGCTCAGCAACCAGTGGTGTTTCTAACCGAGGGTTCAAAAAGGACTAGAGGAAGGGACGCACAGAGAATAAATATTTTGATTGCCAAGGCAGTTGCCCAGGCAGTAAAATCTACTCTTGGACCAAAGGGAATGGACAAGATGATTGTGGACGATTTGGGAGACGTTACCATTAGTAATGATGGCGCAACCATTTTGGACGAAATGAGCATCGACCACCCAATAGGAAAAATGATGGTGGAAGTTGCAAAAACACAGGACGATGAAGTTGGCGATGGTACAACTAGTGCAGTTGTCTTGGCAGGCGGAATGTTGAAGAGAGCAGAAGAACTGCTTGATGACGACATACACCCAAGTATTATCATAAAGGGTTACCGTTTAGCGGCAAAAAAGGCCAGAGAAGAACTTGAGAAAGTGGCCGAGGACGTAAAGTATGATGACAAGAAAGCTTTGAGAAACATTGCCCTAACATCAATGACCGGCAAGGCTGCAGAGGCAGCAGAAGAGCTAGCAGACCTTGTTGTTAACTCAATAGTCCAGGTTACAGACAACGAGAACAACGAGATTGGCATCGACATTGACAATGTCAAGGTTGAGAAAAAGCAGGGCGCTTCACTCGAAGACAGCAAGCTAATCAAGGGCCTTTTAATAGACAAGGAAATAGTGCAAGGTGGAATGCCAAAGAAAATCGGTGATGCAAAAATCGCTTTGATTGACGCTGCACTTGAAATAAAGAGCACAGAGACAGACGCAAAAATCGAGATTAGTTCACCTGAACAAATGCAGGCTTTCCTAGACCAAGAAGAAGGCATGCTGAAAAAGATGGTTGAGCAAATAAAGAAAAGCGGAGCAAACTTTGTTGTCTGCCAGAAAGGCATTGATGATTTAGCACAGCACTTCCTTGCAAAAGAAGGAATTGCAGCTGTACGTAGAGTCAAGAAATCCGATATGGATGCTCTTATTAGAGCTACAGGCGGAACGATTGTGACAAGGTTAGAAGATCTTTCAGCTTCAGACCTTGGTAAAGCCGCAACAGTGAGCGAGAAAAAGATTGCCGGAGACGACATGGTTTTCGTTGAGGGCTGCAAGAACCCTAAGAGTGTTTCAATGCTCATAAGGGGCGGTTCAGAGCATGTGGTGGACGAAGCAGAGAGAGCTGTTCACGACGCTTTGATGGCTGTTGCAACAGTAATCAAAAGTGGAAAAGTTGTCGCAGGAGGCGGAAGCATTGAAGTTGAAATCGCCACAAGGCTGCGCGACTACGCACACACAATTGGTGGAAGAGAACAGCTTGCAATCGAAGCCTTCGCTAACACACTAGAGGAAATTCCAAGGACTCTTGCAGAAACAGCAGGAATGAATCCCTTGGACACTTTGGTTAGCTTGAGAGCAAAGCACAGAGCAAAGGACGGAAAGTACATTGGAGTTGACGTCATAAAAGGAAAGCTTGCCGATATGAATGCAAAGAACGTCATTGAGCCAATGAAAGTCAAGACTCAAGCAATTGCTTCCGGAACAGAGGTCGCGGAAATGATTCTGCGTATTGATGACATAATCGCGGGAAGCAGCAAGGGCAAAGAGCCACCAATGCCACCAGGCATGGGCGGAATGCCACCAGGCATGGGCGGAATGATGTAAATCATTCCCCTTTTTCTATTTTTTTATTTTTTTCTTTTTATTTTTGTCACAATTTTTTTTACTTCCGCCAAAAAATTTGGTTTGGTAGTTTCATTTAAAACAGTGTAATCAGCAATGGCTATAGGCCCACCCTTGTGCAAGTTTTCAATTTCTGCCCTGTCGCGAGATGAAAGTTCCTCAGCAGTCAAAGGCCTAATCTTTCTTTTTGCAAGGCGCTTGGCGCGTGTTTCAGGCGAAGCATAAACAGCCAATAATTTTAGGCCTGGGAAGCGTTCGCGCAAAACAATTAGTTCCTCCCAACTGTAAAGCCCGTCAATCAAAACATCATTCTTTGCTTTTACCGAGGCCTCGATTTTTGGAATGTTTAGAATGGCCATTGCAGCCATACCATATCTTTCACGAAACTCCTCGCGAATCTGCCTTTCATAATCTTCTTCTACTGGAAGCCCACGCTTCTTGACTTCGGACACAACAATTTTGCCAAAGCGAATGTAGTCAAAGCCCTTTGCAATAAAGACATCAGCCGCTTCGCTTTTGCCTGAACCGGGCATTCCAACTGTTGCAACAATTACCATGCCAAAGTATTGGAACAAAATCAATAATAAGGTTTATTGTGGACACAAAGGAGAATTATTCGTCAATCCACCTTTTTGAAAAAGGCTAATGAACGAAGCCCTGAAAAGATTTAAAAAGAGCAAAAGCGTTCTATTAATTGGTGATTCAACAATGGTTGATTTGGTTTCACAGTTTAGTGATGGAATGAAGCAAGCAGCTTTCAAAATTTGGGATTCGTTTGTTGACGTTGTTCCTGCGCTGATCCTTGCGATTGCCATAATTGTAATCGGATGGTTCCTCGGGAAGATAATAAAAAAGATAGTAATAAAGATATTGCAAAGCACCAAAATTGACCAATGGATCGATGAACAAAACCTTACTGCGGCGATCGGCGGAAAAGAAATGTCCGCTTTGATCGGAAGCTTTGTCAAGTGGTATATTATTTGGGTTTCACTGTGGGTAGCAGCTGACTCAATCAAGCTACAGGGACTAAGCCAATTTGTAGAGGCACTTGTCTTCTACATCCCGCAAGTGCTAGCAGCATTGCTGGTAATGATACTTGGCTTGCTGTTAGGTAGATACCTTAAGAATGCACTGGATGCAACTCAACACAGGTTTAAGAAAATGGTTTCAAGCATGACCGAGTTGATTGTAGTGTTGTTCGCGGGGATCCTCGCACTTACACTTGTGCTTGGAGAAGCTAAAGTACAGATTCTTGTACAGTTGCTTCAGATCTTCCTGACACCATTCCTATGGAGCATTGCAATAGCGGTTGGTATTGTTGTCGGTGTCTCATTTGGTCTGACATTTAAGAAAGAAATACAAAGCTTTGCAGGCGAAATAAAGAAAAGCATCAAGTAAGCGGGCTAGTTCCCGCTCTTTTTTTATTTTTTTTAAAAAAGCCTAGACCGCTCTAGGTTTAAAAGAAATTGGCACCCCAAGTTTGAAATGAAGGTTGAGGAAATAAAGCCCTTGCAGAAAAAGATTTCACTGATTGTGAAGGCAGGGGACACGGGAGAGCCGCGCGAAGTAATGCTAAGAGATAGTGGAGAAATGCATCGTGTGGCAGAATTGCTGGTGGGAGATGAAACTGCATCCATTCTACTCTCGTTGTGGGACAAGAATATTGAAAAAATTGAGAAAGACCGAACCTACAAAATTGAGAATGCTTACACTACAATCTTTAAGCACAGCATTAGGCTGAACATTGGAAAGTATGGGAGCATTGAGGAGAGCGCAGAGGGTCCAGCTCGGCTCAACGAGGAAAACAATTTGAGTGAGAAAGAGCTGAGCAACGAATAGCTTTTTAACGTTTTCCGGGACTAATTTTTTTATGTACAAGAATTCACAAATACTGGGTGAATGTCGGATACTGGCATAAAACTACTTCTGATTTGCATAGTTATCTATATAAAACTAATAATAGCTCAAATAATCTTGAACGGGTCTGTAGCTCAGCCTGGCTAGAGCATCGGTCTTATACGCCGCAGGTCGGGGGTTCAAATCCTCCCAGACCCAAATAAAAGCACAGGGTGAAATCATGCGTGCAAATAGGAGAAGTCAAAAGCCTGCAAGGACAATACAAGTAAGGCAAAAGAAAGTGGGTCCAAAAAAGCATGCACAGGAAATGGCAAGAAGAAAAAAAGTAAAGATGAAAGCTGCGAAAGAGAAGAAAATGAAGAAAGGAAAGTGAATGATGTGAGCGAAAAAAAGCAGTTGGAAGCATACTCCGGAGAAAAGGAGAATGTAATCAAGAAGTTCTGGGCCAAAGAGAAGATTGCCGACAAGGTTAAGGTCCAGTCTTCCAAACAGAAGAAGCCATACTATTTTATGGACGGTCCCCCTTACGCAACAGGTCATATCCACATGGGAACAGCCCTTAACAAGATTCTGAAGGATGTTAGCATTCGCTCGCGCAGGATGATGGGTTACAATGTTTTTGCCCGCGCAGGATACGATACGCACGGAGTTCCAACAGAAATAAAGGTTGAGCAAAAGCACGGCTTTAAGTGCAAGGAAGATATTGAAACTTATGGTGTTGAGAAATTCACAAAAGAGTGCAGGCACTTTGCAACAGAATTTATTAATGTAATGAATGGGGAATTCCAAAACCTCGGGATTTGGATGGATTGGGAGAACCCATATCTTACACTGAGTCGCGAGTATATTGACACTGTTTGGTGGACATTCAAACAGGGAGCGGATAAAGGATTTCTTACAGAAGGAATATACCCTGTACATGTTTGCCCGCACTGCGAAACAGTTGTTTCATTTAACGAAATTGAGTACAGCAAGCAAACTGATACCGCAGTCTATGTGAAATTCAAGGCAAAGAACTTGGAGAACACTTATTTTTTGATTTGGACGACAACGCCATGGACTCTACCTGGAAACATGGGGATAATGGTGCACCCAAAATACGAGTACGACTTTGTGAAAATGAGTAATGGAGAAACCTGGATTATTGCGAAGGAAAAAGTACAGGAATTAATGGATAGTATTGAGGCCGGCTTCTCTATAGAGAAAACTGTTAAGGGAAAAGAGCTTGATGGAACACAGTATAAGAACCCTTTAACCCCTAACCTAAAACTTGGAAAACTGAAAAACGCTTATCGTGTAATATTGAGTGAGCGACATGTAAATCTGGATGAAGGAACTGGTTTGGTTCATACCGCGCCTGGCCATGGAAAAGAGGATTTTGATGAAGGAAGAAAAGCTGGTTTGCCGGCAATAAACCCTGTGAACATAGATGGCTCGCTCAAAGAAGAGGCCGGAAAGTATGCTGGTGAAAAAGCAAGGGTTGTTGACAAAGATATTATAGCAGATTTGGAGGAAATGGGTGCGCTTGTCTACAAGCATGATTATACTCACGACTATCCTCTTTGCTGGAGATGCAAAAGCCCGCTACTGATGCTCGCACTCCCTCAATATTTTTTCAATGTTGAAAAAATTAGGAAGAAGATGGTTTCACTTAACAGGGAAGTCAACTGGGTTCCAAAGTTTATGCAGGGAAGAATGCATGACTGGTTAGAGAATTTGGGAGACTGGCCGATTTCAAGAGCAAGATATTGGGGAAGCCCTGTTCCTGTTTGGAAGTGTGAATGTGGAGAACAGCGCGTGTTTGGTTCTGTTGATGAGTTGGAAAAAGAAACTGGGCAAAAGATTCCAGATCCGCACAAGCCAATGATTGACAAAGTAAAGGTAAAGTGCAAGTGTGGGAAGGAGATGCAAAGGGTTTCAGAAATTCTTGATGTTTGGTTTGACTCAGGGGTAAGTAGTTGGGCTGCGCTTGAATATCCTCGTGACAAAAAGCTATTTGAAAAGTTTTGGCCCGCAGACTTGAATTGGGAGGGAACAGACCAGTTCCGGGGCTGGTGGAACTCAGAGCTCATACTTAGCACAATTGCATTTGACAAAAAGCCGTTCAAGAATATTGTGGTTCACGGTCTTGTTCTTGATTTGAACAAAAGGAAGATGTCAAAGAGCCAGGGAAACATTGTTTCGCCAAAAGAAGTTATTGAAAAGTACAACACCGACTTCCTGCGCTACTACCTTGTGCAGAGTTCTAGAGGAGAGGACTTTGCATTTAATTGGGATAACTTTAGGGATATTGGCAAGTTCTTCAATGTTCTATTCAACACTTACAATTATGCAAGCATGTACCTTGATGTAAAACTGCTTGACTCTAGCCCATTGAACACAAAAGAGTTGGAAGTAGAGGATAAGTGGATTCTCAGCAGGCTCTATAGCACGGTGAATGATGCCATTGACGCTTACGAGACCTACACTTACTACAAGGGGGTGCAGGCAATCGAGAAATTTGTAATGGAGGATTTCTCCAGAACATATATAAAGCTTGTTAGGGCCCGTGAGGATGATGCAGTGAACAGGACGATGAGCGTTTGCTTGGACACGCTCTTAAGACTGCTTGCGCCAATTGCCCCGCATATAACAGAACACTTATACCAGCAATTAAAACAGACTGCAGTTGGAAAAGCACCAGACTCAGTTCATTTGCTTGGACTACCCACAACCAACAAAGAGATGGTTAATGAGAAACTTGAGAAAGAGATGGCTAATGCAATAGATATTGTGCAGGCGGTTCTTGCTCTAAGGGAGCAAGAGAAATTGAGGAGAAGATGGCCTCTCAAAGAAGTTGCAATTGTTTCAAAGACAGGAAAAGAATTCAAGAATGTTCTGCCAATTATTGCAAGGTCATGTAATGTGAAAAAGGCTGTTGAGGTAAAGGCAAAGCCTAAGGGCCAGTATGCTGAAACAGAGGTTGCAGGAGTAATTGCTTTGCTTAGCACAGAAACTGATGCCGCACTCAAAGAAGAGTGGGGGCTGCAGGAGCTGCGCAGGAAAATCCAGGACGAGAGAAAAAAAGCAAAGCTTGTGCCACAGCAAACAGTAGAGCTTCTTATTGCTAGCAGTGATCCAGAATTCCTCAAGAAATACCAGAAAGAGATTGAGGAAGGCACCAACACCAAGATGAAAGTGGTTGAAGGCAAGAAAATGGAGACGCTGCTGGAAAGAGAGTTTGCAATCGAATTAAAGGCCTAAAAAAGCCAAATGAAAGCTTTAAATACACTTTCGGAGCAAATTCTTCTATGAAACCAAGACCACCTAACAAAGTTTCATTGCACTAATTTTTCTAGATATAATTGGAGGTGGTAAAAAATGGAAAAGATTAGCGATATTAAATTGAACAACAAGCAAGGCGCTGCAGATATTATTGGGCAGATGAAAGACACTGGGTTCCAGGCATCGCACCTTGCTGAAGCCGTTGAGCTTATTGAACAAATGAAAAAAGAGAACTGCACCATATTTCTTGGGTTTACCGCGAATATGATGGCATCAGGCCTGCGCGGAATAGTGAGGGAGATGTGTGAGAAAAAGTTTGTTGATGCAATCGTCACAACTGCTGGAAGTATTGACCACGATATAATCAAGAGCTTTATGCCCTATGGGAAAGGCGCGTTTAATGTTGATGACATTGAGCTCCACAAGAAAGGAGTTAACAGAATTGGAAACATTTTTGTTGAAAACAAAGGCTTTGAGATTCTTGAGGAAAAAATACAGCCATGGTTCAGCGAATTATATGCTCAAGATAAGAGCACTAGCCCTAGTGAGTTGAACGAGTTTATTGGAAGCACGCTTCCTGAGGAAAGCTTTTTGCATCACTGCACTAAAAACAACATTCCTGTTTTTTGCCCGGGAATTACGGATGGGGCAATTGGATTGCAAATGTACTTTTTCAAACAGGAGCATGCAGACTTTGTGGTTGATGTTACAAAGGACATGAAGAGACTGGCTGACACAGTACTCAACGCTGAGAAAACTGCAGCAATAATCCTTGGCGGGGGAATCAGCAAGCACCACATTATTGGCGCAAACCTTGTTCGTGATGGCTTGGATTACGCGGTTTATGTTTCAACAGCTGTCGAGTACGATGGTTCGCTCTCAGGAGCACAAACAAAAGAAGCAAAGAGCTGGGGCAAAATAAAAGAGAAAGGGAGCAGTGTGCAAGTGCACTGTGATGCAACAATTGCACTCCCACTGATTGCAGCTTCATTGAAAGAGAAGGGAGTACTGTGATTTTTTTCTACCTGCTAGCTTTTCTGGATGGCCTGCTGACAAAGATGACAGACAACTTTGTTGATGAGCCATTCAAGTCAAAGCACCCTGTGCTACCATACCTAACAGGTATAACCTATGGCCTATTGGCAGGATTTCTTATTACCATTTCAACCGAGTTTGCAACAATCATTATTGCAATTACTATTGGTGTGCTTATAGCTGGAAAGATTGATTCACGGGAGCACCAGTTTGCAGTGGCAGCCCTATTCATTTTTGCTTCTCTCTTTGGCTTCCCGGCGATCAACTTTCCATTTTTAGTAATATTCTTGCTACTCGGTTTCTTAGATGAAATACTAAACGATTTTATTGATAAGATAAAGGAAAAAGATAAAAGTGTGAATAGGCTTGTGGAGAAAGTGGTTAGTGTAAGGCTCTCACTAGAGATTGGAGCCATTGCAATCGGCTTTGTAACAGGAAACTTTGAATACTTTTTCCTGCTCTTCGCATTTGACCTGGCTTACAATTTAATTGATAAGGCAATGCCACTTTTTCTCGAAAAATTTAGTGCAGACTACGGGCCACAGCTCGCTTTGGACTTGTACAAGTGCAATGCAAAGAAACTTGGGGATAAAAAGTTTGTTGAAAAGATTTTGAACGAGTTTCCTGCAAAAATTGGAATGCAAAAAATTTCAGAAGCACATATCATAGAATATAAGGCGCCAAAGAAAGAGGACTCAGGCCTAAGCGGTTTTGTGATCATAGCTGAATCACACATCACAATTCACACCTATCCTTTGCAGGGATTTGCAAAAATAGATGTCGTTTCCTGCAAGCGCTTTGACCACGAAAAGGCAACAGAAATATTGAAGAAAGCCTTTAATGCAAGTGAAGCTGAAGCAAAGGTTCTTTACAGAGGAAAGCATTATCCAAGCGAAATAAAGAAAGCAAAGCAACTCGTTGAAAAAGAACGCTCAACTCTTTAGAATCCAAGCAATAGCTTTGCAGCTACAACAACAGCTATAAGTGCTACAGCGATTATTACGACAAATTCAGGACTCAGCTTTGGGCCGGCGGTATCTGCGTCAAAGAAACGCATTATTCCAAGCGAACTGCTTGGACCGGTAGTTGTTGGTCCTCTTTTCAGTTTAACCATTTAGAATCACTTAACTAAATTGTCCCGGGGGCTCTTTTTAAAGCTTTTGTCCGGACTCTTTGGCCTTGGAAACTAATTTATAACACTTCCAATAATAAAACAACGGATGACTGCACTATTGAGTTTTTTTGTCCTCCTATTCGCGGGACTCATTTTCTCAGACTTATTTAAGAGGCTGCATTTGCCCTATGTTACCGCTCTGATTGTTGCTGGAGTTATCATTGGACCTGTTTTAAATATTGTGAGTGTTGATCCCACAATATCGTTCCTGGGTGGAATTGGCCTTGTGTTCCTAATGTTTATTGCGGGCAGCGAAATAAAAACCGGTTCATTCAAGCGCCTTGAAAAAGAAATATTCGTGCTGGCACTTCTAAATGGGGTAATCCCGTTTGCAACCGGCTTTGGAATCGCCTGGTTTTTAACGCAGAGTGTGATAACCTCCTATATTCTTGGAATCGCTTTTATCTCCTCCTCTGTTGCAATCATAATTCCTTCCCTTGAAGCACGAGGGTTACTGAACAGGAGGATTGGGGAAACCATTGTTTCGGCAACGGTTTTTGAGGACATGATAAGTTTGCTGCTGTTCGCCATAGTACTGCAAAACTTTACACCTAAAACAGCTTTGCCACTAATCATTTACATTCCACTCATAATATTGATCCCTTTCCTGCTCAAACTTCTCATTCCCAGAATAGAACAATTATACCACTATAACAAGAGAGGCCGAGATTTGTTCGAGAGCCAGCTGCGCTTTGTTTTCGCAATACTGATTGCCACAGTAGTTCTATTTGAATCACTTGGAATGCACGCTATTGTTGCAGGATTTGTAATCGGCATAATACTTAGTGACTCTATAAGGGGAAAAGTGGAGGAGAAAATAAGGACTATCAGCTATGGTTTTTTCATCCCAATATTCTTCCTCATAATTGGCATGGGGCTAGACCTTGGATTACTACTCTCGTCCCAAGTACTTATTTCATCCGCGCTGATAGTAACAGGCCTGATAGCCTCAAAGGTAATCAGTGGTTTTATAGGTGGAAAATACCTGCTCAAATTTTCGGTAAAAGAAAGCCTGCTGATAGGCTTTGCCACTACTCCCCAGTTATCCACAACACTTGCCGTTGCATTTGTAGCGCTTGAGTCAGGACTGCTGAGCGCAGACATAATTACCGCGTTAATTCTGCTTTCAACAATCACAGCATTCATCGCACCCCTAGCCATTCGCTCGATTCCGCTTGACAAAGAACCAAAAGCAACTGTTTTAAATACTAAAAACAAATAGATTATTAGCTCCAGAGTGATTTTATGACAGACATTAGAAAGATGATTAAGGATGGCTCGCACATACTAATACTAGTGGGTTTGCTAGTGCTTCTTTATTTCATACTTGTATTCACAGGTATTGCAAAGTGTAGTTCGGTTCCATTTGGGTGCGAGCTTTACTGGGGAGTCATGGGCTATGCTACAGGAGGCCCAAGAGTTCTCATAGTTTATGGTGACAGTGGTCTGGGCAACCCTATTGGAGGATGTACTGATGAGTACTGTAGTTTGCAGGACATGCTTGCCAACCCGGAGTTTTTGGGCGTGAGGGCTGACACCCTGCACATTGATAGAGTGAATACTGGAAATCTTAGGCCCTACCATTTGGTTATAGTAGAGCGTGCTAGGAAGATTTCAACCGAGAAATTGCGGGCATTCATAGATTATTATGGAACAGGTGGCCGCTTGGTTTGGACCGGGGATGCCGGAACAGAACTCGGGCAAAGTATTGTTAATGGACAGATTGTTACAGACGAATATCTTTATCTAAATGAGAGACAAGACGATACCAATGAACACATTAAGCTTGGGCCCTGGGCAAGAAAGCAAGGAGACCTAATGATTTCTTTTGACCAACTTTTGTCCCTAACTTATAGGGGAAATTTTTGTGATATCTCCCCCTGCAAAAACGACAAGCCAGTTTATGCCGGAAGTCTACAACCAGAACCAAGTCTTGAACACCCGCTAATAAGAGGAATGTCAGTCGAGCTTCCACTCTGGGTCTTTGACAAAGAGGACTTTGCAATTGTAAATACGCTCAGCGGGGGCATAACAACAGAAGTGCTGAGCCTTGACTTTGGCACCAAGATTGTCACAGGCACGAGCCTTGACACCCCCCCAGGCCTGAGAGACGCTAATTTTAGCAGAAGCACTCCAATGATTGTAACAAGTGGAGTTGGTGAAAGAGTGATATATTATGCAATGCCCCCTGAGCTCTATGCAAACCCAAAACTTGAGGGCTTTGACAAAGGTGTATATTTGCTGCCATTAGAGAATATGTACTATGGTATCATCAAGGGTTAGAGAAAGCTTTATAAATGAGAAAAGCATTTATTTAATTGCCTGATTTGGGGCAGAAAGAAAGGTTTAAATAGAATGAAAGGTAAGAATAGTATAGATTAACAAATTAATTGGAGATGGTGAATAAGATGTATCCTGAGGGCGACGCTGGAGCTGCTCCTGCAGCAGATTACGGTTATGATGAAGGAATAAAATCAAAGATTACCAGAAACTTAGAGGGACTTATTCCCCTGATTCTGATTGTTATTATAGCAGTTTTTTTGTTAAATAGGTTTGATGTCGTAGACATTCCGTTTTTTGAGGAGAGTGAGCCAATCCAAATGCTTGTGATTGGACAACCATCAGCCCAAATGCTTGCAATGCTTGACCAAGACAAAGATCTTATTTATGCTAGGATTAGAGATGCTGCCTCAATAAATGTTGCCCCCGAAGAGCAACTGGCGCAGTATGATATGGTAGTATTAGACCAGCATATTGGAACCACCGCATATGATCACAGTGTAAGTAGGCAAGTTGGAGAAGCCCTTGAGAACTATGTTAAAACAGGCGGAAAACTTGTAGTAATAATGGACTCAGGAATTTACCGTTCAGGCGGAATATATGGAACAGGCATTGCCTCAGACATTATTGGGTGGACAGCAACCTTTGGCGAAATCATACCAGCCGAATGTGATAGGGCACAAAACGATGTTCCAACCTGTAAACAACCTATTCACACAGTAGGAAGAGTATACAGGAATGACTTTGACCACCGGATAATGCAAGGAATTGAGGTTGCTCCGGCAGACCCAAGTTACCCTCCATTGACCTTGTTCACCTTTGATGTAAAGCCAACAGGAAACCAAGTTGCTTACATCAAGAACGAGGTAACACAGAGTTATTATCCTGCAATAGTCGAGAAGCGCTTGATTATGGGAAAGAGCCTATACTTTAATTATGACCCGGCACTAACGCCAGGCATATGGCAGAATACCTTGGAATACCTGCGATAAAAGCAGGTTTCCACCTCCTTCTTTTCTTTTAACAATAGCCTTTAAATGATTGTGCAGTACAATAGATTTGAGACAACACAATCGTAATTGTTGTCTTTTTCATTGAACAGTAGTTCGCGCGGAGGTGCGGGAAAAATGGCAGGGGAAAAATCAAGTGGCAATGAAAACGTTGTTTTTGTGGGCAAAAAAGGAACAATGAGCTACGTCCTGGCTGTTGTAACTCAGATGAACCAGGGAGCAAACGAGGTTATGCTCAAGGCTCGTGGAAAAGCAATCAGCAGAGCTGTTGATGTAGCAGAAATTGTGAAGAACAAGTTTGTTACCGATACAAAAATCAATGACATCAAGATTGCTACTGAAGAGATTACTACAGACGAAGGAAACCTACTAAAGGTTTCTGCCATTGAAATACAATTGTTAAAATAAAAGTGGAAGACTTTCTTTTTCATCTTTCAATTCTTATTAATTTTAGTTTAGTTATTCAGAAGTGGTGTTTTTAGTGAAAGGGCCTATTTGCAAAGAAGACATAAAATACGGGAAACTCTGCATGATCTGCAAGGCAAAGCTAAAAGCCGGGCAGATTACGCAAATTGATTTCGAGCTAGCCAAGGCAATTAACAAGCTTGAGAACAAGAAGTTTTTGCTCGCAACAGAGCTTGTGCGCGCATTTGAACTCCCAAAGATCATAATCATTTTCGCGAGGGGAAATGTTGGTGCCCTCATAGGCCGAGAAGGCAAGAACATTAAGGCACTTGAAAAGGTCCTTGGGAAAAAGGTTCGCGTTGTAGAACTCTCTGACCCAAAAGATACTATCCAGCAAGTGATGGGTAGAATTAGAGTTGTGGCAGTAAACAAAGTCTTCAAGCAAGAGGGCGAGGAACTTAAAGCGATTATTGACGAGCGCGACATGAAAAAGATTGCATCAGAAAGAGAAAGGCTTGAGGAAATTCTAAACAAGATTCTCAAAGTGCCTGTGGCAATCTCATTCTCTTAGATTAATAAACAGACTAATTGACAGGACTAACTTTAGCCACGCCATGTAAGAATTTTGTTAGCAGGACTACGCCGGCACCCAGATCTTTTATATGCGTTCTTTCATGAGGATTGTGCGCAAAGCCACCTTCGCTTGGCACAAAGAACATTGCGCTAGGTATTCCTGCTTTCTGGAGATTGGATGCATCATGCCCTGCGCCGGAAGGCATCTTTCTATGGACAATACCATTTTCTCTGCACACTCTTTCAAGAAGAGTAACATTTTTGGCACTCATTGAAACAGGCGGACTTCTGGAGAGTTCTTTTACATCTAGTGAAACCCCTTCTTTTAACGCGGCTTTTCTAACCCCCGTAATTATTCTTTTTGCAAGCTTTCCTCTTTGATGCGTAGACAAGGCCCTTACATCAAGAGTTGTTCTGACCATCCCTGGAATAGTATTAAGGCTACCTTGCACTGTTCTCATTTGGGTTACGGTTCCGACTATTGGGCCTTTGTGTACTGCCTGCGAAACAGTTGGACCTAAAATTCTTGAAATATGATTGGCTCTTAAAGCTAGGTTTCTTGTTTTAACAGTTGCCTTTGAGGCCGCCACATTAGCATCCTTTCTGTGCCTGCGCCCCATTGGAGTTGCGCCAGAATGAGCCGAATGGCTTTTGAAAGTAAGTTCATATCTTTCAGGACCTGCAATTCTTGTTACAATTCCAATTCTTTTTCTTTTGGCACGAGCCAGGATATCTCCTTGCTCAACATGAGGCTCAATATATAACAGGACATTTTGTGGATTAATTAGCTGCTGTCCGGGCTTGTAAGTTAAACCATTTTGTTCCAATGCTTTTCTAAGAGTAACACCGTTTGCGTCTGTTCGTATTAAATCCTCGGCAGTGAGTTTGCCCAAAGCAGCATTGCTTCCAAGCATTGCTTTGTTAAATCTGGCTGATTCCTCGCATCTCCATACGACAAGATCAATAGGATGGGCTGGGTTTCCAGTGGCCTTTATATTATTCAGGGCTTCAAGTGCAGCAGTAACTCCATAAACCCCATCAAATGCTCCGCCTCTCCTCACACTATCCAAATGTGAGCCAACCATAACCACTTTTGAACTCTTGCCTTCAAGCCGACCATAAAGATTTCCAAACGCATCTGTTCTAACCGACAAGCCACTTTTACGCATTAATCCCGCGACATGTTCAAAAGCACGGTTCTCCTCCTTGCCAAAGCCAAGTCTTGTTACCGCTTTTCCTTTTGCCTCCTGCCTAAACCGCCTTATTGCGGATATATTTCTTAAAACCCTGATGCCTTCATGCCTAGACTTAGTTACTTTTCGCTCTGTACGAATCCTTTTCAGCTTCCTGGCCCTAGCCATTCTTTCAAGCAGTGGTCTTTTCTTCGCAGGCATACTAATAGATTATTTTCCAATGTATTTAACTTTATTGCCCACTTCTCGAAACTGCACAAAAAAGGAGTTATAAGAGTTAAATAGAAAGATTAAAAAATTTCATAGTATTCATAGTCTGTAAGCTTTTTTTGAAACCTATCTTGGATATGGTTTACATAGTTCTCTGTTGTGAGTCCTTTCTGTAACATTGTTTGCTTAAAGTGGCATTGATGACAAGCAATCTTAACTTCATCATCGCGTTCATCACCTGCATGTTTATAACTTTCATGATGCAAATCAAAATCAGATTCTCGGTCAGATTCTTTACCGCAGTATTCACATTCAGTTCCTCTCTTGAGCAGTAATCTTCTTTTTAACGCTTTAAATTTTTCACTATTTTCATGTGCTTGCAATCTTGCGCAGTATTCTTCATGAGGTAACCAATTTCCATTACAAATGGGTGGAAGTTCTTTGTAAATTTCGTAATACTCAGTTGGCTTTGACGATTATTTTTTTTCTGGTAAAAGAATGCTTAACTTTGGCTCTTTAATTCGGAATCTTGGCGGCATAAGTACTGTTTTACCTTTTAATCCTGAAACAATACTATGCAATATTTTAATGATATTTTCATCGGTTAAGGACAACCAAGAGGATGTTTTCAATAGAGTGATCTCTCTTGTTTGATTTGCAATCTCTTTTCCTTCTTTTTGTTCAACACTTTCAAGAAACTCTTCAATACCTTTCTCAATCTCTTTCTTTCTATTTTTTACCTTTAATAGTCTATTCAATCCGAACAAGTCAAGCAAGCGATCAACTAAGTTCATGCCTTACTGTAGATCAAACTTGTATTTATTTAATTCCAATATTATAAACTAATATTTCCCCCTAACCAGAACACAAAAAAACCCCTATTCTGCACAAATAAGGGTTAGTGGCGAAAGATCAAAATAGAAGAAAAGACATTAAAAAAGTGAATGCAATCAAAAGATTGGTGGGTAATTTGCTTAGTTCTTCTGGGCGTGGTTTTTTTACTTGGCATATTGAATTTTGTAGGACTGTTGTTTTTAGGTTGTAGTTCTGAGTTTGTTACCTGTTATCCTCTGTTGCCTTTTGAAATAGGGTTAGATTTTGCATTATTAATAATCACCATTGGTTTATTATTTCAAAAAAGCAAGTTTGGTTTTTATTTGGCTTTAGTCTTACCTGTGTTTTGGTTTATCGAGAGAATTGTTAAAATAATTTATCTCCTCTCGCACCCTGCAGACTCTTTAATTATGCCAATTATTTATGTCGTCCTTATAGTGTGCGCTTGGAAAAGCAAGCCTGTTTTTGAAACAGCAAAAACATAATCCGTGGGGAAACTGCACAAAAAAAAGGGCTCAAAATAGCCCAAAACCTGATTAATTCCAAGAAACCCCTTAATGTGCAGGATGACCTTTTGCACAAAAAAGGGGTTTGAAATCCTAAATTGTGCTCCCTTTTTGTGCAAAGACTCCGAAAAGGGAAGCTTTATATATGTCATGAGTGTATCATGATACTACAATGGAAAGTCATGATTCAATCAAAGATAGTTCCAAAGTCTTGGAGGGGGAAATCCTAAAGAAGATGTCCCCAAAGTTCAATGAGTTAAACATGGATATCCAAGAAATATACAAACACAACAAGGACCCCATGTTTATGGCTATGCTTTTGTTTAAGCTGGCTGAAGAAAGAGAAAAAACAAACAAGATATTGGAAAATATTTTTGACAAATATGATCAGATCATGCTTAAACTAAAGACGGAGAGTACAGCGAACAACACAAACTCCTTAACCCCAACACCCCAACCACAGCTCTCCTCAACTCAGATCTTGCCAGAACAGGACCAGATGATAATCCATCTGGTCCACACTCGGGGCCAGGTTTCTGCCGAAGAAGTTAGGGCAGAACTTGGCTACAAAGGAAGTAATGCCGCATCTCAGCGCTTAAACAAACTGTTTAAGGACGGGCATTTGAATAAGATACAATCAGGGAGGAAGGTACTGTATTTAGCGAGGAATTTGTAGATTTCTATTCTACTCCCAACCCCCACCTCCTTTGCTAGAGCACACCTCCTCCCATTCAATGCCCCCTCCTTTGCCTTAATTTTTTCTTTTTAAAAAAAGAAAACATTAACTAAAAGAAAAACTGTGAAAATCAAAAATTAGTTAATGTCTTATTTCTGGCTTTTTGATTGAATGGCCACCAAATTGTTCCCGCAGAGAAGAAAGAAGTTTGCCTGTGTAACTTGGGCGCTTGTTTGACTCAACTCTGAATTTAAGCGAGCCTTCAATCCTCAGTTACTAGGCGCAGATGTCAATTTGTTATTATTAATATATTGGTATGCGGAGAAAGCCGCTTGCACGCCCTCTCCAACTCCAGTGATTGCCTGCTTGAAGCGGGTGTCAACAACATCTCCTGCAGCAAACACTCCGTTTATGTTTGTCTTGGAATCCCTGTCAACTTTTATCTCATGTTTATCATTGAGGTCTAGACCCAAGTCTTTTGCCAGGTTTGAGAGTGGGATATGTCCAATCTCAACAAAGAGAGCGTCAAGTTTGAATTCTTTCGAACCATTGTAGGGCTTGTCAAGTACAATTCCTGTTACTGTTTTGTTGCCTTTAATCTCAACAACATTTGTGTTGTTTATTATTTCTATTTTTTTGTTCTCTTTTACGCGCTCGTAGTTGATTGGTTCTGCGCGTATTTCTTCCTTACGGTAAATTATGAAAACTTTTTTCCCATATTCAGTTAACAGTAAAGCTTCTTTGGCTGCAGAGTCGCTTCCACCAACAACGCCGATTACTTTATCCTTATAGATTGCCCCGTCACACAGTGCGCAGTAGTGAACTCCCTTTGCCGTGAATTCTTCTTCACCTGGAACCTTAAGTTTTTTCCACTCGGTTCCTGTTGCAAAGATTATTGTTTTTGTTAGAAAGCTTTTCTCACCAACAAATACTTTGAAGCAATTTCCCTCGACTTTGTCAGATTCAACTTTTGTCACTTTTCCTGTTTGAATTTCAACACCATACTCTTTGACATGTTCCTCAAGCTTTTTCGCTAGCTCCATTCCCGTAATATTCTTGAAGCCGGGGTAATTCCCAATGTCCTTTGTAAGAATTATTGTCCCGCCTTTTTTCTCAGTTAGAATAAGGGTTTTCATTTGAAACCGGCCACAGTAAACTGCCGCACCCAATCCGGCTACTCCACCGCCGATAATTATTGTGTCAAATACCTCTTCAGTCATCAAAAATCACATTCTTCGCAATTCATGGTCTCGCAATGTTCGTTACTAATCTTCCATTTCAAGCCCCAGCGTTTTATGCCTTTAATGATTTTAATAAAGTCTTCTCCCCTCGGGGTTAAATAATATTCTGATTTAATTGGAAAAGTTTTTGCAGAAATTTGTTTCTTGAGCATTCCCTGTTTCTCAAGTTCTTTTAGTCTTGCTGAAAGAATTTTAGGCGTTATATTTGGCAGAGAATTTTTTATATGGGTATAACGCTTGCGTTTGTGCTCTCCCTTGTAAAGCTCAAGTAGAATTAGCAAAGTCCAGCGCTTGCCGACAAAATCTACGACTCCATAAACAGGACATTCTTTTTGCATAATATAATTATAGAAACCATACTCCTTTTATAGATAGGTATCGTAAGTATATTGGGTATATAAATTATAGGTGTTGGGATATTTTGTCAAACCCTGAAGGGCTCGCAAAAAAACCTTAGCAAGGCAAGACAAACGCTGTGAAAAGCGAGTGTCCTCAGGCGGCAACCACCGTTCGTGGTTGCCCCATCCCTTTCAATTAAAGAGGCGATAACCATAAAACAAATACACGATGAAAAAGAACTTGTGGAAAGTCTCACCTGCGACGAGTTGAGTGCGCTGAAGAAAAGAAGCGAAAGAAAGAAAGCGTACAAAAACCTCAAGAATTTGGTGGAAGACGAACTGCAGGAAAAGATGTGCGAAGTTCTAGAGTAGGGTAACAAATGAAATAACAATTTTCAACCCTATTTCAAAACAAGACATTTAAATAGTTTGGTGAATATTTTAACATTAGGAGGCGAATTAAATGGCTGATGCAAAAGTAATAGTTTATTCAACCCCAACATGTCCTTGGTGCCAAATGGCAAAAGAGTTTTTCGACGAAAACAAGATCCCTTACGAACACAAGGACGTTTCAGTCGATAAGGACGCCATGAACGAAATGATAAAGAAGAGCGGACAAATGGGTGTACCAGTACTGGATATAAACGGTAAAATAATTGTTGGCTTCGATGTTGAAGCAATAAAGAAAGCGCTGGGTAGCTAGGATTGGCACAAGCAAAACTACTGTTGCGTTCGCAATAAGACAAGATAAATTATTGTTGCAGACAAATAGTTCTCTGATTCTTAAAAAAAAAGAAAAAGAGTGGGCTTACAGCCCATCTAGTTGTAAAGCTCTTGTATTCCTGTAATGTCTCCGGATTCAAGGGTTCTCTTTTTTGTTTCACCCTCAGATGCATATCCGTACATCGTTTCTTCCAAGCACTCCACAGTATACAAATCCCCTAGTCCCACGCTGTGACCTAACTCATGGGTTGCAATGTTCTCAAAGTCCATTTTTCCGGCTTCTCCACTGCTACTCCAATTGAAGTCTACTTGGTCGTACACTTGATCCCATTCAACAAGCTCTCTCTGGCCCGGTGGGCCCCTAAATATCCCCCACACAATTGTTATGGCAATTGCGCCTGAGTCGGATATACTGCCAAAGTAAACCTCGTTTTTTCCGTCAGTTGCAACCATATCGGCAACAAGAAGATCACTTGTTACAGAACCTGCCCCAATAATATTGGTGCCTGCTGCATTTTCCCACTTAGCAATGTCGGTGTCCAAATTACTTGCTACGAATGCTTCATTTAGACCGCTTGTGTTAGATGGGTTAACAACATATGGTTCAGTCGTCTTCCATTTGGCACCCTTTGCAAGGAAACCATAACAAGTGCTTTCTCCTGTATTAGTTCCGCCACCGCTACAATCAGAGCAATTATTCTTTTCACCAAGTTCAGGCTCACACACATTGTTGTTATTGCATGTGCCCTTTGCTTTAGCTTTCTTTGGAGTTACTATTGCATAACCCTCTACAACTCTACCCTCATCGGTTGTTGCTCCGAGATAGAAAATGTTTGGAGTTACTTCAACTGCTTTTGCCGGTATCACAACACCGTTTTTCACATCGCTTGTAACAGGATTTCTTATCTCTACAGCTTGAAAGTCTGGTTTCAAAGCCAGAACTAACACTGAGAAAACAAGTGCCGAGAAAACCAATAGAAACAAATATTTTTTCATATTTTCCCCTCCTTTATTTTATAATATAGGTGAGTTTAAAGTATAAATGTGAAATTGTTTCACAAAAGATAGTTACCGGGCACAAGCATCAAAGGCAAACATTTATATTCAAGTTTTGGTTTATTAGTTCTGATTGTAATGGGTGAGATGGGTGAGGAAATGGGTGGAGAAGGATTCTCTCTGAACATTCCTAAGAACAAACAGTTAGCAATTCTTGCAGTATTCCTCATAATTGTTGGAGCAGTCTATTTCAGTGGAGTGTGGAAAATTCCTTTAGAAACCCCCACTCCAAAAACTGAGATGCTTATTATTGGTGCGCCGAGCCAGGCACTTGTAACAATTTTGGATCAGGACAACAGCTTGGTTTATTATAAGATCCAAGATGCCACTCAATTTGAGACAACCCCTGGGCAACAATTAGAGCAGTATGACATCGTGCTCTTAGATCAGCATTTAGCAGATAGCGCGTTTGGACAGAGTGTAAGCAGGCAGTTTGGGGAAGCGATTGAGAACTTTGTTAGAACAGGCGGAAAGCTCATCGTAGTATTAGATTCAGGAATTTATCGGAGTGGGCCGGAAGGAAGTGTTGCAGCAGATGTTATTGGGTGGAAATCAAACTTTGGAACAATTATGCCTGTTGAATGTGATATTGGACAAGGCGAAAAGCCAACCTGTGAAACCGTTGTTTCACTGCAAGGCAGGATCAAGAGACAAGATATATCCCACAAGATAATGATTGGAGTAGAGAATGCTCCTGCAAGCCCGAGTTTGCCGCCATACTCTTTGAAGACTTTTGATGTTAAGCCTATTGGAAGCACTGTTGCCATAATTGAGGATGAGGGCTCGTCAAAAAGCTTCCCTGCAATAATGGAAAAGAAAACATTGCTGGGAAAAACAATCTATTTCAACTATGACCCTGCGCTTACACCGGGAATAGTTCAAAATACGCTGGAATACCTGCGTTAGAAAAATAGTAAATTATTCTTTTTGTTCTTCTGTTAAAGATTGAACGCTCTTCTTCACGGTTTCAAGCATGCCCTTGCTTTTTTCAAGCGCCTTGAAAGCCGCCTTTGTCCCATCATCCGAGAAAACCAATTCGAACTCCCCGTTAGGATGCTTTTTGATATTAACTTCCTTTCCATACTCTTTTTGGAGTTCTGCAAGCAGTTCCTCTTCCTTTATCACTACTTTCAACTTGCCATTGATAAAATTCTTTACTTTGTTAAGAGCAAGAACATGCTGCTCTAGCTCTCGCACAAGATTATCAGCAGAACCGGAGTGTGGCGCAATGTTAATTGGAACTGGTTGTAGTCCTGCGACATTAACAGACTTCTCTATCTTGGCTTTTTTCACACTGACCTCGGTCTTAAGCTTCTCAAAAGCAACTATCTCAGTATCAATCTTTCGAATTAGAAGTCTTAATTCTTCTTCCTGTTGTTTCAATGCAGCTGCCACAAGAATCAATTAGATAAAAGGATGTTAAAGTTTAAATACCTTAACTGCGTCTTATTTGCAACATGGCTATTGAATTAGGTAAATCCAAATCCATTGTAGGGCGCTCCCCAAAAGACATTGCCAAATACAAATTTAAGGGCACAGGCTATATTGGAAAAGTATTATTATCAAAGGGAGAAAAACCTGTTCTCGGCAGAAAAATCTTTATGGATCTCTCAAAACCGCATCTTGTCCTAGTTTGCGGCAAGCGTGGAGGCGGGAAATCGTACACGATGGCCGTCATGCTTGAAGAGTTTGCAAGGCTGGAGCCCGAGATAAAGAACAGGATTTCTATTATAACAATTGACACAGTCGGAATATTCTGGAGTCTTAAGTTCGCAAACAAAGAGAATGAGAAAGAGCTGGCGAACTGGGACTTAAAGCCAGCTGAAACAAATGTGAGGGTTCTTGTCCCAAAGGGAAAACTCGATTTTTACAAGGAAAAGGGACTTCCTGTCAGTGGCGCGTTTACGCTGAAAGCAGCAGAGCTCGATGCTGTTGAGTGGATGGCTTTGTTCAAACTAACATGGAAGGATCCTGAAGGAGTACTTATTACGCGTGTTGTAGATGAAGTGAAGAAAAAGCTTGGAAGCTACTATGGAATTGACGAGCTCATTGCCGCAATAAAGAATGATGCTGAGAGCACAAAGCTCGTAAAGCAGGCAATGATAAACAGGTTAAAAGTTGCGAAGACCTGGGGCATCATCGAGAAAGAGGGAACAAGGCTTAGTGAGATAGCAAAGGCCGGGGAAATAACTGTTATTGATGTGAGTGCTTACAGGCAGGCAGTTGGAATGGAGGGAACAAGAGATATAATTGTTGCACTCCTTGGAAAAAAACTGTTTGAGGAAAGAATGCTATTTAGAAAAGAAGAGGAAATGAAAGTGTTAAAGGGACAAAAGCGAGAATCGGCAATGCCAATTGTGTGGATGCTGATTGATGAGGCACATATGTTCATGCCAAAAGATTCTGATAACCTTGCACTACAAGTGCTTTTGGAATGGGTGAGGGTTGGGAGACAACCGGGCTTAAGTTTGCTGCTTGCAACACAGCGCCCAAACAAACTGCATCCTGATGCAATAAGCCAATGTGATTTGTTTATCTCGCACAGAATGACTTCAAAACCAGACATTGAAGCTGTCGCCGCTTTACGCCCAAGTTACTTGCACCAGGATTTTGATCACCTGTATGCCGAGATGCCAAAGAGCAAGGGATATGCTCTAATCATTGATGATAACACTGAGAAAATTTGGATGGTCAAAATTAGACCAAGGTTCAGTTGGGATGCCGGAGTAACGGCAAGTGCTTTTACAAAGTAAAATCAGACTATTTTTTCCACGCACTCGCCACGGAAAACATTGCACACTTTATCCAAAGACCTGAGTTGATCATGCTTTGCATCAACTCTTAGCAAGCGCGGGTTCTGCCAAAACACTTTTATGCCTCTACCCTCCAAAACAAGGTTGCGGGCATCCTTGTTGTCAATCAAGGATTTCATCACTTTTTTGATCTCAGTAACATTGAAGTTCATAAAATTTTTATCAGCTTTAAGCTTCAGGTCTTTTGTTATCACAGCCATGTCAACAGTTCCGATAAATTGGGGCTTTAGTTCGAACTTTGAGATTGAAAAGATATCTGCAAGGCTCTGCAGAAAAGAAATTGTTGACTTTGAATCGGGAAAAGCATATGCTCGCGAGTTTCTAAAAGATTCCAAGAAGCGATTTGCGTTTGCCTGGCTCTCCTCTCCCTCTTCAAGAAGAGTTTTCAAAGCATCAACCATTGCAGTGGTCTTCTTCCAGGCTGAGACACTGCTGTTTTCCATTGAAAGAAGCTGGAAGTCCTTTGCAAAAGAAGGGTTTTTGGAAATTTCCTGCTCAATTTGTTCCAGGAAGGAGATTGATTCTTTGAATGAAGCAGTGGTTTCACTGGCCTCTTTAAAACCGCTTTTCGCCTTGAAAAGCTGTTTCTCAAATCTCTTGACTAGGTTAGCAAATTCTCCTCTGTCCATTCCCCACCACTAATACCTAGTGTAAAGCCAGTATTTATTTCTTGCGCTTAAAAGCTTGGAATTTAAATATTTCCCGTCCATTTGTATATGAAAAAACATGCAAAAAAACAGCTTTTTGATTACTTTTATAGCCGTAGCCATTGTTCTGAGCTTGACCTTACTTGGGTCCCTTTACTGGGGTCAGTGGGCAACAAAGAGCAATCATGGCGAGGTATTCCTACTCAGATTTGACAAAGAAATAGCCGTGGGAGAGCAAGCATGCTTCACTGCCAAAATTCAGAGCAATTATGACTTGCCCACCATCGCAGCATACTCAGTCATAGCAAACGACAAGGTTCTAGGGAAAGGAGAAGTTGATCTTGCCCAAGAACAAGAGCTTGGGAAATGCATTGCGAGTGAAGATCTTTCACGAGGCGATAATAAAGTTGAAATATTGATTGGGGTGCACAGGCTCTTCTACCATGTAGTTCTCAAGGAAAATGTTGAGCGAACAACTCCAACAATTAGTGTGACGCAGCTTGAGAATGACACTATAAACATCAAGGTTGAAAACAATGACGCTCTCTCCTACGAGCCATTGGAAATTTTTGTAAATGACAAGCTTGATCATCGCGTTTATTTTTCGGGTGAAAACTTTGAGTCGGATGAGAGAATAAGTTTGGCTGATGGGGGCAATAAGGTTAGCGTGCAATTCGAGGGAGCAGAACAAACTCTCACAGTTTCAAAAGAACGCGGCTTTGCAATGAACCCATTCCTTGGAATTCTAATTGTTTCGGCACTACTTTGCGTGCTGGCGTTCTTTGTTTTCCCAAAACAAGATTTGCTTGAAAAGCTTTCTTACAGCATTCTTTCATTTTTCACAATACTTATGGTTGTGTTCTTTGGTTTGGAATTAGGTAATGCTTTGTCAGCATTCAACTTCCTGCTAATCGTTTCGATAATAACCTTGGTGCTAGCCCTCGCATTTAGAAAAAACTTTGAGAACAAATGCCCTCTTGGCAAGAAAAGCCTGAGGGACTATTTGAAAGTTTCACCACTACTTTTGCTGCTGCTGTTCATCCTTATATTTTCTTCATTTTTCTTCAACATGTTTACAACAAGCTATTACAGTTCTTGGACCGTATTCTACGAGAGACAGAGCCAAACAATTATGACTCAGGAAGAAGTGCCTTTTACCGATTCATTCAGTTTCCTCGGCACCAAACCATTTGGGTATATGTCGGGTTATTTCTTCATTAACCCGGGAGTATCATGGCTTACTGGGCTGGATACCCAACAGGCTTATGCAATAATAATGATTCTAGCGCAAATAGCATTTATTGCCTCCGCACTATTGTTCTTCCGCAGTTATGGCTTTGGAGATAAAAGAAGTTACTTGGCACTCATCGCTCTTTTCCTCGGGAGTTTTATGTTCGCCGATTTTAGTTTTAACATAAGGCATGTGATAAGTTATTCTTTCCTTTTCACTTCCCTTTTCCTGCTTAGAAAGGAGAAACCTTTGCATAGTGGGATAGCACTTGGACTTGGAACATTTGTGCAAACACCGGTTCTTGGAATGTTCATTGTGGCACTCCCAATCGTGCTCACAAAGATGCAGACAATCAAAACAAGTGTGAAAGCGCTGACAGTTGGAATTGCTGTAGCACTTGTACTTTTCCTGCCAACACTAATGCGCTATGGCCTTCCAAACCAAGCACAGTACAATGTCTGGGGTTACTTGTGGAGCATTCCCATATATGGCTTTTTCTTGGACTACTTGCCACTTGTAGCATTGATTGCACTTTATATTGTGCCATTCATTCTCACAAAAGAGATTAAGGTTGATAAGTTTGCGATTCGCGTGGGCTTGTTCCTCACGTTGTTCATTGCCATTCAGTTGTTTGTTTCTTACCGGATAAATGTTATTGCCACAACAGCATTCGCACTTTTCATAGGCTTACTGTTTCCAAAGCGCTTGCTTGAAAACCGTTTGGCAGAATATTCAATCGGAATGCTTTTCGCAGTTACTTTTGCCTTAATGTTCTTGATTACAATTTCATTCTACCCTGTTGTTCCTGCAGCACAAAGTTCTTTCAAGTATATTAGCGAGAACACTTCCACAAACGCGAACTTCTTGAACGAACCCTATCTTGGACACCAGTTCATCCATCTTACACAAAGGAAATCAAGTGCGGATTTGGCTGTCGAATATGCTAACGAGGAAATGATTCTTGATAGCTTTGAGTTCATTAAAACCGAGAACCCAGCCATTTTAGATAAGTATGACATCGACTATGTGGTGAATCGCTCAATCTTTTTGGATGAGAAGCCGGTTGGCAATAATCTCTGGCACGAAACCATTGAATTTGAAGAACTTGACAAAATTTATGCCAATGGCCTGTTTTTTGTGCACACGGTCAACAAAAAATAGTTCCAAATGGGCCTGGGCGGAATTGAACCGCCGATCTCCGCCATGTGAAGGCGGCATCCTAGCCACTAGACCACAGGCCCCTAATTGAAGATTCCGAGGGAATATTTAAATAGTATTACGGCGCTATTTTATGTGATCAACATGAAAAGAATTCTTTTTGCCATTGCATTGGTTATGCTTGTCAGCAGTGCAAGTGCTATGAATCTTAGCGCGCCAGCAGAGGTGGCAGCAAATACTGCTTTCTCGATTTTAGTTGAGTTTGATGCTTTAGACACTTTTAACGAGGCCATAGTGCAAGTAAATGACAACACCATTGTTTCGCTTGAAACCGTTAGCAGCAACAAAATCTATGTTAAGAGCGTTGACAAAAGCGTTGTACTGAATTTGACAGAGAACACTCTAATTGAAAGCAACACAATTTACTTGCTTGTAAGCGGTTTTAGTGCAGAGGGCGAGAACACTGTAAAGGTTGAGGAGATTGGTAAGGGTCAAAAGAGCGTACAGATTGATGTTTTTATTCCTGCTTCAAAAGATTTTGAGGAACAGTATAGCGCACAGTTCAACTCTTTGAAAGAAACAATAATGAGTTATGCAAATGATATTGATGATTTGAAAGCAAAGGTTGTAGACTTAGAGAGTGCGCTGGCAGCAAAGGCAACTTCAGCAGAGCTGCAGGATAAGATTGATGGAATTAATTCTACTCTTGATAATATACAGGGAGAAGTGAAAACAAGTGCTGATGCAACAGATTTAGAGCTTTCTGCACTTGAGCAAACAGTTAACGAACAAGGCGGCAAGCTTGCTGCAATGGAAGAGGAGACCGAGGAATTTACTTCAACAGGATTTATTTCTTTTAAGGCAATTCAGAATGAGACAGCACTTGCAACCATCGGAGCACTAATAGTTATTGCCGCAATAGCAATTATGATTGCAAAGGGCAAAATTTCACTGCCCAAAATGCCAAAACTTAAGAAGAAAGAGAAAACAATTTACAGTCCCTCCGATCAAGACGCTGAGATAACAAGTAGTGTGCTTGAAGACTCAAGCACGAGTAAAGACGAACCGCAGTCCCAGGGAAAATGGGCTTTTGGTGGTGGCTCTTGGAAACCAAAACCAGAACCCGAGAGAAAGAAATTTAATGTCGGCGACTTGCTCAAGAAAGACTAGATAAAAAATCTATTTCCTGTTTTTGTAGTCTTCAATAAACGCTTCTATACTTCGATCATAGCTCTGCTCTGCACTCTTGCTAAAACAGCATGCCGGAAGCTCATCCATTTTCAAGTGGTAGGTAATGCAGTCACAGCAAACACCTTTTCGCGAACAAGGCTCATAAGTACAATTGCACCTGCTCTTATTTGAATCTTTTTTACATTCACCCATAAAAGAAGCCGTCCACAAAAAGTATTTAAACTAAAGCAGCCTAATGGATTAAGTGATTACAATGGCCGGAGAACTCGTAGGATTTGAATCAATCTTTTCAGGGCTGGACAAAGTATATGCTACTTTTGCCGGAGCTCTGCCATTACTACTATTTGTTGGTGGAACACTTTTCGCCGCATACATCGGGATATATATCTTACAAAAACTTATCAAAAAAGCTCTTGACAAAGTTGACTTTAACCCTGATTTGGAGTACCTTGCTTACAGGGCTATCGGATGGATTGCCTGGTTTTTTGTTATTGTGTGGCTTGTTGGTCAGCTTGGGCAGGATGAAATATTTGCAACACTAATTGCTGGTGGAACACTTGCAGGACTTGCAATTGCGCTTGCAGTAAAAGATTCTTTGGCAGATGTTGTTGGCGGAATCCTTTTGTTAGGAGACAAGCACTTTGACTTGGGTGACAGAATTAAAGTTGGCAGTGTTGAAGGAGAAATAGTAGAAGTGGACTTGAGAAAAACAAGGATCCGCGACAAGGATGGCCTGATACACATCGTGGCCAATGCAAAAATTGACAAGGGCGGATGGGTACTACTCCCAAGGGAGAAAGAAAGGGAGAGACTAATCTCAAAGTTGAAGAAAGGCGCGAAGAAAGTAAAGGACCTTCCAAAAAAAGGACTAATTTAACAAAACTAATTTTTGCGGGGAGGAGGACTCGAACCCCCGAAGGCACTAAGCCATCAGGTCACTTCAGTTTGAAGAAACAGTCTAACAAACTGCCTAAGCCTGACCCAATTGCCGCTATGGGATCCCCGCATTATTTGATAAATAAGAAGTGGCGGCATAACTTTAAGAAACTTATATTGAGTCCAATAAGTCGTCCAAAGCCTTCTCTTTGAGCCATTTCCCGAGTTTGTGGGTTGCAATTGCCCTATGCGAAAAGACATTCTTTTCGCTACGTGGAATTTCTGCTAGAGAGCGCTTCTCTCCCTTTGGAATAAAGATTTTCTCGTATGGCATTACATTTGCATTTGGCTTGATTACTTTTGTTGTTGCTTTTCCTTCCAGCTTTCCCTCAAAGAAGTGTTTGGCGTTTTGGCCCTCATAAAAACAGATGACCGTGTGGAAGAATACTTCTCGATTCTTGCCTTTGAGGAGTCTGAGCAGACCGTCATGACCAAGTGCGTTGAATGCACGCTTTGGTTCTGTTCCTGGAAAATTGTTGTAGGCCTTAAAGTAAATTCCTGTATCCTCAACAATGAGTGGAACCTTAAATTTTTCAAATGCCTGCTCAGCCTTAGACAACGCGATTGCTTTGAGTGTAGGGAGCGGCGGTTCAATGAAATCAAATGATTTGCGATGAAGCTCAATATCAAAGCTTTTGAGCATAGCGCTTACTTCATCAAACTTATGCTCATTTCCAGTTACAAATAACAACGCCAAATTTTACACCCTGAAGTAGATTTCCTGTATAAAGTATGCGTGGAAGAACTCAAACAAGATTACCCAAAGAGTAAACCCTATCACGCCAGAGACAATTCCATAACTATAGTAAAGTGGGATTGTAACCGCCATGGCAATTATTAAAGGCAGGGTTATTGAAATAAAGAAGTGGTGGTTTCTTAGAAAATTTTTGAGCAGAGGCTTGGCCCTGTAAGCCTCTTTTTCAATCACAAGAACATCTATAAGGGCATTGTCGGTTGTTGAGGCCGCGATCTCTTTTATGGATTTGTAAGCCGACTCCTGAAAGAACAGTGTATCACGAATCTTGTTGGCACTGAGCTTTTGACTTTTAATCACTTTTAACAAAGTGTCCTTGTTAAGCATGTTCTTGTATTGGCTCATCATCACACTGAAATCGGAATCTGTCAAATCATTCTTTATTGTTTCTGTGACAATATCAAGGCTTGGTGGCTGGCGAAGCACTGCCTTGATTAATCGCGGTGGCAGGGTTTTTGCTTTCTTTTGATAAGCATGAATAATACTGAGCGTGAGATGTGGTGGCAAAAGATTTTTGCTTAAGTGTTCCACTACAGCCCTAATGCTAACCTGGTTGTTGTTGATCTTGTTCACGATTGAACGAATTTTCTCATCACTACTATAGTAGCCAAGGATCTGTCGTATTGGACGAATGTTTGCAATTGAAAATGTCAATATGATCAGGAATATCAGCAAGGCTTCGACAAAATAGAATGATTCAATCAAAATAGAACTGGCAAAGTAGAATAATGCAATAAATAAGAGAGCATGGAAGAAGAACCTGGTTTCAATTGGAATGTTCCATCCCTTCTTCTCCATGAAATCAAACAGACTATCAACTATCACGAAGAATGCGTTATTCACCTTGTCGAAAAAACCTCGGTCTCTTGGCTCAGGCATATAAACCAAAATACTAAAGGGTTTTGCCAAATTTAAAGCTTTCTGAGTTTGAAACCAAGCCAAGATAGCTTTATTAAGAGAAAAAGCATAATTAGAACTATGTCGGTAAGCATTGCCATTGAAAGAAAAACAATAATATTCGTCATCTTCCTAGTGGCCTTTGCAGGATTTATAGGGGTTACTTATGGCGAGGATATTGCAAAGATTTTTGTGCCTGCTTCGCAGCAGTGTCCGGCAGGAAAGTGTGTTTACGGCTTTGATGAGGAAGGAAGTATTTTGTGCAAGCCCTGCGCGCAGGATAGCTCGCATAGAAGCTGTATTTGGATGGAAGAAACCGTTGTAATTGAGCACGAGAAAGAAGCTAATTTCCAGTATGACGGCTGCAATAAGGGAGAAGAGTATGCCCACGGAGAATTCTGCGCCCTTGGAATTGGTGATACACAGATCAAGTGCCTTGCAAACGGATACATGGTAAAGTGGCAGCGCGCAAAGTGTGTCGATGGTTTGTGGAGTAAGGGAACAGAAAGATACTGCAAAAACAACTAAAAATACCTAATTTTTTGCCGACAATAAAGCATTATAAATGAGTTAGACTGTCCTTTATACATGCCTTCAACCATACTGGGATTTCTTGCAGAACAAGCAGTAGCATTGGGTCTTGTTGCAGAACCAGGCTTCTTTATGGAGCTATCCGCGGTTATAATCGCGGCAGTAATACTTGGCATTATTTTCAGAAAGCTAAAGCAACCCACTATTTTGGCGTTTATTGTAACAGGAGTACTGCTTGGAAGCACATTCTTTGATGTGATCAGCTTTACCGATATGGTACTAGTGTTCTCAGACCTAGGGATTGCCTTCCTATTGTTTTTGGTTGGAATAAATCTTGATCCAAAAGTTCTCAAGGATATTGGGAGAACAAGTATAATCACTGGTTTGGGGCAAATTGCTTTCACGTTTACAATTGGTTTTGTTGTTGGCACAATGGTTTTTGGCTTTAGTTTTATAGAGTCAACTTATATCGCACTTGCTCTGACCTTTAGCAGCACCATTATTGTAGTAAAACTGTTGACCGACAAGCATGATCTTAATTCGCTTTATGCAAAGATTTCAATTGGTTTCTTGTTAGTACAGGACTTTGTGGCAATACTTGCCCTAATATTTATTTCAACAATGCGGACACAGGCTGTTCTCTCACAACAAATCTTTGTTTTTATTTTCAAGCTGGCACTTCTTGCCATTGTAGTTTGGATTGTTTCAAAGTATCTAATCAAAAGAATATTTGACAGCCTTGCAAGATCACAAGACCTCTTGTTCTTGGGTGGAATAAGTTGGTGCTTTGCACTAGCATCACTCTCAATGATTCTTATCCAATCAAAAGAGATCGGGGCATTTATTGCAGGTGTTTCAATCGCCTCTCTTCCTTATAGCTACGAGGTATTTGCAAAGCTTCGTTACCTGCGGGACTTCTTTATTGTGTTATTCTTTGTTTACTTGGGACTAAGTTTACCATTTACCTCCTCAGCAGTTCTTGTGCCTGCTCTGGTTTTTTCGTTTATTGTCTTGGTTGGAAATCCATTGATTATCTTTATTCTAATGACCTTTCTTGGATATAAGGGCAGAACATCTTTTCTTACTGCATCCGGCTTTGCGCAGATCAGCGAGTTCTCACTTATAGTAATATTGCTGGGCGAAGAGGTTGGGCAACTTTCAGGCGAACTCACATCAATGGTAACTCTTGTCGCAGTAATAACAATCAGCATCTCAACATATTTCATACTTTATAACAACAGGATTTACGAAAAATTGTTCAAGCACATTCCAATACTAAACAAGCCAAGGTTCTGGGAGGATGAGCTTTCAAGTGCGAAATCAAAGCCCTATCCCCTGATTCTGCTTGGATTTGGAGAAACAGGCCAAAAACTTTTCCGCAGTTTGAAAACAGCAAAAGAAGATGTTTTGCTAGTCGACTATGATCCAAGAGTAATAAAGCGCTGCATGAAAGATAACTTCCATTGCATTTATGGTGATGTCGCAGATCTCGAGACAATTAAATATATAATGAGAAAAAAGCCGCACATAATTGTTTCGACCGTTATGGATCCTGAAACAAACGAGAGACTTGTCAGAGAATTTAATAAGAAAAAGAAAACAGATCGGCATTTGATTATTCTTGCTTCAACTGTTGGAGAGGCACGTGAGCTCTACGAGAAAAAGGCCGATATAGTACTTGTTCCAAGCCAGATTGCAGCCGAAAAAATTGGAATTGTGATAAGTGATCTCAAGGAACACAAACACCTGGAATTGGATTTCCTGAAGCGCAAGTACTCAGATGAATTCACCATTTAAAAGAACTAAGTATCATAAAAAACTATTATTGGACTAGGGGGGATTTGAAGTGGTCAATTTTCATGTTGGAAAAGTTCTAAAAGTGATAAAGCCAGGGAAAGATGTTATTGCAAGCGATGCAAGCGTACAGGCAGTAATTGAAATGTGGGATGGTAACGAGCTTGTTCTAAATATAGAGCCAAGTCTTGCGCCAAGCACAAAGATTCATGACATAGTACTCGTAGACTATAATCCTATTAAGGGAGTTTCTCCAGCTATTCCCCGCCAGGAAATAATTAAGGTTCTCAAGGGCAAGCCAGGGAAGGAACTCTGGGAAATGTTCAAGAAATACTTAGCGGCGAAAACAAAGAAAAAGCAGGAAAGTGCAGATGAACCAATTCCAGGAATAACTTACTCTAGATAAAAGGGTTTCATTCCGGATACCAAATTGGTTTTAATAAGTTTTACATTAGTATACTTAAAAAAATTGGGGAAGGAGATCAAATATGGGTAAAACTCAGGAAAACTTGAAAGCAGCTTTTGCAGGTGAGAGCCAGGCTAACAGAAAATATTTGGCTTTTGCAAAAAAAGCAGAGGAAGAAGGCTTTGAGCAGGTCGCAAAAGTATTCAGAGCAGCTGCAGATGCTGAAACAGTACACGCACTAAATCACCTTAGGACAATGGATGGCATTAAAAGCACTGCCGAGAACCTGAAGGAAGCCATTACCGGGGAAACCTATGAATTTAATGAAATGTACCCTAAAATGATTAGTGATGCAGAAGAAGAAGGAGAAGCCGCTGCGAAGATTGTATTCCAGGGAGCAAACGAGGCTGAAAAGCAACATGCAGAGCTCTACAAGAAAGCACTGGAATCAATAGAACAAGAAACTGACCTTGAGAAGAAAGAAATTTTTGTGTGCCAAGTCTGTGGCCATACTGTGGAAAATGAAGCTCCGGAAGAGTGTCCGGTCTGCAAGACAAAGAAAGAGAATTTTAAGAAGATTGAGTAAGGAGAAAGAAATATGATAAAACTCTTTAGATGCAAAATCTGTGGCAACCCCTATATTGGGGAAGAGAAGCCTAGCAGGTGCCCATTCTGCGGAGCCAAAGAGAATTTCATGGTTGAAGCAAAAGATTACAAGGAAACATTTGACGTTGAATTAAACGAGAAAGACAGGGCAAATGCCGAAAAGGCATTGGAGCTTGAGATTTCAAATACAATATTCTATTTTTGTGCTGCAGAAAAGACAGATAATGAGGAAGGCAAGCAGTTGTTCAAAGCTTTGGGAAAAGTTGAAGCTGAGCATGCCTCAATATGGCGAAAAATTCTAAAGCTTCCAAAGGAAGATATGGGAAAGTCTGATGAATGCGCTGTTTCAAACCAAGACAACCTGAAAGAATCTCACGATCGCGAGGAGAAGGCAATAGAGTTTTACAGCAAAGCTGCAGTAGACTCCGAGAACACGAGAGTTAAACAAATTTTTGCCGCGCTTACACTAGTTGAAAAAGATCATTTGCAGTTAAGCGGTGAGAGAATTAAATCATAGGGGGAAAGAATATGGCTGGACCTAAATGTGAAGAGGATTTGTTTTGTGGAATAAACCTTGCAAAGAGCCAGAGCTCGGAGGAAATGAGTGACCTTGAGAAAAAGCATACTCCTGTAATAAGTGTTTCAGGAACTCCAAAAGAGGGAGAAGCTTTTGAAGTCAGTGTAAAAGTTGGAGAATATTTGGCGCATCCAAATGAACATGGACACTTTATAGCATGGATTGAATTGTACAGCGAAGACACTTTTATTGGAAGAGTTGATTTTGCATCAGAGAGAGCCGCACCAACCGCAGTTTTCACAGTTACACTAAACCACTTACACGAATTGAGGGCACTGGCGCATTGTAACATGCACGGCACCTGGAAAGGAACAAAAGAATTGTGAGGCGAAAGAATAGAAGGAACATACGAAGAGAAAATGGAAGGAATGAAGGATATGTCTGAGGAAGAGAGAACGCAGGCAATCGAGAAAATAAAAGAAGTCTGTAAGACATTTTGCGGAGAGTGCCCAAGTTATAAGGGAACAGGTGAAACAGAACTTGCTTTCTGTGCACTTGGAAAAAGTAATGCAATCAAAGAAGAGAAAGGTTGTTTGTGTCCAAGTTGCCCAATTACAGGACAAATGTCTTTGCGCTGGAACTACTATTGCACAAGGGGCGCAGGCAAGGAACAGTCAGCAGCAGGAAACGCAGAAAAATAATTTAGAACAAAGAACGGGGAAGTAAAAATGGATGACACAATAATAACGAGATTTACTGATATACCAAAAGCTTACAGCACAGAAATAAGCACTGCTATTGCGATAGGAAAGGAGATTGAGACTAGGGCCAGAGACTTTTATGCGAGGAATGCGGAGAGAACAGAGGAAAAAGAGCTTAAGACTGCTTTTGAGTTTCTCGCGAGCCAGGAACAAAAGCACTTTGAGATACTTGACACTGTTGCACAGAAACTCCAAGAAGATGGCAGGTTTGCAGTCATAAACAAAGAGGATTTGCGTGGACCAGCCCCTCCAAAAATTTATCCAAACAAGAAAGAGAATATAGATGAATTCGGCGAGAAGAATGAATTAACAATTTTACTTTGGGCCATGCGTGCAGAGAAAAAAGCAGAGCTATTCTACAGAACGCAAGCTAACAAAGCAGAGTTGGATGAGGCAAAAGAATTCTTCAACAACCTTGCGGACTTTGAGGCAGAGCACTTCGAGTTTTTGGACGCGCTTTTTTCAGCTTGGACAAGCACAGACGATTTTATCCTAGGATAGTTACTTGAGGACTTCACCAGTCTTCATATACCACATGTAAAGATCAAGCTCTGCAACAATTAATCCAAGTTTTAAAGCAAGGGCTTGAAACTTTTTCTCTATTTCCAAATAGTTCTTTTTTGTGAGACTCTTTGGTTTTTCAGAAATAATCTTGTTCTCGGCCATCAGATTTAGGATATGCCTATCAAGAATTGCCAAGTTAAAGTAGCCGACATTGCGCAGGAAATGCGAAGCCTCCTTATACCCCAGGCCTTTGATATTGTGCACAAGCCACTCCCTTGCCTGCTCTTCTCCAGACTGCGCTACAATAAATTCGATCTTTTCCTTAATATCAAGGTGTTCTCTTGCCTGAACAATGAAATTGGTTTTGTTGTTGTGGAAGCGATGCTTTGCCCAAATAATGCACTTCTTCACATCCTCAGAACGGGCGTTACAAAAGCCCTCCGAACCCAATTTTTCTTGTATTTGGAGAGCTGATTGGGCCTTTGAATTGGCAGTAAGAAGGCAGAAACACAGCTCTGAGAACCACTCTTTCGGATCTTTTTTGCCGAAAGACTTGAATTCACGCAACCGCTGACCTACTTTCTTGCTCACGGTAGTTTTCTGTAACTTCCTTAGCTCTTGCTCTAGTGATTCCATAATCATTCACTAAAACTTGTTCAGGAAAAGTGTTTTAAAAAGAAAGAAAAAAAGAAGGAACTAGTATTACTCATGGAGAAGGCAGGAGTTTCAGCATTGACTTGATGGCCTCTTTTGGATTATTTGATTTAATTAAATATGATCCTGAAATAAAATAATTTGCCCCTGCGTCAAAAGCCAGACGAATTGTTTCAGGGCTGATTCCGCCGTCAACCTCGATGTCAATTTTGGAATCTATTGCCCTTAGTTCTTTTACTTTGTCCAGTGTTTCAGGCAGGAATTTTGCACCATAAAAACCTGGTTCTACAGTCATAAACAGAACTTCTTCAATTTTATCCAAATACTCTTCAACCGTGCTTACAAGGGTTTCAGGGCGAAGCGCAAAACCCATTTTCTTCCCTTTACCTTTAACCATCTCAATTATTGCTTCAGGATCCTCACAAGACTCGATATGAACGAGAATTGTGTCAACCTTGTGCGCGTGTTTATTTATCCAAGTTACCGGATCTTCAAGCATTAAGTGGGCTTCAAATTTGCATACCCCATTTGGAAGCACGAAATCAAACTCAATTGAACTGCTTGGAACAAATTTTTTGTCCATGATATCCATTTGCAGCCACTTTGCCGCATCCTTAATATGATTTATTCTTTCATCGAGTTCTTCCTGGGTTTCTGCAATTAGCGAGGGAATAATTTTTATCTCAGGCACTTGTTCCCCTCCGATCCATCTTATTTATTCTTCTTTTGTGGCGCTTCTTTCCGCTGAATGGAGTGTTAATCCAGACTGAAATAAGTTTCCTGGTTTTTTCCCATGAAGAAAATCTGCCTCTTAACCCAAGGATATTTGTATCATTGTCATTGCGAGACATCTTTGCAGAGTAGTTATCAGTAGATGCAACAGCCCTCACTCCCTTAATTTTATTTGCGGCAATAACCATCCCGGTTCCAGTTCCACAAATAAGTATACCGCGCGAACCCTTGGCGCGTACAACTTTTTTTGCTACTTTAAAAGCGTAATCAGGATAATCGGTTGATTTTTTAGAATGGGTGCCAAGGTCTTCGAATGCAATTCCTTTGCGGTCAAGATATTTTTTTACGCGTTCCTTTAAAGCAAATCCTGCGTGATCCGCTCCAAGAATTATTTTCATACAACCTCTTCCACTTTTTTTACGATTGCAGATTTTGAAATACCCTCATATTCGAGGAGTTCATCTGGAGAACCGCTCTTTGGCATTTTTGTTACGGCAAGTGAATGCACTTTTGCCCCCATATTTGCAAGAGCACTTTTTACCGCTTCACCTAAACCCCCTTCAGGAAAATGGTCTTCCACAGTAATTATAGCTTTGGTTTCTTTAGTGGCTTTTTCCAAAGTCTTGGAATCAACAGGCTTTACACTATAAAGATCAATAACTCTAATGTTAATGTCTTTTGCCTTGAGTTCCTCGTAAGCGGCAAGTGCTTCATGTAGCGTGATTCCTGCGGCAACAACAGTTACACTGTCCTTATTACTGCTCTTCACCACTTTGCTTCCGCCAATTTTGAATTCCTCATCATTGCCATAAACAAGTGGCGTATCTTTTCTCGTTGTTCTGATATAAACTAGCCCTTTGTGTGCTGCTGCTTCCTCAACAAGTTTGTCAGCTGAAATCGCATCACTTGGATAGAGTACAACACTATTTAGGATTGCACGGAACATTGCTAAGTCCTCCAAACCCATTTGAGATGGGCCATCCTGACCTATGGAAACGCCGACATGAGAACCAACAATCTTTATGTTTGCCTGAGAATATTGGCTCATCCTTATCTGATCGTAAGCCCGGGAAAGGAATGCTGCAAATGTTGAGACAAACGGAATCTTCCCACGATTTGAGAGGCCGATTGCGGTTCCAACCATATTTTGCTCTGCAATAAACATTTCAAAGTACCTTTCAGGATATTCATCCCTAAATGTTTTTGAAAAAGTTGAATTGCTGACCTCTGCATCCAATGCAACAATGTTCTGGAATTTTGGGAAGATTCTGGCAAGCGCCTTACCATAAACTTTTCTTGTTGCAAGCACGGTGTCAGGCTCATAAGAAGCTTTCTCAAACTTTCCCTTAACCTCTGGCTTTGCAGGCTCCATGTTTTCAGGCTTTGCAATTGTCCCTAACACACTTTTGTCAACTTCACCAAGTTCTTTCAATGCCTCTGGTAATTGTTCCTTGGTTAATGGTTTTCCATGGAGACCGTCCTTGTTCTCAATAAATGAAACGCCTTTTCCCTTCAAAGTTTTTGCAATAATCATTACTGGCTTTTCTTTTGTTGACAACGCTTCTTCATATGCTTTTGCGACCTCTTCAATATTGTGTCCGTCAATTGTTATTGTATGCCATCCAAAAGAGCCAACTCTCTTTGCATAGGCTTCTAAGTCGTGCCCATACATTGTTTCTCTGCTCTGCCCAAGCCTGTTGACATCAAGCACGCCAATGAGATTATCGAGTTTGTGGTATGCGGCCAGTTCTAGTGCTTCCCACACAGAGCCCTCAGCCATCTCGCTGTCACCAAGCAAAACAAAGACCTTGTAAGGAAGCTTGCCAATGTACTTTCCGTTAATTGCAATGCCTACTCCAACAGACAATCCTTGTCCAAGCGAGCCTGTGGCTGCCTCAGCATATTCAAAGCTTGGCATTGGATGTCCCTCAAACTTGCTTCCAAATTTTCTAAGAGTTAAAAGTTCTTCCTCACTAACTTTTCCCGCAAGCGCCCAAAGCGAGTAGAGTAATGGAGAAGCATGCCCTTTTGAGAATAAGAGCCTATCATTATTTGGATTTTTTGGGTTATCGGCATCAAATTTGAAAAATCCCCCAAACATTAGTGTTGTTGTAAGTTCTACGGCAGAAAGCGATGAAGTAGGGTGCCCTGAACCTGCTTCGGTTGTTGATTCCAAAATATAATAGCGGACAAGTTTTCCAATCTTTTCAAGTTCTTGCATATTTGGTTTTTCTGTCATCAAACCATCTCCCATAGATCCTATTTGATATATTCCAAGTTGTTGAATACTTCAGTTAAAGCCATCCTCTTCACGGCAATTGAAGTATCAGCCGCACCAAGATATATTAACAAATCCTTTTTATTTAAATCAATTATCGCGCCTGTTGGAAACACAACATTGTTGACAAACCCTATTTTTTCATACTGTTTGGATGGAGAGAACAAGGGCTTGTTTTTTGGAGACCTGGCAATTATTTTTTCAGGATTCTTTAAATCCAATAGAATTGCCCCTGCACTATAAATTTTATTTCCACCATCCTGTTTAACGCCATGATAAATTTCAAGCCAGCCCTCTCTGGTCTTTAGTGGAACTGCTCCGGCTCCAATCCTCAGGCTCTCCCAAGAATTAGGCCTTGGCTGGATAATGCTTTTCTCTCTACCCCAATACACGAGATCATTTGAGTATGAAATCCAGATTGACGGTTGGCTGAATTCAAAGAATCCCTCAGGACGATGTAGGGCAACATACTTGCCCTTGATTTTTTCCGGAAAAATAACGCAGTCCTTGTTTTGTTCCCTAAAAATTATACCCATTCTCTTCCATTGCGAAAGATTCTTGGAAATTGCAAGTGAAGTTGAGACTCCTTCATTTTTAGAAACAGAAACATAGGTCATCAAGTACTTTCGACCGAGCTTTGTTATTCTCGCGTCCTCCACCCCATACTGACCCTCGTGCGGAGTGCCAGTAAAAGTTGGTTTCTCTGCAATGGACTCAATATCAAAACCGTTTTTGTTCAAGACAACTTTTCTTAAATGAGAAAAAGTCGAAAGTCTGCAAATGCCATTCTTAAGCCTGATACCATTACCGTCCACGCTGGCAACATCTTTCCTGCTGATGCGCTCCTCGCCAATTCTGAATCCTTTCTTGTGAGTTATTACCGGGCAATGGAGAGCACCTTTTGCGTGTTGGGCTGAGCGCTCAGCAACACGCGCAAATAAAACAATTTTTTTTGATGGCAAACGAGCAACAGCGGGATTTAGGACTCCTTGAACGCTCCAGTTACGAACAGATGGCTTAATGTCTTTGGGTTGCAGTAAAAGTTTTTCGGTTTCCATTAAGCATCACAATTCTTTTTTTGCCTATTTGTCTAATCTGTAGTAAAGATTATAACTTCTTTTGCAAGGCTCTTGGGGCATACCAAGAACTATCAAAGTCAGCATACTGAGAAATAGGCAATCCTTGATAAACAAAATATGCCAAGCCAACTATTATGAGCAGACCGGCAATTAAAAGAAGAGGAATTTTTTGTATTTCTAATTAGTTACTCCTCTCTTCCGCAACATTCCTCATACTTCTTGCCGCTACCACAAGGACAACTATGACCAGCTTCTGCCTTACTATCGTGATCTTCGGAACCACATCCAGCCCCCATAGTTTCACCCTCAGAAGGTTACTTGATGGAGTATATTTTTGATAGCAAATATATTGTTTTAAATTATCTAAATACCCTGCGGTTTCGCAAAATATACTTTGGGATATAGAGCTAATTTTAGAATTATGATGGTTTTATAAAAGCATATATATAGTTTCACTAGAATAATAACTAAGGGAAAACCATGTTGCCAATTGCCAAAAAGTTATTAGCTGACAAAAAATACGCGAAAATATTTACCGGGGTAACCATTGGATCGTTTTTGCTTTTTGCCATATTAACAATGGCATTTCCATTCAGCCAATTTTTGCTTTTTAATTATTTCATGGAGAATTCGCGCAGGTACGCTTTGCTTACTCTTCTAGTTGCAGGAAGCGTTTCACTCTTACTTGGGCTAGCAACAACAGTTATCGCATACAAATTCAAGCACGTTATTTCAACTGACAAAAGACTGCTTGCATTCATTGGAACGACTGGCGCACTATATATTCTCACTTATATTCTGATGCTGTCAAACACCTCATACAGCCTCTTTTCCTATACCGAGATGAGCGGGTTCAAATACACGTTTGTTAATTTTTTGCCGCTGGCTATTATAATTCCATTATCCAGCTTACTGATTGTTAATGCTTACAATATCATGCGCAACCCAGAAGGAAGTGCATCAGGCCTTGGGGGAATAGTGGCTGCAGGTGTTGGAATGGGCTGCCCAAGTTGTGGCGCATTGGTTCTTTCATTAGTTGGAGTGGGTGCAGGACTGACCATATTCCCGTTAGAGGGACTTGAAGTAAAAGTTCTTTCACTTGCATTGTTAGTGTTTGCATCATACAAACTTAATTCAAAAGAGTGCCTTGCCTGCCCAACAACAGGAACAAAACCAATACTAAGCCCGGGTATGGATAATGTTTTGATGGCCAGTGTGCTTGTAGTTACTGCAATTCTTTTATTTAACCAGGTTCAAATTTGGGATATTTCAGAATCATTTGATTTGGCACTGGCCAAGGCATCTGGTGGCTATGGAGTAGGCGGGGCAGACCTTTCAAAAGTAAATGTTTTTGAAGTAAACAGTACAGCAATGGCAGTTGCAACAGTTTTCCCGGAATTAAAGAGTGCGAAAACTGACCAGGATGTTATGGCAACAATGTACCCTACTGGCACTCCACCCTATAGTGAGGAACTTGGGGGAATTACTTTTGACGATCCTGTGAACAGTTTGAATTACTTGGCTAAATGGTATTACTCATTTACAGACGAGGTTGAGCAAAATAGTCCTGAAGTATGGCAGCGCTACTTAAAATTAGCTGCGGCCCCCCGTGGAATAAGCTGTGAGTACTGCTGTGGGATAGGACCGCAGGGAATTAATGAGGTTGGAAAATCAAAATGTGGTTGTCAGCACAACCCAGCACTGTTAGCAATAACACTGGGTTTAATGAGAGACACAGAGTACTCTGATGCAGAAGTTTTGAGAGAGGTTATGCGCTGGAAAACATTGTGGTTCCCACAAGATATGGTTTCTTTGGGAGTGCAGGTTTCAGGGCAGGACCCTTCACAATTAAAAGACTTACCAGGAATGGTAGGAGGTTGTTAAAATGGTTGTAGAAACAAAGAAAAGCGAAAAGGCCGGAGCTAACACAAAAGTTCTTGTATTAATGGCCGTGCTTGGCTTGCTGATAATATTTTCAGGCGTGCAAGCAATTGAGTTGGCAGACCTTAAAGAACAAATAAACAATGAATTTGATGGTTTAAGCCTGCAGTCAGAAGACACTGTCAAAGTTTCGTCTTCAAGTAATTTGCAGAATAACCTACAAAGTCTTCCAAATATGGTTGGCGGATGCTAGTGGTGTTTTTAAATGAAGGATAAGGAAATCGAAACAATCCTATACGCAGGAATGGGGATATTACTCGCACTAGTATTGTTCAATGTGTTTACTGTTCCACAAGTTTCAGAGAGCTTTAAAGCAAAGCTTGAGGAAGTAAAGCTTGCGTCAGCCTCTCCAAAAGTAGACCTTGTTTTGATTGACTCTTCCTGTAAAGAATGTGTAACTGCTTCTGGAACAGAAGCAAATCTCAAGAACTCTGACCTAAATATTCTAAGTGAGACAAGGCTAAAGGCAGACTCTGCGGCAGCAAAAGAGCTTATAGTTGAATTAGGAATAAAGCGTTTACCAGCAATTGTGCTCAAAGGAGAAGTTGAAAGGGTAAATGCAAACGGCTTTGAGGAGAGGGGAGAGACACTTGTGTTTGACAAGCCAACAGCCCCTTACGAGGATACTGGTTCAGGCAAAACTGTTGGAAAAGTCGTGGCAATAATCCTTGAAGCTGATGAGTGTGAAGTTTGTGCAGATGTAAGCTATTTTATTGACTCGTTGACAGAGAATGGCGTGTTTGTTGGTGAAGAAAAGGCAGTTGGTTATGCAACAGATGAGGGAAAGGAGCTTACCACGACTTACAGTATTGGAAAGGCCCCTGCACTATTACTCTCAGATGATATCGATGCTTACCCACTAATCCTAGACAGCCTTAAAAGTGCTGGTCTGCAGGCAGAAAGTGGTTACTATATAATTGAAAGCGCACCACCCTACATCGATGTTACTAATGGGGAAACCAAGGGACTAATTGATATTATCTATCTTGCTGATGAAAGTTGTGAGAATTGTTACGATGTAATGGTTCACAAAAACATTCTTGGAAGATTTGCTGTCGCAATCGGAGAAGAGCAGACAATTGATGTTAGTTCTACCGAGGGGGCAGATTTAATTCAGGATTATAATATTGGAAAAGTTCCGGCCATCGTGCTGAAGGGAGAACTCTCAATATACCCTTCATTTGAAAGCATTTGGATGCAGCGCCTTGGAACACGGGAAGAAGACGGAAGTTATGTGTTCAGAGAAATGGCTGCGCTTGGAAAAGGCATTGAGTTTAAAGAACTTGGATAACCAAGGTTACTATGAACGAGATTAATTTGAAACCAATTGGTTTTGTAAAAAGTAATGTTAAGGAACCTCGCTTTGGAAGCTTTGCTAATGAAGTTTCAGAAGTAATACTTAACGAAGAATTCACTGATGCACTTAATGGAATAGATGATTATTCCCATGTTATAATTGTTTATTGGATGGACAAGGTTAAGAAGCACGTAATAACTCACAAACCCCAGGGAAATCCTAATGTCCCAGTGGTTGGAATCTTTTCTTGTAGATGCCCTGCCAGACCAAACCCTATTGCAATTACAACCGTAAAGCTTCTTGGAAGAGAAGGCAACAAGATAACAGTGAAGGGCCTTGATGTTTTGGACAACACACCGGTAATAGACATCAAACCTTATTGGCCAGTCTATGATAAGGTTGAAGGCGAAAAGATTCCTGAGTGGGTTAATGAACTAGACCTATAGTGATTCTAAGGGTTAAAGAATATGAGAAGGGTGGGTGCAAGTATTTCACTGTGAGGCATGCGATTTTTCTTATGCCGAACGCGAATGGGCAGAAAAATGCGAGTAATGATGCAAAGAAAAGCACAGTTGTACTACTGAGATTATCAAGCATGCTGTAAATTAGATTAATTTCCGCGAGTCTTTATTTTGGGTTTATAGCGTTTCATGAGTAATGAATTGCTTACCACACTTACAGAACTGAAAGCCATTGCGGTTCCTGCAATAACAGGACTCAAAAGCAAACCGGTGAAAGGGTATAGTAGACCTGCTGCAACTGGAATGCCAACAACGTTGTAGACAAAAGCCCAGAAGAAATTTTGCTTTATTTTGTTCATTGCATACCTACTCAAGTCTATTGCAACCACAACGTCTCTTAGATCATCTTTTACAAGAACTATGTCTCCTGATTCAATTGCAATGTCCGTTCCTGAACCAATTGCTATTCCAACATCAGCCTGCACAAGGGCAGGAGCATCATTTATACCGTCTCCAACCATTGCAACTTTTGCTCCTGTGTTTTGAAGCTTCTTCACCTCATTTGCTTTATCCTCGGGGAGCACCTCTGCAAGAACCTTATCGATTCCAACCTGTCTTGCTATTGCTTCACCGGTTCTCTTATTGTCTCCGGTAATCATCACGACCTGTTTCCCCATTTGGTGAAGTGCTGTAACCGCTTCTTTTGAATACTCTTTAAGAGTATCTGCAACCGCCACTATTCCAACAGCAGTTTTGTTAACTGCAACAAGCATTGCAGTTTTCCCATCTGACTCAAACTCAGCAAGCTTAGGTTCAAACTTTTCCACCGAAATGTTACGTTCCTTCATTAAAGCGCGATTTCCAAGCAGAATATTTTTTCCTTCTAAACTAGCTTCAACACCCTTGCCAGTTATTGAATTAAATTTAGCTGGGTCTTTTAGCACAATCTTTTGTTGTTTTGCCTTGTTCACAATTGATTCTCCAAGAGGATGCTCTGAACGCTTTTCTGCTACAGCCGCATACATCAAAACTTCTTTCTTTGACAAGGATTCAGTAAATATGTCAGTTACTTCGGGTTCCCCTTTTGTGAGCGTGCCTGTTTTATCAAATACAACCGTATTAATCTCCTGGGCTTTTTGGAGAGATGCAGCACTTTTTATAAGTATTCCTTGTTCCGCACCTTTACCTGTTCCAACCATTACGGCGGTTGGAGTAGCAAGACCCATTGCACAGGGACAAGCAATTATAAGAACCGTGATAAAAATTGCAAGAGAGAAAAGAAAACCTTGACCGACAAAAAACCAGGCTAAGGCCGCGATTATGGCAATCCCCATTACAGTTGGCACAAAGTAATTTGAAATTTTGTCAGCAAGATCCTGGATTGGTGCCTTACTTGCCTGGGCATCCTCCACAAGCTTTATTATTTGAGAGAGAGCAGTATCTTTACCTACTTTCTCAGCCTTGAACTTGAAGCTCCCGGTTTTGTTGAGGGTTGCACCAATCACTGTGTCACCAACAATCTTTTCCACTGGAATGCTTTCCCCTGTAATCATTGACTCATCAACACTGCTGTGCCCACTCACGATTTTCCCGTCCACAGGAATTTTTTGGCCAGGCTTTACAATCACTATGTCACCAACCTTAACGTTCTCTATAGGAACCTCCATCTCCCTGCCCTCTCTTTCAACAAGAGCAGTCTTTACCTGTAACCCTAAAAGCTTCTTTATCGCCTCGGAAGTCCTACCCTTTGCAATTGCCTCAAAATAGCGCCCCAAAAGAATGAAGCTTATCAGAAAAGCAGCAACCTCATAGTATAAGTCCATTGCAGAGAAAAGCGTTGAACCTGATAATATGAAGACTGTTACAACAAAACTGTATGTATAGGCAGAGCCTACTCCTATTGCAACAAGAGAGTTCATGTCAGGCACTAGTCTAAACAGAGATTTGAAACCCTGGATGAAGAAATGTCTTCCGACAATCAGTACAGGGGTTGCGAGCAGGAATTGTGCAAGCGCGTTGTTATCAATAATAATCTGCGGTATTGGCCAGCCAAGCATTGAAGCCATCATAATATACATTAACGGACTGCTCAACAAGAAAGCCAGAATAACTTTTCTCTTGTAATCACTTACTTCTTTCTGCCTTGCTTCTTTCTCACTATCCTTACCACCCTGCACAATACCGTAGCCCTCATCCTTTATTATATTATAGATTTCTTCAAGACTGGAGTTAGCAGGGTTAAATTCAACGGTGGCTTTTTCATTGGCAAAATTCACGTTAGCCTTTACAACGCCCTGTGATTTATGCAATGCCTTCTCTATTCTTACGGCACAGGCTGCGCAATGCATTCCCTGAATTGGAATGCCTGCTGTCTCGATTTTTTCCTTTCCCACGTATTTACACCATCAAACTAATTTGTTGAAACTTGATTTAAATCCAACACAAACCCCTTTTCTTTAAGCAAAGAAAGCACTGCCTTTCTCGAGATTGGCTTTCTGTATCACAATATTTTCGCCAACTACTTCGTTTGGCAAATAGCTTGGCCAGCATCCGCCAGGTCTCTTGTTCTCTGTTCCAAGACCATCAATTGGATACTTGTTCCCGCAATTATTGCAAACCATAAAATTGCCTTGCTGCGAATAACCTTTTTTAGAGTAATTGCAAACATCACAAGCGTCAAACGCAGTCTTCACACTACCATCACTACCCTTTACCGCAAAGAATCTTATCGTAGTGCCGTTTGACTCATACTCATACCACTTGGCTTCTTGGCCAATACTTGCAACAGGAATTGAAAAAGTTGCTTGTTCAGAATTGTCTGCAGCATCTGTTGCACTGTTTGGATTGTTCGATGTACATCCGGAAACTACCAGCAATGCCAGAAGCGCTGTAAAAAATATTGCCTTATTCACCATTTTCATTTTTCATACCTCCAAAAAATAATTTTATCCACCACAGCCGCAGCCACCACAGCCACCGCCACAAGTCCCTCCACAGGTTCCTGAAGGCTGAACGTTTCCTGTTCCAAGAGATTCAACCTCTTGTATTGCTGCGAAAGAAACTTTCTCCTCTGGATCTGGAAGAGACTCACTTATTAGTGTTGCGGTGTAAATCTCAAAAACCTCAAGAGCAAATATTTTATCCTTTGATGTCTTGCTTGAGTCAAATGCAACATCAAAATAATTCGGAAACTCATACTTTACCCCTGTTATCCCCTCAATGCTCTTGAGTTCGCCAGAGATTAAAGGAGCGTGCCCTGGGCAAGGAATGTTTGATTGTAAACGCAGAAGTGAATCTGAAGCAGTTGAATTGCCTTGCGCTCCCGCTAAGGTAACCATACCCGTAGGATTGGCAAAAGATCCTGTGTCAAGGTTTGCAAGCATCGGGAAAATCACTAGGAACAGGATTAGGTTTATTCCAACTGTACTCCCATACATTGTGGCTAGATATTTCTTTTTTCTTTTAATGCCCTGCATTGAGAATATGCCTTGCTTTCTAAGATAGAATGCCGAGGAGAGTGTTGCAAAGCCGATTGAAATCAATATGAGAATGTGAAAGAACCATGGATTCATGAGCAGTGGCTTGAAGAATTCAACCGCAATCGTGGCTCCGAGAATTGAAGCCACAATAAAACCAATGCATCCAATGTGCGGAACCAGGCCATAAACAATACCTTGCCTTATAGACATCTTTTGGGCCGTGGTGTTCTTTGTTTTGGTAGAGCTGTCAGAGCTTCCTTTTACTTCATAGCCAAGCTCCAGCACTTCCCCCTCTATTTTGTCAAGCGAGACTTTTTTATCATCAAAAACCACTTTGGCTTTTTCATTTGCAAAACTAACTTGGACAGTTTCCACACCCTCGAGCTCCAAGAGTCCGTCTTGAATTAGCTTTTCGCAGCTGGTGCAATGCATCCCACTTATTTTCAAAGAAACTTCTTTTTTCACAAAATCACCGCAAACATTGGAGCTGAAACCATATATAGTGGTTGATGAAACCATTTCTACGGAGAAAAAACGACTGTAAGACCAGTATATTCATATATGAATCTTTCTATCAACAATTATTATAAAAAGAATAAGACTCTAATATTGTATGATTAGAACATTGCCGCTATCTAAACTAGTAAATAAACTCAGCACCCAGGGAATATTATGCAGGCTCATCACAGAAAAGATATCTATTCCTATTTTGAGCAGCCTTGCGCATGTTGCTAACAGCAACCCACATTACTTTAATTGTCTGCGCCACGCGTAGAATTATTTTTTTGTGAAATTTTTTGGAGGAGATAAAAATGAATGAAAAAGTCGAACACGCAAAAAAAATCGTTGAAAAAGCAATAAAGGAACACAAGAGAATTGGTGTTGCCTGTTCTTTTGGAAAGGACAGTATGGTTGTTGTGCATCTTGCACGGCAAGTCGATCCCAGTATCGAGATCTTCTCCATTATGACTAGGTACAAGCCAAATGAGACATTTGAATATCTTAGGGAAATGAACAGGGAAATGAATCTGGGCCTGAAAGTTTATTTGGTTGCTGATTCAATTCCAGAGGTTCTGCAGGGAAACGATTTGAATGTGGAGCTTCTTCCACCAGAAGAGTTCAACAGAGTTTCGACAGAATCAAAGGCGAGAACAGGTAAAGAGATTTATGAAGCAAGTCCTGATGAGTGCTGTAGGCTGCTTAAGGTAGATCCAACAAAAGCGGCTGTAAAAGACCTTGATGCCTGGATCTGCGGCCTTAGAAATACAGAGGGGAGAACAAGGAAGAATTACAGGGAGATAGAGGAAAAAGGTGGCCTGATAAAGGTTAATCCGATTCTGGAATTTACAGAGCAGGATGTGCTGCAGTACCTTAAGGACAACAATATTAAGTTGCATCCCTGGTATTCCAAAGAATTCCCAGATGGGAGACGTTATAGGTCGCTAGGATGCGGACCATGCACCAACCCAATTTTCGACTCGCAACTTGAAAGAGATGGAAGATGGCAAAATACGAGCAAGTGCGGAGGAGAATGCGGAATTCACACTCAACAACTGAAATAAAATAGAGGCAGCTGGTTTCCATATGGAAACTTCCGCGGTTTTAAATAAATCGTTACATAGTATACTTTTGAAACCAAGGAGGATTTTAGAATGGTGGAAAGAGAGATTATTGAAATTGATGAAGAAAAGTGTAATGGTTGCGGAGAATGCATTCCAAATTGTCCCGAGGGAGCATTACAAATCATTGATGACAAAGCAAGGCTTGTGAGTGATTTGCATTGTGATGGATTAGGAGCGTGCATTGGGCACTGCCCGCAAGAAGCAATGCACATTATTAAAAGAGAGGCAGAGCCCTATGATGAGAAGAAGGTAATGGAAGAGATTGTAAAAAAGGGAGAAAACACGATCAAAGCACATTTAGAGCACTTGAAAGAGCACGGCGAGGAAGGTTATTTGAAAGAAGCCACCGAATTCCTTGAAGAGAATGGGATTGATAATCCCCTTGAAAAAGAAGATAAAGCGCCTTTGCCACACAGTTGCCCCGGAAGCGCAATGCAGGATTTTAGAAAGGAAGAGAAAGCCGAGGAGGCTGAAAAGCAGACAAGACAGCGCTCAGAACTCGGGCAATGGCCAGTGCAATTAATGCTGGTCTCACCCAATGCTTCATACTTTAATGATGCTGACTTGCTGATTGCAGCTGACTGTGTTCCATTTGCAAACGCGAACTTTCATTCAGAATTCTTGGAAGGAAAATCTTTGGTTATTGGTTGCCCAAAGCTCGATGATGTAAAATTTTACAAAGAAAAGCTAACCGCTATTTTCAAAGATAACAATATCAAGAGCATTACGATCGCACACATGGAAGTTCCATGCTGCTTTGGTTTACAAAGTATTGTGGAAGAAGCACTTGGTGATTCAGGCAAAGAAATTCCTGTTGAACAAAAGATAATCTCAGTAAGGGGAGAAATCACCGATTAAAAAGATTTAAATTGTTTTGCAGCAAAGATTGTTTTTAACCATGGACAAGAACAAGAAACTAATCATCGGCATTATTGTAGTGGTTGCCTTTCTTTACACAGTATTCAGCGTCAACATTTTGCTTATACAAACGAGTGATGTAAACTTTTGTCCTGCAGTAGGAACAAGTGCCTGTCCACACAAACAGCAACTTGATTTTTTAATAGCAGCAATACCTTTAATTGCAAGCATTGCACTTATTGCTGGTGCAGGAACATACTACTTGATGACTGGTAAAGTCGAAATCAAACAGGAAGCACTGAAAAGCAATACAGAGGTGCTTTTACAGTTCCTCAATCTAGATGAGAAAAAACTTGTAAATCTGCTGATTGAGAATCACGGAAAGGCACTGCAGGCCGAGCTAACAAGACTCCCAGGAATGAGTAAAGTAAAATCGCATCGCATTGTTCAAAGGCTTATTGACCGCGGGGTAATAGAAACAGATAAGCTAGGGAAAACAAATATTGTAATGTTTACTAAAGAAATAAAAGAAGGATTACTGTAAAAGAATAGGCGAGATTGGATGAAAACAAATTGGGTTTTTTTGATTGTTGCGCTAGTAGTCTTGCTTCTTATTTCGGGTTGTACTCAATCTGAAGCAGACTATACTGTTGACGAGTCTGATACTCAAACAGATGCGGAAAACACTGATGGCCAAACACCACCCCCTGCACTTGACGACGACACACCACCTACACCCCCAAGCAATGACAACACACCACCAATACCTCCTGAAGATTTACAGCCAACATACACTTTGGAAGAAGTAGCAGAACACAGTACTGAGACTGATTGCTGGATGGTACTTGACGGTAAAGTATATGCAGTAACAGAGTTTATTTCATCACACCCTGGCGGAATAGCAATCTTGGAAGGTTGTGGAAAAGATGCTACAACCTTGTTTGAGACAAGACCGATGGGTTCAGGGACGCCACATTCATCAGGAGCAAGAACAAGAAGCGAACCTCTTTATATTGGAGATTTGGCAGAATAAAAGGATTGGCAAAACATGGCATTAGATTATGCACTTGGAATAAAACTTATTTTCCTCTTAGGTATAACTAATTTAGTGTTTTTGCTGCTCGTCGCACTATCTTGTAGATGTATTGGCGGAGTTTGGTTATTGAACAGGCTTTTGCCCAATAAGAAATTCCAATGGTTTTACAGCAAACACTGTTACTATTGGTGGGGCTTTATTCTCTCTGTTGTAGCCCATACCTTACTTGCCTTTTATTTGTTTAGATGGCCATTTTGAGCATATCAATGCACTGGAGAAGATGATTAATATGGATGAAAAAATAAATGAACTCATCGAATATCCAAAAAAAGGAATCTTGAGCAAAGACATTGTGAAGAATGATAAATTGAATATTACTTTGTTTTGTATGGCTAAGGGAACAGATATATCTAATCATACATCCACAAAACAAGGATTTGTTTATGTAATTGAGGGGGATGGAATCTTCAATCTTGAAGGAAAAGATATACCCATGTTACCCGGCGTATTTATCTATATGAAAGAGAATGCAGTTCATTCCCTAAAGGCTAATGAAAATACTAGTTTTATCCTTGCATTAACCAATGGCTAATTAAATAATTTTCGATCCAACCCTGAGTCTACTTATTTTTTTTAATCCGAAAGCAATGTTTTTATTCTTTCAAGACATATTATTACTAAAATGTGGGGGGAATTGCCATGACTGTAAAAGATAATATGACAAGATTTCTTCGCGTCAAACATGATGCGCTTATAATGGATGCCGCTGTCTTAATGAGGGAAAAAGGAACAGGTAGCACGCTTGTGGAAAAAGAGGGCAAGCCAGTGGGGGTTCTCACAGAAAGGGACTTTCTCAAAAAGGTTGTGGCAAAAGGCCTTGATTCAGCCACTGTTAAAGTCGAGGAGATAATGAGCGCCCCAATCATAACAATTGGAGAAAACGAGAAGGTTAAAGAGGCTTATACTTTGATGAATGAAAAAAATATCAGGCGCTTAGCAGTAACTAATGAGAAAGGAGAAGTTGTCGGAAAGGTCACATCACATGGAATCTCCCGCAGCATTGGCTTTGAAAAACTAAAGAAAACATTTGTTGATAAGCCAAGGCAGTACTACGCGGGAAATGTTAGGTAATAAAATCAATGTTTCTTCACTCTTTACCCTAGAGGAAAACTTGGTTTGAAAGAGGTTTTAGACTTTGAACAAGCAAGTGAAAAAAAGATGCGGGTGGGTGCCAGAAAATAATAGAATTTACTTAGAATACCATGATAAGGAATGGGGCGCTCCAGTGCACAGTGACAGGAAACTTTTTGAGATGCTTTTGCTTGAAGGTTTTCAGGCCGGACTTTCGTGGCTGACAATTCTTAAGAAGCGGGAGAAGTTTAAGAAAGCTTTTTCCGGATTTGATTTTGTTAAGATCGCAAAATATGGCAAAAGGGATGTTGCAAGATTAATGAAAGACGAAGGAATAATCAGGAACAGGTTGAAGATTGAATCGGCAATCAAGAATGCTAGGGCATTCCTTGAGATTAGAAAAGAATTCGGCTCGTTCAGTAAATATTTACAGGGTTTTGTGGAAGGCAAACCAATCAAAAATAGATATAAGAGTTGGAAACAAATACCTGCAAAAACTGCACTGTCTGACAAGATATCAAAAGACCTCAAAAAAAGAGGTATGAATTTTGTCGGATCCACGATAATATACGCGTTCCTGCAGTCTGTCGGCGTTGTGAATGATCATGAAGTAAATTGTTTTAGACATTCAGAAATAAATTGAAACGCTTTATTTCCAACAACCGTTAATTTTAAGGCATTAACACCATACGATACATACGGCAATGATGAGGTTAACACCTACCGAGCGCAAGCTGTGAAGATACAACTCAACCCTGAGCCCTCAACTTGATGCAACTCACAAATGAAAAAGAATGACTAGAAACAATAAAAAACAAGTTAAGTACATATTATTATGAATGAATGTTTCAAAAGCACTTGCATTTGCCCTGCTCATCGTAGCAGTTATAGGTGGCTTTCTTGTTTACCCGATGTTGCCAAATACTGTTCCAACACATTGGAATGCCGCAGGGCAGGCAGATGGATTTGGAGATGCTTGGGTTGGCGCTTTTGCATTCCCCATGATAATGGCTCTTGTTTTTTTGATATTTATAGTAATTCCAAAGATCGCGGTTTTCAAACAAAACCTCAAGGCATTTGAAGCTCAGTATTGGCAAATGGCGCTTGTGTTGCAAATTTTCTTTGGACTATTCTTTATTGTTACGCTGCTACCAAACTTTGATGTGAACGCAAATTATTCACAGCTTTTTGTACTACCCTTGGGTTTTATGTTCGCTGCGATTGGATGGTTAATGCCAAAGTTTAAGAGAAACTTTTTTGTTGGAATTAGAACTCCTTGGACACTTGCTAATGATGAAGTCTGGGATAAAACACATGAGCTTGGTGGAAAATTATTTATGGTGGCTGGAATACTAACAATACTGGCTGCACTTCTAATTGAACAAGTTGTTTGGGTTGCTGTTGGAACAGTATTGGTTGCCGCGCTTGCGGCCGTTGTATACTCTTTTATAGTATTTAAAAAAACAGAAAAGCCAAGTCTTTGAATCATAAGGCTGTCAGATCATTAGCTGCTTGAAAAGATTTAAATTCAAGGAAGCAGTATTCTTTTGCATGAACATTTCCCTCAATTTTTCTGAACAGGAGAAGAAAACAGTTAAGGAATACTTGGCTGGCTTTGAAGCCCTTGAAACCAAGACCCAATATGAGGACGTGCGTGTTAAGATAGGGGAAAGTGTTGTTACGCTTTACACTAGTGGAAAGCTGCTGATTCAGGGTGAGGACGCAGAGAAAACCAAGGACATACTTCTACATAACATAGGCTCGGTTGGAGAGCTTTTAGTAGGAATTGATGAAACAGGCCGCGGTGAGAACTTCGGGCCCTTTGTTGTTGCAGGTGTTCTTGGGAACACAAATGAACTTAGGGAGCTTCGTGACAGCAAGAAAATAGGGAAAATTGGGAGGGCCAAAAAAGTGGTTTTAAAGCACTCTAAGGGGCATTTGGTGCTGTCAAAGAGAGCTGGTGAGATAGATAGTCTGCGTGGAAAAGGCAGGACAATGAATGATATAGAGCTTGAAATGATAGCTGAAATAGTGCAGAATTTCAGGGAAAAAGGCTTCAAAGGCAGGATTTTGGTTGACGGAAGCCCCTTAAATCAAGGCTTAGAAGGAGTAGAATTTATGCCAAAAGCCGATGATCTTAACCCAGTGGTGGGCGCGGCAAGCGTGCTTGCAAAGGCTGCAAGAGACAAGAGCAAGGACAAAGAAATTAGAAAAAGCTGGAGAACGGACAATTAGACAGAATTTTATAAGAGAAAGACATCAATAATATAGAATGAAATCGCTTACAATTGCCTTACTTCTTTTCGGACTGTTATTTGTTTTATCTATGACATTGAATACCTTAGCTGGGGCTTGCCCAACTGGAGGAGGGTGTGTAACAACTTGTTTTGGAAAAGGAGGCGGGAGCTGCTCTAGTTTTTATAATCTGGTTGCAGGATATGGAAGTGCATGTACCTTTGGCGCAAGCTGTCAAGACCAGAGCCCTTGTACCCCCCTATGTGTTGTTGGTGGAGACTGCGGCACAAGAGAAGCAGTAACAAAATGCACAGCGATTGGCACCGAGAGTGTTTGCAATTTACGTTGGCAAACAACAGGTGGGACAGACAAGCTTTGTAATTGGGCCGCAGGCTGTAATGTTGCGCAAGCTTGTGTCCCAGAGTTCATGGGGATAGAATTTGGAGAAATGAAAATCCCAACAGGAATAATCGCATTGATTGGAGCGATACTATTGCCAACTATATTGTTTAGAAAAAGAAAGTAATTAGCTTTTGCCTGCGCCTGTCTGAAATACAAGCTCGTGCAATTTTTTATCGTTGATCTGGTAGTCCTCACCAGGATTCTTTTTTTCTTTTATACCAATTTCTTTTTTCACGCGGGCAATATCCTGTTTGAGGGCTGCAATCTCAATTTTCGTGTTTCCTTTAAACTCGTTGTAGCCACTAAGCTTTTGTCCAATGACTGTTCCATTCAACTTTTTGCCCAAGAATTTTGAGCCATTAATCTTCAGCAAAAGTGATTCAAGACGATCAATGCGCTTGTTGAGCTGGTTGGCACGCTCTTGCCCGGTGTCTTGCGCAAAAGAGGGATTTGATTTGAATACGCCGGGTAATTTTTCCTGTGATTCAACGAGCTTAGGCTGCTCAATTGGTTCGGCTTTATCAGCTCGCTGCTCTGACCCTGGCTTAATCAAGGCTAGCAAAATATTGCCTAAAACCAATGCGCCTATTAGCACTACAAGAAATATCGTTAAAGACATCATAACCCCAAATACTTTCCTATTGCTAGGCTTTTTATTTTTTGCTCTTTGCCTCAAAAAAGCAATAGTTTATTAAAAACATGCAGATTCAATAAATTAACTCAAGAATAGGCGAATTTTGAGGCGATTTTATGGCTGAAACAGACAACCAAGGTAATCAGACTGAGAAACCTGTGAAAAGCGCAGAAATAGTGAAAGTGCAAAATACAGGTGAAAAAGCTGCTGCAAAGAAGGGCAACTGGTTCCAAGAGAACAAAATCATTGTCGCACTAGTGGCAATACTGGCCATCTTCGTTGTTATTGCGGTATTGCAACTTTCGCAGCCACCCGAGACTGTTAACCCTGATGATTTCCATACTGGAAATGGAACAGTAGATTCGACAGTAAAATTTATTTTGATCTATTCGAACGACTGCCCTGGATGTGAAATTGATGGCTCGTTTGTGTTGTTGCTGAACAAAAACGGCATTGGTTTTGCAGCAAACAAAATTGAGGCTTCAACCGAGGACGGGAAAAGAATTATTGGGGAACTAGGTATTACAAAATTGCCTGTCGCACTTGTAGATGGGGAAAGCATTTCGCAGAGTATGATTGTGAGAAGCGATGACAAATTGCAGATAAGCACTCCAAATGGGACAATAACACTGCGCGGTTTGCTCGAGCTACTTGCAAGAAAGTATCCAACTGAAGTTGGATATGATATTATTACCGATATTTTTGTGTTGCCAGAACTTGGATTGGATGGAGGCAGACATACCGACTACTTGCTTGGAACAGAAGAATGTCTTCCTGAAAATCCTGCGCAGATGTTTGCGAAGGTAGACTTGTTTGTTGACCCATATGGAACTCCTTATATTAAATCAACGGAAACAGTTAATTTTTACAGAGATTATTATAGCGGGAGAATGGACTTTGACTACCATTACCTGCCAATAGACGCGAGCAAGAATTTATTTCCCGCAGATATGCCGAAAGGAAATATTGAAACAATGGCACGCTATTTTGCATGCGCAGACGAACAAGGGTTCTTGCAAAAAACAGAGAACGCGTTCTATGCGAGATATTGTGGGAGCGATGACAACAATGTTTTAGATCCCCCTGAGCGAGCAAATTGTGCTGACAGCGACCACTATGGTTTCCCAGTTTTAGGTGATGAATCAGCACTTATCGCAAGTTTGGATTTAGAGTTTGATGAAGGGCAGTTTGCAGAGTGTCTTTCAGGGCTTGGCGAAAGATTTAGTGCAGATAGCACACTGGCAGAACAACTTCAAATTAAAAGGGTTCCAACAGCAGTTATAAATTGTAAGTATTCTACTCACACAATAAACATTGATAAAGCGCTGTGCAAACTTGATCCGGAAATGGAGCACTGCGAATTCTTTAGATGAATCCAAAATGAAACAAGCTAATTTGTCAAATGTTTCAACATCAGGTTTTCCAAGCGTTTATGCCCCAAGGGAAGACAGTTTTTTGCTTGAAGAAACTGTTGAAGTGAAAGCAAATGATTTTGTGCTGGACTTGGGTTGCGGCTCAGGAATACAAGGAATAAGCGCCGCACTAAAGGGCGCGAAAAAAGTGCTGAGCGTTGATATAAATAAAGAAGCACTTGAATGCACTGCAAAGAATGCCAAGCTCCTTGGAGTTGGCGAGAGAATTGAGACAAGGGAGAGCAATCTTTTTGAAAATATAAAGGAGCAATTTGACTGCATAATATTCAATCCACCATATGTCCCAAGTAAAGAGAAAAAATGGAAAGACACAGATGGGGGCAAGCAGGGACGAGAAGTGCTAGACCTTTTTCTTGAGCAATTCCCTGAACATTTGAGGGAGCAGGGAACGTGCTTTTTCTTACAGAGCAGTCTTAATTCTGAGGCAGAATCGTCCAAGAAATTGTGTTTTTTTGACCTGTCTTTTTCAGTTATTGCGCGAAGAAAACTCTTTTTCGAAGAAATAATGGTTTTTAAGTGTTTCAACCAATAGATAAATTATGCCAGCAAATGTTACCCTTGAATTTGATCAGGCCAGAATAAATTACGAGCAGGCCAAAAGCCCAGAGGCCAAACTAACCGCACTACTTGAGATGCAGCGCTTTGCTCCGGCACACAAGGGTGGAGAGAACCTGCGAAAAGATATTAGCAGGAAAATTGCGGCTGTAAGACGCGATATGGATAAACAAAAGCTACAGGAGAAAAAAGCAAAGGGAAGCAGCATCTCAGTTCCAAAGGAAGGAGTCGGCCAGATCGTGTTAGTTGGATTGCCTAACTCAGGTAAAAGCACTCTGTTAAAAAGATTAACAAATGTTGATGTTGAAATCGCACCCTATAAGTTTACAACTACTAAACCCGCAGTTGGAATGCTAGATTTTCACGGCGGAAAAATCCAGCTCGTTGAGATTCCGGCAATTGTGAAGGGGAGCAGCTCAGGCAAATTCAATGGACCACAGCTGCTTGCAATAATAAGAAACGCTGATGCGATAATTTTGGTTGCGGAAAACAATGAGGCTGAGAACATTCTAGGAGAAGAGCTGGGTAATGCGAGCATATTACTGAACAAACCCAAGCCAAAAATAAAAATTTCGCAGGGAAGTTACAAAGGAATTTCAATTTCAGGAAAACAATTCCTAAAGGTAAAAGAGAAAGAACTTGTTGATTTTCTGCAAAGTGTGGGTGTTAGACATGCAAGCGTTGTGCTAAACGAGCCCGCGGACCTTGAACTTGTTTCAAGAGCTTTAAACGAATCACTGGTATACAAGAAGGCGTTAACAATAAACCCTTTCAACTTAGAGGGAGAAATTAACGAAAGCCTTAAGGAAAAAATATTTGAATTGTTGGACATAATACTTGTTTACACAAAAAAGCCGGGTAGAAATGTTGATTACACAGAACCTCTTTCCATGCCAAAAGGAACTACTGTTGAGGAAGCTGCGCAGCATCTGCACAAGGACTTTGCAAAAATGAAGTATGCAAAGCTATGGGGAAGCAGCAAATACGAGGGGCAAAGGATTCCAAAAGAGTATGTACTAAAGAACTTTGATGTTTTGGAAGTATATAGCTGACTATTTCTTTATCTCTTTTCCTTCCATTGGAACGGTCTTTAACTCTTGTCCCTCAAGTTCCTTTACTTCGGGCTGCTCCAATGCCTTTTTGTCCTTACTTGGATTGCGTTTGAGAAAGAGCGCGACTATTATCAGGATTATTATCCCAATAATAATAAAGTAGATTACAGCACTCCGATTTTGTATATCAACAAAAAATTCTCTCTCAAGAACATGTTTCCCCTTTGTGTCTTCAAATCCTACCAACATTAAGATCTTTTTCTCGCCGGCAACACTCAAATCTAATTCAAAAACAAATTCCCTGTCAGCCAGACTCTCACCCGCCAATAAAGAATCGACCTTAAGCGAAGAACTTTTTCCCACAATACCATTAGGAAACCTGATGTCTGCAGAAATATTGCTTAAGGGCTGCTGACCCTTATTTTTAAGAGTTAAAACAATCTTGCTGCTCTCACCAACATCAAGGGCGCTTTTCACAAGCCTGGCTTGCACTTCTAAGGGACTTTCCACTATTTCAACATAGGTTGCAGAAACATGGGTAAATGTCTCAAAGCCATAATTTACCTGCACAAATTGTTTTTCGATGGACAACTCCTTTGGCTTCACACTTACAAAAAATAATTCCTGCTGGCCAGGACCTATTCTCTCAAATGTTTTTGTCAGAATGCTCGTGTTCCTACCCCCAACCACTATTGTTAATGATTCCTGAACAGAAACACGCAGGTTAATGTTCTCTATTGGCTCAAGACCATTGTTTAGAACATTTATCTCAAGCTCGGCTATTTCATCCGGATAAAGACTTAAAATATCAAGTGCCTTGTTCTTTGGCGTAACGGAAACCACGACTTCGGAAGCATAAACACTCAGCGAAAAAAGCAGTAGTGCTATTGCAATAACCAGACTAGTTTTCCCATTCATGAATTAATACTTCCTCTTCACCATCATCCATCTTTACCAGGGCCGCAAACTTATCCCTGTTTCTAAGCACATATAAGATAATTATTAAAACAATTAATAAAACCACTCCGGTTAATAGCAGATCAGTGTTTATTGGCTGCTCTGGTTCGACCAAACCTGCCTCAAATACTTCGAGAACATAGTCCTTGCTTTCACCTGCAAAGCTCCTGGCTGACTCAAAAGAGCCTGTATCATAGTAGGCCATTGTTTTGCTCCACTTTTCCTGGAGTAGCCCCAGGGTCTCTTGATCCTCCCACTGGTATAAGTAGTCTTCGCTCAGCACTAGGTCAATAATTTCTTTCACCGAATTAATACCTTGTATTCTAGTTGCTTCCACAACCTCTTCGTCAAAACCATAGATTGCCATCCAGGCCAAGCTTCTTTTCTCACGGAGCTCGAGGTTTTGCACAAAGTTGTCGCTTTGGTTTAGAACGCTTAAGTAAACTTCGTCTGTCTTCTCCCTGATATTAAATGTATTGGTTATTCTGCCACTGACCTCAATCATTTTTGGAGGAACACTTGCAAGCGCATTCAGGCTCCTTTTACTGTCAATGCTCAAATCTGTTTGCGCAATGCCTTGTTTGAATTCATCCATGTCCGCCAAGTAATCAGAACGCTTTGAGTCAAACTCTTCAACAAGGGCATAGATTGCATCCAGCTCTTTTACAAATTTCACAAGACTGTTTGTATCAGGCCTTGAGAAGAACACTGCCTCCTCTTCCTTAAACTCATTCATTTGCCCGGCAATCTCTGTTGCCAAAGGATAAAGCCTATCAAGCTGGCCACGCAAATCTCCCGCCATGAGCTGCAGGACAGTGTAGCCATCAAGCTCTGATCCAATAGTTGTTAAATCAACGCGCTCGTTCTTGAGCTCGTTTGAAAGTGAGTTAAAAAAGTCAACATCCGTATTCTTGAACACCCAAATGCCCTGCCTTGAAAAATCGATTTTAAGGCCATCAAACAGGCGTAGGTATTGAGCAGTTTGAATAAGACGTTTCCTGGCTAATTTCCCATCTGCAACATTCAGCTTTGTTGCATTACTGGCATCTTCCACCGGAACAAAGCCTGAGACGCTCTCCCCACTCAAAACGCTTACAACCCAGTACTTCTCGCGACTATGGGAAACAAGTATTGCAGGGTAAATCTCTGTTGTCTCCCCTTCAAATAGAAGGTGGTTAGTATTCTCGACAAAATTTATTGCCTCTGCACTGCTAACCGCAAAACTATTGCCAACAATGGCAAAGAGCGCCAAACAAAACAAGATTTTACGAATCATTTAATTAAATAAATCTTTTATATATTAAAACGTTTGCTGTGCGAGAAAATGGCAATAACAAGCATTAAATAGTAAAAGTGAGAGAAATTATTTGAATAGAGGCAAAAAACAAGGTAAAAGGAGATAATCATGGCGGGTGGAAGAGTTCGGAGGGTAAGAGAAGTAGCTGGGATAGCTTATAAGAGAATACTCTCAGCCAGGAAGTGGGCACTGCTTCCAAAAGCCCAAAGATTATATTTGGAGGATTTGCGCAGGTTTATGGGTGTGCCTGCAGAAAGTTTGAGGGTAAGGTTCTCTGCCAAGACTCCTCAACAGGCCATGGCTGAAATGCATAAGGCTATTGCTAAAATGCCGCCAAATGTGTTTGCGCAAAGAATGGCAAACTGGGCAAGGTCTGCCGGGGATGCAAGGCTTAACCCAGAGCGCACTGTAAACTTTTTCCTGCAGGTTAGGGATTCGCTCCAGGCACAAGGAGCGCAACAGCAACTGCAGACACTGCAGGCAATACACCAAAACTGGGCTCAGGGACAAAAGGCCAGGCAAAAAAGTTTTGCCCTGGCACGTAACAAAGCTGCTTAGGATTCAGAAAGAATTATAAATGTGGATTGACTAATTCTAAGTTATGGACACCAAATTGTTAAAGCATATTAAAGAGGTTCGCGACGCATTTGTCAAGAGTGATGTTGTCGGAATGCGGATCCTGAGTAACAGCCTAATTGAGGAAGCAGCCATTGAAAACGACAAGCGACTTGCTGAAATTGCCCTTATTGGTTATTCTTTACACAAGCTTAGTACAAAGGAACACATCGTGTCTCACTCGCGCTGGGTAAAAGTTAAGAGAAAAGTTATCTCCTCTTTGGAAAAAGCAATCGGTTTTATTGAAAGTGGGAACAAGGCTGGTTTTGAGAAAACTGTCCGCGGAATTGACGAGGAGCTTCGCTCAATTGATTTTGAACTTGGATACTTTGTCCAGGGTTTGCTTGAAAAAGCCAGGGTAAAGTATGCTGCAAACGCCTACTCCCTTGGACTGAGTTTGAGCCAGGCAACAGAGTTGACAGGCGCAGACAAGAAAAGTGTGCTTGAGTATGTGGGTGCAACAAAGATAGTGGACAAGGAGAAGGCGCCAAAGGGAATCGGCGCACGCCTGAAAAAACTGAGGAAAGTGTTGTGATAATATGGACGTTGTTTTTGACTCAAGCAGCCTTATCTCAGTGAGCCAAAGTTGCCTAATTAATTCTTTGAGAGGCCTTAGAGGAGACAACTCTTTTGTCGTGCCGAAGTCCGTTTACTATGAGGTTGTTGAAAGACCACTTCAAATCAAGCGCTTTGAGCTTAACGCAGTTAGGATAAAGAAGGCTGTGGATGACGGCTGGCTTGAAATAAAAAGATTGGATGCAAAACACAAAAAAATGGCGAATGACATTAGCTCAAAAGTCAACAATTTAATTTATGCTAAGGGAAAACCTGTCAAATTGATACACAGCGGGGAAATAGAAGCATTGGCTCTACTAAAACAATTGGAGTCCAACACATTTGTGATCGACGAGCGAACCACGAGAACAATAATCGAGAACCCGAAGAGACTTAAGGAACTTATTGAAAGGCGAAGGCACACAAAAGCCAGTATCAATGTAGATAATGCCGGGCTGGTAAAAAAAATGTTCGACGGCCTAAATGTTGTGAGGAGCGTTGAGCTTATTGCCCTTGCGTTTGAACGCGGGCTTATTGCACGCGATATCCCAAAATCCAAACAGGCTCTTGAAGCCGCATTGTACGCAGTTAAGTTTGCAGGCTGTGCTGTGAGCGGTAAGGAAATAGAAGAATTTTTGTCGGACTGGGAAAGATGAAAATAGACAAGGCCTCAGAAAAAGATTTGCCTGAAATAATTGTTCAAATCCAACAGGAGTTCCCATATGTGGAGCGAACAGAACAGGAGCTAAGGGAAAAATTCGGGAACGAGCTTGTTATCATCTTTAAAGCAGTTGAGGGAGAAGAACTTTTGGGTTTTATTGAAATAGAATTCTTTGAAGGCGCACTTGCACGAATAAATGGCCTAAGCGTGAAAGAAAGCAAGAGAGCTAAGGGAATTGGCAAGGCACTTTTGCACTTTACAAAAGAGCGGCTCAATGAAGAGGGAATAGAAAGAATTATTCTGTTAGTCAAACAGTCCAACAAAAGAGCAAAGCAGTTATATGAAAAAGAGGGTTTTGAGTTTGTTGGTTTGTATCACAGAAAACTTGACAACGATGTTGTAGAGGAAATGGAGCTAGACTTGGATACCAGCGAACCTTACTATGTCTCCTAGGTTTTCTTATCATAAAGCTGTTTGATTACTTCTTTGGCGAGTTTTGGAGAACATTTCTCCTGTAACAGCGCGGCGTAAGTCTCCTCTTTGGAAAACTTGGCAACTTTCGGCTTAAGCCTCTTAACTATATGATCAATTTCCTGTAATTCCTTTCCGGAAAAACCCTTTGGATTCTTCTTCGGCTCCACTTCTTTCTTCTCAATTTTTTTCTCAACGGTTGCGAGTTCTTGCTGGGTTTCAAGCAGCCTTTCCTTGAACTCATCCTCAGTTATATGTCGCTTGAAATATTCATAGCGAAGTCTCTTTGTCATACCTTTGAGATTCTGCATTTTGGTTTTGAGTTCCTCAAGTTTCTCTGCCTTCTCCTTCAAGATTTTCCTGACAAAATAAACCAGTGAGAACACAAAGAACAATCCGATGATCAGCATGGCAATCATCACAAAGTCAAATGGCTGGAAAATGTTTACTACAACTGATTCCTCATCGCCTCCTGCCTCATCTGCAAGCTGGAGTGTAAGAACATAATTTCCAAGCTTGAATTCCTCACTCAACGGCGCTTCAAATAACCCGGTTTGAACATTTTTGGTTAGAAGTATTGGCTCTTGCCTGTCATCCACTCCAAGTACTGCCTCAACTTCACCATTCTCAATTGAATCCCCATTTGGATAGGTTAGTGCGACAACAAGTGTATTGGCATACTCCGGATCTAGGACAGTGGCTTCCGAGCTTGGATACTTAAATTCAAGGTTAATCTTGTCAGTAAGTAGCAACTCTAATTTCTCTAAATCAAATACTCTTTTCCCGCCAACCATTGCAGATGCTTCAACACCAACTTCAATCTCCTGCAAATTACTTTCTTTATCCGGCATTTCAAGAGCAACAGTAAAGTACTGTGAGTTCTTATCAATTGACAGTAGCACAGGACTATTCAACCAAGACGGCTTTAACTCAACCCTAATGTTGCGCAAGCCCTTAATTCTACTGCTTTCAATGCCAACTCTAAATCCTACAATTTGCCCGTAACCAAATAGGTTATTTTCCACCAGCTCAGGTTTCTCCAGCACTAAATTGAATTCTGGATTATCAAAGTTTATTGGCAGGAAAAATGTTTGCTCTGCACTATTATCAAACTGGTCGTTGGCATTAATTGTCAGTTCACAGCCCACATAGGATTCCACTATGTTCGATTCGACTATTGCAGTAAATAAACCATTTTCATTCGTAAATAAAATCTCATTTTCAATGCAAGTGAATTGTCCAACAACTATTGCACCCTCCAAAAATGAATCTCCTTGAACCGGCTCAATAATCTGGGCTATTGGGGGGGTGTTCTGACCGAGGACAATAATTCTTTGGCTTCCGCAAGACGCATCTCCCATGTCTGAGTTAAGGCTAACAAATATTTCAGGCTCCCCCTCTAAAGCATAAGGGCTACATGAAAGAGTGCATGAGTTACTTGCGCAATACAAATCATGATTATAATAAGCTTCACCGCCGCAAATTACATCAGCGTACTCAGGATCAAAACCATCATATGAAAGGTAGATTGTACTGTATTCACCGACATTTATTGGAGAATCCGCATCGGTAATTGAACACTCAATATGTATAATGTTCTCATCATTATCTACCGTAATTGACACAGGCTGAATAGTGTCAGTGCAAACCTGTGAGTCACATGGCTTTACCTTTAGCATATGCGACCCATCAGTTACACTTGTACTATCCCAGAAAAGGCCCCAAAACTCAGTTGGATGTGCAGTCCCTCTTGCAGTTACAAAACCAATTTCTTGCCCATCAACATAGAATATTACTTTGTGAGGAATTCCATTTCCTGTTTCCTTGGCATAAATGTCCACAAAATCTGAAAAAGTAGCCCCAGACATATCCGAGAGCGATAGTTCAGGGGGATCAACTCGTACAGTTGTTGAAACACTTTGACCACCAGGTGTGAAGTTTGCACTCCACAGCTCAGCCCTCATAATATTTGAAATTGAAGGATCGGTGTCAATATCAAATTCTACGATAAATGTGTCTGGAAGGGTTTCACCGGAACCCAGAATGCATTGAATACTATGTGGGTCTTTAACCCAAACACAAGCAGAATTGTCAATATAAGCACTTGAATCAAAAAGATAATAGTCCAGTGGAACAGGAATAGTAATTATGGAATATTGGTGGTTAAGATTAGAAAATGTGAATTGAAAGCTATAAGTTGTTTGATTGAAACTGGTACTGTAAACCGTTGAGGGAGATACAGTCAAAATAGGTTGTAGGGGAGTCTCAAAAAAGAGCGAGAAAAGCCCTGTTTGGCTGCCAAATGTGAGTACAACAACAAGGAAGGCTGTGGCCACTATAGTTAAGGGGAATCGTCGTATATTAACAGAATAGTAATGGATCGATGGTTAATTAACTTTTTGTTGGTGAGAAAATCAGTAGGCTTTGGCAAAATAAACAAGATTTTCTGTTGGAGAACCGCACTTAACGCACTTTCCCTTGAACGGCTTTTGGTCGAAGGGGATACAGCGGCTTGTGGCAGTTGTCTCTTCCTTTATGTTTTCCTCACAACCCTCTTTTTCGCAGAACGGAGTTAGAACCATTTTTCCTTTCTTAACTCCTTTTTTGAACTCGCTCCAATCCTTTGTAGTAACGGTGTTTGACTTCAGGAATTTCTCGGCCTTAGCATAAAGGCTGTTCTGAATATCGTCAAGAACCTCTGTAACCTTTTTCTTTAAAGCTGAAAACTTAACAGTCTCTTTTTCCCCGTTATCGCGCCTAACCAAAATAACTTGTTTTGCCTTTAGGTCCCTTGGGCCAATCTCAAGTCTAATTGGAATTCCTTTGAGCTCCCACTCATTAAACTTCCAGCCCGGGGAGTAAGAATCTCGATCATCAAGGATTGCATTAAACGAGGAAAGTTCCTTCTGCAATTCTTTTGCTTTCTTCAAAACATCATCCTTGTCTTTCTTGAAGAGTATAGGAACAATTACTGCCTTGTTGAAAGCCATTTTTGGCGGCAACACTAGTCCTTTGTCATCTCCGTGCACCATTATGAGCGCGCCAATAAGTCTTGTGGAAAAACCCCAGCTACTCTGCCAAGGTAAAGCTTCTTTCTCGTTCTTGTCCAAAAAATTTATTCCGAAGACCTTTGCAAAGTCCTGCCCTAAATTATGGGAAGTACCCATCTGTAAGGCTTTTCCATCAGGCATTAGTGCTTCAAGTGTAAGCGTATAAAAAGCGCCGGCAAACTTCTCAGCATCAGTTTTCTTTCCCGCAAGGGTCGGGATTGCAAGGAGCTCCTTGCACATTTTTTGATATTCGTCAAGAAACAAGCGAACTTCTTTGTCGCACTGTTCCTTATCTTCATAAACACAGTGTCCCTCTTGCCAAAGGAACTCGCGGGTCCTGAGAAAAAGCTTTGTTTGCTTTACTTCCCAACGCAAAACATTGCACCACTGATTAATTCTCAGAGGCAAGTCTCTCCAGGAGCGAATCCACTTTGAATAACTATCATAAATAATTGTTTCACTTGTTGGACGAATAGCAACTCTTTCATCAGTATCCTTGTCACCAGTATCAATCCAAGCAAGTTCTGGAGCAAAGCCCTCTGCGTGCTCTGCCTCCCTCTTGAAAAAGCTCTCAGGAATCAGTAGTGGAAAATATGCATTGCTAACTTTTCTTTTTTCCGTTACCTTGTTGAAATAGCCCTGGATATTCTCCCAGAGCTTGAAAGCATTTGGCCTGATGACCATAAAACCGCGAACAGGGGAGTAGTCTGCAAGCTCTGCTTTCAATACAACTTGGTTATACCAGTCAGAAAAGTCCTTGTCTTTTCCCACGGTTATTCCTTGTTCTTTCTCCTGCATAAAAATCATCCTTTAAAGAGGGTTCCTTTTACTTTTCCGTCCATTATTTTTGACAAAAAGCCAGGGCTTCCTTTTGTAACAATTAGGGGTATTTTGCTTTTTAAAGCAATCTCTGCGGCCTCAAGCTTGGTGCTGAAGCCGCCTCTACCGCCGCTACTTTTGCCCTTTATCCTCACTTTGAGATATCTAAGGCTTTTTACCCTTTCAAGTAGTACAGCGTCTTTGTTGTGCTTTGGATTCTCTGTAAAAAGCCCCCCGACATCTGAAGCCATTACAAGCAAGTCCGCTTTTATGTGTGACGCAACCTTTGCAGCCAGAACATCGTTGTCTGAAAAATGTTTTTTGAATGCAAGCTCCTCTGTTGCAACAACATCGTTCTCGTTGATTATTGGAACAACGTTGAGCGAGAGAAGCGCGCTCAAAGTGTGCTTAAGATTTTTAAGAGTCTTGGGATTCTCAAAGTCCTGCTGTGTAATTAGAACTTGCGCAATAATTTGGTTATACTTGGCAAATGCTTTTTCATAATCATACATTAACCTGCATTGACCTATCGCAGCCATTGCCTGCTGCTTTTCAATTGAAAGCTCGGTATTATGCAAATTTGTTTGCTCCAAACCCATTCCAATTGCACCGCTTGAAACAATAATGAACTGTTTGCCCTGCCGAACCATTGCAGAAACATCTTTGGCCATTCTGTTGACCATTGCTGAATTGAACTTGTTGTCCTTGATCACGCTGTCAGTGCCAAGTTTTACAACAATCTTTTTTGTTTTTGAAAGGTTCAGGTTCATTTTTCACATCACCTTGCTTCTTCGCACCGCTGCTTTTATTGCGGCTTCCACTATTTCAGAAAAGCCATTTTGCTCAAAAGCCTTAAGCCCTGCTTCGGTTGTTCCTCCTTTTGAGGCAACCATTGACACAAGGGTGCTTGGATGGATATCTTTCTCGGACAATAGCTTTGCGGTTCCTATAAAAGTTTGTTTTGCAAGAAGATCTGCTTCCTCTTGCGAAAGGCCATTTTTAACTGCGGCCTTTGAAAGTTCGTCAAGGAAGAAGGCTATGAAGCCAGGGCCACTTCCACTTAGAGCAGTTATAGCATGCATTTTTTTCTCCTCAACTTCCAAAACTTTTCCGGCGCGCGAGAAAACGGTTTCAACAAATTTCTTGTCCTTTTCACTTGCACTCTCAGCCGCGGTATAGCAGGCCATTGTTTCTCCAACAAGGCAGGCGATGTTTGGAATTACCCTTACTATCCCCATTGCAGGCAGGCCCCGCGTTAGTTCCTCAAGACTAACGCCTGCTGCAATTGAAATAAATAGTTTTTCTCTTGAAACAACGTCTCTAATTTCGCGGAAAACTTTTGCCATGTCCTGTGGCTTTACCGCGAGAAAAATTACTTCGCTTTTTCCAACAAGCTCCACATTGTTCTCGGCAATCCCGATTCTAAATTTTTCTTTGACTGTCTGGAGCACTGTTTGGTTAACATCAAAGGCAATGATCTCTTTTGGAGAGAGCCTGCTCCCATCCAGCATTGATGCAATTATTGCACTAGCCATTTTGCCGCAACCAATAAACCCTATCATTGCTATTCCCTCTTTCCACGCAGGTCTCTTTTAATGTTGAACAATGTATCGGTGAGCTTTGCAAGGAAATCATTCTCAAAGCTTTTCCTAATCTGGTATTCTGATACTCCTTTTATTGGCGGCCTCTCAATTTCCTTCACTTCTTTCTCGCTCAGGAAATATTCTTTTTTCCCGTCCTTGGCTATCTGGGTTTCAGGGAACCTGTATATTGCATTGAAGTCTTTGAGTAGTGGCCTTAGGGCTGGAACCCTATGCAAGTAAACTTGTAAAAGCCCAAAAGACATTCTGCCAAGGGCCTTTGTGGTCTGGTTTCTGTGAACCCTTACATCCAAATCTACCTGAGCCATTGCCTTTAAGCCAAAAGTTTTTTCAATATCAACGAGCAACCCTGTTTCAACCCCATATCCAATGAAAAATGGCACACGCTCCAAAATCTCACGCCTGCCTGCATACTCCCCACTAAGAGGCTGAATAAATCCTGTTAACTGCGGGAAAAAAGTGTTGAACATTGGCCTTGTGAAAATCTCGGTTACTCTGCCGCCGCCCTCTCCCTGCAAACCACTTACCGAGTGTATTGGACGCTCGTAAAAAGCTTTCACATAACCAATCTTCTTGTCTTCAAGCATTGGTCCAACCAAACCATAAACAAAGTGCGGACTAATGTTCTTGATGTCTGCATCAACCCAGCAGATTATATCTCCTTTGAGCATGTGCAAACTTTTCCATAGGTTTTCTCCCTTGTGGAAGAAGACGCCTTCATCCTTCAAATGCTTCTCGGAAACAAATACTTTTGCCCCCTTCTCGCGAGCAATCTCATCCGTTCCATCACTGCTTCCTGAATCAATTACCGCTATTTCATCAACAAGATCCTTTTCCTTCATTAAAGGCATAAGCGCATCTATAACCTTGCCAATATTATCAGCCTCGTTTAGAGTTGGAATCCCAACAGAAATCTTTACCCCTTGCTTTTTCTTCAAGGCAACAAGTCTGTCAATGTCCGCATATTTGGAGTGGTGAAATGTATGTTTGTTAAACCACTGTAGAACACCAAGCTTGCTTTTCTTTTTAACAGCCATATAATACAACCTTTTCAATTACATAAATGCCCTTAGATTTAAGAATATAAGGATTGGGAGCGGGGAGATTTGAACTCCCGTCGTCAGCTTTTCGACTAAAAACCTTTAGGCCCCGAGCTGAAATCCTAGACCAAACTAGACTACACCCCCGTTGCATATAACTAAAATTAGGGAAAATATTAGAGTATGGGAATACGCTCACTGTCCATAAGCAATCAATAATATTTAGGTGTTGACTGGTTAAAAATGTTTCCTAATAGCGAAAAAATAAGTGGGGACAGGAGGATTTGAACCCCCGTCGCATGCTCCCAAAGCAAGAATCCTACCAAACTAGACTATGTCCCCGAATTATAGAATCTGTTTATAATTTTGGGTTGGCGAATATTTAAAAAAGGGATTTATAGCCTTTAAAGTGGACTTTCACCTGAATTTCTTAAGCAGCAGAACATCCATTATCCCTTTGGTTAAACGGTAAATCATAGAGCTAATTTCGGATAGGAGTCTCTCAAAAGTCCACTGATCGGCATCAATTATCAGGGTTTTGAGATGTGCTTCAAGGGCTTCAAGTGAGTAGTATTGCTTGGCTATCCCAAAATTGTTTTTCAAAGAAATATCTCTTTTCGTCTTGTCTTTTAGAATTAGAATTGTTTTGTCTATGGTCTCTTTTGTGAGTTCCCCATCCATCTCAATGAAGTCAAAGCCCTTTGCTTTGATTTCGCGCAGCACAGGATAATTGTTTACAAACAAGGGCTTTTTGTATGCAGCGGCTTCAATCACAACATTTCCAAAGCCCTCTATTGCGCTTGGAAAGCAGATTACATCTGCGTTCACATAGGCATCATCAATAGAGTAAACCTTTTTTCCCTCTCGGTCCATCCTATGCAAGTAAATGTGATCTGACGCAAACAAGACATCTACATCTAGCTCGCGCGCATGCTTCACCAAAAACTCAAAGTATTCTTTGCTTTCAGGGCCAGATGTCGGACCGCTAATGATGAGCACGCCCTTGTCATTATTTTTGTATGCCTTGTTCACTGCTGCCACGAGTTCAATGCTTCTCTCTATTTTTTTTCTCTCAAGTATTCGCGTTGGCTGGAGAAATATTAATTGGTTTTTTTTAATGTTAAAGTTTTGGCGGAAATCTTTGTTGTAGGCATCTGGCTTCCCAAGGCTTGCGAAGTCAACCGCATTCTCTACTACCATACTATCAATCCCTGTCCAGCGCAAAAAGTCCTGCTGGGCAATTCTGCTAATGGTAACATTCTTTATCCTGCTTAGCTTTGGTGGAAAAGCTTTCCCCAGAACATCAGGAATATTGTTGTACTTGATGTAGTAGGAGCGCTCCCAAAAGAAGTCGTGGTGTCGCATTATTGTTGGAATGTTAAGTTCCTCGATTATTTCTTTGAGAGCAATCCCAAGTGGGATGTTTGCAGGAATAGCCAGAACATTCTCAATGCTCAAAACATTTATGCCGTTTCGCTGAATAAACTCTTTTATCTCTGGCTTAATTTTTTTTACGGTTGAGGATATAAGATCGCGTAGGGCCTTGCTCTCCCCCTCCCCTAATGGAGCTTCGAAAGCCATTCGCTTAATTGATTCAACTGTGGGGTGGTCTAAAGCAAGTTCAGGAATAACTTTGTAAGGAATCTTTGGTTCAGTGCAGAACTTTCCGCCAATTAGAAACACTTTGTGGCCCAAATCCTTGTAGGCCTTAACCCACTTCTGGGCTTCAAGTGAAACTCCATCCACACAAAGCAACTGCGAGTGAATCATGGCAATTCTTTTTCGGTATGGCATTGGAAGCTTAGGCATGCATTAAGTAAGTTTAAGGTGATTTAAATATTTTTAGGCGGGGAAAAACGAAACAGTGGAAGCGCTTTCTCGCAAAATAATAGTGGAAATCTACTCTCTTTCCAGTTCTTTATAAGCGCCCCCCTGCCCCTTTATGTCAGAGGTGATTCCAAGATGAGTCCATTTAGAATTTGCAGGTTTGTTCCTGTTGAAAGTAAACCAAAGAGAATTCGCGGATTAATAAGTGTTGCTTAAAAACCTCACAATAAAACGGGAAGGCTCGCCAGATAAAACTGCAAAGGAGGTGGGGGAAATGAGTGCTCCGATAAAAAAATTCAGTTCAGGCGGAATAGAAGTAGCGATCTGGGAAAACGAAAGCGGCAAGGGAAACAAGTTCAACACTGTTTCGCTGCAACGCAGCTACAAGGATAAGGATGATGAGTGGAAAAGCACTGGGTCATTACGCACAGGAGATATCCCAAAGGCTATTTTGACACTGCAAAAGGCCTATGAATATCTTTCGCTGAAAGAATCTGAGGAAAAACAAGAAATTGCACTGGCTTTAACATAACCCGATAGCCAATAATCCAAAATAGGATAATCCAAAAGATTTATGCCCAATTATTAAACATAATCCTTTACAAATAAAGTATGAAAATAGTGATTATCCTACTTTTGGCTCTTTTGTTGGCAAGCGGGTGCATTGAAAGCCCAGAAGATATTTCCATTGAAATAGATACGCCGGCAAACGTCCGGCAAAATGAAGAATTTGAAATCAAGGTCACCCTAAAAAATACTGGCAATACCGCCCAAAAGCTAGCAAACATAGATATTGGAGAATCGTATCTAGCTGGCATTGTAATCCTGTCGTCTACTCCAAAATATACGACAACCTCCCTGGGGGCTGGTAAGTAGAACATGGGAACACAAGTATCAAGTGGAGATTCCTGCAAATAGCGAAATTGAAGTTATACTTAGGGCTAGGGCAATTGAAACAGGAGATTTCTCAGGAGACTTTGATGTCTGTATTAATACCGAAATGAATTGTGAGTTTGCCAGCGTAAGAACCTTTGTATCCGAATAACCACATCCATTGCATTGCAAAACTTTTTCAACCGTTTCATCATATTATATATAAATGCATTTTAGGAAACTGTCAGAGTACTTCGACAAAATTGAGAATGTTTCATCAAGACTTGAGATGACCTCAATTCTTGCCGAGTTATTCAAGGAAACTCCGGGAGAAGAGATTGCCCGCGTAATATACTTCTCCCAGGGCCAACTTGCCCCACCCTATAAGAGCATTGAAATTGGAATGGGTGAAAAATTTGTTGAAGACGCAATAGCCAAGGGCAGCGGCTACACGAAAAAAGAGGTGCACGAAAAATTCAAGCAAATCGGTGATTTGGGAAATGTTGCGGAAGAATTTCTAAAGAAGAAAAAGCAAGAGAGCCTGTTCAGTACAGAACTCACCATCGGAAAAATTTTTGAGAACCTACTCAAAATTGCAAAGACCTCTGGCTCTGGAAGCCAGGGTTTGAAAACAAAACTCTTAGCCGAACTTTTGAACAATGCTTCACCTGTTGAAGCTCGTTATATTGTGAGAATTCCTCTTGGAAAACTTAGGTTGGGTGTTGGCGACCCCACTATCATGGATGCTTTTGCCATAAACCTTAGTGAGGAAGCTAAAAGCAACAAAAAGCTTGTGGCCGAGGTTGAGAAGCAACTCAAAGAGAAGAACGAGGAAAAACGGAAACAGGAACTTGACAGAAAAATCAGGGTCAGAGTGCGCGAGATCATTGAGGACAAGTATAATATTCACAGTGACCTGGGGGTAATTGCAGAAACTCTCATAACCAAGGGTTTGAAAGGTTTAGAAAAGATTCATATCAAACCTGGAATTCCAATAAGACCAACGCTTGCAGAGAGACTCCCAAGCTCCAAAGAGATAATTAAGAAACTTGGAAAGTGTGGAGTGGAAGCAAAGTATGATGGTTTTAGGCTGGCTGTTCACAAGAATGAAAAAGAAGTAACAATTTTTAGCAGACGGCAGGAAAACGTTACAGAAATGTTCCCTGAACTAATTGAGGCAGTCAGAACTCAAATCAAGGCCAAGGGAGCAATTTTTGAGGGAGAGGCACTTGCCTTTAACGAGGAAACCAAAGAGTATTACCCTTTCCAAATCACAATTCAGAGAAAACGAAAGTATGGGATAAAAGAGATGGCAGAAGAATTTCCACTAACCCTTTTCTGCTTTGACTTACTGTACGTTGATGGTGAGAACTTGATGCCACTTCCTTTCAAGGAGAGAAGAGAAAAACTGAAAAGTATTATTGGCAGGGGTAAAAGAATTGCTCTTACAGATTCCATTGTAACCGACGATCCAAAGAAAGTGGATGAGTATTTCAATGAGAATATTGAAAGTGGATTGGAGGGGATTATTGCAAAGGATCTGAATGCACCATACATTGCGGGTGCGAGAAAGTTCTCTTGGATTAAACTTAAGCGCTCTTACAAGGGCGAGTTGAGTGATACTGTAGACACAGTAATAATCGGCTTCTTCAAAGGAAAAGGACACAGAACACAGTTTGGTTTGGGCGCCCTACTGACCGCAGTTTACGACGAAAAAGATGGTATGTTCCGTTCAATCGCAAAGATTGGAACAGGAATGAAAGAAGATGACCTCAAAGAGCTGCATAAAATACTCTCAAAAATAAGCGAGGATAATAAGCCGAAGAATGTTGACTCTGAAATCAAGCCTGATTTTTGGGTTTCACCCAAATATGTGGTTGAAGCAATTGCGGATGAAATAACCAAGAGCCCTATTCACACTGCAGGCCGAGGAAAAGGAAAGGAAGGTTTTGCACTTAGGTTCCCGCGCATGGTAAAACTTAGGCAGGATAAAACGCCAGAGCAGGCAACAACTGTTCTTGAAATAGAGAAAATGTTCAAGAACCAAAAGAATGTAAAATTAAGTGAGTAGAACAACTATTTTTTGTAAATGCGCTGTGCCCACATCTTTTTGAAAAATGGTAGGGTGAGTGTGGAAAGCATAAAAGCGATTGCAGGCACTATTGCATTCAACCAGGGTTGTGCAACATTAATTGCCTGAAAATAGAATCCAACCGCCATATACGTAAACAAAGTAAGCAGTGCTCTTCTGGTATAACTTGTTTCCCAAGCCTTATTTGTTTCAACGCGGGCATTCCTTTCTTTTAGGATTGCAAGTTCTTCTTCCAGCTGTTGCAATGTTGCCATAAAACAAGATTGTTTGGAGGAGATTAAATAGCTATGCAGGGCTTTAGCAATTTTTTTATACTAGTTTTCCCTTATAGATGCATGGATTTCAAACATATTGCATCCGCTACTAAGAGTACCCTTCTTGTATTGGCGGCTTTTGCATTAGTGCTCTTCATAAGACTTGTTTGGATGGATTGGAGCGGCCAATTCACTCTGCCTTTCCTTAGAACAGGACGTATTGGCGAACTGATCTTTTTATTCGCGATTGGAAGTGTAATCGCAATCGTGTTCACAAAATTACTGCAAATGCAGTTTCACGCGGAAACAAGGTCGCGCCGAAGACGTATTAGGAGGCGCAGATAATGGCCAGTCCTTTCAGATTATTAGTGTATGCGATTGGAGCCATGCTACTCATCGGACTCTTTGTTACATATATTGCGCCACTCTTTTCCCAGCAACAAGACCCAATAGAAATTATGCATACAAGCCTGAATGTTGCTGAAACCAACCTTGGAGTAGGACATAACCAGAATATTGTTTTTGAAGAAATAGTTTTTAGTGCCCTTTCATTTGATACAGACAACAGAAGCGTTGCCTTTGAGTGCAACGACCCAAGATTCTGCTGCAACAAGGGAGAGCAGGATGATAAGTGCACGCAAAAAATTGTGTGGGATGAAAGAAAAGTAGAGATAACAGATTCAGTAGAAGTTGAGACAACAACGAGATGCAGTTTTGAGAATACTCTTTTTGTTTGCAGGGTTTACTTTGGAGAAGCTCCGGCCCAAGTTTCCATTAGCGAAGCGGAAATAAAAGAAAGAATCAATCTGGATGACGAACCCGTTGAACTAAAAGTAAAAATAGAAAATAGTGGTTCACTGCCAATGTTTGCTAGTTCTATGAAAGTAGAGGTTTTTGAAAGATATTTGGACGGACAACGGTGGAAAAGAAGGTATATTGGAAGCGCACTGCTGCAACAAGATCTTGGGGAAATCGTTGCAGGACAGAGTATAGAGAAAAAGATTGCTCTAAACATTCCTTTCGCAGGAAAATATGATGTAGAGCTTCATATAAAGGGTGATAAAGCAGGTTTTGAAAAACAGGAATTTAGTTTTGAGGCAATTGGCGGAGATAAGTGCAGAGCAACTTCTTGTGAGAAGCCAGTTATGGAATTTGGGCAGTGTAAAACAGAATGCAATTGCGCTAACTGTTTTATAAGCACTAATTGTGAGCAAAAAGTTAAGAGCACTATAAAGCAAGTGCCATTTGGAGAAACCACTCTGGAAGTTGATCTTGGCGGAAGGAATAGTGAGACCCTTGGATCAAATCTTGTTGGAATAAGTCTACCGGATGAGTATTGCCCTGCAGACATTGTTATTGAGGAACCATCCGCCCCATACAACATTATTGGTTTTAATGTCAAGAACAAAAGCGAAAACGAGGTAAAAGAGGGATTCACGGTTGTTGCTTATCTTGATTTTGGGCAACCCAGCCAGGTTGCAATCGGTTCTGTTGAAGTAGAAGCAAATGAAATAAATGATGGGAATGAGGCATTAAAAGCAATAACAACAACGCTATCTACAGGAACCCATGAAATTACACTTATCGCCAATCCAGAACGGGAGAGAAGCCAAGTTGAAACAAATTACAATAATAACTTAGCCGCAATAAGTGTGATAATAGAACCCCCTCCAACAAACCCAATAATTGATTTTGGAAATCCTGGTGTACTGGGAAAATGCTGTGGAAAAGAAATCAAAATTATCAAACTCACCACCCAAGATGATTCAGATGCAATAACTTTGCGGGAAGCAATAAAAGATAAAAAAGTGAATGTTGATATTAGGGGAAACTTCCCATTATATTTAAGGATTCAAAATATTTCAAAGAAGAACTTGAAGATAAAAGTTCCTGCCGGACAGACTTTTGTTGATCGCGACGGGGTAACCCAAAACCTTGGAAAAGAATTTGAAGATCTCATTTTTGAACTGCCAATTTGCAGTGTATGGACAGGAACAACGTCTGTATCCTGCCTTAATAGATCCAAAGCAGCTCCTTATTTTACAAATTATGATATTGGGGAAGTGGCAAAAGAAGAAAGTGTATTAGCTGCTTTGGCAAACGCAAGCCAAGAAGCTGTATGGGCTGCGACATCCACACTATTCCCTCCCGCAGGGGCAGGATATGCAATGCAAGGCGAGATTTTAAGAGAGGGACAACACTATATGCCGACAAATTTGGCTGCAAATGTTGATATCCCAACAACAACTTGCATAGCTGAAAAATTATTCGGATGACTTCTTTACAAGGTCCACTTTTTCTACTTTGAGTTCACCACACACGCCATCCCACTGCTTGGTACTCTCCCTTACCGATATTTTCTTGGTGAAAAGAGGGCAATCAAGAACAAGGGTTTCTAATTGCCCTGATTCTCCTGAAATATCAATATTGAAATTTCTGTGAAGTGTGGCCAACTCTGTCAGAGCATTTTCATCAAGTATGCGCCCAAGCCAGTTTTCATCAAAACCCTTTGCGTTAACACCTATAACCATTATTTTGAACCTATGATCTAACATTGTTCTTAATAGTTCCTCTTGGCTTCTCTTCCAAAGCGGGGTCTCATATTTTAGCTTCAAAGCATTGCACACTCCAGATAGGTCTTTCTTCTGCTCTTCATTTGCCACTACTGCGGAGAGAAGTCCTTCAGCTCCTGTTTCTTCTTTTATACCTTCTAAGGCAGTTTGCAGTGAGGAAAGACTCTTTTTCGGGCTATCTTTTGTTTCTGCAACAACAAGTGGGATGTTCATTGCCTCAGCAGCATAGCGTGTTAGATTAATGTCGGGCAATTGGTAAAGATAACTTTCAGTTTCCTGCGAATCTCCAGTGAGAAGCGATACGATTGCGTGGTTACTATTTATAGCCTCAAACAAAGCATAACAACTGTCTTTTCCACCAGAAAAAAGTGAAATCAGTTTCATCTGGCTTTGCCCCTGCAACCAAACAAAGCCATCTTCTCGGCCACAATTTCTTTAACCCCTTCTCTGCTGCTTGCCAAATATTTTCTTGGGTCAAAGTGCTCAGGACTTTTGTTAAGGTGTTCGCGCAAAGAAGCTGTGAACGCAAGTCTCAAATCAGTGTCAATGTTTATTTTTGCAACCCCTAAGGTTATCGCCTTTTTCAATTGTTTTTCAGAAACGCCTTTAGCTTGCTTTATTCTTGCTCCAAAAATATTGGCTTTGTTCACAATCTTTTTTGGAACAGAACTTGATCCATGCATAACTAAAGGAATTTTCACAAGTTCACTTATTTCTTCAAGCCTTTGAAGATCAATATTTGGTTTGCCCTCAAATTTGTGTGCACCGTGGCTTGTGCCTATTGCAACAGCCAAGGCATCACACCCAGTTTGTTCAACAAACAATTTTGCCTGCCTTGGATCAGTGAGTTCGGCTTTTCCCATTCTCCCCAGAACACCGATTTCTGCTTCAACACTCGCCTTCTTTTTGTGAGCAATCTTAACAATACTCTTGGTTATAGAAACATTCTTTTCAAATGAGTATTTTGAAGCATCGATCATCACGCTTTTATAGCCCATTGCAAGGCACTTCTTTAACAGTTTTATGTCGCGGCCATGGTCCAAGTGAATTGCCACTGGGACTTTTGCGGTTTTTTCCATAGTTGTTATCATCGAGAAAAGATTTTCTAAGCCTGCATATCTTATCGCAGATTCAGTGGTCTGAATAATCAGTGGACACTTGTTCTCCTGCGCAGCTTCAAACAATGCCTGTGTAACCTCGAGATTTGAAGTATTAAAAGCAGGAAGGGCATAGTGTTTCTTCCGCGCTTTAACTAGTAGGGATTTGCTTGAGACAAACATGGGATCAATTAATACTTGGAGCATTCTCATATTTAAATCATTATTTTCCAAAAAAAACGCCTGTAAAAAGACTTTAAAAGCAGTTTGCAAGACAGATATATAGTTCACTAACTAGTTTACTAGATTAAGTGAGCCTGTCAGGTGCGTTCCTGCTTGGTCTTCCAGACTCGGGAACGCATTTGGCAAATCCTATTTAATATTTGGCCTATCCCATATAAAACGAGATAAATACTTTCATCTGACACCCTATATTAATTTAATTGCCCTAAAATGGAATAAAAATGCAAAAAATACCACAATGTTTTAAAAGAAGTTGAATGTATATTCCATTATGGTAGATAATAAGGATTTGCTGATCATTAATGCCTTAAAAGACGATTCAAAGGCCTCGGTAGCAAGAATTGCAAAAACTGTTGGGTTACCATCCACAACCGTCCACCATAGAATTCAGAAGCTAAAGGCCGATGGAGTAATACGCGGTTATACTATTAGGGTCAACCAGGGACTTCTCGGGAAGAAGATTGCAGCATATTTAGCAATAACAGTTGATTACAAGTTACTAAAAAAGAAGAAATTGAGTCAACATGCATTGGCCGAAGAGCTTGGGAAGCTTCCAGTCGTAGAAGCGGTCAGCATCATAACAGGCATAAGTGATGTGATTGTAAAGCTTCGGGTAAAAAATGTTGAGGAATTAAATGATTTTGTAACAAAAAAGATTAGGAATTATGACGGAGTGAAAACAACACAGACCATGGTGATACTCGAAGAAGTAATAGATTAAAAGCGTTTCCGCATTAATTTTAACTGATTACAATGGACCTTAAATCATTTCTCAAGAAAAACAAGCTGAAGAAAGGAGACATTGTAGAGGTAATCAAAGGCAAAGCCTCTATTAAAGGAACTATTGTGCCATCAAAAGATCCAAAGCTAATTTCATTGAAACTTAATTCAGGATATAACACAGGAATAATTATTGACACGAGTATTAACGTGAAAAAGATTGGTGTAGGCAAAGAAGTTGGGAAAGCCAAGACAATCAAATTCAAGAAAAATCCAAGCTTTCCGACAGTGTCTGTGCTGCAAATAGGGGGCACTATTGCTTCTCGTGTTGACTATCGGACAGGGGCAGTTTATACTAGTTATACTCCTGAGGACCTTATAACTTCAGTTCCCGAACTTGTTGAGATCGCAAACATTGAGTCCAGGCTAGTGAGCAATATGTTCTCCGAGGATATGAGATTTGCGCATTACACGACAATCGCAAAAGAAATAGAAAAGGAAGTTAAAAAAGGAGTCAAAGGTATAATCCTACCGCATGGAACAGACACTATGACATACACCTCTGCAGCTCTTGCTTTTATCCTAAAAGATCTGCCAATTCCCGTGATATTGGTGGGGGCACAGAGAAGTACTGACCGTGGTTCAACAGATGCGATAATGAACCTTATTTGTGCCGTGGAATTTATTGCAAAAACAGATTTCGCAGGAGTTGGAATCTGCATGCACGAAACAACTCAGGATGATAATTGTGTCATACTGCCGGCATGCAAAACTAGGAAGCTTCACACAAGTAAAAGAAATGCTTTCAAACCAGTTAATGATACAGCCATTGCGAGAATTAACTTTAACAGTCGAAAGATTGAATTTATAAAAAAAGATTATCAGAAAAGAAATAAATCCGGAAAACTGCGAGTTATGGACAAATTAGATGAAAAAGTTGCTTTGCTGAAAGTCCATCCAAATTTAATGGCCAAACAAATAGAGTTCTTTAAGAAGAATAAGTACAATGGCCTAGTTCTCGAAGGAACAGGACTTGGGCAGGCTCCTGTTGGAACTCCGAACCCTCTTTGCAAAGAAAATAAGAATGTGATGAAGGCAATTGAGGATTTGATAAAATCTGGTTGCACAATAATTATGACTTCCCAATGTATTTTTGGAAGGATTCAAATGCATGTTTATAGCAATGCTGTTGATTTGGTAAACGCAGGAGTTATTCCTGGACAGGACATGCTGCCTGAAACCGCTTTCATAAAACTGGCTTGGCTTCTCGGAAATTATAAAAAGAGCGAGGTCAAAGACCTCGTTGTAAAGAACTTGCGTGGTGAAATATCAGAGTGCACACCAATAAATGAGCCAGAACTAGGGTAATAATTTTACTTGTGAACCTTAACACTATTCCTTGTTTCTTTGGCTTTATATAATGCGGCATCAGATTTTGTTGCAAGGGCACCAACTACTGTATCAAGCTTTTGTTTTTTACTACCTGACTTTCGAACACTTATCCCTGCACTGAATGTAGGCGTAGTCCAGCCACTCCACGTCTTTATTGGATCAACACCAAATGTTTTTGGGTTGCTTAAAACCCGAGAGAAAGATTGTTGCAATTTCTCAAGTTCAGTGGAAAGTTGTGGTCCAGACATTGCAACAAAAACACGGAATTCTTCCCCTCCAACCCTAGCTGCCGTACCACCATGGGCCGTTGCAAAGTTTTTCAATTGTGTGGCAAGTTCATTTATTACAACATCGCCCACCCCGTGCCCGAAAGAATCATTTACTCGCTTGAACTTATCAATATCAACAATACTCATAGCACAGGGCTTTCCTGTATTTCCACATTTTCGCACAATTTTAAATACCTCATGGGTAAAAGCCGCAAGATTACCTATTTGAACAAATTTAGGATCACGAACAAGCCTCAATTTCAATATTCTTCGGCTCCATGTACTTTCCTTTAAAGCTGCAGAGTAACGTAGCCTAATTCGCAAAAGTTGATTTAGCTTTCGTAACTTTGTTGGCTGACCTTTCCAAGATTTTTTTAAACGAACAATATTAGCAGCACTTACATTCCTTATTCCTAAACTCTTTCTAAGAGTATGAAACTGCCGCATTAAGTCACGCATACGCCTGCCCACTTTGTCAAATTGAGAAATGACTTGTTGCGGACTTGGAGGCCTAGCTGTTTTTCGACGCCCTGATCCATCAGTACGTCTACGTCTCTCGGCAGGTCTAGGTTTTCTTGCAGGCATAATATTATTGAGTAAATACCCAAATTTAAACATTTTCATTCTCACTTATCTAGTGGTTTTATGGACGTTCCACTAACACAAGCAATAAGGCTTATTTATCCAAGACTCACTGTTTTGGTTACTTCTATTGATTCTGTTGGACGGACAAATGCTGCGCCATACAGTTGGTGTTGCCCTATTTCATTTAAACCACCAATGCTTATTTTAGGAATACAGGCTAAAGAAACCCGCACAATAAAAAACATTAAACAGACAAAAGAGTTTGTTGTTAATGTTGTTACAAAAGACTGGGTACAGAAAGCAATTAAATGCGAAGCAAAAAATTTGGATGACAAGTTTGCCGAGTTTGGACTTGAAACCACCAAGTGCAGTAAAGTACAGGCTCCTTGTATAAAGGAAGCAAAGATTGTGCTTGAGTGCAAACTCTCTGAAATCATGCAACCACAGGGAGCAGACCACTATATTGTAGTTGGAGAGGTTGTGACTGCAAAGAAAGACGATGGCTTAAAAGATAGTGAAATTGTAATGCATATTGGCGGGGGAAAATTCGTGCTGCCCGGCGAAGAAATGAATCTTGAAAGGGGCAAAAAATAATGGTCGAAGAACCACTGCTCACCCTAATTGCTGTTGCAGGAATAGGATTGCTGTTGTTAGCATTTGTGTTGAATCACAGAAAAAGAGTGGTCAGATTTACTTACACATACAATGGCCTGAATTTGCTTGGAGCAGCACTGTTAGCATTTTACGCTTTTGAAATAAATGCAATGATTTTTGTTGCAATGCAAATCATCTGGGTCGTTGTGTCTGCTTATTTTATTGTAAAGAAAGCTGTGGGAAAATGAAAATAATTGCAATAAGCGGTTCGTCTCGCGAAGGAAACACAGATGCAATACTCAAACGCATTCTGGATGGAGCTCGCGAGAACGGCGCATCAATAGAACTGGTTAGATTGCGCGAGAGAAACATTGAATTGTGCGATGGCTGCAGTAGTTGTGAGAAAACGCACCACTGTCACCTCTTGGATGAAATGCAGTCTGTTTACAAGAAAGTCTTTGATGCAGATGTTGTTGTGCTGGGCAGCCCGAATTATTTCAATAATGTTTCCGCATTAATGAAGAATTTTATGGACCGTTTTAATCCCTATTGGGAAGACGCTAGGTTAAAGAACAAGAAGGCTGTTGCAGTGTGTGTTGGCGGGCAATCTTATGATTCTATAAAATATTGTGAGCAGGCAATAGAGCAGTTCCTAAAAATCTGTTCAATGAACTTAATTGAGAAAATATGGGTTACAGCAGACAGGCCAATGGAAGCAAAGGAAAACGAGGAATTAATGCAAAAGTGCTTTGAGCTTGGCAAAAAGCTGGCTGAAAAGTAACTATTAAGGAAACTCCCTAACCCAATAGTTGCCCTCTCGTTTGTTAAAACCGCATTCGGTTCTTATATTGTAGTAAAGGCCCCTCATGGAATCCCTTGCTTGCCTAATAAATTGCTCATGTATCTTCGAAGAAAGGTGACCTGCATCAGCAATAAATGGTTCTTTGTAATCCCCGGTTTTAGTAATTTCTGGGAGCATGACTCGATCAAACCCAGCCTCGTAAGCTGATTTTATTACAGCGTCTCCTATAAATCGGTACCAAGATACTTTATGTCTACGCGCAAACGCTTCCATCTGCTCTCGGTTTACCAAGCCCGGACGTTTTTCCTGGATCAATTCTATCACGGCTTCAACTTTGCCATTTCTCTTTCGCACTTTCGTTCTTACAAAAGCAAGAACCCGTCCTTGAAACACTAGTTCATGCTCCGCTGGAACAGCCTGCCTTGGTCTCAATTCCTTATTCTTACACAGCTTAGAAGTAAAAGAATAACGCCACTCTAAATCGCTCTTTGATTTAACCTCACTTGATCG
>NZBU01000011.1 GCA_002688035.1 Candidatus Iainarchaeum sp. | reverse complement strand
GTTAGGCTGCTTGGAGCCTGCACATTTGGGTTGCGGCATGAAAAATAAAGTGTTACCGGCTCTCTAATCGGTTGGTTGAACTCATCCTTTAACAAAATTGTTACTTCTCTTAGCGCGATTTCGAGTAAGTATGATTTTTGTTCTGTAACCGCGTTGGTTAGGGTCAAGGTTTCAACTAAATCCTCATATCCTTCTCGAGAAATTCTTAGTTCTACTTCTGAACCAGGTGGTAAGCTTCCTGAGAAACCTGTTTTTCCCGAGGCATCTGTTACATCTGAGAATACTTCTTCTCCCTCAAGAAATGCTTTTACAGTTGCGTTCTCAACTGGGTTTCCATCTTCATACAAAACTTCGACAGAGAAAACGCTTCCAGAAGTTAGTGAAAGTAATGTTAATCCAATTCCGAGCAGTGCAATTACAACAAGAATTAATATGAGCGCAAAGCTTGGAACAATCTTGTCAACAGGTTCTATAATCTTGTAAATTGGAACCTTTTCATCTACCTTGTCTAAGAATTTGTACCATTTATCTTCCCATGAATAGTAGATATCCTTTAGGTCCATGTATATCTCTTCCAATTAATAAATTAACTTTTTTAGTATTAATACTTTTCCTCTTAATAAAGCTTTTGCTGGGAAAAGAGAAACAGTTTTAACTTATCAAGCCTTTGGCATACCAGACCAATCTGAGGTCATTGCCCTTGATGTCTACACAGACTTTCTTGTTCTTTATTTCTTCAATGAATTTTTCTAGTGTGAAGTCTGTTGACTCCTGTGGCTCGTTGAGTTTTATCAGTGTTTCATCTTTTCTGTAGCCTGCTCCAACGCTTATTTCATCAACTTCCTCGCCATCAACAGTGGATTGGATGTCTGCGTCAGCTTGTGAGCAAAATACTCTGAGTTGGTGTAAGTGTGCTACTGGTGTGAAGATTACTCCTTTCATATCCTGGTCGCTTGAGAAGCTCTTTACAAAGCCATAGTGTTCTCTTGAAACCTCTTGGCACAAACTGTTTTGGCCAGAAGTCTTACTTACTTTACCATCTGAGAAGCTGCTTCCGTTCTTCCATAGTATGAGTGAGTCTGTGTTGTGTGCCAGCTCTTTTCCATCTGGTCCAATAAGCTCGTATAGCAGTCCTTCACTTCCACTTCTACTCTCAAGCTCAGTCTCCAAAACAACTGGAACTGATGGGTTATAAATAAACTTGTCACCGTCAACTGAAAGGATTGTTCCTGAGATAGTGTCAGCAAACTTCTCACCGTATTTGAATTCAACTTCTTTCAAACCATCACTGGAATTGAAGAACTTCTTGTTATCCTCGTCCTCGAGTTTCTCATCATAAGTAATGTAAAGTTCTTTAGCGTCCTTGAAGCTCACGCCATAACCTGCTCTTTCCCCTCCCTTTCCAAGGTCTCCATCGAATGGCAGTTCGAAGAATGGATTATCCTCATACTTCTCCAAGTCGTCAAGATCTGTTCCTTTTCTAAATTCAATCGTGAACACTTCGCTGTCCCAACTGTAGTTTACTAGGATTGGGAATTTTCCTGGGTCATCCAATTCTTTGCTGTCCCCTGCTTTCAGGCCCTTACCCTCAAACTTCCACTTCTCTTCATCTGCATAAGAATTCATTGCAACTGATTTATAATCTTCTTTGAATGCTTCTCTCAAACCTGTGGTGTAAGCATCCTGAATCAAGTAAGAGTTGAACTCAACATTCTTTGGATACCAGTCTTTAATCTTCCAATCGGTTCCTAAGTCAGCAGCATTATTCAATACATTTTCTTTGACTTCTGCCAAGTCTTTGGTGTGCTGTGTTCCAATAGTAAAGCTGGTAGAGTTCAGTAGTTCGACAAGGAAGCTTGTTTTTATTGTGACTTTTGTTCCACTCAGTGTTACGTCACATTCCATAGCTTCAGTTTTGTTTTCAGCAGTGGTTGTAGTGTTTGATTCGTCTCTACACGTGTCTTCTCTATCCTTGGCTTCATCTGATTCAGTTAGTGCCTCATAAAGCGCATTGTGCAGTCTTCTATACTCGTTGAATGTTAGTACATTGTGATCAAAGCTATTCTTAGTCTTCACTATTGGAGCATCTATTCCGATAGCAGCACATACCTTCTCATTAATTCCGGTACAATCCAGATCCTTAACTTTAACTATTCCAATTATCAAGCTCTTATATGGCTCGGTTGCTGACTCGTTCGCAATCCTGTTTAATGCTTTATCAGTGCTTTCAACAATTTCAGCGTAATTTGTGCCGGTTGTTTTAACGTCTTTCAGCTCGTCCTTTAGGGCTTTAATAACGTCTTCCCTGGCCTCTTTCAAAATGTCATTCTTTGATGACAGGAAGAACACTGGTTTCTTATTTTTCTCATCGCTTGCAGCGTCATCTTCTACAACAATCTGCTTCTTAACCCATCTCAACAGGTTCTCGGTATTCTTATACTCGTTGGCGCAATCATCTTTCTCACAGTCAACTGCTTCTTTCACAATATCTTCGCTGGCCAATTCTCCAATCCAACTTCCTTTTTCTCCAAGCTTGTTGTCAATCTCTGTTCCTTTCTTGTTTAGCTCGATGCTGAATTGCAGTGCGTCACAGAAATTGGTGATGGCCTTTGTTTTTGTTTCTGGGGTTCCATCATCCTTATTTACTTCGTCACAAACATAGCTTCCGTCCTTTGCAACTGCATCAACTGTCCAGTCAAGTAACAGTTTGTCGAAACCATATTTCTTGTAAACTTTATCTCCAGTTTCTCCGCTAGAGCACTTTAGGATCTTGTCATCAGGCTGTTCATCATCGCCGTCTCCATCGCCATCTGGTGTCTTTCCTTCACAGGTCTTAATGTCTACTTTGCTAGCATCCACTCCCTTGTTCAACACAAAGAGTCTCACTGGAATAGTTGTTTTCTTTGGACTGCTCCAGGTTCCTGGCCTGACAATGTCTGCTGTGATCATTGTCTCAATCTTCACGCACTGCGCAGTCATTCCTGACCTATTAATCGTTGCCTTAATCTTCCAAGCTTTTCCACAGTTCTCTGCCGGACTAAATCCTACTGTTACTCCTCCCTGTGTTACCTGACCCTTAATGTTCTCAAGCTTATCTAATCCACCGCAGGCATCTGGCCTTATTACCAGTACGTCTTCACTTGGTAGGAATGTGTAAGTGTCTCCAACAAACTCTGAGTTTGGAATAAATCCTTTTGTAAGTGTCCATTGCTTGGTTGAATCCATTGCGCCCTTGTTAATGCATGCTTCAACTGGTGCAACTGGATTACCTTTAGTGTTGGTTTTTGCCCAGCACTCTTGTGGTATACCTCCACCGGCCTTTGAAATACACTCGTCAATCGTTTCACCTAAGCCCCATAAATCCTCAATCATTACGCGGAAGTATGCTGAATCACTACCTCCGAAAGCACTTCTATAGCGCACTGTTGCTGTTGCTCTGATATTGCTTCTGTAGAATGCAGAGGAAGCAGTCATTCTTACTCCTGCAACTGTTTGGAATGGTAGCTGTGATTTATATTGGCAGAGTTGTTTTCTGTAATTTATGTTTGGCTTAACCTCATACTCTATGGTTTGAACTGTCTTTCCTTCCTCGCCCCCTGTCTTGTGCTCTCCTACAATATAGATACTATCAACTACTGGGCAGGTTCCTTCAGCACCTGAGGCTGCATAACCCCAGTTGTTGCTTCCATAAGGATACTCTGAACCTGGGTAGTATGATCCTTGTCCTGGTCCTGTTTGGTTATAATAGCCTTGTCCATAAGCTCCACTTCGTGAATAACTTTCGTTTGGAGAGTATAGTCCTCCACTTGATAGGTCTGGGCCGCTAGCGCTTGGGTAATAGCCACCATTCGCCAACTCAATCTTTTGTCCTTCTACTCCTGCAAAGTTGAATGTTCCGGTTGGTTGCCCTGGAACCTGGCATTTGAATTCTATAACTCTATCTGTTTTCTCAAGTATTACTCCACTGTCATAACAGTAGTTGTAGATTTTTGCTGAAACTGGTTTTCCAAGGAAGTTGTTCAACTTGATTTTTGTTGGAGCAAGTTTTATGCAATCACTATCAATTTCATCAGGCCGTTTCACAATGACGTTGAGTGTTTCAATTTTTGCAAACTTGTCCTTGCTTCCAAGTACTCTTGCTTTAACATCAACGGTATATTTTCCCATTCTATATCCTGATTCGAGTTCAACGTCCTTACTTTCCTGTGGGTCAATAGAGAACTTTGGCTCATCAGCTTTCAACAGTGGATCGACTTCTAAATCAATTTCCACTGAAACAGTACAAGTGTTCTCTATTCTAAATGCATTGTTCTCCAAACCATGTTTCCAGGCAGCTTCGTCATTGTTATTGTATTGTCTGGTATAGTATGGAGCGTCATAATTGCTGTAAGGGTAAAGACTTCCGCCTGAGTATCCTCCACCATAGCTTCCGCTTCCACCAAATCCAGTTGGATCATAACCAGTGTTACGGTATTGACCATAACCTGTGTTCCATGGCTGTGTTCTAATCTCAATTGGGTCTGTTGCAATAACCTTTATACATTTGTCCAAGTCGCTTAGGAATACTTCTGTTGGAAGTTCTTTTTCTATCTCTTCTTCCTCTGTTTGTGCTAAGTTGGTTGCTTTAAACACAATGTCATACTCTGCTTCCTCACTATCGATTCCGCTGCTTGGAGTGAACTCTATTTCAAGGGTTGTCTCAAGTCCTGCTGAAACCTGTGGAGTAATCACGGTATAGTTCTCTTGTAGGGTAACTGTGTTTCCGCCTGCAATATCGCTTGTTAGAACAAAGGTTCCAAGCATGTTGTCTTCCTTGGACTTTATTTTAACTGAGAGGTCTCGCAGTGGAACTTCTTCATTGTCAACCTTACAATTGTTCTTAAACTCTAATTCAAGCTTCTTTGTTGTGTCACTGCTTGTAACGATTTCCCACTTGGTTGGAATAAGTTCTAAACAGTCACTGTCATCAACATTTCCACCCAATCCTATTCTTACTTCGGTTGGAATGTTTGTCACAAATGTTCTTTCAATGCCCTCTCCTTTCATATAGAAGGAGATTGCACCATTAAGTGTTACTGGCTCGTCAATTAGGAATCCTGCCTCTGTTAATTCTATGGTCACAAAGGTGTTTTCATCACTATTAACCGGCAAATCTTTTCCAATAAGATCATTCTCAAATGAAATTTCCACTAAGTCTCTGAATCCTGAGCTAGTAGTAACCTCGGCTATTTCAAGTCCTATCGCAGTCATATTGCTAAGTAGCAATCCAACTTCTTGCTCTGATTGGATAGAATTCAAGAGTTCTTTTATCTCACTAGGGGTAACCAGTAATATACTATTATCAATTGCGATTTCTGTTTCTATTGGCTTGAAACCTGTTTTCTCTGCTTTTACTGTTAGAACTTGTCCTGGGACAGGTGCTTCAAGCTCAAAGCTTGCTTCGCCGTCTCCATTGCTCTGTCCACTAAACACCACGGTACTGTCAAGGCTTGCAGTAACAATCGCATTGCTTACTCCGCTTTCGTTTGCATCGCTTACTCTTACAACAAGCAAGTTGTCAATCATTGGAACAATTTCTTTTGGTACTATGTCTAGTGAGAGTTGATCTGCTGCTTCAACCATTACATCAATGCCATCCTCAAACACAGGGATTTGATCGCTCTTAATTATTATTGTGAGCTTGTTTGTTCCCTCTTTCTCTGTTTCGAATTCGATTGAACCTGATACAACGCTTCCCTTCTGAATGTTTCCAATTGTCTTTGTGAGAACATAGCCGTCCACTACTCCGCTTGAGCTTGATCCAAGAACATCTGTTATTTGGTAATTTGTAAACCTTAATCCATCACTTTCACTTCCGATTTCTATTTCAGCATTCTGGAGTGGCTTATCTCCAATACTGTTGATTGAAAATCGCAGCTTGTAATTGCTTGAGATTGAAGCAGGATAATCATTTACAACACGCATTCTAGTGTTGTTCCTCAAGTCCTCTATTGTAAAGCTCTTGCAGAAGAATGAATCACAAAGGTTTGTTGGGCCAACAGTGTATGTTTCAAGCTTTGCGTTTGCATAGAGTGCTTGTTTGTTTGCTGTTGCTTCTTGTCCACCAAGTTCTGCGTCAGCAGGGAATCTTGTGTATGCTCCAGTTTTACCCCAGCCTCTGTAAAATATTTTGAGCAATTCTCCTAAAATCACGTTGTCCTTGACCTGTATCTCAGCCTCAAGCTCGTAAACTCCTTGTGTTACCTCTTTCCACTCAACATTTGTCCATTTGGCATTTCCAGTTGTAAGGTGCTTGCTGTCCTCTCCATAGCCTGTTGGGGGATAGAATGATGTTCCTTTAAGTTTCTCAAGGGTTCCTGCATCAACATCTTTTATGTATAAGTCATCCTCTTCCATTGTGTTAATTCTGCCGTCCTCACTATTCCCAGTTCTAATATGTATGCCTGCTTTGTTGAAACTATTTCCTTTTGGAATCTTCAACAGCAATTTTGCAACATATGTTTGGCCTGCTGCCACAGTTCTCCCAAATGTCTTTTCTCCACCTAAGAACAATCCAAGTAATTCAACTTCAAGCTTTGTAACATCCTTTACAACACTTACTTCTTTTGTAAGCTTTGCGCCAGCATCAGGGCTAACAGCCGTAGTATTGTAGAGCATTGCGTCATCTGCATCAATTCTAAAGTAAACCTTTTTGTCAGCCCTTACATTGAATACTGCAAGCCCCTCAATGTTTGTAATTGCTTCTTCCTCTTGTTCTTCGGAAACAATGTTGTGCATTTCAACTAGCGCGCCTTGCACTGGCTCTCCCTTATCATCAAGAACCTTTACTTCAATGTCTCCAAATCCAATATCAAGTACGATTAAGAGGCTGTTGTCTTGTCTTGCCTGTATTGTGATTGGGTTGCTGTTCTTTCCCTCAAAGCCCTTCTTTATTGCATAAACATAGTATGTTTCCAAAGCCAGGTTTGTGAATTCTGCCTTCCCATCAAAGCCTGTTACCTTAGCACTTCCAACTATTGTGCCATCGCTTTCTTTCAAAACAAGCTTTACCCCATCAATCGGATTTCCTCTAGAATCATTTACCTCAACTACAAGTGCTTGGCTGTTTCCACTGGTCGCAGGTTCTAGGAAAATTTCGTTGAAACTTGTTCCAGGACTCACATTGTTGAGTGTTGCAATAAGGTAACTAGCGTGATTTACTTCAAGATCAAAACCAATGTTCTCCTGAACATTAAACTCTAGTTCTCCGTCGTCATCAGTGTACTGTGCGTCTCTTACAGTATTGTCTTTCTTAAGTCTTACTTGTGCATTTGAAACTGGTTGCTGAGTTTCAGAATCCTTTACCAAAACCTTTATTGTACCTGCAACGCTCTCATCAAGCGCAATGCTAAATTCAATTCTCTCATTAACAGCAAGGCTTTTCACATCCCCTGAAAGTGAACTGTCAAATTCTGCATATCTTCCCTGTCTATCGTGCACTATGATGTAGTAGCTTCCTGTTGGAATTTTCTCGAAAACTGCTGAACCAGCACTACTGCTGTATTCTATCTGCTGTTCTACTCCATCGCTTCTCAATAATCTTACAGTTACTCCTGCAACGCTTTCTCCCTCAGCATCCTCAACATAAACTGCTACAGTTCCTGTCTCTCCCGCATCCTCTTGCAGTAAGAGTTGTGGGGCAGCATCCTCAATGCTAATTATTCCATCAGCAACACTAAAGCCGGCTGCAGGCTGCGCAATAAGATTTCCACAGTCAGCAGGAACATCCAATTCAATTAAACCATTACTTGTACTCTCTGTTGCAGTAAAATCAACGCTTGGATTTGAACAACTAAAGTTTAGTGTAACTGGTTTTTGAAGCAACTCGTTTGTATTAGAGTTCATCAACTGTATTGTTTTCGAGAGCATCTCTATTTCTTTTATTAATATAATAGCCTTCTGAGTCGAAGCATCTGCAGTAAAGGAAGTTGTCTCCTCATCAAACCCTTCTTTTACAATGCTGATAGTAACATCAACTCCCAAGGGCAAAACAATAATGCCCATTCCGTCATCATTTGTTAGTGCGGTTACAGTTTGATCTCCAAAAGACGCGGTTATTTCGGCTCCTGAAACCGCCAAACCATCATCAGAATCTGTTATAGCAAAAGTAATTGTCGCAGTTGGAACCAAAAGGGTCATTGCAATAAATCCGATTGCGATAACAATTAGTAAAGCAATAATTGTGAGAACTGGAAAAGAAGGAATGTTCTTTGATTCAATAGCATCAATCAAAGGGTATAGTGAAATGCCTTTTTTGTCAAGCCAGTCGACGACTGAATAGTACTTATCTTCGAGTTGCAAATAAACGTCATTCAAGGCCATGGTTATTCACTTTATAACTCTATATTATTATATCTCATTTAATCTTTATTAACCTATTCCCCACAGGAAAATCGATAATGAATAGGTCTTCCTTGTTTATAATTGTTTTTGTCTTTTAGGCTGGCGCACAACCCTGAACTTTCAAATCATTTGATAATTGTGTGGCGCAAGTCCACCCTTCTGCAAAGCGACAAGTAGTATCTAGTGGCTGTGAGTGGTATGCACAGGTTGCACCAAGAGATCCTTGCTGCTTGTTTGCAGTGAATGGAACATATGCATTGTCCAAAAGTCTAATGCTGTAAATTCTTTCTGTTTGCGATGTCTTGTCAACCATGTAATTTGGATTTGTTTCTTTGAACCAAATTTTCACACTTACTTTTTTTATTTCAGTGCAGTGCGCTTGCCCATTTGTTCCACCTTCTCCTTCACAAAGAAGATCGGTAAAACTTATGTCTGGAGTTTTTATTTCTCCACCTTCCAAGTAAAGTCCAATTTTTCTAATAGGATTGTTCGGACACAAACCATAACCTGGACTTCCACCCCCTCCTGGGCTTCCACTTGGAGATCCCTCTGCAGCAGTAATATTTTTTGATGACATTGACTCTGCGATCACATCCATCTCTTTTAGGAACTGGCAGTCAGGTCCTGCTTCTAACTCAAACTTGTCATCTGCCCCGGCAAAATCAATCCAGCCTCCATCCTTTGCTTCCTGTGCTACTTGGCAGACTCTTTGTTTTACAATTTTTTGCATGACACTTTTCGCACTCTTTTGAGAAGCACTGTTTGGATCATTTGCATTATATTCGACAACGTTCCTATTTGGCAGTTGTACTGGAACAAGTACTTCTCCACCATAAAGTTCATCTTCTGGACAAGCACTCCCTGAGAACTGCTGGTTTGCAGGCGGCTTAAACGGGTTTCCTCTTGGACTACAGTAACCTGCATCACACATTCCAAGACCCATTTCCTCTATCTCATTGTGGAATCTTGTGGAGAAAAGGCCGCGATCAGAACCAGGGTTTATTTCCCCATTGTTTGTTAGTGGAAAGTGTGCAAGAGCCCTTGCTTCCGCAATTGCTTTAAAGACTCTGAGCGGAACATATATTCTGAAGTTTGCTCTTGGTAAAATAATTTCTTTTATCTCATCTCGTGTAGACTTGTTGATGACTCTAATGCGCGGCAAGTTCTCGTACTCCTGCTGCGTGAGCTTTGCAACTTTTAGGTTAACATAAAAAGTTCCTTTTGGGCAATTCCTTGGATCTCCGTTAGGGCACTCTACAATTTCAAAAAAATCGTCTTCCTCCACACTCTTCTCCGTCAACCTTGCAATCATTTCTTCCATGGTTGATTCCCCTTCCAGTGAAACACCATAGTTTCCGAAGTGAGCCTCACTGTAGAACAGCGCAGTCAAGGTTGAAGCGGTAAAGCGTGCGAACTCTCTTCCCTCGGCACCACCAAACTTTGCTTCTGCAAAACTTTTCTTTATATCATCCCAGCTTTCATCCGAAAGGTTTAGTGTGATTCCACCTGTTTGTGGATCAGTCATCCAATCCTCAATTGCTTTTCTCAAACCATAATTGAAAACTTGCACTGCATCAGCTCTCGCCATATCTGCAACTGCTTGTAGTTCAGCCATGCTTTGCTCCTGACTAATTCGAGTAGAAGCGCTTCTTTCGCTTTGAATCATTCCATTAATGAGTAGAACGCTTAGTGCAATAAGTAGAAAAGACACTAGTGCAGTAAAAAGATTGAATCCTTTGTCGGAGTTTAGGAACATGCAAGAGAATTAGTTTATTCTTTTATATATTTATATTGTTTAGCTGGACTCAGCCTTTACAATCCTGAATTTTTCCCATCTGTTCTTTGTTTGCACTGCAAGTGAGACATATCTTTGGTCGTTCTTAATGTCTCTAACTGCGTCATCAAACTCGTAACTATTTCTTTTAAGCGCATTCCTCAGTCTGCCTGCAGCAAAATCAATGTATCCAGCGACATTCTCTTCTCCATCTTTCCACCATTCGCCTTTCATTGAAGGATTAACATTGGTTGCTTGTACAATCATTACTGCCATCAAATCTTCTTCAAGTAGGTCATCAGAAGGATCATCAGGAGCCCCAACAGCTGCCTTCACAATCGCTTGTGCGTTAACATAGTAAAATATTACATACTGTGGTTCAACTCCTTCTGCTGGTACAGGTGCAAGGTTTCCTAAAACAACAGCTACACCCTCCTTGTAGAATCTGTTACAATTCTCGCTTGCCCACAGTACTGCTTTATCTTCCTTCAATGCTTTCTGCATTTGATCAAAGTGTGCAAGTGTTGTTAGTTTGTCAAACTTATAGAATTTACTTCCATACTGGTCTTTTGTAATCGTAATCATATAAGTCTGGTTTTTGAATATGTCCTGACTTTTTAGTAATGGATAATCCTCATCAATCAAGCCGTCACCATCATTATCTATGCCGTCCACTGGATCCTCATTGCACTTTCCATCATTATCTCTGTCTGGGCACTCTTCCTGTGCAGTAGTTATAGTGTCCATTGGCGCAACTGGCTCTGGCCCAACCTTGTCCCAATACTTATTGAATCCAAGGTATCCAACGTAGTTTGCAAGAGCGCCTCCTGCAATTCCCTTTGCAAGATTCTTTACAATGTTCCCCATGGTTTTCAGGTTCACGAATCTTCTCCAATTCTTCAAACTGGTCTTTAATCTTGATAACCTGCCTGCCCCTATCTTTGGATCAATCATATCATCGGCGATTCCGCCGATTCCTTTTGTCGCGTCTCCGCCCATAATGGTTTCAGTGAATTCTTTTCCGATTTTTTTGTTTACAACACTCTTGGTAAGAATATCTCCCGCCGGACCAGATCCTATCTCTCTAACTGCTCGCTTTCCGGCTTTTTCGATGGTATTTTCACTTATTTCAGCACTGACTTTCCAGCCTGTTATTTGTGTTTTCGTTGTTGTTACTGGGACCCTAGTTCTTTCGCTTCCAATATATGTAATTGTAGTTACTTGTTCGGTCACAGGACTTACTACTTCATCGAAAGGTATTTGGTTTCTGCTCACCTTATTTAGAACTTTATCAACTTCTTTTCTCAAACCACTTGAAGCATCATCATATACTTTTCTAAATTCAGTGCTTGAATCAAATTGTTGACCCAGTTGTGATCTAACATTTTCTCTAAAAGTTCTTCTAGTATCCGCTCTAAACTTTTTGATAAGGGCATCGGCATCAGCTTTAGTTGTCACAATTCTTTCAGATAATCTTCTTGAGATTCCATCACTTGCAGTATCTGCGATTGCACCTTCATCAATTAAGCCATTAACAGCATTTTTTCTAATGTCATTAAACGCAGTTGATGGTGGTCCACTCAACTTCGAAGCATTCTGGATCAGCAATTCGTTGACTTCTGTTCCAACTTCCCCATAAGCTTTTTGTGCTGAAGGTAGTAAAGCGTCATCAATAAATCTCACGTTCTTTGGATCAGCGGCTCCAGCAGACACAATATTCGTCGCAACTTTCTTTGCATAGGCTTCCTGCATTTCTTTCAAAAGATCTGCGGCTGCGGTATCTCCTCCTGCAGCTGCTACCGCAAGACTTTGCAAGTTTGTTTTTTTGAGTGTATTAAATACTGTTGCAGCAACCTGTTTACCAGCTACTTCAGCACTTCCTGTGGCTATTGCTGCGCCTCCGTTCTTTACAACAGATAGTGCGCTTTTTGTAAGTACCCCTGCAACAGCCGGTGGCAAAACAGTTTCTTGGAAGTTACTTGCTTTTGCTTCTGCGCTTGTTTTGTCAAGTAATGGTTCGTCCTCTCCGGTTCCAACTAACCATTCTCCAATAAGAGGTATTGCTCTAATAAAACTCTCTACTCCTTCAACAATTTCTTTTGCGGCTCCACCAAAGTCTTTCAGCACGTCTTTTGTCTGCCAGATTGCAGGTAGAGCACAGTCAAATCCAACGTCCCATATTGCTCCAATACCAAAGTGCATTATTGCACCGTAAATCGCAGAGGTTATTGCACAGGGGATAAAGTATCCGCCCCATATTCCTCCAAGTCTTCTCCAGGCAAGTTCCGTCATATATGTTGGCCAGCTGGCTCCTGGACTACCCTTTCCTTTTCCAAGTCTTTTCTCTGCTTCATTCTGCGCAAGTTCAGCTGCTAGTGCCCTTTGCACAACACTTATATCAATCTTGTCATCTGGCTTTCCTTTCCAGCCAATTGTTGCATAAGCTATAAATTTTTTGTCAGGCTTCTTTTCAATTTCCTCAAGCTTTACGCCAGCCATCTTTTTAACCAGGTCATATGGATGTAGGCCACAAGCCTCTATCTTTATTTCAAGTGGCTCTGTCTTCCTGTCGGCAATGCTCGCCAGGCGGCTTTCAGCTGTAATTTTTATGCTTCCAATGTTCTCTGCTGCAAGTGGGAAGTAGTCATCACCCTCCACACAAAGCTTGAGTTCTACCTTGTAGCGCTCTTCCTTCTCGGTCTTGGTTGAAAGCTCTATCTCATCTGTTTCCCCTGCAGTATTATCTGCAGCAAGCTCCTCCAGGAGCAGTTCTCCTTTCTTGTCTCTAATTCTTACTGCTGCAATTCCAGTTCGGACTTTTTCTTCAGCAGTTGCTTTATCAGTAAAGTTTGTTTTAAGTACAACTGGCTCGTCCTTGAGCTTGCTAGTAACATTGAAGTCAATACACTGTTCTTGTGCATTAATTTGGATTGTGTCCTGGTCGGCAGAAATTTCCAGCTTTCCATAAAGCTTGTCAATAAACTCTGCTTCTTCAATAAGGAAGTATAGTGGTGGGTCATTTGGATCAATACAACCCTTTATGATTCCACTTTTTAGTGCGAATATTGCTTCCGCAGCCTCTTTTGCAACTTTTCCCAAATTGGATTCTGCAACCTCGTTGATGTAGGCTGTTACAACTTTTGCCTCATCACTGTCTCCAGCTCCCTCAATTTCTACTCTTACAAGTGAGCCCTCTGTTTGCCCTAAAACAATCTTGAGGTTGTTGTCTTGCCTTGATTTAACAAGCCTTGGCCCCTTTGCTTTGAATAGTCTGTCTGCAAACTCTTCTGCGGCATCAGCAAGCTTGTTGTCCTCATACCAAACCAAGCCTGGCCAACTATCATAGTTCTCTGTGCTAGTATATTCTTCATCTAATGGCAGGAAGTTAGCAATGTTCTGTATCTTGTTCTCACATTCTGGCGTTATCTTTCTTTCATCAATCTGGTTAACTGTGATAACAACGTGTTCCTCAAGTATCTCATTGTTCACTACTTGGAATGCTCCATCAACTTGGATGCTGTACTTTCCACAGCCCCTAAACAATCCTCCTAAGTGCACTGCGCCATAGTCAAATCCTGTGTCCCCAATATCCTCAAAGCGCTTTTCGCCCTGCGCAACGCTTGATATTCCCTTAAGCTCGTTAAAACTTCCGTTCTGTATCTCATGCCTTACAACTTCTGGCGTCATTGCGTCAAGCTGCATGAACACAACCATTGGCTGCAGGTTTATGCCCATTGTTGAGAAGCTGCAGTGTGATTGGTTTGCGCAACCAGGGAAGTTCCTAGCATTTTGCTCTCCTCTTTGCACGGCTTGCTTTGCCCTCTTAATAGTGTTGTCAACTTCTTTTGCAACAAACTGTGCTAATTGCTTTGCATCACAATAGCCCTGTGAACAATCGCTTGAGAATTTTGGGAAAGTAATCTTTCTCTCTCCACCATCCTCTCCACAAACTTTCACAGTTCTCTCAGTTGTTGCTTTTCCTTCTTTTGTAGTGGCTTTCTCTCCAATGTCAATTGTTATTGGAAGTTCGTTTGATTCAATAAACTGTTGCGTTCTAACAAGTAATCCTTGTGCCTTTACCTTAATCGTTCTAAAGCGAGTTTCTTTTGCAACCGTAAGTTGGAGCGCTGCTTTTTGCTGTTGCTGCGGTTGTATGACAATGTCATTTGGAATAATTGAGAGGGTATTGCCTTGTATTTGTCTTGGCTCAACAGTTCTAACACGAATTGCTTCTGCACACTTGTTTGTTAGAGTTATTTCTTTTGAATGTGTGCCATAGCTTGCTTTGCTTGCAAAGTTCATTGCAACATCAGAGCTTAGTTGCAGGCAGTTGAATCCACCATAGTTCACAGCTACTCCTGTTTTTCCAAGTGGGTATTGTCGACCCATTACTACTCCTGAGAAGGATACATAGCCCTGCACTGGCTGTGTGAATGCTGTTTGCCCTGAGAACTCTGCGTGAACAGATCTAGTTGGGAGGAGTGGCTGCCCAGGCTGTATTGTCGCATGATCAACACTTCTAGGCCGCATGTTTACTCTAAGCCCTGCGTATTGCTTGTAGGTTTCATCCTCAATCGCAAGTCTGAACGATGTTATTGGTGCTCTACCCGTGTTCCTCAGGAAGAGAGACTGGTTGTCTGTTGCAATGTTTGCGCCTTGCCTTCTCGCAAGCCATAGTGAAACGTTTGGAGGATATGCAAGATTAACTCTTGGGTTCCAAAGCTCCACAATAACTGAAATGCTTTTGCTTATCTTGTTGGACTCCAGCATTAGTGTGAACTCTGCTTCCCTAGTTAAAGATGGATTTCTTTCAATCCTATTCAAAATATTTACTTTGATTACTTCTGTTTCATCAGATTTTATTGAAACAGGGTTTGCGCTTACCTCGAGATTTGGATCCTGTTCACCTTCACTTACCTTTGTTCTTAGCGAGAGTTGTTCTCCACACTTGTTCTCAATTTCAAGGTCTTCGGATGCAGAGCTTCCTGCCCTACCAATAAGCTTTACCCTTATTTCATCCTTGTCAAACCTTAAGCAGTCAGAGTCAAGTTTCTTGTTGTAATCGATTAGTACTTTGCTCTCGGTCTTTGTTGGAAATTCTCCTGCAACAGAACCCTTAACAATCAGAGTTAGTTCTCCGTGCAAGCTCTTCTCCAAATCTTCCTCTGTATCCACTTCAACATGAACAGTTATCCTGCCTTCCTGCCTCGCATTCAAAGAAGGTGGAACTTCAACTGTTACATAGAATTCTTCCGGGAAATCCTCTGATCTTTCAAGTTCATAAGTTATAGAATTGATTGGCATCTCAGAGAGATTCTTCAAAGCAGTTCCAACATTACCCTGAGTCTGTCCCTTCTCAACCCTTATCTTTAACTCTGGTTTCAATTCAAGTAACTTGTCTTGCCCAATAGGGATTTCAAGTTCGGTTTGTGTGTAATCCTTTGCCATTGCCTCTAACTTGTAGAGTCCTGGGTCCAAATTGTTTTTGAAAGTGTAGTTTCCGTTTGCTCCTCTGCCTGCGCGGCCATTTCCAACAATGGAGGTAACGATTTCTCCTTCGCTGTTCTTGAGGTGCAAGGTTGCATTTGTAATATTTGATCCTGTTGCATCATCCTTTACTCTTACAGTAAAGTCTTCTCCAACCGAAACTTCTGATGGAGAAACGCTTAGGGCAAGTTCTCTTGCAGTGTTAATTCTAAACCTAAAGTCTTTGTTTACAACATCGCTATCTGCTATTGCCTGCGTGTTGATGAACGTGTCTCCTGCTACATCTGCCCTAAAGTACACGCGAACAGTTCTCTGCTGTCCTGGCAGAATGTTTATTTGTGAGATTGTAAGGGATGTGTCTGTGCTTGCGTTCTCACTGAAACCATAAGGGTTTGTCTCAAGCTCTGAGTCAATGATTGATGCAGGCAGATCCTCTATGTAGCCTGAGAGTGTTAGGTCTGTGTCAACAGGAAGTTCCTCTGCAAGGCTTGCGGGGCTTGGAACATTATCAAATGAATCTATTTCATGTCCTGTAAAGTAGAGTGAAGGAGCCGTCTTGCTTGTGTCAAGCTTTAGGCTTGCTGTGACCTGCTTTCTTGCCCTCAAATCTATTTCTAAAGCATAAGTGTTTCCTGTTACTGGCTTGAACTGATCTGGTTCAATGTAAAGACCATCTGCATCCACAAACCTGTATGCTGTACAGAGACTGTCTTGGCATGTTGCCTCTGACTCAAACACACTTATTCTATCCACCAAAGTTTCAGCGTAAAGAGCTGTCTTGGATTCTGAGAACAAATCGTTTCCAAGTTCTGTGTCAACAGGCTGTCTGTAGTAGTCTGTTCCGACTCTGCCCCAGGCCCTGTAATGCACTTCTATTTCTCTGTTCAGCAGAATTGTTTCTGCTTTAACTTTTACTTTTGCGACAACAGTGTTTGCAGGATTGTTGAAGTAGAGTTCAAGCCACTTGTTTAGTGAACCTGTTCCTCCTTTGTTCTGCTTGTCAGCACTTTCATTTCCAGGGGTTGGTTCTGGTTGATAACTTCTGCCAAAAAAGTAGTCTGATGCAATAGCATCAAATCCTACTACTCCAAATTCTTGTGAGTCAACAAAAGCAATTTCGTCTCCACCAAGTCTTACGTGCAGTCCTGCTTGCGGTGTTCCCTCGGGAACATTAAGCTCAAACTTTAACCAGTAAAATTCTCCTTTAACTATTCCATCAACTTTCTCATTGCCGTTGTTGTAAATTCCTTCGAAAGAAACTGTTGGCGATAAACTATCTAAGACTTCTTCTCCGAGGTTTATTGTTGCAAGTCCGCTTGAAATGTTTACTTGCTCGCTGTAGCTCTGTCCATCTGCATCCACAACTTCAACATTTACTCTTTCGTTTCCCTCTGCGTCAAAGAAAACACTTCCATCTAAAATCTCGCCTTCAAAAAGCAAGTCTCCATTCAGGGCTCTGATTGTTACTGCTCCCTCAACAGGGTTTCCTTCCTCGTCAAAGATTTCTATTTCAACAACTGTTACAGAGTGCAGTAATTCTATTCTAATTTCGTTTGGAGCCCCTGCTTGTATTGTGTGTTCGCCCCAACCTTCCTCCAAGTCCTTGGTTGCGTGAACTGCAATGGTTATGTCAAGCGGAGCCTTTACACCTATTACTGCACCGGTTATGTCAGTGCTTCTGCTTGGTATTCCTAGAGGTAATAGGTCGTCGCCCTGCGCTTCCCAAAATGTTAAGTGGGCCCCGTTTGCAGCACCCAGGTTTGAGTTGACAACGTAAACTGAGAGTGAAACACTGTTTAGTGGGTCGCTTGCTTCAAGTACTAGAGCGGTTTGCTCTGTTTCATTAACATTAACGAGTTTTCTTGCAGGGAGGTAGCCGTCTCTCCAGGCTGTAACATAAAATTGTTCGCCATTCAAGTCTGTGAATTCTACTGAACCCCCAAAGCCTGTTGTGGCTGAGTCAAGCATTACATTCTCTAGGTTGTAGAGTTGAACTTCTGCATTCCCTAGTGGAACATTCCCTTCAGCATAAACTAGCACATTTAGCTTCTCTCCACCCTGTACTAGCACGATGTCCCAGAGCTCTTCATCCTGTCTGATTGTTCTGTTCTCCTGTTCTAGTGAGGAGTCATATCGCAGGAAACCGTCTTTTTGAACTGTAAGCCTGATGCTTGTTCCCTTTGGAATCTCTGCGTAATATTCTCCGTCCACTGCAACATCGTCAAATAGGATTCCGTCATTTGTGTTGTCCCGGATTATAACCTTTGCGCCTCTGACAATGCTTCCTTCTTCATCCTTAACACTGATCAGAATCTTGCTTAATCCCTGCAGTGAAATTCCTTTTGGGCTAAGTGTTACAGTTTTATCCTCGTTCTCGAAAAATGAGAGATTATCGATTAAAGTTTCGTAGGCTTCTGCGTCAACCCTTACACTGACCTGTACTCCCTCAGGAATTCCGGCCAAAGAAACTTTCCCGGTTCCGTCTGTGTACTGGTCGATGGAGAGAGTTTTCCACTGCGCAACAACATGCGCGTTTGCTATTCCGTCCCCGCTTGTCTCATCAGTTAGCGTTAAGGTAGCGTTAATTGTTTTGATGTTTTGTTCCAACGAGATGCTGGCAGAATTATTTTCTTTCTTTATTTGAATATTGTAAGTAGTGGTCTTGTAACCATCTTTCTCTGCAGTAAGTTCGATGGTGGTTCCGATTCCAATTCCCTGGAGTTCCATTGTGCCTCCATCGCTAACAGTTTTCTCCCCCAGCTTTCTGCCCCCAAGGTCTCGCGCAGTAATTGTTACTCCGCTCACAGATTCTTGGAACTGGTTTTCAAAGTTGAATGAAATTGTTGGATTGAGACTTGTGCCAACTGTTGCAAGTGCAGAAATGGCCACAATTAGAATTAAGAGCAGTGCAATGGTGAAAGGAAAAGCCGGTATACCTTTGCCCTCTAAAAAATCGTTGTAAGCGTAAACAGGGATTCCTTTTCCTTCTAGAAAGTCAAGGAAGCCGTAGTACTTGTCTTCCAAGCCGGTGTATACTCCTGCAAGTTTCTCCATTACCACGATAACACCTTATTCACTTACCCAAATTAATTATTGTCGGAACTCCTTATTAATCTTAATTAATATATAAATCAACTATTATTGTCGCATTTAAAGAGAACCAAAGAAGTATTTAAAGCTAATTATTGTCCTTGCCTAATCTTCCTCAAATTCGTCGCCAAAAGATATCTCGCAGAGAATTTCGCATGCTCCTTCGTCGAACTGCCTTGTGCACTGGTAAAACACGTCAATCACAATATCGGTTTCTATGTCAAGCTGCTTTTTGTTCGAGCTTAGTTTCCACGCCGTTAAATTTAGGGCCCTGAAGCGGATGCAATCCCTGTCCACCCCTGGTCCTGCAAATGCCCCCACAAGGTATGTTGTCCCGCTTCGCATTGTAATGTCTTTTTCTACAACCGTTTTTCCATCAGGACTATTCAATGATTTGTTGAATCCTTCGTAAAGCCTCTTCTCACTAATTTGAAAACGCAGGGAGTCAACCCAACCCAGGATCCCGATTATTATCACTAGTATCATCAGTACAAGGATTGCGTCAATTAGGAGTCGAAAGCCTGAGAATTCCTGTCCGCTTTGATTCATGTGATTACCCGAAGTTTCCAACTACTGTTGATGATGCAATAACTGAGAGAAGGAATACGATTGTTGCAATCGGCAGGGCCTTTGCAAGATTCAGTCTGAAGAGAATGTCGTTGTCCTCCTCTATCTTACTGCTAAAGTAGACCATTATGAAGACCAGTTGGAGCACATATGTTGCAACTATTATCACAAACTGCCAGGGCTGCACCATGCTTGCCTGTGTTGCCGAGTCAATTGCAAACAGTTGTGTTCCCTGGGATATACTACCAAGTCCTCCTGGGGCTCCCCCCGGCAAACTTGAGAGATCACTTAAAGTATTGCCAACACTGCTTGTTTGAATCGTGCTAAGTGTGATCATCACAACTTTTTGCAATGCAGTTGTGACCCCAAGAACAACCGGCGCGATGAAAATGCTCATTGTGCGCATCATGCTTGTGGTGTCAGAAATCATTAGCTTTAGATCTTTGTTGACTTTCTCGCTGTTGCCAAGCTGCAAACTTAGTGAGATGATTGTTCTGGCAGCAACATTTACCCCTAGCTTAACTGAGTCAACCAGAATTCTCATTCCTGTTTGAATTGTTCGAGATGGCACATTTCTTAGACTTCCATAATTTTTGTCAAATACTGCCAGCTCAAGTGGCATGCCAAGTAGTTCAATGTTTTCAATGGTTTTTGTGAAAATTCTTTTCGATATTTCAAAGCCAGGCAGGAAATTTCTGGTGTGTTTGAGGGCTTCCTCAACAGGCTTGTTTTCCCCTAGGCGCGAGGCCAGAATATACAAACTGTCTTTGAATTCAGATTCCATTTTTTCTATTACAAGTTGTGCTTTTCTCTTGTAAACATTTGTGAAGTAGAGCCATGCGAAAAAGCAAAGTGAGATTGTGAGGACCAAACCAAATATCAAATTGTAGGGGGTAGCATCATTTTTTGGGTTGGAGAAAAACTTGGTTCGCTCTGAAACAAACAATTGTTTGCCGCGCTCCTCCCCATATCTTGATATAAGTGTTCTTTCAAATGCCGAGCCATCCTCATAGTAGTCTACGGGCTGACTGACATCCTCCATCACATCCGCAATCGTTCTGTCTGCAGCGAGCAACTGCGGGGCAAATGGTTCGCTCCAGCTTTTTGGCGGAATGCCCTCTACTGAAAGGACAAAGCTTCCGGCAACCCCGATTAGAATCATGCTTGCAATTATTAATCTTAAGTCGACAAGCGATTTCCCGATTCTTGCCTTGTATTTTGGAGGAAGCCCGGGATAGTTGTCAGGAATCTTTGGGGACTCAGATGTTGGCGGGCGTTTCTTTAGAACATGGCGGGCAAACAAAAGTGTTACCACCGGAATAAGAATGTTGTATATACCGACAAGCACCCAGGTTGACGCCATCGATGTTCCACTGAAAGCAGAGCCAATAGGCAGAACAATAATGAGTATTAGTGGAAGCAATACTCCAAGGTAGAATAGTAATACACTTGGCTCTGAGAGTTCTTTGGCATAGGTTTCCATCTTGTCTCTAATGCTTGTCAGTATTGTTGTCATTGTTTTGTCAAGAAGCTGGTATCGCTTTGCCTCGGTATTTTCAAGAACTGATGCGCGAATCATCATTAGCGCGTGTTTGAATTCATCGCTGAACTTTCCCCAATTGTATGCAAGTTGGTCCAGTGCTTCGCTTAATGTTCCATATACTCCAATTTGCGTGTCCCAAATTATTCTTTTGAAATCATCGGAAATCTTTCCGCTCCCATGCTCTGCTGAAAATTCAACGGCCTTCTCAAGATTTGGAACAAGCTTCATTGACATTATCATATAGCCGACAATCTCAGGAACATAGGTGAGTGCTTTTGTCTGCTCTGTCTGTGCAGCTGAGACTGGGTAGCTTTGAATATAATTTGTTGCAATCAATGCGATAACCACAAAGGGCGCGGCAATATAAATCATTACAAGCTGTGGCACTCCAACAAAGCCTATTATTATATCGCGAAGTGGCGAAACAGAAATTATTATTGACGCGAGTACTCCAATAATTATTGTTGCTATTAGAACAAATTTGGCTGTTGCCGCAAACTCCTCTGCCTTCAAATTCCAGCCCAAAAAGTCTACTGCTTCTCTGTGCTCTTTGCCAAACTTTGCTCCCTTTCCAAGAGAAGGGAATCTTTTGTGTATTCCCTTGCAGAATCTGACGAATGGAACTTCTTCTCTCTTAACAAGTTTTCCCGCTCCTTCACCAAACTCTTCTCTGCTTACCGCAATTTCTCTATAAAGATCTCCAGGGCTCATTTCCCTTTTTTGTGTTTTTCTTTTCGCCATGTTACCCACAACTATGTTTTTGCAACGCTTGGGAGCAAAGAATTTTTAACCCAGTACTTCCACTTGCCAAGCACGGCCTCATAATCAATTTTTCCTTTTTCCTGCAGCTGCTCTTCCTTGAAAAGAATGAGCTTGTTGTTTGCCGCTGAACTGTTCTCTGACTCGAGTAGCAGTGGAAGCTTGTTCTCGCGCTTCAACTCGACTAGGAATGCTTTTGCATTTCCCCTCATTCTAATATCTTCCCAAATTTCCTTCATGCTTAATCCACTTATCCTACTGATTTTGTCAAACAACTCTGACTCCTTAAGATTATCCTCCATAAGTTCAAGTGTATCTTTTTTCGCATCATAGAGCATTAGATCAAGCAAACCGCCTTCTTGCTCAGGATCACTAATCCAGTGCTTTTTCACTTCTGTTACTTGCACTAATCGCCTGTGTTTTTTCAAAGAACCCGAGAACCTTATTGGTCTTGCTACAATCACAATGTCTGTTGCTTTAAATGATGTGTTTGGAACATCCAAGTCATTCACAACGCGATCCCACACACTGTAAGCTGAGTCTCCGTGAATCGTTCCAATCACAATGTTTCCTGCGGCTCCAACCCTCATGGCCTCATACAAAACCTTTGCTTCCTTGCTTCGCACTTCACCCAAAACCAGTGCGCTGTCACCAAGCCTTAGCGCGGTTCTGAGTGCTTCCTCCGGAGCAACCTCGCTCTCGGTTTTGCTCACGCTTATTGGCGAGCGGGTTTTAAGTCTTTGAATGTTGTAGCCGATTTTTTTTAGGTAGGGGACAGGAATTTCAAGTGTATCTTCCTGCACAATTATTCTCGCGTTCTGAAGTATCTCAAGTAAACAGCTTCCAAGAAGCGATGTTTTCCCGCTTCCCCTACTTCCTGTAACAAGCATTGATGACTGGTTGTCAATCAGGAATGAAATCAGGCCAGCAGCCAGTGGATTCATAAAATTGTTGTCAATGAACTGCGGCAAAGTCCAAGGAGTAACCTTGTGCAATCTGAATGCAAACGCTGTTCCATCAGGGGAAAGCGGTGGTCCAATAGCCGCAACTCTTGTGTCAAGATCAGGGAGGTCAAAGTCAAGTACTGGGTGTGCCTCGTCAAATGGCCGGCCTGACATTGCTCTTAGCTTACTGTTTAGGCTGCTTGCTTCTCTTTCAGTGTAAAGAATGTTTGTTTGGCACTGGCCAAAGTCTGAGTGAACAATATAGGCCGGCTTTTGTCCAATTGGAGAGTCAAGGTAAATGTCTGTTAGCCTCCTATCGCTCAGCAAGAGTTCTAGTATTCCATATCCAACCGTGTATCGCGCAACGATTTGCGCAAGCTCCTTTATCTCTGCCTGTGAGAGCTTAACCCCATTGCTTTTTGCAACATCCTTTATGGTTGATTCATATACTCTTTCAAAGTAGCTTCTGCTTTTTGCAACAGTGCTCAAACTTGTTTTACCTGGCTTGTAGCCTGCTACAACCTCTCTTGTCTTTGACATCACAAAGTACTTGTCAGGAGACAAAGTGTATTCAGGGGGATTGATAAAGTAAAGGTTCTCGGTTTTGTGCGGGTGTTTAAAAATTTGAACCGTGGATTCCTTTACACCATATTCATCCAATAGCTCGAGCTTCTCCATCTCCTTGAACAAGAGCCTTGAACCAATGAACGCGGGTTTTACCTCAACCTCGAACAGTGAATGGTAAACTTTACTTGTTTCGGGGATTTGGCTCATCTTTGTTATAAAATTTTTTGTGCGCGTTATGAGTTCGGTTTGCTCAAACGCATTTCGCAAATGATCAAGAGTGTTGATGTAAGGCTTGGTGCATTTCTCATAGTCTTTCTCACCCTCGCTCATTTTTGTTTTTTCAAGTTTTATTTCCTTGAGCAAGGTAAGATAAGCCATGATTGGGTCAAAGGCAATCAGGTCATGCCCGATTTTGACAACCGTATCGTGTCTCCCTGAAAAGTATTGCTCGCACTCTTTTCCTTGGCCTCCAAGATGTTTGTAGCTCCAAATGCTTTCAATGCTGAACTGTTGTTTGAGTGCGGAAATCTCCGACAACATCTTAGCTTGCTGCTCATCATATACTCTCTCATAAACATCTGCCAGAACAATCAGGTCTGCTTCAGCCTCGCTTAAAATCGTAGTAAGGTGGTAGCGGCAAGCAGGATCGTCGGCAACACTTGCACTGTACACGCAGTTCTTACAGTCAAATATTAGGTGGCGTTTTCCGCCCTCATCCCTGACCGCATAGTCCCCTACCTTAAACCCGCCTATTTCCAAGGCTAATCACTCACCTATAATTTTTCATTCATAATAGCCATAAAGTTATATATATTGCTTTACTTGAAGCTAGTGAAATGCCTCCCAAAACCCAAGCGGCCAAACCAGACAACTTATTTGCACTAAAGTTGGACAAGGAAGAAGCACGAAAGACCGGGCGCTTTATTATTTCATTCGTTTTTGTTTATCTTGTTCTGTCTTTTGGACTTGGCGCGCTTAATGCTGAAGCAGGCACCCAGAATTTTATTGCCAACAGTGTTGCAGGATTTTACTTTGGAACAGTTGCAATGGAAGACAATCCAGTGGTAGAACTTGAGAGCGGCACGAAAATAGAGATAAGCGAGCTTTGCACTGGCCTTACCGAATTGTTTATTATTACTGCAGCAATTCTTGCCTCGATTGGAATCTCGGTAAAGCGTAGAGTACTTGGAGCAATTGCAGCAGCCGCAATAGTTTTCTCCCTGAACTTGTTCCGCATCTTTGCAACAATCGCAATAATCATTGCAGCTAACGACATGCCTCTAATAGAGTTCACGCACAACATCTTGTTCAGGGTTTTCCTATTCATTTCAATTGCAGCGATTTACATGACCTGGTTTTACTGGGCTGTGACCAAACAAAAACCAAACGTTTAAATATAAGAAATGCATTCTTTTATTTTGGTGATTTCGTTGAACAATAAAGGTCAAGCTTACTCGACTTTCAAACTGCTTATTGCGGCAATTGTTGCACTGGCAATTCTAATGATTTTGCTGCCAATTATTTCTTCCGTTCTAGGAATACTGCAGAACGATCCAAATGACAAGGCAAGAGAGCTTATCAACAACCTTTACAACCAACCTGAATCACTGAAGCACACTGAGGATGTCACATTTACTCCGGGCTACGTATTATCTGCTGCAGCACTAGCAGAAAAAGTTACTTTGAGCAGTGATCAAATATGTATTACTTCTGGTGATTTTCCGGATGATGATGCTGGTTTTGAACTGCAGGAAGTTGGAGATCCCACCTATCAAAGAATAGTGTGGCATGGTGAAACCAACAAGGTTGTGCAAATAGCCGTAACATGTCACATTAACAAGAATAGGCTTGAGGATAGTATTGTTGGAACGGTTTTCGATGATTTGAGAGAAGAAGACCTTGATTGTGGAAGTGTGTGTGATGCCGGTAGGTGCTGTGCACTTGCACTAAGAGCCTCATCCTAAACCAATACTTTTTTTGGCCTTTAAACGAATCATTTAAATACTTCCTTTTTCCTTATTATCTTTAATGCAATTAGAACTGTTTAACGAGGAAAGAGCACAGAGCGACTGGAGCAGTGTTTACATGCTCATCATTCTAATAATAGCTGCCTTGTTGTTGATTACTGTGATAAAACCAATGTTCAAGCAGAGCCAGCGCATCGTGCAAAAAACACAACCTACTGCATCTTGAAGGAATTCTTATGTTTAACAAAAAAGGGCAGGAAGCCGCCCCATTCGAATTATTGATTGCCGTCATTGTAATGGGCTTTGTAATCTTTGTTGGAATGCAGGCAATGGAACGCCTTTATATCCAGAAGTGTTTTGGAACAACGGATGCAAAACTTGAGGAAATGAAAACAATTCTTGAAGTTGCTGTTGACCAAAAAAGTCCGCAAAGCATCAACTTTCGTTTGAGCGGATGCTTTAACGAAGAGGATGAGTTAATGAAAATTACGGACTGGGATGAACCATCTTTTTGCGCTGACTTTTGTGGCTCGCCAAAAAAACTTTGCACACTCCTTGAGTACAGTTATTCGGGAAAAAATAGTTTTAGTGTAAGAAAGTGTCTGAACATACCGCCGGACACTGTCTTTCCCTCACAAAGTTTTGCAGGAGCCAAGTGCCGGGACAGAGAGGACACAAGCTACGAGCTTCAGGACTTCGATGTCAGGATTCCTCAGGGAGACTACCTGCTAACCAATGCAACGCTTGCAACCGACACCTTCCCAACAATCTGCGCATACTATAGGGAGATATAGCAGATGATTGGATTTACTCTTAGTAAACTAAATCTGCTTATTCTTGTTACTGCCACATTTGCAATTGTAGCATACTTCATGTTTGGTATAACTGATGTTGTTGTAAGTAATTCTGCGCAGCAGACAGTGAGCACTTACGCCGAGAAAGCGGCAAGCATTGTGGGGAGTGATTCTCTTTGTTTTAAAACAGAGGTAACGGTTCCTGCACATTTGTCTTACTTTGGCGGAATTCAGACGTCAAAAAGGTTCTTTTATTTCATGAATATTGCAAGGTTTCCCGAGGACTATGATCCCGATTACCTAACCTCCGTTATTTTTTCGATTTCGGATCGAAAAAATCCCGACAAGCTTATAGCGGCAAGTAGAATTGATGTCAATGCCGAAGTATTATTCTATGACTGGGAGCCATCAGAAGTAAACACTATTAAGGGTGATGCAAAGGCAATTATTCTTGACCCGCAGAGTGCGATCATGCGAAAAGATTCGTTAATAATTATCAAAGAAGTTTTGGAGGGAAAAAACTTTTTGCACATAATAACGTGTTCAAGTGCTGGGACATGTGAGGCCAACCAGCAAAAAGTTGCCTGCAACATACTTGGCAGAGAATCCTCTTGCCTTCCTTGTCCGGAGGACTAAAGAATGATGAGGACAAAAAAAGGTTTTCTTGGGCCAATAGGAGATGATCTCCCCTCACTCATTCCACTTGTTTTTGCACTGACAATTTTCTTCTATATATTCACTTTTACTTGGAACACTTTTGATGAGAAAAACCGCAGCTTTGACAACGATATTTCAATACTGCGTGTGTCAAGCATTCTCAAAGGAAATAGTTATATTCCAAACTACAGCACTTTTGTTGAGCGATGCAACGAAGCAAATAGTGTTAAAAGAATAAGCTTCAAAGCCGGACTCTTACCACTTTATGTCAGGCGCGACAACTCTTTTGAAGGAATTGATATTGAGGAGTTAGATTTTTTCTCCGATCCAGAAACTGGTGATACCTATGTCTGCAGTAATACTGATGAAGAGCCTGTGCTTGGAACACACGAGATTCTTGTGCGCTTTTTCCCCGTTGCACTTGAGCGCGATTATAGAGATGAAGATGGAAGACACTTCTTTGTAAAGCCAATGCTGTTGGTGGTGATTGCTTGGCAATAAACAACCGGGGTCAAGCAGCATTAGCAGACTCCCTGTACTTTTTGATGATAGTTAGTGGGCTTGCAACATTCTTATTCTTTTTTGCAAGCAGCTATGGCATTGGTGTAACTGAAAGAGTTGGCTTAGAGTATAGGTCTGACTATGCTGTTTCTGCCCTCAAAACACTTTTGTATTCGTCGACTCCCAGAATTTCGGGGGAGACCCTTGAAACCGCGACAGAAGTTGACTTTCTGCTTGCTGCAATGAAAGAGGATTTTGCGGACAACGGGCAGTTTGATGATGTGAACAGGCTTGTTGTTAACAATGTTGTTGGCTTAATGGAGCCAATTGCAGACAGCTTCAACTATATGTACTACATTTATTTGCCGGGAGAGAACAAGTTTGCTTTTCTAATGCTTTACGTGAGTCAGTGGACTTGGACCGAGGTACGTGGCTCCCAGGTTGATGTGAGTCCAGGGGAGAGTGTTGTCTTTCTTTGTAATCCAAAGGCCCTTAACAAGCTTGACGAACTTGTTACAAACATTGGCCGCATATACCAGTCAAACAGTAGAATGCAACTCGTAAAAATCAAGGAAACAGGGGGGAGGGGCTATGATGTTTTTCCAGCTCAGGTAAATCTTACCATGTGGGTTTCAACAGCGCTCCCTGAAACAGATAGTGGGAATATCCTTGACTCTTCGCATTTGAACTGCAATCCAAAGTGTTTCCTGCGCCTGAGAAACGGTAGATGGGAAGAATGCTGATTTATTTTTCAATGGACTTGTCGCATTTTGGGCAATAGTATTTTGTTCTGTCTGCAAGCTTCTCGATTTTTGTCGCACAGTTTTTGCAGTAAGCTGCTCCACATCCTGGGCAGTAAATTATATCCACTCCCTTTGCCTTACAGTTGGGGCACGCATTTGGAGCTTGTTCAGCTTCCTTTTCAAGGGAAATTTCTTTCATTGAATCTGAATCGGTTTCAAGGTCTTCTATCCCAAGTTTTGATAATTCATCCAGTTCCCCTGCTTTTTTTGAGATAGGCTTTGTTTCTTTTTCTTCTGCGAAAAGGTCTTCTACCCCAAGACCCTTGAGCTTCTTCATTGTCGTACTCACCTCTTTTTCACGTGTGCCCTCATCAGGGCCTGGGATGCTTGGCTTTTGTTTTTCCTCTGCTTTCTTGACTTCTTTCCCTTTTCGCCCACTAAACCTTTTTTTGGAGAGCCTGCTTTCCATGCGCTCCATTTTTGCCTGGGCTCTCTCTCTATCTCTTTTCGACTTCAATTGATTAAAAATGTTTTCTGCAATAGTATCATACTCTTCTTTTTTGGGCAAGCGCTTGTGCTGATTCTTGAAATTTTTGATTTCCGCTAGGGCCAGTTCCATTGTCTGCCGACTATCAGTTACATCATTTTTTTCCTTTGTTTGCGCGAGGATGCTTTTTGCTAGGGGCTCAGTGCTTCCGCCTGTTTCTATGGCTTCTTCCTTGTCCTCTTCATCGCGGTGAAATCTGCGCATCCTGCGTGGAATATCTTCGCCCAAAAAACATCTCCTCTTCCAATCTTTTATATACTAAGAACCTTTTTATACTAGTTCCGATTTAAGTTTAACATGCCTCAAAACATTGCAATCGAGGTCTTACTTGCCATAATTGAGCTCTTAAGACTTGGTTTGGTTACAGCAATTCCAACCTTTGTTGTGGTGCTGGTTGCCGAGCCGGTTTATCGTGCAATAACAAAGCGGTTCTCCCTTTCATGGGCTAAAGCCTCCTTGATTACTGCATACTTAGCTGTAACCTTATTAATAATGGTTTTGTACATCGTTCCACTGTTTTTGGGTTGGAGTGAAAGCCAGCTGACAGGAACCCCTGCCCCGGCAATTTTGCAAACAACAATAGTTGACATTGCCACCGTGGCAGTTATTTCATTACTAAAAATTCTGATAACGGCTGCCATTTACACTGTCATGGTTTTGCCCTTGCTCTTGGTTTCAACCTATGTGTTAGAGAAATTGAAAGCACGAGAAAAGCCCTTGCCCAGTATTGCAAATAAATTCATAGCCGTATTTGCAACATCTGTCTTGGCTTGGATTATTTTGTTGTTTGTTTTCCCTTTTGCATGGGGAGGATTGTTTTATTTACTTTACTGGAGTTAATGAATTAATAGGGTGAATGTTATGTTGGCAAAGCGAATTTCATGTTTTTTTCTCATACTGCTTTTCATGTCAATGAGCTTTGTGCCTGTTTTTGCACAAGAGACTCCGAGTGATGGAGCCGATGCTGCAGACGACGGCATCGATACCTTGGATACAACAAGTGTTACAGATCCTGACGTCGAACCTGAATTGGTGTCAGGGGAAGAACCAAAAATAGTGTTGCCTGGAACAACTGTTCAGAGAAGCAGCTTTATCTGCCATAGCCCTGATTCAAATCCTGAGGAAAAAATTCTCGACCCAAAAGAGGTTGCAAACCTCAAGCAAAAACTTCAAGTTGATGGAAACGGTTTTGTTGGAAAAGAAATAAGCAGTGGCGCGCCAGCGAAAAGCGATAGGGACGAGCTTGGGAATCCCCAGTCTGCAATAGTTATCCCAACTGGAAAGGATGGCGAGGCAACTCTTAAAGAGATGCCAACCGAGAAATTCACTCCAGATGAGATGGAGCACTGGCTCTCCAAATTCATTAAGGGTCCTTTTGCATTTGGCCTCTCCCTTAACGACACTGTGAGGATTGGAGTGTGTAAAGATCTTCCTGAAGGAGTTCCTTGTCCTGTTGCCGACAAACAGCTTTTCTTCCGCAATAGTGGGGAGGGAATTGTTTCAGACTTCAAACTTGTTTGGAAGGATTTCAAAGACATTTTCACTGATACCTCTGACTTTGTTACTGGGGAGAAAACAATTCCTGAGATGACAAAAGAGGATGAAGATGCTCTTAGAGTAAACATGGCGGGGGAAGCAGACATTAACAGTTTGCAATATGAGGCTTTCACAAGACCGTCCGATGAGCTAATTCCAAATAGCATTAAAACAGAATCTTTCACGAGCTCGATGGGGTCAAGTTGTAATACTACCGATTGTTTGATCAGTAGTTACAGTATGTTTGACAAATATTATAACAGCTGGTTTGCAGCTGATTTGGTTGTAAGTAATTTTGGACCAACGCTCTTTGGGCAGGCCAAGCGCTACCTTACATATCCATCCAGACAGGGTTGGGCATGGGGTATAGAGCAAAACGCTTTATTCAATACCTTCCGAAGAAAATTCATGGGCCCTGACTCATGGTATGGGAAGGTTAGAGCCAGACGAATAGTGCAGCGTGCAAGAGAATATGGTTTTGGAGAATACTGGACAAAAATGGTTGAGAACGCCGATTGGGATTCTGGTTACACTGCCATAAAGGGCGGCGGCTTTAGGAAATGGCTGAATGATGGCTTAAAACCAGGCGGTTACATTGATGAGATAAAGGACCCTATTAGGAGGGGACAGTTCTTCAAAATTGCAAGGGATATGCGCGGCTATAGTAGGGCGCAAAGAGATATAATTAATTCTGCCGACGAAGTATACTCCCATGCAATCAAAAGATTTGGAGAAGGCAGCCTTGAAGCCCGAAACGCGCTGATAGAGTATGGCAGAGTCAACTATAATATGGCCGACCAAATGGATAACCTTCTGAGCCTTGACTATCCAGAGTACTGGCTTAGGGATTCTTATGCAGGCATGTATCCTTATGCTGTAAAGCACAAGACAAGTGGTACAACAGTTACGCTGATAGGGGATTCACAGCACATTGATGGAATAGGAAGAAAGTTTGTAAAGGATGGCCACTGGGATGACTGGAGTGGTCTCAACTCATATCAAACTAATTCAGATGGTTTTCTCCAGCTCTATGAGGCAGATCCTGCCGGAAGATTTATTGACACTGTTCCAGTAGAGGACTTGAAAAAGCATTTCTCTCGCTTTAAGGATAAAATGGTTAGAACAGAGAAAGGCGACTTACTGAAAGTTGATGAGGTAACAGTAGACTACATTGTTGGTGGAGTTCCAGGAACAGGAAAAGTAAAAGTTTATGATTTAAAGTGGAAAGAAGGTCCTGCTTTATCACCTGAACAATTTGCATCTAAGATGACTCACAGCAGGGTGAAGGGGAGATTGGCAAACAATTTCAATGACAATATGGATAGATTCTACAACCAGCTTGTGGAAAAGAACTTTGCCGGAATGGACAGGCGCTATCTCTCTGTTTTGGACAAGTCACTTGCAAGGGAAGAAGAAATAATCAAGAGTTATTTGTCAATACGTGGAGGGGCAAAATGGACTGTGCTGCCCTATATTTATTCAGGAGCCAAGCGAGGATTTGGATTTGGTGAAATCTCGGCTTTCATGCTTCCGGAGAATTGGAGAGAAATAGAGTTCTATCTTGGACCACAATCAATTTACAACGATGCTTTTGTTGACTTCTTTGCAAATCATGGGAGCGATGAGGGAGACATTTTCAGGCAACTGCTTAATAAGCTGCCTTGGAAGATGGTTTACAACTATGTTTTTGACACATTTGAACCATATAACCGGCTTACAGGGAGAGGCTGGCGTCCAAAGGTTGAGAATGTTGCATATTTTACTTCTACAGGAGACGAGTGTGTAGGGTGCACAAGCGTCCTCAAGTTGCGTTCCCCCGAAACCGCAACTTCTGGCCAGGGCGACATGAGCATTGACTTCAAAGCAGAGCAATCAATGGACACATACTTGCTGGAGGATGCAATTTCAAAGGAAGCAAGAAAAGAGGGAAGCACCCTTATCGCGTTTGGACACCACACCAATGTCAAGGGAAAGGCAACAGATACTGACCAGGGCGAGGAAACAGAACTTATAGAGGCCCAGAACGAGGAAGAAACCTGCAGGGATAAAGTAACAGAACTTGGCCTTGGATTGGGTGCAATAGGAAGCTCTGCCATAATACAGGAGAATCCTGCGCGCATTGGCGGAGTACTAGCTTTCAGCGAATCTATCTCATATGCAATCTTTGGCTGGAGTGGAATAATCGGTTCTGTGCTGCAACAAACACTCATTGCCCCAAAATTGCAGAATTGTGTTGACGACCAGGAAGGATACTTTGTCCACATGTTTGCACCAACAGAAGAAGAACAGGAGAACCAGGAGAATGTTGGTGACAAGGCCTCTGAGAAAGCAACAGACCTCGTGAAAAATATTTCTGACACGCTTGTTGGCGAGGGAAAAGACGACGGAGATAATAGTTTTATTGAAGTAGCCAAAGATAAGATTAGGGAGCAAACACAAAACCTTGACGAGAAGCAAAGAAGCAACACTATTTTACAGGCAACACTTCAAACTCAGGGAACAACTGACGGGGAACTGTTTGCAAAAGAACTGTTCTTCTTCTGGTTTAAGGGAGAGACTAATGCTGCAAAGTATGATGAGCAAAGCCAGATGAATATCACCGATCCAAATACCGATACAAATGTTCTGTTTGACAACAAGTTGGGTCAGATACTTGTCAATGGCGAACCAGTGATAACAAGCAAGGACCATGTAAGACTTAGCTCACCAAACAGCAAGATTCCCGCTGTTGAGATACCACAAAGAATTGGCGAAATATTGATGCCAACTGATGTGGAGAAACTGTTGTTCGAGTGGGATGCAAAGGGTCGTTTTACAGTAAGCATTGAGGAAGTGCTTGGTTGCATTAAGCGAAATGTTGAGGAGCAAACAGGAGTAGAGCTTCGCTCTGATAATATTACAGATGCGTTTGGAGACGTTGAAAGTATTATCACCGATTCGCACACCATTACAATTGACAAGGACACAGGTTCTGTTGTTGCAACTGGTGCCCCAAGAAGAATTGTGAGTGGTTCAAATGCAAGAGCCGAAATCTTCACGACTAGAAAAGCATTGCTTAAGAATGGAAATGAAGCAGGAGTTGGATTGCTTGAAAGCATACAGTTCAATGACGGAGTAATAATCTACAAACCTGAAACCCACGAGCTAATAATTTGGTTAAAGCACCATACAAAAGCTGTTGCCAGCAAATTTGATATCCAGGGATTGAAGGCCACTCCAACCACTGTTACAAATCCTGAAACAAGTTGCTCAGAGCCCGCAATAAATCTTGAGGCATTGCCTATTGGTGGCAGCCCGGCAATAGCGGAAACTGTTGGAAACATGAATGATTCTCTGGCAAAGATGGGGCCATTCCAGGTATTTGATACTGAGAAGCATCGCTTTGTGTTCTATAGCCAGCTTACTTCTGATGGGACTTGTGAGGATAGAGTTAAAATTATTAATAAGGAAACCGGTGAAATCTATGATCAGGCTATCACCGGTCCAATAGAGAATACTCCTGACGGCATTCGCTTTAAGACAGCTGACGGAAAGGAGCATACACTTGACTTTGATGCAGAGGACGGCACACCAAGAATATCCTATAACGGCGGACCACCTGAAACACTGTTGACCGCGCAAGGTCCAAATGGAAGCTTTTGGTATGACCCTGATACAGGCAGATGGTATCCAGAAAATGCTCAGTTCCTGCCATTGGTTGATACCTTCAAACAAAAGGGTTTCAACACAGCGGTAGGGCCAGATGGGCGAGTTACAACTGGTCCAGGTGGAAACAATTTGAGTGTTCAAATTGGATCTGATTCAGGGGCGCCATTCAATCTCCCTTCACTTCCAGAGGACCCATTAGTAATGATGCTGTTCATAGTCTCATTATTAGGAGTAATAACCGTCTTCAGGATAAAGGTCGAAAGGGGCAGGTAATATTGCTTGACGAAGAACTGCTTTTTTTCATTGCAAAGAGCGCAATGCTTCGCGGAACATTTGTTTCTTCAACCGCAAAGATCTCTGTAAAGCTTGGTATTTCGCAGCAAAGTGTTTCAAGAAAGTTGCGCGAGCTGCAGGACAAGGGGCTTGCAGAGGTTTCAGCTTCTCCTCGTGGAGTTGAAGCAAAACTCACTGAGAAAGGAACACGCTTGCTCAAGAGCAGATATCTTGAACTAAAACAATTGTTTGAAGCCAAGCATTTAAAGAGCATTAGCGGTTCGCTTAAAACTGGTTTGGGTGAAGGCGCATACTATGTTGCACAAGCCCCCTATGTGAAACAATTCAAAGAACTACTTGGATTCAAACCTTATTTTGGAACATTGAACCTAGTCATGGATGAGGAGAAACTCTTAGCTTTCCTATCTGGCTTTGAGTCAATTGAAATAAAGGGCTTCAAAACAAAGCAAAGAACTTTTGGAAAAATAACGGCGTTCAAGATTTTGATTGAGGGCAAGGAAAAGGGAGCAATCATTTTTCCAGAGAGAAGTTCTCATCCACAAAACGAGATTGAAATAATTGCCCCAAATTATCTGCGCAAAAAACTGAATCTAAAAGAAGGAAGTAAAGTTAGAATAAGTAAACTTTAGAAGATTTTCTTTGCTTTTCTTCTAATTATTCGCCCCTTGGCACCGTGCGAGAATTTTTTACCATAATCACCGGTCGCCTTTGACACCGTAACCCGAATTCTATCACTTCTTTTTGCAACTTCGGAATTGAAGGCTTTCACTTGCCCATAGAAGTGGTTCACAGCAACCCTGAATTGCTCAGGGGTGTATCGGCCTCTTGCATAACCCTGCTCCATCTGCCTGTATACCTGTTCCAATGCATTAACCTGTGCTTCCATAGCCAATAGTTGTTGGACTGCTCTGCCAACATTGGTTTTTGCAGGCGCGTTGCCTGTAACATATTCTCTATTGGCTTCAAGCCTTCTTTCAAGGTCTCTGCGCTTTCTTCCCCTTGCTTTGTCCCTAAGAGCTTCCAATTTTTTAATTCCTTTTCTCAGATCCTCAAATGGTTCTCTGGAAGTAGTAATAGTCTGCTGCAGCTCGGCTCTAATCACATTAAAGTCCATCATTGGCATTTCTGGCATTCCTCCTCTTCTACCGTGCCTTCCTCTTTCATCCTTTACAATTATTCCCTTATATCCTCCGGGAACGTCTCTGACTTCGATGTTTGCGCCTCTTTCTTTTTCTATGGAGAGAGTAGGCCGCTTTACTTTTATAGGAACATTTGCTCCACTGATCTCTATGCTATTTGCGACGCCGGCTTTTTTCCAACCGGCTCTACCCGCGGGCCTTCTTCTCCTATTCATATTTACTCAAATCTATTGCTTTATTTTTTTCCAGGATTGTTAAATTACTACTTTCTTTCCCTTTGGACCGACCTTTCTGGTTCTAACATTAAATCCCTGTTCTCGTGCAACAGAAACTGTTGGTCTTCTGGTTTTTATTGGGATCTTTGCTCCACTAAGTTCTAGAGCAGTTGCAACTCCCTTACCCGTCCATTTCACAGGTTTTTTCTTTCGTACTGGTTTTTTCTTTCGTACTGGTTTTTTCTTT
>NZBU01000010.1 GCA_002688035.1 Candidatus Iainarchaeum sp. | reverse complement strand
TTTCACATTTTCCCCTGTGAAAACCATATTCTTTGAGTTTTTCAACAGGATAGTTCTTTTCAGGTTCTGCTGAAGCCTTGGCTTTAAAGTCAGCTTTAACCTCTTTATCTGTTTTCATGAGAAAAATTAGGGATAAAAGGTTTTTAAGACAAATTAGAAGCAGTTTTTTCATTTATGTTCTTTTCTTTTGGTTCTGCGTTTGTTCTTTTTCTTTGGTACAGCTTTCTTTTTCTTACAAGAAAAAGAAAGGTGTTTGAGCAGCAGGCCATAAGCCGCCTTCTGTTCTGACCAAAACCATAAATCAAGGGTTTTTGTTTCTTTCGAAACCGGTCGCATTGGCATTCGACTTAGCACCACAAGGGCTTGCACTCTGCTCAAGGCACGTTTCATCCCTTGCCTAAGCAAGGGTATCGTTTCTGTTCCTTGAGGCCTCCTCTCGGAGCACCTTGCAGAATCAAAGATTCTGCGAGGCCTCACAAAACACAAGGTTTTGTAAGATATGTTTTTGCGAGTGGGCGGACTTTCCTCAGTTTAACGAGAGAGAACTCTCGAAACCGATAGCCAATCACCTGCTACTCAGTATTATTGGCCCTTTAAGAGTTTTTAAAGGTGACGAAAGGGTTTTTAAGACCAGAAAACTAAGTTTACTATGGCAGCAAGGAAAAAAAGCACAAGGCAAAGGGCTTCTAAAACACCCAAAAAAAATAATAGAAAATCCAGGCAACCAGCAAAACCGAGGGCACAGAATATAGGGAATGCATTATTAGCAGTAGATCAATTAAGGGGAAATTCTGGTGAAGAAACATTTAAAATTAGAATTAGTAAAATAGATAGTTTTATCAGAGACAGGGAATTAACAAAAGCAGAAGCTGTAATTTGTAGACAAAGAATTAAAGAACAGGACACTAGATTCTTAGCAGACAAATTATATGAGGATATTTCAAAAAGATTAGTAAGAACTAAAAGATTCGAATTATTATCAGTGTTTAGAAGTGACGTTAGAAAAAGATTAGTCCGGTATAAATTTCTTGGAAAGGTAAATTTATCCGCAGCATTACATGCAGCATTAGAAAGAGTATCCATGTCAACTGATTTAGAAACACACGGACAAATGTTTACAGCAGGAAACCAAATTATACAAAGATTGTTTCCAGATAGAAAAAAATAAATTCCTACTTACGTCTACTAAAAATTAATTTTCCAAAAAAAAGTTTTTGGTTTTTTTGTTCTTTTCTTTTGGTACAGCTTTTCTTTTCTTACAAGAAAAGAAAAGGTGTCATGCATTGGTTCAAAGCTCGATTATAGAGTTCTCTTAGGTTTTTAGTATTAGTGGGCTTAATTTCTCGCCGAAGCTTGAAACTTACACCTCTAACCTATCAATCCGGTCTTTTACCGGTACCTTTGTTCCTATCCTCCAAGTTTTTACACTTAAAGATTTGGAAGCGAGTGTCTCTTTTTAGGGGCTTCTTCGAGCTTAGATGCTTTCAGCTCTTATAAGCTATGGCGTAGCTACCCAGCGATGCCTTGTCAGACAACTGGTTAACCAGAGGCCACGAAGCACCGTTCCTCTCGTACTCAGTGCTCCTTCCCCTCAGACACTCGACAACTCCAACAGATAGTAACCAAACTGGCTCGCACCGTTCTTAACCCAACTAACGTTCGGTTTTAATCAGTTAACACCTGCACCCTTGGCAGCTTATGCACTGCCAGGATACCAAGAGACGACGGCGAGGTCGCAAACCGCGGGGTCGATGTGAACTCTCACCCGCGACCACTCGGTTACCCCCAGGGTAAGTTCACTGTTAGACCAGAGCGCCACTTAAGCGCTACTGACGTTCGCTAAACCCTTCTTTCGAATCCACGATCCGTGCTTTGAGGATCATAGTCAAGCGTGCTTTTACTTTTGCATTCTACGGAGAATTTCTGACTCTCCTGAGCACACCTTAGGGCGCCCCTGATACTTTTTCAGGGGCGTGCCACCCCAGCCCAACCACCAAGTCAAATGCTGTTCCCTTACAGGTAAAGCGGTATAGTTTTCAAAGGATGGTGTTCCATTGTTGCTCCATAATTCCTAGCGAAATTATTTCGACGCTACCATCTACGCTCCACATCGAAAACCATACCACAACATCAGATTGTGGTAAACCTCCGTGGGGTCTTCTCTTCCCGTTGGAATTCCGCGGCATGTTCACCGCGCAGCGAGTTCATCAGGCCTCTATTTGGGACAGCTGGAATCTCGTTGCTCCGTTGGTGCAAGCCGGCAATCAACCGGCAAGGTATTACGCTACCATAAGAGCCTCAGAGTTAGGCCCGCTCTTTACCAGCGCTTAGTTCCCTTGAACAGGAGTTTCACGTACTGGCAGTGAGCAGGAGTCAGCGACTATACACACCATTGCTGGCTAGCAGTCACCTGTGTTTTTGATAAACAGTCGGACTCCACTTGTTATTGCAACCTGCAGTCTGCACTGCAGGCACCCCTTATACCTAAGATACAGGGCTATTGTTGCCGAATTCCCTAAATAGAGTTATTCCCTGAGACGTCTAGGCCTTCTCAGCCAGGGGCACTTTTCTCGGTTCTTGGTACGGTCATACAGAATCCTTCTTACTTCCATTTTCACGGGTTCCCGGCCTTGAGTTTAGATTGCTCCTGTTCCTAGCTTTAATCCACTTCTCGCCATTACGGCTCTCCATGGATTTATACTAGTTAAACCACGCGACAGCGTAGTAAACCCTAGCCCGAAACGTCTGAAAGTAAGCTATCGTTACCGAAATCGTATCTGTATGGCACGCGAATATGAACGCGTTTCCCTTTCGGACAATCCGTGTTACGGTTGCCCTTAGGACCGGCTAACCCTTAGCTAATGATTAGCGCTAAGGAACCCTTGCCCTTTCGACGGAGAGGATTCTCACCTCTCTTTATTATTACTAGCCCGAGGATCCATATCTCTAACAGATCCACAAGAGATTACTCCCTTGCTTCTACTCTATCAGAGCACCTTCCTACCAAATTATACTCTCTGAATATATTCCTGGGTATCGGCAGCGGATTTTAGCCCAGCTTATTTTCAAGGCCCTTTACCTAGATGTGTGAGCTGTTACGCTTTCTTTAAAGGATGGCTGCTTCTAAGCCTACCTCCACATTGTTTTAGGAAAAGGACACTTTTCGTGATTGACACTTAATCCGCATTTATGGGCCTTAACCCAAGTCTGGGTTGTTCCCCTTAAGGACACCAGGCTTACCCCAGATGCCCCGACTCCTCGCTTCTATGACGATTACAGATTCGGAGTTTGACAAGAAAGCTACCCGTTTCCGGACAGTACTTTCTAATCAGTATCTCTACCCCATAATCAATCTCAGCGAGGGCAAGCCTAAGAGCTTCTTCGGAAGGAGCCTGCTATCACCAGATTCGAATGGCATTTTACTCCTATTCCCATGTCACCCGAGCAGTTGGACTAACAACGGTTGCGGTCCTCCATCCCCCGGTAGGGGGACTTCAACCTGCACAGGAATAGATCATCTGGTTTCAGGTCTGACGTTTGTGACTCAAGCACTATTCATACTCAACCCCTCACAACAAGTGCTGCGGGTTTTCGCTTTCGCTGCGGCTTCTCCTCGAAGAGGATTAACCTTGCCACAACCGTCAACTCCCTCGGTCGTGTTTCAGGACGAACGACAAGACACTGAACACTACTACTCGTTCCAACAGTTTCCCATTTTCACTTCGCGTAGCTTTAATTCTTCTGTGCCCTGCCCGCCTATGGCCGTCTAGTTTCAGGCGCTTTTCACCCCCTGTTAAGGGTACTTTTCAACTTTCCCTCACGGTACTAGTGAGCTATCGGACTTGGGGAGTATTTAGGATTACGAGCAAGTGACTCGCATATTCAGACGCAAAATCCAATGCGCCCTACTCTGGATACCTGGCAATCAACTCTCATTATTTTGTTTACGCGACTTTCACGCTCTACGGTACAACGTTCCAGTTGACTTCAACTCACAATAAGAGATTGTAACCTGGTCCAAACACCACATGTCCCTAACCTCACGATCAGGGATTCGGTTTGTCCTATTCTGCTTTCGATCGACTTTACTAACAGAATCGCTTTTGCTTTCTTTTCCTGCCGGTACTAAGATGCTTCAATTCCCGGCGTTCCCGTTCCTTTCGGAACAGTTCAGGGATCCTTGGTTCAACACTTGCATGCAGCTCGCCAAGGCTTATCGCAGCTTGCCACGCCCTTCAACAGCTCCCAAGCCTAGTCATCCACTAGACGGTTTACAGAACTCTATAATCGAATAGCCTACCAATGCATGACATCATCATAAAACTCCCATGCTATATGCTGGAAGAATCACTCTTTCAATCAACCCGAAATAACTCGCGTTGACTCTTACCTAATTTTTGATAAGTGTAAATTTTGAAATTTTCCTTTTGCAATTTTTCAATTTTATTTTTTGTTTTTTATTTTTCCTTGTTTTATTTTTTTATTCTTTCTTTTTGGCACAGCTTTTTCTTTCTTACAAGAAAGAAAAAGGTGTTGGATGGACCCTGCGTGATTCGAACACGCGGCCTCCTCGGTGCAAACGAGGCGCTCTACCAGACTGAGCTAAGGGCCCTTGTTTCCAAAAGCAACTTAACTCCTTCACGTTGAACGTACTGCACTTAAGGAAAATTTCGTATTGGTTGTTATCATCAAAGGCCTGTAATAGAAACCCCTTCAATTTTATTTTGTGATTTGCATTTGCAAATCGTTTAAAGGAGGTGATCCGTCCGCAGGTTCCCCTACGGACACCTTGTTACAACTTAGCCCCCCTCGCGAAACTTAGAATCGAACGACCTCTAAGAGATCGGCCTCATCCAAGCCTCACTCAGCTGGCTTGATGGGCGGTGTGTGCAAGGCGCAGGGACTAATTCACCGCGTGATAGTGACACGCGATTACTGGGGATTCCAGCTTCATGAGAATGAGTTACAATCCTCAATCCGAACTACGGACAAGTTTTGGGGATTACCTTACCCTTTCGGGCTCGAAACTCATTGTCTTGTCCATTGTATGCCGCGTGTAGCCTAGAAGATTCGGGCCATACAGATCTACCGTTGCCCATTCCTTCCTCAGTGTTGCCACTGCAGTCTCCCTAGAGTGCCCCTCCGGAATCGGAAAGTAGCAACTAGAGACATGGGTCTCGCCCGTTACCTGAGTTGACAGGACGCTTCATAGTACGAGCTGACGATGACCATACAACACCTCTCAGCGTGTCAGGAAAGCCCTTCAGACTGTCCATCATTCTACTGTCGCCTCTAGTGAGTTTTCTGGCGTTGTGTCCAATTAAACCGCAGCATCCACCCCTTGTAGTGCGCCCCCGCCAATTCCATTAAGTTTCACCCTTGCGAGTATACTTCCCAGGCGGCGGACTTAAAACCTTCGCTTCGGCACCCCCACACCACGTGGGTGCTAGGACACCTAGTCCGCATCGTTTACGGCTGGGACTAACGGGGTATCTAATCCCGGTCGCTCCCCCAGCTTTCGTTCCTCACCGTCAGAGCCGTTCTCGTGAAGCGCCTTCGCTACTGGTGGTCTTTTCGGGATCACAGCATTTCACCACTACTCCGAAAATTCCCCTCACGTCTCCCGGTCTCGAGTTTTGCAGTATCCCTTGCAATTCGACTCCTTAAGAGAGCCGATTTCACAAAGGACTTACAGAACCGGCTACGAACGCTTTAGGCCCAATATAAGGGGATACCACTCGGACTGTACGTATTACCGCGGCGGCTGGCACGCATCTTACCCAGTCCTTATTCGCTAACCTTTCTAAAGTTAACAAAAGCCAACAAAGTTGGCACTCGAAGTCCCTCTATCACACTTTCGTGCATTGTAAAAGATTCGCGCCTGCTGCACCCCGTAGGGCTAGGGTCCTTATCTCAGTACCCTTCTCCGGGCTCCCTCTCTCAAGGCCCGTATGGATCTTCGGCTTGGTGAGCCTTTACCTCACCAACTACCTAATCCACCGCAGTCCCATCCTAAGGCGATAACTTGCATGGTGTATCTCATTTAAGAAAAAGAACATTCCAGTATCTTTTTCCTATAGAGCATTATCCCCAGTTTCCCAGGATTAACTCTTCCTAAGGGTAGGTTAACTACGTGTTACTGAGCCGTATGCCAGAGTCTCCATAGCTGGACTCTTAGACTTGCATGGCTGAATCGAACTTCGATAGCAGTATCCGCCAGCAGGATCAGCTGGAATTAAATTCAAGCTAAAACTGTTTTGGCTTTACTCTATCCACTTAATGAAATTGTCAGGGTTTCTATTACAGAATACCTCTGATAACAACCAACATCATACCAAAAAAAACTTTGGCACTCATGCTCACCATAACATCAACCTTTATTCCAACCCGAAAAATAGCGCTGCAAAACGAGACGCCAAAAAGAGGTCTCTCGCGCAAAAGTTCCAATGCAATCCACCGAATAAAACAGAATTTATGACTTCGGCTTCGCGTACTGTTATATTTTATTATTGGGTTGATGTCAGGTATATATTGGCTCGTAGTAGATTTATAAAGCTATCTTGGAGTTTTGGCTTGTTTTGGCGGTTTTCAGGGTTTTCTGAAAAGATAAGATAACCAGCCTTTTGTTTTATGAAAAGCTCTTTTTACCGGATTTTTGATTAAATCTTCTTTTCTCTGAGTAGTCATGCGTGTTTTTACCTTAATATCTTCACGTTTACTAACAGCAAAGTATTCTTTCGGACCTGATCTTCTCTCCATAGTGTCTCCACCCGGAGGCCCATAATTTACTTTAGTACTACGGCGATTCTTTTTGCGGCGTGTAAATGGATTTCTCATAATAACAAATTTATTATAGGTTCTATTTATTTTTTAGCTTTGCTGTTTTAGCATATAATTTTTCCCATTCAGAAATAATGTGTTCAAGAGAATATTGGCGGGCTGTTTCAATAGCATTTTTGCCTAATTTTTTTCTGAGAGGAGTTGATTTCAGAAGCTTTTCTATTTTAGAAGCTGCTTCTATGAAATCAAACGGAGCAAACAAAAAACCGTTTTTATTTTCTTTCACTGAATCTGGAATTGCTAAATAATTAGTTCCAACTGTTGGAATTCCACACGCCATTGATTCAAGAATTGTTAAACCCTGAGTTTCAATAGTTGAAGGGGTTACAAAAATATCGTGAGAAGCAACATGCTTTGCTAATTCATTTTCACGCAATGGTTTTTGGAAAGTAACATGCTTTGAAAGTTTTTCTTCCTTAACTAAATCTTTCAGAAATTTTAATGCAGGCCCGGAACCAGTTATTGTTAGAGAAATGTTTTTGTTTTTCCAAAGCAAATGCTTAAGTGTAAAAATTAGCACCTCTATATTTTTTTCAAAACCAATTCTTCCAAAATAAAGTAATTTTGGTTTTTTTGTTTCATATTTCTTTTTTTGGAATTTGTTGAATTGTTTGAAATGGATTGCATTTGGAATAGCGATTGTTTTTTTAGCACCGTTCTTTTCCAATTCTTTTTTCATTGAAATGGAAGGGGTTGTTATAACATTACACTTATTGTAGAAACTGTTAGTGTATTTCCATGCTGTTTTTTTAGCAAAGTCTGTTTTATTCACAAAAGGGATAGGCAAGTACATCATGAACTCAGGAATCAGAGTGTGATAGGTTCCTATTACTGGAATTTTGAATCTTTTTCCGTATCTGATACCCATCCAGCCTACTCCAAACGGAGTGTGAACCTGAATAACATCTGGTTTGAATTCTTTTAGTTCTTTTTTTATTTTAGCAGATGTGGGAGCTGTTATTTTGTAATCATCATACGTTGGTAAAGTCATTGAAGGCAAATAAATTACTTTTATTCCTTTGAATTTTGTTTCTTTGAATTTTTTATTGTGTGCTGGAGCCACTATAAGAATTTCGTGGCCTCTTTTTGCAAGTTCTTCAGAAGTGTTTTTTATCTGGGTTACAACACCATTGATCTGCGGCAAGTAACTATCAGTGAAAAACGCTATTCTCATTTTACTTCCCCAACGTAGCTGAATTCAAGAGCTGAAAAGTCTTCTTTCTTTACCTCAAAAATACGCATGTTCCCTTTTCGTATTAAGCTGAATTTTCCATAAACATCAAAGTAATGATAAAAATTGTCTGCAAAAAAAATTTTGTCCCAGATTAAATCAAATTTTGAATTAGGGTCAGGTTCTACCATAATCATTTTTCCACCTGGCTTTAAAATACGTTCAATTTCTTTCAAAACCTCAGGATGTTTTTGTATAGGAATATGATGGAAAACGTACATGAAAATTGCAGAATCAAAAGAATTATCTTCATACTCCAAATGAGCCGCATTTTTGTTGTGTATTTCATAAGAGATATAATTATTTACTCTTTCAGCTAGTGCAGTGTCAAGTTCAACTCCTGTTACAGAAAAACCTTTTTTTGTTAAGTATTCTCCGGTTAATCCTAATCCACATCCGACATCCAAAACTTTCTGGCCATTGTTAATTAAATCCTGTACAACGGAAAGATTTCTGGAAGAAGCATGTAAGTTTACAAAAACTTCTTTTGTAGGGGTTGTTTCTATTAAAGTTAGAAAAATTTTGTCAAGAAAATTCATAAAATTACCTTACCGGATGGTATTCCTTTGAGGACTTACCAAATAACTGGAACTTTAAACCATTAATCATATGGAAAATCGCGTATCTTATGTAGCCCCATTTTTTTATACGCCTTGCAGAAACATCCACAAAAACTTTTTTGGAAAATTTTAATTTCCCTACTTTGCCGATTCTTTTTGCTAAATCCAAATCCTCAGCAGTAACAAGATTTGTGTTAAAGCCGCCGATTTTTTCAAACGCAGTTCTTCTTACTGCAATGTTTGAACCTATGGGATTGTGCATTCCAAATGTTGAAAGGACAACAAGATAATAATACATCAGATATTTATTAATACTTTTTTTGATGCTCCCCTCATCAGATAAGTAAACCGGACCATAGAGCAATGCAAGTTTTTTATCTTTTTCAAATTCCTCAGCAATATTCTGAACCCACGAATCCGGAATATCTGCATCAGCATCAGTAAAGCAAATTACTTCTCCTTTTGCTATTCTGGAACCGGCTTGCCTTTCCCATGCGGCTGAACGGTTTTTTTCCTGAACAACTTTAGCACCTAACTTTTTTGCTATCTGAATAGTTTTATCCTCAGAATAACCATCCCCCACAATTACCTCTACTTTGTGAGATGTCTTCTGAGCAAAAGCTGTTTCTAAGGTTTTGGCAATATATTTCTCTTCATTCAATGCTCCGATTACAATTGAAAGCAGCATTGTAAAATTGGGAAAGTTGTTAATAAAAGCCTTTTTACTATGACTTAGCTCTTTGTCTCAAGTAGCGTTTCTTTCGTTTCTTTCTTCGCATCTTCTTTTTCTTCCATTTCCAACGCTGTCTAGCCTTGGTCTTCTTGAACCTGGAAGTGTCGTTGCTTTGTCTACTCAAAAATGCTCACCAATTTAAAAAAAAAGGTATTATTTAGGAATTTCTACTGGCACAGGTTTAAAAAGCTTTATCCAGGATTTTCAGTTTGTTGAAAAGTCCCCATTAAGCGGATCTGTCCAATTAGGATTTACACTACTTCCCTGAAGATCAAATCCAAGGTCACTTTGCCAACTCTGGAGATCCTTTTTTACACTGGTTTGACTATCAGCAAAAATATCTGTTTGGTTAGGCACCCAGTAATTGTTCCTTTCAAATGACCACAAATCAGAGTAAGCTAAAGGCAAGTGAAGCGCTTGTTTTGAAGTATCATCTGTTAAATGAACTATTTGATTATCATATAGTTCAAGCTTTTGATTCGGAGAAAATCTTATTGGTAACTGTGCTTTGTCAATGTAAAAATTGTTTCTGTACATTTTTAGCTCCAGTGTAGAGGATGATATATTAACCTGTCTGTACTTATGACCATAAAACACATTATCACGAAGAGTGAGTCTTTTTATTCTATTACCCATCAACCCATATCCTTGCCCATTTTCAATGTAACCAGAATCATGTATGGCACTGTTTTGAACAATGAAATGATCAAACTTACTATCAGGATTTGGATTTGAAGCTGCCACTCCCCAATCAAGCCCATTGCTTGTGCCATAACAATCAACGCCATCAATTAACCAATAATACTCAATGGATTTTGCATTGTTGTTGATACAAAAGTTGAGTGATTCTGAAACACCAAATTCAATCCACCTGAATAATACATTATCCATTCCTGAAGGATAAATATAGTGATCCAAAATCCTATGCCCGTTACCGCCGAGGAAATTTCCACCTACAACAAAAAACCATTGTTCATTTCCGCTTGCATGAATTGACTGGCCTCCATTATCACCCCTAATAAAATCAGTATTCCAAAACCCAGCACGATTAGCAGTATTCATACCTGCCAAAGTACCAGGGCCATCATTTATAAATTTTGAATCCAGAACATAGTTATCGGAAAGTATTCCTCCTCCGTTAGTACCTAATTGAGTTTTTATTACCTGATAACTCTTCACATCCTGACTATTACCGTTAAATACAATATCCTGGATAATTGTATCTTGTACTATGTCCGAAGTATTAACCCATAATCTCAAAAAAATGTTTTTCCTTTCCGCAAGCTCAGGAACAATTTTCAAAACTGGTCTTTCACCCGAACCATAAGCACCTAACCTGCTCCCGCTTTTTATGATCTCCGTCGGGTGAGTTACATCCACAATCGTTCCTCTTTTAATCAGCAGTTTCCTGTTATCTCCGCCAATAAACCAACTTTTTGCTTCATACCAATTATTCCAAGCAGTTCCTTCTGTCAGACCATCCTGAACACCAGTATTAGTTGGATCTAAATATCTTGTATCTCCCTGCCACAAATCAACAACAATGTTTTGCGAAGTTGTTTCCGTTATAAAATTATTCCCGTTCCAGGCTTTTACTGTCAGAGTTATTGTATAATTTCCCGGGTTCCTGTAAACATATGCAGCTTCAGGTCCTTTTTGGTCAATGTTAGCATTGACTAATACTTCAGTTACAGGGTGTGTAAATGTTTCCACTCCACTTGAATCTCCAAAGTCCCAGGAATATTCAAAGTCCTCATAAGGTCTTGCTACCCCACCCGCGGTTGTATACATAGCAGAAACCTGCACAACAAAAGGCGTTACACCTGATACTCTGGTTACTGTTATTTGAGGATTTATACTTACAATATTTGGAGTAATAATCCCCTGAAACTCCGCACTTGGAACCGACTGCAAACAATTGCTTGGCTCACCGCTGCATTGGTAACCATTTTCAATTTGACAAACAGAATCACACCCATCACCATTATCAGAATTGTTGTCATCACATTTCTCGGGCAACTCTATAATACCATCACCACATATTGCAGGAGTATCATCTATTGAAATGGTTATTGAGTCAAGAGAAGTGTTATCAGTGAAAGTAACCCTGTACTTTATCAGGGCATTAGCTCCAAAAGGGCAACCAGGATCTATAAAATTGATGTTTCTGTTCACGTTGCACCAGTTAAGACCATTATCTGTGCTGATCTCAACAAAAGTACTGCTTCCAGATTCACTCCAGTCAACAAGCAACCCATAAACAGGCCCGGAATAAATTGTTTCAGATGTGAAAGTTCCCCCATAATAAGGAGAACTTACTGCATTTTTGTATAACAAGTCAACTTCCACTAAAGTCAGGGCTTCGTTAAATAACATTAAATCATCAATGTCTTCCGCGATAAATGTTGTAAACCCATTGTTTGTTCCTATCCTGGTTCTCCCAGTTTGATAAGTAATGAAATCATTGGTTCCTGAATCAACCTGCCCTTGTAATTCATTATCAACATAAAGAATTAGGTTCCCAGTGGTTCCATTCCGTATTCCTACTATGTGATGGTATGCATTATCATTAATTGGTACTACTGAATCAAGATATCTACTGGTTCCATCATTCATAGAAAACCTGACTTTTCCATTATCTTCTAGCGTAAATCCATAGCTTCCACTACCAAATCCTTCATAACTGTTTATCATTGCTTTTGAGGTTGTTTCTGCTGTTTTCGCCCAGAATGAAACTGAAAACTCTTTTTTGAATTTTATGTCATCAGAACTTGGAATTGTTGCATAAGCGTTTGTTCCGTCCAAATAAAGAGCTCCGTTAAATTTTCCACCGGAAATAATTGAAGCATTTCCTGACAAAACCACATTGTTGCCTCTTCCTGTTGCATCGGTTGCATCTGTGTCAAAAGGGAGATGTGCTACTGTACCTTCAAGATAACCAAGTGCGGGTTGTTGGGTTGGTGAGTAAGTTGTATTGCTGTGTACAATTCCCTGGAATGATTCAATGTTAGGGTTAGAGTTTGGTTCAACCAGAAAATCATCTGTAAATTCAGTTGTAAATACAGCTCCTCCTAATCCACCCTGGCTGTCACACGCACCAAAATTTTGCGATAAAATTACTAAGTCAGTTATATCTACCATTCCACTAGAGTCAATATCCGCAACATCTCCTGTTCCGCTTCCTAAATGTGTAACAACAAAAACTAGATCAAAAATATCTATATTAGAATTACTAACAAAAACAGGACAGTCTATTGCATAAACAGGAATAACAAAAACAAGAACAAAAATAAAAAATAAAATATGTTTCATAGGGATAAATATGACAAAGAAATATTTAATTATGTGTTTGAATTAAAAACACTATAAAAAAAACTATTCTGCTTCTGCTGACTTAAGCCAGTTTACAATAGCATAAACCACGGGAGTGTCAATAATGGCTAAGCCTACTTTTAGAATATAATAAGGAATTATAAGAGAAACAATGAACCCAACATCATATTTTGGCGAAACCTGGTAAAATGCTATAAACATAAAAATTGTAGAATCAATAGCCTGACTCACAATAGTGCTTAGATTGTTTCTCAGCCAAAGCATTTTTCCTTGAGTTTTTTCTTTCCAGAATTCGAAAGAGAAAACATCATGCATCTGGGAAATGAAAAATGCTACTATTGAAGCAATAAGTATTCTTATACTTTGGTCAAAAACCGCACCGTATTGTTCAGGAGTGATCCAGCTTCTTTCAGCATAAGGAAGATTAACTGAAATAACAGTAACAATTAAAACAAAAATTAATGCAGCTAAACCAATGTAAACAAATTCCTGAGCCTTTTTCCTGCCATAAACCTCAGCAATAACATCAGTAACCGGAAAAGTGAAAGCAAAAGCAACTAAACCAACACTAAAAATAATCGGGACTCCAAAAATAACAATTTCAGCTATCTTTCCCCCAAGGAGATTTGACGCTATGATTGACGCGATAAATAACCCTAGCAATAGGTTGGTTCTGAAATTTTTTGATTTCAATTGTTCAATCATGAATAAGACCTCATGCACCAATTTCTCGGGGTACAATATTGGTATGAGCAATTGGAAGATCAAAGAATTAATAAAGGTTGCTGAGAATCAAGAAAAATTAGTGCTTTTCTTTTTGGTAAAGCTTTTTCTTTTCACGAAAAGAAAAAGGTTTGCCCCCAACGGACAAGATGCTGAATCAGTTATGTTCCCCAATTACTAGAATAACGTAGTTCTTAAATTGCTTCGTACTGGTTGTTTAAACTCTTCAATATACAGTTTAGCAACTAAAATTAGGCTACATAAATTTCACTATTGTCTTCTCTTAACAAACTGATATCCTTGCCTATGTCCCTCCATTTGGACTCTGAAATGAAGTAACCGATTTTGTTTTGCTCGAGAATTTTCGGAATAAGTTGTTTTGAAATGCTGTTTCCGGATTTTAAGAATCCCAGTGCTTTAGACGAGATGATGTAAATTCCACAGTTAGTATAAAATTCAAGAATAGGCTTTTCCTTAAACTCGCTGATTTTTTCGCCTTTAAGTTCTGCAATGCCCTCCTGAATCTTGATTTTATTCCGCTTAAGAACGACTGTCAGCAAGTTTTCCTTATTGTATGAGTTAATTAGTTTTGTCAGATTAATTTCGGTTATCAGGTCTCCATTATACACAAGGAAATCTTCATCCAGATATTCTTTACAGTTAAGTATCGCTCCAGCATCTCCAAGAGGAGTTCTCTCTTTCACTATTGTGGCATTTATTTTCTTGGCTTTGACGAACTGCTCTATTTCCTCGCCCAAGAAACCTGTTGCCAGAATTACTTCAGCTATAGAATGCTTTTTCAAGTGCGAAATAATATGCTCAAGGACGGTTTTCCCTTTGTACTTAATCAATATTTTAGGCGTGTTTTTTGTAAGAGGATATAACCTCTTGCCTTTGCCTCCGCACAGAATAATCGCTTTCATTTAGACTCCCTGTAAAAGTAACCTACTCCTATGAAATTAATCAACCAAAAACTGAATAATCTAAACACTGAAGTTAAAATAAAGACTTGTGCGTAAGTTTCAAGCTGGAATACAGTATTAGTTATCTCAAACGCGCTTGGAAATGGGATGAATGATGCAACAAAGAAACTCGCCACATACCTTCCGGCGTCCGCACTAGTGACAAACGAAAACATTAGGGCATTCACCAAGAATATTATTGAGTGTAAAACAGTCAGAATAAGTATTTCCTTGAACAAAACAGTCTTGAGTGTTTTTGCCCCAAGTTTTTCCCAAACTTTAAGGTTTTTAGAGAGTAAATATAACAGACCAGACAAAACCACAATTGAAGATAGCCAACCAACAAAACCAATTAAATCGAGACCTAAAAAAGCCAGAACTATGAGGCTCCCGAATCCCGCATAAGAGCAGGCCACTAACAAGAATGCCACTTTAACTGTTTCCGAAAACTTTTTGTTGAAATTCTTTGATAGTTCTCTGGACAAATACACTTCACCAAAAGGAAGGACTTCTAGCGTTAGATTGTCGATAAATGAAGACTTAAAAAAATATTTTGCCGCTTCTTTAAAATTCAATTCTATTCCTGCTGATTTGACAGCTACCTTTACCGCAAATGTCATTATAGTTACTGTGAAAAGAAAAAAAAGCACCAAACCAATTATTGTTTGAATCGGTAGGCTTGCCAAAGTAAGAAGTGCCCCTTGTATTTCAGACAATGAAACGATTAGCAGGACTGCAAGCCATGCAAAAAATAACAAAAATATTTTAGTTGCCTTTTTCATTTTCATACCTGTAAGTGTAACCCTTTATGCTCTTTGGGCTCCCCAAAAATATCCTTAAGCTGGCAAAACCCCAATACAATAAAGTTCTGAAGAACCCCCTTTCTTTGAATCTTCGGTCTGATAGGGCAACTTTCATTTCATTCAAGTACTTCATTTTTACCTTGTTCTTGTTCAGCCTCTTTGACAGGTCAACATCCTCGTGCACGCAATCCCTATAATAACCGTTTTTTTCAATTGCTTTTCTTCTGTAGGCTGAATTGTTCGATGCCAAATAATAGAATCTAAAAGGCCACGGCAAGTAGTTTGATGCAGAACACACAAACGACCACGTGTCATAAAGTGCATTTCTGTAGGTGCTCGGCCCACCTATTGCTTCTAATTCTTGATTTGTGTTGAATTCCTTTTCAACTATGTCAAGCCACCCTTTGCAAACTTCCGAGTCAGCATCAAGAGAGGCGACAATTTCTCCCTTGCTTGATTTTATTCCTTTGGTTCGTGCAGGACCTATCCCTTCTGTTTTCTTTTCCAGCACAATCCTGCACCCTAACTTCTTTGCAATTTCCCGAGTAGAATCATTACTGTTTCCATCAACTATAACTATTTCAAAATCCTTTGTTTTACAATTCCTTATGGATTGAATACATTTCTCAAGATATTTTTCCTCATTGTAAGTTGGAATAACCACGGAAATCAAGGGAACACCTCGTTGATTTTTTCTGCAACATATTTTGCTTGTTCAACTTCAATATTATTGTCCATAGGAAGACAAATATGATTTGCGCAAATCCAGTCTGCATTGCCATGAGTTTCATTGTAAAATTCTTGGTCTTTGAAAACAGGTTGTTTATAACAAGGAACAGAGTAAACTTCTCCTGTTAGTACAATATCAAGCTCTTTCATTTTTTCCTTAACTTGCATTCTATTTGCTCCATTCAAAGTGCAAGGGTACTTGTAAAAGTTCGGGAAACAATCAGACGAGAACTCCATTTTAGTCAATGTGCTGGATTTTATTTCAGCATCATAAATTTTTGCGATACTTTGCCTGTGAGCTATAAACTCATCAAGCCTTTTTATCTGATGGTAGCCAACAATTCCGTGCAATTCACTCATCCTGTAGTTATAGCCAAAATTTTCATTCTTCTCCCCGACAAGCCCCTGATTTCTCAAAGAGTCCACTTTCTCGCTTAGTGATTCATCCTTACAACAAACTATTCCGCCCTCACAAGAAGTTATTATTTTTGTCGGAAAAAATGAAAATGCACTAAAGTCCCCGATAGAACCTGCAAATATGTCCTTTATTTTGCTTCCTGCCGCATGTGCTGCATCCTCAATCAAGGCAATGCCTTTCGATTCACAAAATTCCTTTATTTCAAAAATGTTCTCAGGAATAAAACCACCAAGGTGAACCACCATTATTGCCGCAGTATTATCAGTTACTTTACTTTTGATTTGTTCCAAAGAAGGGAAAAAATCATTTTCTCCCACATCATAAAAAACAGGTCTGAGTGAATTTTTCAATATAGCAGCTGCGTCCAAGTAAATAGTGTTCGCAGGCAACAGAACTTCCTCTTTATTGCTTGGAAGCAAGTTCATTATGATTTCAAGTGCAGAAGAGCCGGAGTTAACCGCCTTTGCAGTGACAGAAAACTTTTTGCTAAATTCTTTTTCAAATCTCTCAACGAAAGGCCCCTGAGTAAGTATTTTGCTTTCAAATACTTTTTCCATTTCCGAGAGAATCAATTCGGAATCTTCTTTGAATATTTTTGCCCTAGTGCTTCCTACTTTCAATTAAATCCCCATATATCTTCATTAGATTAGAATAATAAATTTGTTCGTCTGTCGCTTCTTTTACTGTTTGGTGGATTTTATGTCTTGGAATGCTTTTTGCCTTGACTATTTTATCTGCAATATCGTCAGGAGTGTTTTCAGCCAAATAACCATTCTTCCCGCTTGAAACAATCTCTCCTAGAGAGGTGTTCTTTATCCCCACCACAGGAGTTCCGCATGCAATTGACTCAAGTGCAACCAATCCCTGAGTTTCAAAAACAGAGGAAAGCGCAAAGACATCTGCCTTGCGGTAAAGTTCAGGCAATTTTTCATTCTCAACAACACCTATGAAATTCACATCCACATCTTTTTGTTCTGCAAACTCTTTGTAGTACTTTTCAGCAGGTCCTTCACCCACTATAGTAAATTCCGCTTCTGGAAATTGTTCCCTAAGTTTTTTGAAGGCCAACATCAAGGTTTCAAAATTCTTTTCCTTGATAATCCGTCCAACACTTAGTATTTTGAATTCTTTTTTTGGTTTTTTTCCTGAAGGAGTGAATATGGATCCATTTATGAATGTAGGAATCACAACTGAATTCAAACCATATTCTTTGAGCTTTTTCTGAGTATTCTTACTCGGAACAGTCACCAAGTCAAACTGATTTAGATACCATGCCGTGTAACCCATGATCATTTTTTTCATAATCAGGTCTATGGAATTATTGCCAAGTGAAATGTAATGTGACAGGAAATCCATGTTCGTGTGATAAGTTACAATCGAAGGAATTTTGAACAGCTTTGAAAACAGTATTGCAGTTAGCCCCTCTGCTGCAATGCCATGGGAATGAATCACATCAAATTTTTCAGATTTAAAATTCATGAAATGCAGAAAGGGAAACAAACTCAACCTGTATTGTGGATAAACAGGTACACTAAGTGACAAATTATACTCAATGCCATTGTCAGTATTGTTCCGCTTCGTTTCAAGTGAACCGGGGCAGTAAATTTTAACTTCATTCCCTTTTCCCTTAAGCAATCTGACGACATTTTTCAGTACAATTGTGATCCCGTCAACATTAGGATGAAAAGTGTCAGTAAAAATAGCCATCTTCATAAAGAACCACGTGAAACCATAAAATTTTTCATAATCAGATAATCTATTTCAGTTTTCCTAAAACAGTTAATCGCATCTTTTGGAGTACAAACAATCGGCTCGCCCTTGACATTAAGTGAAGTGTTCAACACAAGCGGAACACCAGTAATTTTTTCAAATTCAGAGATGAGTTCATAATATTTCCGATTCTGTTTCTTGTTTATTGTATGAATCCTGGCTAAATTGTTAATATGCACCACTGCAGGAATTTTATCCTTTTTTTCTTCTTTTACCCGGACTGCAAACGACATGTAAGGCGATAGCATGTCCTGTTCAAAATAATCCGCCACTTTCTCTTCCAATACTGTTGGAGCAAATGGTCTAAAAGATTCCCTGAACTTTATTTTCTCATTAATTACATCCTTCATTTTTTCCCTTTGAGGGTCCGCAAGAATTGACCTGTTCCCAAGCGCCCTCGGACCGAACTCCATTTCTCCCTGAAACCAACCAATGATATTTCCTTCCGCCGTTAATTCAGCAGCCGTTCTTTCAGGAGAATCAATTTCCTCATAGCTCATTCCTTGCTCTTCTAATTCGCAAGCTATTTCATTTCCACTGAACTTAGGGCCAAGATAAACTGAGAAATCATGGCTCGGAAGGTCATTGAATTTTTCCGCATAGATTTTCATTGCAGCTCCCATACTTGTTCCGGAATCATTTGGTGCTGGCGGGATAAAGACATTTTCAAATGATGTGTTTTCAGTGATTTTTCCTGCCATAACACAGTTCAAGGCTGCTCCGCCTGAAATGCAGAGATTTTTGCATTTTGTGCTTTCAAAGAGTTTTTTCAGAAGAAAAAACGCTAGCTCCTCAAACTTCGCCTGAAGTGATGCCGCTAAATCCTTGTGGTAATTTGTTATTTTTTCGTTAGAGTTGCGCGGCTCTCCGAAGGTGTCAAATATAATTGAACCAGAATATTTTTTTGGTATTTTTTTCTTCACCCAAAATGCACGGAACAGCAATTGGTTCAACAAAGGGTCGCTGTAAACTTTCTCATTGATTTTTATTTCGTTTCCCTCTATAAACATAAGCTTGTCGAATTTTTCCTTGTAAATAGACTTGCCGTAAGCGCTTAACCCCATGACCTTATACTCATCCCCATAGGTAAAGCCCAAAAAAGAGGTTATCAAAAGGTAAAGATAGCCAAGAGAATTAGGCGAGCTGTCAAACCAAAGCCTCTTGCTTTCCTTACCCTTAAAGTGCCATCCACTTGAACTTTCCATTTCTCCCCTACCATCTATGACAAGGGCTGCCGCCTCATCAAAACCTGAGAGACAAAATGATTGAAATGCATGGCTCTCATGGTGATTTACTCCAATTATTTTTGAGGAGTTTTTGTTCAACACTTTCCTTATTTTCAACAAGTCAAGGTGGAATTGTGGGAGAAGATCATATTTCTTTGTTTCATAATTCTTCAGTAAATCCAAGTAACTTAGTATTTTTTCATTGAACTCATAATTGAACGCGACTGCTTTTACTTCATTCATTGAAATGTTTTCTCTCTTCAGGCAGAAATCAATCGCTTCTTTATTGAAAAAAACGCTTCTTTTATTCCTGTTCAGGCGCTCCTGCTCAATGGCACTTACAACCACGCCATTCTTTATGAGGCATGCACTTGGATTATGTCCTACGCCTATGCCAAGCACATATTTATCTTCACGCATATATAAGGAAAACTGGAATTCTTTTTAACCTCTTTCTCCTTGATTTACATATGGATTTAGTTATTGGAGGATCGGGTTTTATAGGCACGAATATTGCCAACAGGCTAAAAAGAGAAGGAACTGCCTTTTCCATTCTTGACAAGAAAAAACCACAAGCGGAATCCGAGTGGATTAACCATGACATAACAAATCCTATTGAGCCAATGGAAAACATAGATTGTATTTACCACCTTGCAGCAGAGGGGACAATAAGGGTGTGTCAGGAAAACCCGCAGGTCTGCTTTGACAATAATGTGTTGGGCACATACAATATTGCTGAATTTGCTCGCAAGAATGAGGTGAAACATATTGTATTCATGTCCTCTTACGCTACTTACGGAAACTCAAATGAAACCAGCACAGAAGAATTCCCTCTTCGGGCAAGGAACCATTATAGTTATTCAAAAATCGCGGGGGAAGCCATGTTTGAATCATATGCCCACGAGTATGGTATAAAGGTTCATGCGATGAGAAGTGCCCCTGTCATTGGGAAGCATCTAATCAAAGGTGTTACCGCACATTTTTACCAGAAGCTAAAATCCAACTCTGAAGAAATTGAAATATGGGGTTCAGGTGAACAGAAGCGTAATTACATTTGGGTCGAGGACTTGATAAGCGCAATGCACCTCACAAAGCAGAAACAAACTGAACCTTATGGATTCTATAATGTGGGCGGTGCTGATGTTGTTTCCGCTCTTGACATTCTTGCTTTACTCTCTAAAAAACTTGAAGCGAACCCGAAAATAATACGCGATGAAAAAGCGGGCTTCAAAGGTGACATAGCGATGCAGATAGTCTCAAGCGAAAAACTCCAAAAAATGGGCTGGAATGAAACCAAGAACTTCAACCAATACATGAACGAGTACATTGACTGGCTGATCGAATCGAAGTTTGAAACTCTGATGCTATAGTAGGGCACTGATTCAAATAATAAGTATTCCCTAAACGGACAAGATGCTGAATTAGTTATGTTCCCCAACAACTCTTTATGAAATAATGAATAAAGCGAACTCCGTATAAAGTTAATTGTGCACAAAAAACAATCATGTGCTTCATCATAAGGTCAGCAAAAGACCCAAACGAAATATTTATGGGGACAAT
>NZBU01000009.1 GCA_002688035.1 Candidatus Iainarchaeum sp. | reverse complement strand
AATGAGAAAATTTATTCACCTTTGTGAGGAGCGCGAAAATATGGTGCCAGTACTTGCCGACGCAAACAAGCCATCCTCCTACTCCAAACATTTAGAAGGAACAAACATTGATTTGCTTTTTCAGGACATTTCACAGAAGAACCAAGCAGAAATATTCAACAAGAACGCAAGGCTCTTTCTTGAAAAGGGCAAAACCGGGCTTATTGCACTAAAAGCAAAGAGCATTTCGCAAAAGGAAAGTCCAAAAAAGATTTTTCAGAAAGAAATAGTTGAATTGGAGAAAGAATTTGTTGTAAAGCAAATCATTTCTCTTGAACCTTTTGAGAAAGATCATGTAATGGTTTTTGGTGAGAAAAAATAAAACAAGAAGTAAGAAGACAGTTTATTCACTTCCTCCTCGGTTCAGTCATCATTGGTTTGGTTGCAATTTTAGGAGTGCAGAGAGCACTGATTATAACCGCGGTTTTGTTTTTCTTTGGAGTTATAGCAAGCTACTTGCTGCGGCGCGGAATCATTCTGCCCGGCTTGTTTCATATGGTTGGACTGGTTGAGAGGGAACATGAAAAAGAACTTCCTGGAAAGGGCGCACTAATATTTTTCCTCGGAGCAATATTTTTAATGCTCATATTCAAAGAACAATTGATTGTGATTGGCGCACTATGTGTTGCAGTTTATGGGGATGCAGCCTCAACACTCTTTGGCCTGCGCTTTGGAAAACATCGCATTGCAGGCAAGAAAACAATTGAAGGAGTGCTTGGAGGAATCCTTGTTTCGCTGCTGTTTCTTGGAGTACTGTTCGAACCCTGGATTGCACTTGTAACTGCAATAACAGGAATGGTTAGTGAATTGCTGCCATTTGACGACAGCTTCACCATACCTTTAACAGCTGCAATTGTCTTAACGCTTTTATTATAACTTTTTGCATTCAGAATTATTGATAGCGAGCCTGGGCCCGTAGCTCAGCTTGGATAGAGCGCTTCCCTCCTAAGGAAGAAGTCGAGGGTTCAAATCCCTCCGGGCTCGCTCAATGTTATAATTAAATACTAGTTCTGCTTTTCATTTTTCAATGATTCCAAAAAATGCCCGCAATTTTGTAGACATAGTAAAAGAAATGGTTAGTGAAGGCGAAAGCTTCAACGAAGTCATCTCTAATTTACAAATGCTTGGATTAAGTAGACGGGATGCTGAAAAACTATTGGGAATCGTTGAAACAAAGAGCTCTGACAAGGTGGAAGAGGCAATCCAGAAAATGGTTAAAATAAAAGCCGAAACAGTTTACAACGCCTGACAGTTGAAGAGAATACGCAGAGTAGTTAGCAGGGAGCGTAAGCAAACCAAAGGCTTAAGAAATACAAAAGATTCAATCAACATTTTACTTAAGGAAGTTGCGCCGGGAAAAGTGCTTTTTTTCAAGTAACGCATGCAGAAGTATGAGAAAGCATTGCAGGACAAAGAAAAAGCAAGAAAACAAATTCTTGCACTTCTGCTCGAGCTCAAGAAAAAAGAGCTTTTGCGAAGGCAAGAGAGAAGACTAAGGAATGCAATGGATTTTATGCAGAAAACCCAATAAGCTAGGTTCGACAAAACCCTAATTTTTGGCAAAAGGTGATGACAATCGACGAAAGCCTTTTAAACCACTTTTACATTAACATTACTCAGTTGGGGGCAATAATTTGGCTACTGAAAAACTTGCGGCAACCATTGCGGGAGAAATGTGCCTGAGCAAAGATCCGGGAGGATCAATGAAAAAGTGGCGCGAAATATTTGGCGTTACGCAGACAGAGCTTGCTGATTACTTGAAAATAAGTTCCTCAACTCTAAGCGATTATGAGGGTGGGAGAAGAAAAAGCCCGGGTATTGGAGTAGTTAAAAGGCTGGTGACCTCACTGATTGATATTGACAGCAATCGAGGTGGAAAAGTTGCAAAGCAACTTGAAAAAGATTTTAAGCCAAAAAAGGAAATTTTTGACACGCACGAATTCTTTGCAGTCATAAAGGGAACAGACTTCATGAAAAAGATTGGGGGTATTTGTGTTGCAAACCAAAGCCGCTTAAAAGAAACAAAGGTTTATGGTTACACAATAATTGATTCACTCAAAGTTATTCTGGAGGTCCCTGTACATGAATACATGCAGTTATATGGCAAGACTCCTGACCGAGCCCTTCTATTCAGATTCGTGGAAAATGGCAGAAGCCCGATGATCGCTGTGAAAATAGGGCGCTTCTCGACAGACATGAAGCCAACTGTTGTTGTGCTACATGGCAAGCTCTCTCCAAAGAACGTTGACCCAATTGCAATAAAGATTGCTGAGAGTGAAAAGATACCTTTGATTATAACAGATAAGCCTATCGAAGAAATAAAAGCGGAACTCGGAAAGTTCGAGAGCTAAAAGCGCAGACAATAAGTAAAACGCTTCTTTTCTTTTCCTGTTTTTTCCATGCCAACAACGGAGAATGAGCGCGTGGATTTTTGATCTGTTTCTGATTCGAAAAATTTTACGATTCGCTGAGCAGCCCTATGCGATGCAAACACTACATCAAAACCATTACCCTGATTAACAACATTTATAATGCGTGCCTTTAAATCCTTTTCAACCATTGGCTGAATTATGCCCTGCATTTCTTGCAGTAAAGCGTGCTTCCGGGCTTCGCTGGGTTTTTTTGCGAAACGAATTTGAATTGTGGCCTCGAAATAGTTTGAATTAATCTTCATGCAATCATCGCACTGGCCTCCGCCTGAAACAAGCATTGTCTGCGCACTTGCTTCGATTTCTGCGCCATCAATTTCACCTTTAGCTATTATGGTGGCGAGGGTTTTCTCATTCAACGGCTCAAGCTCAATTGAGAAAACGGGCTTTTGCATTTCTTTTATTTTAACTTTTTTTGACAGAGAATCTTTGAGAACTTCCTCTGTCTGCTCTGTCCACTTTCCGCCAACCCTAACGCGATTGCAGGACTTACAGGATTCTACCTTAATTCTTTTCGGAAGTTGAATGATCCGTTGCTTACGCTGAAAGCAGTTTTTACAAAGCCCTTTTATGAACGGACCCTTTGTTGAACCACATTCCGGACAAAACATTCCCTTCATTTTTCAACACCGTTTTGAAGTGCAAAGTAAACACTCGGATTTAGCACCATATGATAAGTTGCAACCAACGCTATCAAAAACCTTAACATTAGAAACGCGATTAGGAACGCCGGGTTCTCCGCCAGAAATGCGAGACCAAAATTGATAAGTGAAAGGGAAAAAGGAATTAGCGAGGGAATAGAAAGCTGTTTCATGTTCTTGCTACCAATCTTCAGCGAGCCGAGCAAAGCAGAAACAAAATTCTTTTCTTTCAGAACAGAAACAGGATACACCACATAAAACAGAACAATGAGAACAAAACTTACAATTAAAAAGAGCGCAAAAGATATTGCGAGGCCAAAAGTGTTTCCAGTCAAGATTAGGATTGTGCTGAGCAGAGCAAATGGTATTGAGACCGCCAAGTCGGCTACCAATATTGCGGGAAAGATTACTAAGAATTTTTTAGATGCAAAACTAAGGGCCGAACGAAAAGATATTCTGCTCCCTTGTTTGAAATCTCGCACCATCACAGGATACATCGCATTCACAAGAACATCAATTGCAAGAACAAGTATTGTATAAACGAGCAATCCCAGAACTATTGGAAGTTGGACTGACAATGCACTTGCCATGGCCGGATCAACTTCCCCGCCCACAAATGGTAAAATCGTGTTTAAGGAAAGAAAAGCAATGGCAAGCATTCCAAAGCCATACAAAAAGGCCACGATTATTTTTGGCAGAAATAGCTTTGGTTCTTTTAAGAGTAAAAAGAAACTTTCTTTTAGAACAGCGATAAGGTTCATACAAAACACTATAGCTTTGTTTTTTCACCCTGTTTTAGTATGTGAGTAGAAATACCTAAGTCTTCCTCTATTCTGCCCTTGAAAACGGGCATTACATCCTTGTCCCCGTGTACTAAAAACACCTTAGATGGGGACCATTTTTTGAGCGAATCAAGCATTTCCTGCTGGGAAGCATGCGCCGAAAAGTCAAATTTCTCTACCTTGGCCTTTACAGTGTACTCCGAGCCATCAATATCTATCCTCTTTGTTTCCATAAGTTTTCTGCCGGGAGTTGTTTCAACCTGGTATCCTGTGAGCAAGATAGAGCTATTTGGATCACTGTGAACTGTTTTAAGGTAGTGGTGTACTGGGCCTCCTTGCAGCATTCCGGCAGTTGTCACAATCACACTCGGCTGCTTCAGAGCCTTTTTTCGCATTTGATTGCCTCTAATCCAAATAACATCCTCAAGAGCCTTTTTCAAGAACTTGTGGTTCTTCAAATATTTATGATATGAAAGCATTACTCTTGCGGCCTTTTGACCCATTCCATCCAAATAAATTGGAGCATTAACCCTGTACTCTTTGAGAATATCTATTACTTCCTGGCTTCGCCCCACAGCAAAAGCGGGCACAAGAGCCCAACCGCCCTTGTCAATTGTGTTTTGAACCTCTTCCACAAAAAGTTTTTCAATGTCTTTTCTCGATGAGTGATTTCTGTCTCCATAAGTTGACTCCATCATCACATAGTCAACATTCCCAACATCAAGGTCCGCTCCCTTGAAAAGTCTTGTTTCATCCTTCTTGAAATCCCCAGTATACAAAAACGATTTGTCTTGGAAGGAAACTTTGGACATTGCACTGCCAATTATGTGTCCTGCGTCAAAAAACTCGAGAGTGCTGTTCTTGGTTATGTCAACGGGCTTCCTATAGTGAACAGGAAAAGTGAATTTCTCTGTTTTCTTGATCTCTGTTTCGCTCCAATCAAGGTCAATTCCCTCATAACCAGAGATTTTCAAAGTATCATACCAAAGAATTTTTGCGATATCAAGAGTTGGAGGGGTCATGTAACACATGAAATCTGATTCAACAAAAAGATGAGGCAAATTCCCCGAGTGATCGAGATGTGCATGGGAAATTACAATGCCATCAAGGTTTGTTTCTACGGGCAACGGATACTCGGTTTCTTTCGGGGTTAGCTTTACCCCATTATCAAATAAAACTTTTTCGCCGAAGTCAAGCAAAAAACTGCTCCTGCCTACCTCTTGGCAACCGCCAAGTCCTGTTAATTGAATTGAACTCATTTAATATTCCTCAATAACAAAAAATATTTTTATTCTTTTATTTCAATGGCTTTTTCCGGGCAACTTACTTCACAGGCCCTGCACTGGATGCAAGAATCAGGATCCTTGACAACAACTTTGTTCCCATCCTTTGCAAAAACGCTCACAGGACAAACATCAATACAAGTCCCGCAGGCAGTGCACTTGTCATAATTTATGTATGGTTTTTCCATAAAAATTACTCCTTTTTCTCAATGATGTCGTTCATTTCTTTGAGCATGTCTTCTATTTGCTTGTCACCTAAACCATGGGCCTTTGCCCCCTGTTCCAGAGTTTCCCAAGTAGCAACATGACAGCCAATACAATGCAAACCATAACCAACCATTATTTTTGCGGTTTCAGGGTGCTTGGTAATGATATCTCCAAGCGTCATATCCTTCTTAATCTCGTCATCAGTCATAAATAAAAACACCTACACTAAGTTTTAAAACTAAACGTTTCTAAGCTCCACTCTTTCAAAGAAGGGCTCAAGTAGCTTTACAAAGGATTTTAGATCTTGTTCTGAGTACTTTTTTGCATTGACTAGTGCCGGATCCAGAAGTTCTTCTGTAGTACGAAACTGCTGTAATACATAAAGCTTGCTTCCCTTCAGCCACTTGCCAATCGCCAGAACATCTTTTCTCGAGAGGAATTTTGGCAGAATGGTTGTACGGAATTCATACTTCACCTTGCTGTTCTTGATTAATTCAACGCTCTCCTTTACTGCATCCTTGTCAACACCTATTCCTGCTACGAGGTCATACTTTTCAATTGGGGCCTTGATGTCCATTGCAAGGTAATCCACAAGCTTCTCTTTGATCAGCTGTTTAATCATATCGGGGTTTGTTCCGTTTGTATCTACTTTAACCAAATAATCTTTTTCCTTAATCTTTTTGCAGAGCGCGGGAAGATCTTTATGCAGTGTTGGCTCGCCACCTGTAATGCACACCCCGTCAAGGAATCCTTTTCTCTCATCAAGAAACTCGAGGAATTCCTGTTCAGAAATGCTTGCGCCTGTTTTCTCTCCAAAAACCAGTCTCTTGTTGTAACAGTAGGGACAGCGAAAATTGCAGTTTGGGATAAATACTGTGCATGCAATTTCCCCTGGAAAATCAATCATAGTGGTTTTTTGAATTCCCTTAAAAACAATCATGTGCAAACACCAAAAAAAGAATAAAAAAACAAAAAGCCCTGAGTTTAGAACTCTTTTTCAAGGGCTTTTTGCTCACTGTATGTTTTTCTTATGCCAAATTCCTCTTTCTTCCCGGCATTCCAGTTGTTGACAGGGCGCAGATAACCAACAACCCTGCTGTATATTTCAGTTTTTTCACCACACTCAGACATTGAGTGTCACCTCCTTATTTGGGTTTTCATTTTTGCCACTAACTTCTTTTGGGCAGCAAGTATGCATGCCCTTGACATAACCATGTGTTGGGCAGACACTGAAAGTTGGCGTAATAGTGTAGTATGGGAGCTTGAAATTGTAAGCTATTTTCTTAACCAACTTTGCGCAGCTCTCACCATTTGATATTGCTTCACCAATAAAACCGTGCAGCACAGTTCCGCCTGTGTACTTAGCTTGCAACTCGTCTTGATGCTGCAGGGCCTCAAAAATATCATCAGTATAATCAACCGGCAGCTGTGTGCTGTTTGTGTAGAATGGTTCTACTTTTCCAGCGGTTTTGATCTCAGGATAGTTTCTCCGATCAAGTCTTGCGAGCCTGTAAGATGTTCCTTCTGCAGGCGTTGCCTCAATGTTATAGATATGGCCTGTTTCCTCCTGGAAGTCCTGTAACCTATCTCTAAAGAAGTCCAATACTTTAAGAGAAAAGTCTCTTCCTGTTTTGGTATGGATTCCTGCGTCCAGGAAGTTAAGTGTACCCTCGTTCATTCCAACCAATCCAATTGTTGAGAAATGGTTGTTAAGAGAACCAAGGAAACGCTTGCTCCACGGAAGGAGTCCTGCGTCCATATGCCTGCTGACCTCTTTTCTCTTTATCTCAAGGCTTTCTTTTGCCAAGTAAAGTAATGTATCTAATCTTTCGAAAAAGTCTGTTTCATCCTTGCTCAAATAACCAAGCTTTGGAAGATTCATTGTTACAACTCCAATGCTCCCTGTTTGCTCTCCGCTTCCAAACAATCCCCCTGTTTTTTGCTTGAGTTCACGTAAATCTAACTGCAGTCTGCAGCACATTGACCTTACATCACTTGGTTTAAGTGAACTATTGATAAAGTTCTGGAAGTATGGAATACCGTACTTGGCAGTCATGTCAAAGAGGGCTTTGGCATTCTCGCTGTCCCAATCAAAGTCCTTGGTAATATTGTAAGTTGGTATTGGAAAAGTGAAAACACGGCCATTCATATCTCCTGCAGTCATAACTTCTATGAATGCCTTGTTGACCATGTCCATTTCATCTTGGAAATCGGCATAATACTCATTATCAATCTCTTTTCCCCCATACATTATTGGGAGATCCTTCATATCATCTGGAACCATCCAGTCAAGAGTAATGTTTGTGAATGGAACTTGGTTTCCCCATCTGGATGTAGCATTTGTTGCAAACACAAATTCCTGAATACTCTGCTTTACTTTCTTATAATCTAAACCATCCTTTTTGGCAAGGGGCGCAAGATAGGTGTCAAAGCTATTGAATGCCTGTGCGCCGGCCCACTCGTTTTGGAGTGTTCCCATAAAATTCACTATTTGGCCGAGAGCAGAGTTAAAATGTTTGGCTGGTTTAGCAGCAATTCTTCCCGGAACCCCATTAAAGCCCAGTTCAAGTAATTGTCTCAAGGACCATCCTGCACAATAACCTGAGAATGCCCCGTTTCCAAGATCGTGAATGTGGAAATCGCCTGATCTGTGAGCTTGCGCAATCTCATTTGGATAAACATTCTGCAAAGCATATTCTGCCATTACCGCGCCACTAATGTGCGCTTGTAATCCTGAAAGAGAATAGGATGCATTGCTGTTCTCTGCAACCCTCCAATCAGACTCTTGAACATAACCATGGATAATGTTCTGAACCTTTTTCACGAAGGCAGCGGAATCACGCATCTCTGCGCGCTTTTGCCTGTAAAGAATGTAAGCTTTTGCCGTTTTTGCATGCCCTGTTTCAATCAATTGCTTTTCAACAGCATCCTGGACTGCTTCTACGCTAGGGGGAGTGGTTCCAAACCTCTTTTTTAAGTCATGCTCGATGCGCTCTGCTATCTCAGTAGCTTTAGCCTTGTCTTGTCCGCCAACGGACTTTGCAGCCGCAAAAATAGCATCCTCAATTCTCTTCCTGCTATAGGGAACGAGACTACCATCCCTTTTCTGAACAGATTCTAAAAATTTTTTTACCATTGAAAAACAACTCCCTTATACCAATTAATTTAGAAAAACAAACCATTTGTGAATTAATAAAGCTACGGAGCTTTATAAACGATGACTATAGTAGAGTTTATATTTGTAAACCGAAAAATAATTTTGCAAAAAGTCAGTTTTACTAACTCATACCCCCCTAAATAACTGCGCAGGTTTGTTTTTTTAAACTGTTACAAACAGGAGCTTCGATTTCCATCTATAAACTGTAATTTATAAATTCAAAACAATACTAATTCTGTGAATTTTATTCCAATTTTATTGAATTAAAAAAAATGGATGGGCAAGAAACTCAATTATTCTTGAGCTTCTGCAATAACTGCCTCGATTACACCGCGGAACTCTGCTTCCTCTGAAGCCAAATCGTTCTGAGTTTCGTAGCCGTTTCCAACCCTGGAATACTTTTCACCAAACACAAAGGTAGGAATAGTTCCACCTGGATTGAATTGTCTGAAAACTGCCAACTCTGATGCAGGAACAACGCCCTCAAAATTTGGGGTCAAAGTGTCATCCAATATATCTACTTCCCAGTGGTATGCAACAATCTTTCCTGCCGCAACATACTCTTTCACAACCTTTTCATATGTTGAGCCAACCCACTTACAGTGAGAGCACCAGGTTGTTGAGAATAAGCGAATTACAGGCTTACCATCTTCAAGCTTTACTGCTTCACCGTTATCCTTAAATGTTCTTATTTCCCCTACAACTGCATCCTCGTCTATTCCCGTAATGTCACTATTTCCGAGAGTGTCAACAGGAGGAGTTGTTGGCTGCATAATGAACGCGATGATTGCAATAACTGCAATAACCCCGACAACCGAAAGAAGAATTATTTTTGTGTCAAGACCGTTTCCAGGCTTGTTTTCTTTTCGCATTTCTTTAAGCTTACTCATACTAGAATCCAATAGAGCAATGTTTTTAATACTTGTTTTTATGTTATACTATTCTATAATATTCCTGAAACAACGAGGTTTTGTGATTGGCAAAATTCAAAATAGTATTTGAAAGGGAAAAGTGTATTGGCTGTGGAACTTGCGCTGCACTCTGCTCGGAAAACTGGGAGCTTGAGGGCGATAAGTCAAAGCCAAAAAAGCTAGAGCTAGATGAAGTAGGATGTAACAAGGATGCAGAACAAAACTGTCCTGTTAACTGCATCCATGTTGAGGAACGATAGTTATTCCCGAGCTCTAAAAGAACTCTTATTCTTCTAACCCTGCAAAGATCTGCTCGAAAACACTGAAAGACTGTGCCCCTGAAACCAGCACCCCGTTAACGAAGAAAGCTGGTGTTCCTGAAACACCATAAGCTGAACCGTCAGCAAAGTCTTTTGCCACTTCATCAGCCATTTGACCAGAGTCAAGACATTCATTGAAAGCATCTGCATCAAGCTCTAGGTCAACAGCATACTGTTTTAGGCTGTCAACATCCAATGCACTATAGTTCTCAAAGAGCATGTCGTGGTATTCCCAGAACTTTCCCTGCTCTTCTGCACACTCACTAGCCTCTGCCGCTTTTTGGGCAAAAGGATGGTTGCTCAAAGGAAAGTCCCTGTAAACAAACTTTATTTTTCCCTGCTCGGCAAGCTCTTTAAGCTTTGGAACCGCTGCTTCCCAAGTAGGATCACGGGCCTTAAACTGCGAAATCAATGGCTCATAGGTTCCTGCTGAGGCCCCACAATATGAACACTGGAAGTCTGAGAACTCTATAACAACAATTGCTGCGTCCTCAGGCCCAAGGAAAGGGTCGTCATCAGCACTAACTTCTACCGGCCCTGCAGGCGGTGGTGTAGGGGTGTCTGAACCATCTGGAATCTGTGGAGGATTATCCAAATCAAACATGCTAACATTCTCTGATGCAATAAACAAGGTTTTAGCATCCTTTGTGACAAAGACACTCACTTGTTGTGCTTGTCCGCCACTTGTAACTGTTAATTCAACCTCGTAAAGGTTGTCACTGAAACTATTTGCAACTGCGTTACTGGCCGTAAAGCCATCACCTAAAAGGTTGGCTACAAGGAACGCTTCGGTCTTGGTTGCAACATCTGCTGCAGACACTACGCCTGATAAGCCAGGCCCATCAGAATCTCCTGTAGGAGTTATTGGCTGCTGTGCTACAACAAGCATTCCTGCTGCTCCAAGCAACAAACCAATGATAAGTGTTACAACTGCAACAATATAAATGTTCTCCCAAAATTTTGGTACTTTTAAATCAATACCAGAACTAGGTTTTGCCACAATAGGCTTAATTTCTGTCTTAACCTTTTTCTTAGCCAAAAATAACCACTCCCCCCAAATTAAGTATCAATATTTAGATGACAAAGTTTAAAAACCACATTATTTCCTAAGGAAAAGCACATCAAACTTTGTTTCAACCTGATCAAATTCCTTGAAGACTTGCCCAGCTTGTTTGAAGTTGGATGCGCGCTTGAAAAAACTTATTCCAACACTCGCGCCAGACGTTGTAACCCTCAAGAGCTCCTGTTTGGCCTGAACAAGGTTCGCGTGATGTAATGCAGTAAGGCTTACAACGCAATCAAAAGCTTTGTCTTTGAATGGGAGCTGCTCAGCCTTACCCACAACCTTCAAGCCGCTGTATTGCTTTAACATTTCAATGCTTGGCTCAAGGGCTATGCACTCACAGCCCTGCTCAAAAACTTTTGTTGCAATTCCTGTTCCAGCACCTACATCCAGGAGCAGACCCTTAGGCCTGAGCTTACTCAGCATGAGTTGGGCTTTCTCAGTCTGCTCTTGCCCATGAAGCTCATTGTAAGAGCGCGCGGTTTCACCATAATAATCCATAAATCAAATATAATGGGTAAATTCTAAAAATGGATGCAGACCTAACAAAAACGATATCGATGATTAAAAAGAATGGGCATTGCACAAACAGTGGTCAGGACCGAAACCATTAAATTCCCAGAAATATATAATATGTTCAAATGAGAGCCCGAATTATGATTGTATTGGTTTTGCTGGTTCTATTATTTAGTGCTATAAATGTTTTTGGTGCAGCTTGCCCAACAGGAGGGGGCTGCATAGCTAACTGTAACACAAAAACCGAGGGCTCCTGTGCAAACTACTACGAAATAGTCCCCGTAACTGGAGGGGGCAAGGCATGCAAGTGGACTGGCGGAACTTGCGACCAAGTTACTACTTGTTCAGCCAAATGCACGATGGGACTAGGTTGTACCTCTGGATACCGGGCCCAAATAGCAATATGTATTGGCCTTTCAAGCAATGCCAGCTGTTACAAGTATTACAGCACAGCTATAGGGGATAACTTTTGCTATTATAAAGGAGGTGGCGGTTGCGACGATACGGCGGCATGTATTATTCCAGAATTCTTTGGAATAGACTTTGGAGAAATGGAAATCTCAACAGGAATAATCGCGCTAATAGCAGCAATCGCTTTGCCAACTTTATTGTTCAGGAAAAAGAAGAAATAAGCCAGGGCGAAAGAATAGTTGATTTCCTACTGTGAGAGTAAACTTCTTTTTTGAGAAACTTAATATACCCCGATTAGCAATGCTCATTTTTATTTCATATAAACGATATATTTATTAAGTATGAAAAGTATGATTTATGTGAAATAGTTGATTTGTATGAAAAAGAAAGGATCCTGTTTTGAGCATTATGGAAGTGCAACCGTTGGAGAAAGGGGTCAGCTTGTCCTCCCTATTGATGCAAGGAATGAGTATAACATAAAGCCAGGTGACAAACTTGTTGTAATGGGCTCGGAAACAGGAAACTTTAAACACCTTGTTTTGATGAAGTCTGAGGAACTCGCTGGAATGGTAAATTACCTCTTTGAAATTGAGAAGTATATCAAGGGAAGCCGGGAAGGAAACATTGAAAGTATCAACAAACTCTTTAAGACCAAAGAAGTTGATAAATATCTCAAAGAGGGCGGGGCAAAAAGAGTTGAAGAGATATTGAAAAAAGAAATCAAAAAGAAGAAGTGATTTAGATGGAAAAACCGATCCTTGAAGCAAAAGATGTTTACAAAATCTATGATATGGGTAAGGTTAAGGTTAACGCACTTAGCGGGGTTTCGCTCAAAGTTTACAAGGGAAACTTTATTTCAATTATGGGGCCAAGTGGTTCTGGGAAAACGACACTGCTTGACGTAATGTCTGCTTTGCTCCGCCCGACGATGGGTGATGTTCTCATTAATGGAACAGGGATTTCAACCATGGATGACAACGAGCTTGCAAAGGTGAGGGGAAAAACAATTGGCTTTATCTTTCAAACATTTAATCTGATCCCAAGAATGACTGCGCTTGAGAATGTTATGCTGCCACTTTGGTTCCAAGGCGTTAGCATGGCAGATAGGAAAAAGCGCGCTACAGAAATACTTGAAAAAGTTGGATTGGGAGAAAGAGTTGACCATAAGCCAAGTGAACTGAGTGGTGGACAAAGGCAAAGAGTTGCGATTGCAAGAGCATTGGCAGTTGACCCTGATGTGATTGTGGCAGATGAGCCCACAGGAAACCTTGACTCTGTTTCAGGCGAACAAATATTGCAATTAATTGATGATCTAAATAAAAAAGAGGGAAAAACCGTTCTAATGGTAACACATGAGAGAAGCATTGGAAAAAGAGCACATGAGATACTGCACCTGAAAGACGGCAAAATAATTAAAAACGAAACAAATGGGAGGAAACGAAAATGAAGAAAATAATTATGGCTATAGCGGTTCTCTTGCTGGCCTCAATGGTTATAGCAGGAGACCTAAAGGTGGACGCCGTTAATTATACGCCAGCACCGGCCATCCCTGGCGGTTATATTGACGTTTTTGTGCACCTTAAAAACGACAGTAAGTATCTAGCGGAGGATCTGTACTTCGAAATTGATTTAAGTGGAGGTACGGAGAGAGACAGCACATACCCATTTTCTCTGGGAACAGGAGTAAGTGAGACAACCTATCTCTCATCAATAAACCCGCACAAATCCGTGCTATTAGAGTACAGGATTAGAGTGGACCCAAGCGCACTGGATGACAACTATATAATTGTCTTCAACTACGGAGAGGGCGCTGCAAAAAAACAGTACAAATATAATATACAGGTGCTAAGCAGAAAGCCTAACATAGAGATAATAAGGTCTAGTCATGTTCAGGCTGCACCAGGCCAGGCAATAGATGTTGAGCTTCGCATCAGAAACATTGGAAGTGGTTTGGCAAAAGACGTTCTGATTGGAATGGAAGAAGACAGGACTGTGACAACTACTGGTGTTGTGGTTGAGCGAGAGTTTTCTTCACTTGGAGCAAGCTTTGACTACCTGGGCGATGTGGCTGCAAGCCAGGAGAAAAAAGCCAATATTTCCATGGCAATAAATCCTGACGCAGAGCAAAAAACCTATATGATTCCAATAAAGGTGAAGTATAAGGATGCAAACGGAACTTCCTTTGAATCAACAACCTATATTGGATTGAAGGTAGGACAAGAACCAGAGCTTGACGCAGTGGTAAGTGAAATTAGTCCAACTGCATTCCCAGGTGGAACTTCAGAAATAAGCGTGGACTTGTTCAATGTGGGAATTGGAACAGCAAAATATGTTGTTGCAGAACTCGCCACAGAAACAGGTTACTTGGACCAAGAAAAGGTTTTCATTGGAACACTTGAAGCAGATGACTTCGATAGTTTCAAGGTAAACCTGAGCGTAAAGCCCACAATAAACACAAGCGAAGAGCAAACCGTAAATGTGCTCTTCAAATACAAGAACCAGTATGGAGAAGACAAAGAGCTTCTAAAAGAGTTGAAGCTGGAGGTGCTTTCAATCGGAGAACAGCAGGCGCGCAGTGGAGCAGGAGACCCTGTTTCAATGGTAATTGGCTTGATTGCACTGGCACTACAATTGCTTGGTCTCTTCGTAGCTGGAAAGTGGGCATACAAAAGGTTCGTCAAAAAGGGAAAGTAGGGGGCGAACCTCTTTCCTCCCCCATTTATTTTCTGAGGTGCTGGTTTGGTAGATCTTGAAGTATTCACTGTAGCATTCACAAACCTGAAAAGGCAGAGGCTGCGCTCATACCTTACTCTGCTTGGAATGGTTATTGGGATCGCTGCAATTGTTGCCCTCTTTACACTAAGCACAGCACTCAGCATTACTATTGAGGAGCAATTTGAAATATTTGGCTTGGATGTTATATTTGTCGAGCCAGGGCAGGAGATAGGTTTTTCAACGGCTGTTTCGCGTGGAATTGAAGAAGAAGACATTGACATAATAAAGAGCATTCCAGGTGTAGAGGAGGTAATGGGTTTTTATGAGACTGCGGCTATTGCAAAATATCGTGATCAAGAACTGAGTGCTTTTATTATTGGATATGACCCAAACAAGGGAGAATACTTGGAGCAAACTGGGTATATTATATTGAACAGGGGCAGACTACTTGAACCAAATGATTTACACAGTGTAATGATAAGTGAATCTTTTGCAGAAAACGCTCTTGGAAACAGGGACCTGGAGTTAAAACAAAAACTGGAAATAGATGGCATGGAATTCAGAATTGTTGGAATTCTTGAGGACGCAGATATTGCAACTGCAGGATTTATAAACTTTTTCTGGGTCACAAAAAAAGCAGCACAAACCCTCTTTGATGAGGAAGACCCGGTGGAACTAATTGTGAAAGTTACAGATGAACACTTGGTTGATGAGGTTTCAGAGAAAATAGAGATTAAACTGGAAGATGCGCACGGGGAAAAAGATTTTTATGTTGCAACAAGCGAAACACTCCTAGAAAGTTTTTCAAATGTCCTTGGAATAGTACAAATAGTTCTCATGTTACTTGCAAGCATCTCGGTTGTTGTTGGTGCGATAGGAATAATGAATACAATGCTCATGGCTGTATTAGAGAGAACAAGAGAGATTGGTGCAATGAAAGCAATTGGTGCAACCAACAACCTAATACTTGGAATATTTATTGCAGAAGCAGGTCTGCTTGGGATGGTGGGCGGAGCAATAGGAATTGTTATTGGTTATCTCACGGCAACAGGTATTTCCCTTGTGGCAGGCTCCTTGGGCTTTGGACTTCCAATAGTAGTTGACCCTTTTGTAATTATATTTGGAATATTGGTTAGCATGGGTGTTGGCATTATCTCCGGCGTCATACCTGCAAGAAGAGCGGCAAAAATGGATCCGGTGGAGGCGCTTCGCTATGAGTAATGCACTCAACTTTTTTGACTTAGAACTGCTTACAGTCGCATTCAACAACTTGAAAAGCCAAAAGCTTAGGAGTGCGCTCTCAATCCTCGGAATTGTAATCGGAATAACTGCAATAATCACTTTGATTTCACTGGGAGAAGGCCTTAACGCTTCTGTGCAACAGCAATTTGATGAACTTGGCACAAACACTCTAACAGTACTGCCTGGAGGGGGCTTTGCAGAGAGCCTTTTCTCAGAACTGGAGGAAGATGATGCAGACACTATTGAAAACATTCGTGGAGTAGAGTCTGCAACCGCCATTTATCTCAATACTGTGCGCGTTGAGTTTGGAGAGGAAACAAAGAGTGTAATTGTTTATGGTGTGAAAGCAAACAAGATTGGGAACCTTAGTGACCTTGGTTTTGTCAGAATAGAGGAGGGTCGAGACCTAGTTCCACAGGACAGCCACAACATTGTTATTGGACCTAGGTTGGCTGATGGCTTCTTCGAAAACGAGATTTTGTTAAGAGAGAACCTAAAGGTAAATGATGAAAAGCTCAGAGTTGTTGGGATAATGGAGAGTGCAAGGCACTTTTTTGGCGCAATATTCAACAGTGCAATTGTCACAACCTTTGAGGACCTGGACCGGCTTTCAGATGATGACCTTACTCCTTTCAGAGTAATGGTTCAGGTTGCTCCTGGCCAGGATATGGATGATGTAAAAGAAAGAATTGAGGCTCGACTGGAAAAAGACCACGACAAAAAGGACTTCCAGATCACCAGTCCACAACAGGCAGCTGAGGCGGCAGGAAGCATTATTTCAATCCTACAGCTCGTATTGGCAGGAATTGCCGCTATATCCCTTATCGTCGGAGGAGTAGTTATAATGAACACAATGATAATGGCTGTTGCAGAGAGAACCCATGAGATAGGAGTGCTAAAAGCCATTGGCGCAACAAATTACAGTATTCAAGCAATTTTTTTAGCGGAGGCAGCACTAATAGGATTAATTGGCGGAGTAATTGGTGTGATCCTTGGCGCTCTTTTGAGTCAGGGAGCATCCTTTGCTGTTGAAGCTTCACTTGGACTTAGCTTTCAGGTAAGCATTTCGCCAACAATAGCTGGAATCGCACTTGGCTTTAGTATCGTTGTTGGCGTACTCTCAGGACTAATTCCTGCAATAATTGCCTCGCGCTTAGATCCTATTGAAGCAATGCGGCATCATTAAAAAAACTTTTACCCTGATTTCAATAATGCCTACTAAAAAGCACTTGTTTGACGAACTGGCCGAGCTAATTCACGAGATTACTGAGAAGTGCCCGGCTGTTCGCGAATTTTCAGTGGAGACCCATGCAAAAGAACTTGTAAGCGAGGCCGAAGAAGTCCAAGAAGCAATCGAAAAAGAGGACTGGGAAAACCTCAAGGAAGAACTTGGAGATGTGCTCTGGGACTGGATAACACTGTGCAAGCTCGCAGAAAAACGCAACCTTTTTACAACCAAAGAAGTTCTCGAACAGCTCAGAGAAAAAATTCATAGAAGAAACCCGCATGTGTTCGGAGACATAAAAGTCAACAATAAAGAAGAGGCACTTGCACTCTGGCAGGACATCAAAAGAAAAGAAAAAGAAGGCAAATTCTAAAATCAACTTTTTGGTTGATAAAAAATCAACCTCAGCTATATTAATCCCTAGAACAGCAATCCTCTTGCAAACCAAGTATTTGGTGAGCCTGCGCTTGTGCGCTGCTGTTTGGTCAGACGACTCGGTGGCGCACTTGCAACCCATCTTTTCGAGCTGGTTTAAAGTGGTTGGTATTAGTGTTAGGAATCTTGCATATCTTCGGCTTCTAAATGAGCGGCTCCCCCACAAAACCCCACAGCACTTGCGCATCTTCGAGTTCATGATACAGAAAGGAGAATACTTCACTGTACAAGAAATATCCGAAGAAACCAAGACATACGAGCGCTTCGTCAGTCTAGTTCTCGAGGAGCTCACAGAAAACCGTCTAATAGAAAAAGAAGGCTGCCTCTACAGGTGCGATGGAATTGCACTGGAAGAGATTGTGAAGTGCAAGTGATTTGCGTGAGTTATTAGTTAAATAATTCAACTTGAGGTGATAAAATGAGTTATATAAGACCAGGCCATGAGAACAGGTTTGTTGCAGGGACTTCCAAAGACTATGTGTTTCCGGCATTGAATGGAAAAGGAGAAGAATACATTGAAGATTATGGGAAGCTATCAAAAAAGGGGTTGTGTGAAATCCTCTGCGGGGTAATCAGCATACACTATACGCGCCAGGCTGAAAAGGAATATTTTATGCGGCAGCTTGCAGACAAGCTTAACGTAAGATTAAGGAAAGGACAAAACGTTAGATTCACTTGAAATAAGCAAGCGTCTGCTCTCGAATTTGATCTGCAATAAGCTTGTTTTTGTTAATGGTAACAGCGATTTCCGTTTCCATTTCGAATACTGAGTGGAATAAATCATCCATATTCAAATCAGAAACCTGTTTTGTCTTGTCGTAAATTTTGTCCATTTCTTGTCTTACTTCTGGTGAGTAGAATACTTCAATAACGTAATCCCCTAATGCATATGCATCAGAAAGTGTTGCTATATCCCTGACAAAACGCACTTTCACGCCTTGCTTTTCCCAGAAGCTGCAGCACCACCTATCAATAGGGGCTTCACTTTTCACTAGCCCATAACAATCTGTAGACTTTAATGATTCCACCATATTTCTGTACTCAGTTCTAGAGATGAACAGGGGCACCCAAGCATGCCTACAATGCATCACGAAAAGCGGTTTCTCAGTAGTTGGTAAAGAACCAGCTATTTTTACAACAGATTCAATCAAAAAGCGGTCGCAGTCATGAATTGTCTTAAACACAAAATTCTTGTTATCCAATGTTTCACTTAGGTTATTGCTATAAACGTACTTTAACTGCCCGGAGAAAGTATTAAGAGAATTAATCCAATTAGAAGAAAGCAAGAATTCCCTGCCCCTCTTTTCCACAACTTTATCCAACGCAAGCTCCTGTAGTGCTTTGTGCACACCCTGATAGCTCACACCCCCAGAATTCTTTGACACATAATTAAAGATCTGCTTAGCGCTTAAAGGAAATTCATGGGACAAAATCGAAATAATTTGTTCTTTTGTAGAAGAGGAACCATTCAAACGAAAGAGAGTTGGAAGGGAAGTCATTTCACATCCTCCTCAAAAAACTTTAGAACATGATTTCTCACCATTTTAGCCATTACTGGATTTCGAGAAAACGTTGCTTTGATTCTGATGGTATCAGGTTTTCCGAACTTGGTAATATAAAGTTTGAACAAGTCTAATACGGTTCCAACTGAATTATACAATTCTTTAATCTTTTTTCTATCTTCTTCACTAATGTGTACTTGGGCAACAAAGTCCCCATGAACAAATAGATCATCTTCAAAATCAGATAAATCTACCCCAAGCTTTACTCCATTAAAGCCTGCTGCCAAATATTGTTTCTTTACCCATTGATCAAAAGGAGAATTCCCCCCACTTAACACATACCCACTAAGACTGCTATCAATTACTTTCCTCGATAACAAAATATCTTCAAATCTAAAGCGAGGCGTCCAAAATAAATGATGGAAGATACCTATTGCCTTTGTGTCCCCATCGGTAATCATAACCTTATCAGCATAAGCTTGTGCAATAAAAAGAGCAAAATTAGTTAGATTATTGAAGTTAAAAATAATGGACTCCCGGGGCTTTAGATATTTTAGATCCTCCAAAGCTTTCCCAGAGAGCTTTTTTTCCAAATTGTGAAAAAAACTCTTCGAAGACCTCACCCACTCAGAATTCAACTGAAAAGTTTTCCCAGAGTGAGACAAAATTTTTTCTTCAACTAATTCGTTTAACACTTTATGAACAGCCTGATATGAAATATTTTTCCCATGCTGACTTATTCGCACATAAATCTCTTTTACAGATAAAGGCCACGACTCACTAAGGACTCTAATAATTAGGTCTTTGGTAGAGTCTTTCTTCCCCGCACCCAACTCTGGAACAGTAATAGTCATCTAATATATTTAATAGAAAAGAAAAGGTTAAAAAATCAACTAAAAGGTTGATTTAGTCTGTTCGGGTTAGAAAAGAAACAAGTAAAGTTATTTAAATCAGGCTAATGTTTTATTATAGCATGAAAAAACACGACGTAGTGATTATTGGCGCAGGAATCGCGGGTCTTTCTTTGTCTAGATCACTTGAAAAGGAAGGAATAGATTTTGTTACACTAGAAAAAAGGATGGAAGTTGGCACCTATGGCCCCAGGATAATAAATTTAGAAACCCTGGAAAAATTATCCTTACCTAAAGAAAACCTAATAAAAGCGATACGAAAAATCAACTTCTATTCCCCAGGGGGGTTAATAATCTCAAAAAGTGACAAGAGTACGAGAGGATATGTTGTAAATCTTAGAGAAATAGAAATGCATCTTTACAACTCAATAAAAGAAAAGAACAAAATTAAATTAAAACAGAATGTGGTAGACTTTGATCTAGAACAACACACAGTAAAACTATCTAATGGCCAAGATATTGGATTTAAGGTATTAATATTTGCTACAGGCGTTTTGGGAGTAAAATTTAGGAACAAATTGCGCATATCGCATCCTAAGAATGTTTTTTGTTATGCGGTTGAAATAAAAGCAAAAGATGAAATAACCACCATTCTAGACAATGAACTAGCCCCTGGTTTTTACGGGTGGATAATTCCCTTAGGAGACGAGATAATAGAATTAGGTTTTGGAGCAGAGGAATTGAATATTCGAGACCATCGCGAAATTAGAAGACGTCTTTACTCGCTTTCTATTTTAAAAAAGTATAAAAATAAAAAAATAATTCGAGTTAATGGTGGCTTTATTCCCACCGGCATGATTGACAAAAAAGCTAATAAGAATTGGATTGTGATAGGTGATGCTGCAGGAGGCGAACCTATGTTAGGAGGGTCAATACACAAATGCATTGATGAAGCAGAAATGGCTAGTAAAGTAATTCAAGAAAATATGCAAGGAAAACTATTTTCTATGCGAAAATATGAAGTTGAATGGGACAACATATTAGGTGAAGAATATGAAAGTCAAAGGAAGATAAGGAAAATGTTAGATACTGCTAGAAATGCGGACTTTGATAGGATATTCAAAAAACTTGATGGACGAGAAATAGAAGGAAAAGGATTGATAAATGATTTATTTAGAAATATTGTAACAAATTTGAGGTAAGCCTTATGATAAAAAAGTGGATGGCACTAATTGGTCCTGAATTTGTTATTTTAAATTTAATTAACATGATTTTGTTTTACCTCTTACTCAATCAAGGAATCGTCGATTTTGGCCCATTACTAATTCCCCTAATTACCTTGTCGCTTTCAATAATGGGATTTAATTCATTGAACATGTTTTTTGACTTGGCAATTGACAAGCTTAGTAAACCAGATAGACCTTTGCCGCAACAAGAGATATCTCCAAATACAGTTTTATTTGCATCCTTATTTTTTTATGTTATTTCAATTTTTATCGCTTTAAACTACAGTATATATCTAGCCGGGTTAATTATATTTTTTATAGTTTGTTCTTTGTTATACACCCACCCCTATTTTTATTTTAGGAAATATTTGTTTTCGACCAATCTCTTTGGCGCCATATTTTATTCAGTGATTCCCTTTATTGCTGCCTGGACAATTAACAAAAGACTCTTCCCTCTCGAAATCTTCATCTTATTTACTATATTAACAGGCATAATTGCTACAACAAAAGAGTTTGAGGATAGTGAGATAGAAAAGAAATTTAATATTCGAAGTTGGGCAAATACTTTTGGGAAAACCAACACTTTTAGGTCAATAATTGTGGCCATGGAGGGACTATTAATTATAACATTGATATTAATTCTTTTTGGTTTTATAGAGCAGATTTACTTAGTTCCAACTATAGTCTCCCTTTCTATCCCTTTACTATTGAAAAACCAAAAAATCGAAGATAAAGAAGTCATCACTCAAGGAAGCATAGTTACAAAAGCGATGATATCTCTTCTAGCTATTGAGATGATTTATGTGCTACCTTGGCTAATAAATAGCGGTATCAAAATCTTTTTTTAATTGGATTTTGACAATGGGGCTGGACTGATCGAAGTCTTTTTTCGGTTTAATTATATATTGGCAATAAGAATCTCCTTTTGCCACACATTTATGCTCAATTGCATCCACATCAATACCTAGAAACTTTGTTCCCGCCGCTGCAACATATCCTCTAAGCAAATGGTCAACAGAGGAAGAATGAGTACCGTATTTCTTAGCAATTGTTGCCTCGCTCAAGTTAAAAATCATCTTATTATTTGTTTTATCGATTAACTTCAATTTAAGATTTCCCCACCCTGAAATGGACAGGATTTCAATACCCCATTTAACTACATCATTTAATTTCATTTTAAATTTAGGAATCATATTATCTAACCACAAAATGCCAGACTCTTTCGCACTATAATAAATAATATTCTCTAACCCCTTTTTCTCCAAGATTCTCTGCATATAGTAGTACTCTTCGATAGGCAGTATAGCAATAGGTTGCCCCAAGAGACTCATTTTACCCTTTTCAAAAGAAACCTGGTTATGAAGTATTAGATTGGCAAAAGTCTTGTACATTCTTTCCCCCAAGATTAGATTTCCAAGCTCTCCTCCGCTTGGATTTCAATCCCCTTAGAGGCAATTGAATATGAAATTATATCTTTCTCATGACTACTATATCTCATTTTTCTAATTTGAAGGTTTCTAAAATTAGCCGACCCTATCCCCAAATAGTGTAATACAATCACACCATCTGTAATAAACTCGCTTATCCCATCTGCACTCAGTGCTTTGTGTTCCTCGGGAAGTTCACTCGTAAGAAGTGTTGTAACCTTGTAGTGCTTCAGTTTTTTGATGAGATTGTAGAGGATGCTTTTTGCGACAACCTTTTCGGTTCGGGGAATAGGGGAAACTGTTTCCTGTATTTGAACCATGGAAAAGGCATCTTTTTTGCCTATGCCGGAAATCATCAGGGAATCTGTGAGAGTTGTCATGCTGTCAATTACTATTCGCTTTGGTTTAAAGTTCTGGACAAGGGTATCGACCCTGTTGAGGAAGTCATTTCCCTCAGTAATGTCAAAGTAAGCGATTTTGACGAGATTCTTGCTCTCGAGGTCATCAAGCTTCCAGCCGAAATTGTTGGCTGCTTTCATTAGTTCATCGCGGTCTTGTTCAGTACTAATATAGAGACCGCGCTCGCCAAAAAGAGAAGCGCCGTTCATCAAGAACTGCATTGCAAGAGTTGACTTACCTGTTCCGGCTCCACCACTAAGTAAAACAATGTTACCCTCAGGGATTCCACCCATAAGAGCTTTGTCAAGGCCCTGGATACCAGTCTTAGTGCGAACCATAAGCAAAAACCAATATAATAATCCCGCACTTGTATTTAAATGTTGAGGTTGTTTGGATTGGAGAAAAAAGATAAGAAGGACGGATGCATTCCCGAGTCGAGAAGACCAAGCAGAAACGCACCCTGACAGGCTCACAAAAGAACCTGTTAAGAAAATTGGGGCGAATCCCATATATAAAACTTGCCCTTTTGGGCGAAAAGCGCACAAATAGGGATTAGACTTCTACATAACGCATTTTGAGGAAGAATCTTAAATCTTGAGAACATAAAAGTATTATGCGAAAAAGAGTTGCTGGTGCGAAATATGCCCAAATAAATGTGCGGGGCGTTAATGCTGCGTTCAAAAGAGTGTTTGGCGAGAAGGCAAGGGCTCCGGCTGGAAGACTTGTTGTTTCGAGAAAGGGCAGTGGTTATTTTGGGAATTTTAGGGGCGAGAAACCCAGGGAGGGCAGAGAGCTTGTTTTTCACCTGAATGCATTGCCTGAGCATGTTTCAAAAATTGCGAAAGTACGAACAGAAGCCTGGGCGAGAAAAGGCAGCGTAACTCATACTGCGATTTGGCTTTTTCCAAACAAACAGGCGATGTTAACTGTTGTCCAGCCGACAGCAAACTTGAAAAAAGCGGATTTGACTTCGAAAGAAAAAAGGTTTTATTATCAAGGAAATGTTGCAACAGCAATGACTGCAATGGAATACTGTAGGAGAAATGGAATCAGACTATTTGCTGTTCACCCCGAATATTATAGGGCATTGCATTTGCAAGCAGGACGGGGAATGAGTCCTGAAATAACCAGCTATTACAAGAGGACTATTGAGAACGCTGCAAAGGGCCTTGGCAGAGAATTGAAAAGGATTCACGCAGACGAGAGACCTTTCTGGGAAGACAAGGGAAGACTATTCGGGGAAAGCATTTGGGAATTAACCTAGTTCGAATCTCGCACTCGTTAAATCTATTTTTAAAATTTTTCGTACGCAGGTTATTTCAAGCAAAAAAAGGAGATTGATTATATGGTAAAAGTTGGCTTTGTCGGATGGAGAGGAATGGTTGGATCAGTGCTAAGGCAAAGAATGCTGGAAGAAAACGACTTCCAGGGATTGAAACCATTGTTTTTTTCAACTTCACAAGTAGGCCAAAAAGGCCCAGAAATTGGCATGGAAGTGCCAGAACTTGCCGATGCTTTTGATATCAAAACCCTTTCCTCACTGGATGCAATTGTAACCTGCCAAGGCGGAGACTATACAAAAGAAGTTTATCCAAAGCTAAGGAAGGAAGGATGGGATGGTTACTGGATTGATGCGGCTTCAGCCCTGCGAATGGAAAAAGACAGTGTAATTGTTTTGGATCCAGTTAACCGAGAAGTGATAGACGAGGCGTTTGAATCAGGTGTGAAAAATTATATTGGAGCAAACTGTACAGTTAGTTTGATGCTAATGGGAATTGGCGGTTTGTTTAAAGAAAATAAGGTGGACTGGCTTACTTCAATGACCTACCAGTCAGCCTCAGGAGCAGGAAGCAAGAACATGGCTGAACTGGTGGAGCAAATGCAGACAATCTCCAAAGCAACCGAGGGAAAGAAAATGCCTGTGCTCGAGCTAGACCGTGAAGTTCAAGAAACAATTGAAAATCCAGATTTTCCAACAGAAAATTTTACAGTTCCACTAGCCTGCAACCTCATTCCATGGATTGACAAGGAAGTAGAGGACGGACAAAGCCGAGAGGAATGGAAGGGAAGCGCTGAAACAAACAAAATACTGAATTCAAAACAGCAAATTCCAGTAGATGGAATCTGCGTAAGAGTTCCGGCCATGCGCTGCCATAGCCAGGCAATCACCATTAAACTCAAAGAGGAAATGGAACTAAAAGAAATTGAAAATACAATCGCTAAAGCAAACGAATGGGTTAAGGTTATTCCAAACAACAAGGAAGATAGCATTAGGCAACTCACACCGATTGCGGTCAGCGGAAAACTCACAGTCCCAGTAGGAAGAATTCGCCACATCAACAATGATGCTAGCTTTGTTACACTCTTCACAGTAGGAGACCAGCTGTTGTGGGGCGCTGCAGAACCAGTTCGCAGAATGCTTCAAATTGTACTGAAAAAGATTTCTTAAATATCCAATTCGAGCTGCCTTCGCACATGCTTGTTCTCTAAGTTGAATTCGCCTTGTTTTTTTATTATGAACTCGCAGTCTTGTTCTCCGAGAGCTGCGCAGTGCACTTCTACACAATCAACCTTGGCATTAAACACACGGCTGAATACCCCTGCTAGAATTCCGCGAATGAAGTGGTCACAGGGGCGGGAGACTTTTTTGTGTAGGTGTGAGGAGAAAGGATTATTCCTAACTTTCACAATGGCTTTTTTGCCACCCATATTGAGATCTACAGTTTGGATTTTGCCCCAGCCACTAGCAACAAAATAGGTTTCGAGGAAAGTGACAAGCTTTGCTCCCTTAAAACCAAAGTCAAGGTCAAATTCTTTTATCAAATGCTTTCTAACAGAATCCTTTGTAGCATAATAAAGTTTTCTCTTGAAGTCCTCGTCATCCACTTCCAGTAGGCCAATGAAGAGTTCGCTTGGCGCAATAACAAAGGGCATGTTGAGGAGATAGAAGTTGTTGTTCTTGTATTTGAGGCCATTGGTGAAAATGAATTTGTCGTAGAAAGTGTTAAGCATTATTGCACCTCGTTCTCAAGAATATTGTGGATTGTGCGAAGTTTTTCCGCGCGAACCGGCCAGACAATTAGCGCGTTGCCAACACGCTTGCTCATCAAAAGGTGTTTTTCAACAAGCTTTTGCAAATAGTAGGAGTATTTGGTGCTTGCTTTCTTTTTGGATTCTCTGGAAGAAAGATCTTCTCCAAAATGCTCCGCTATCTCCACAGCAGATGTTGGCCAGGATTCAAGGATAAGGGCAAATATATCTTGTTCTTTTTGAGAAAGGGTAGAACTATTCAAGTTGTGCAAAACTTCTGGCTTGGCAGAATTTGTATGCATCCAATAGGAGAAACAAGCAGGTTATATAAAAATATTGTGTTTAGACTCTGGCATGCCAGAATTAGAGTTTTTATATGTTTTTGCTTGAGGAGAATCGGCAGCACTTTCAATCCAAAGTTCATCTAGATCACTATAAGGTTTCTTGCGGAAAGAATTACAAGACTTAAGAGAAAACCAAACACAAAGGCAGGCAGGCTTCCTTTCTTCCCTTGGGGAATCATATCTCTTATCACCACATAAAGCAGCGCGCCAATAACGAACGAGAATAAGAGGTAGTAAATATCCTTAGCTGGATTGAGGAAAAATGCAACTGCTACACCAATTACAGGGGATAGTGACAGTAGTAAACCAAACGGGCTTTTCCGGTTGTAGACTTCGTCAAGATGATTTAGACTTAGAGAACTTGAAATAGTGTGTAAGACCAATGGAATGAAGATTATTATTCCAAACAAGTAGTCTGAAACACTCAAAGCAAAGTATAGGGCCAAACCAACTGTGAAGTGGTCAATGAAAAATCCGATTACGTGGATTTCCTTGAGATCGGTCAGGAGCTCGCGCTTGTTGGTTATATGTTGGTACACATATTTTTCGCCTAAGTGAAACAAGATGAAACCGATGAGCATTGCGAGGAAAATGTTGTCCCCAACAAAAGCGCTTCCCTTAAAAAATTCTGGAAAGAGATCAAGGAAAATAAAGGTTATGAAAAGCCCTGCTGAAAAAGATATTAGCTTTGTGTGATGTTTCTCAATTTTTTCGCTGTACTCTTCGCTGAAAAAGTGCAGCAAAGCCAGAATAAACGCCAGTACAAAGGGCAATAACATAGAGTAGAATACGGTGTTTCTGCTTAAAAACTTTTACTGCTTTGATTTAATTATGGCTATTTTGACTATGGACCTGCACACTCACTTGCTTGAGAAGAAGATTAAGAGTGAGGAATACTGGGGAAGAGTGAAGAAGAGGAAACTCGATGTTGTTGCGATTACAGAGCACATTGAAGAGGATCCTAAACTGGCTTTTGAAACTGTTTCAAAGAACAAGCCAAGGAACGTCGTGCTTATCCCCGGCATGGAACTGAACACAAGCATTGGGCATGTTGTTGCTTTGAGTGCGTCTCCAAGCATATATAAACTGGCGCCTTTGATGAAGAAAGGGGTTGATATAAAGAAGGCCATTAAGATTGCAAAGAAAAACAATGTTTTGCTCAGCATTGCTCATCCCTGGGGCTTCAAGTATGATAGTGCTTACTCCCTTTTAGGGGAAAAGAGGCTTACGAGGTTTGTGAAAGAAAATGATATTGGGGTTGAGGCATTCAACGGAATGATGGGGCATGTCGGCAGTTTTGTTTATGGGACTGACTGGGTCAGAAAGCCGTTAAACTTTTTGGATTTTTTGGAGAAAAACAGAATAACAAGGAAAGCAAGGTTGGATAAAATTGGGAAGAAGATTAGGAAGAAGCTTGATATTAAAAGCAGGGAAGTTGCAGAGAGATGCACAAAGCCAATAGAACTCGGCGGAAGCGCCTCATTCATAACTGCCGGGAGTGATGCGCACTCTGCATCGCGAATCGGCTCTGGAATACTCAAGATTAAGATGAGAAAGCAAAAGCTTAATGCTGAAAAGATTATTGCCGCGCTAAGGGACAGGAGCAATGTTGTTTGGGCTGGCCCGTTCGTTGAAGAGAGAAAGGACGGAAGCTACAAAATTGTGAAAGAGCGGCCTTACAGAAGCGAGATTATTTCAGGCTTAAAGTATGCCACTATTTCAACAGGCAAAAAGGGTTTGGGAAATTTGGGTTCTAAAATAAAAAAGAGAATAAAGAGAGTGAAGGAATGAAGTTAGCATTATATCCTGAAACCCCCGTGGGGAGCATTCCTATCGAGACTAATGGAATTCACCTTGTCCGGCCTGTTGAGTTAAAGAAACTTGAAAAGGTTTTGGGCAAGTGTCCACAGTGCAGGGATGTGAGCATGAGCAAAAGCTGTTTCAAAAGACTCCCTCATAAAAGCAGGAAACTTTTTGAAAAGTATGGAATTAGAGTGGAAGTTGAGTCAAAGAGGGGCAGGGCAATTGCTGTTCCGCTGGAAAAAATGGTCAAGGTTATTGAACTCAGAAAGGATTACCAAAGCCTGCGCGAGATAGAGCGTTTGACAGACGTGCCAAAAAGCACGGTGCACTATCTTGTGAACTATGCCCACCGGGACAAGATTAAAAAAGGAGACACGACAATTTATTTGAAGTGATGAAATGGGAAAACTTTTTGATGAAACAATATTGGAGTTCACACGCAAGGGAGTAGTGGATAGAGTAAAGTTTCTCAGGGGGCTGCGGAAAAAAGTTATGCCCTCGCAACTCAAGCGCATTCATCAGAATGACAAAAAAGTTATGGCTGAACTTTTTCTCCCAAGATGGGTTTCATGGGATTTGCTCTACGATTGGGCAAGCGATTTCAAAGAAGAAAGCGCTGGAAGAGATTGTGCTCTCTGCGAAAACAAGAGCGAAATTGGAATAGACTTTAGCGAAAAATTCATTTGCGACAACTGTTTTGTAAAACTAAAGAATCTGCGTTAGACTAAGCATTCCAAAAGCTATTTAAACAATAAAGGCCTACTTTAAATAAGATATTTGTCTTGCTAATAGGAGGTTAATCAATGAATAAGAGAATTGGATTTAGTGCAGTGTTTTTTGTATTACTACTAGCAGCCACTAGTGCTGAAACAGTAGAGACTCAGGACACTATATGCACAGCACAGTATGATCCTGTCTGTGGAGTAAATGATAAAACATACAGTAATGATTGTTTTGCTGATGTTGCTGGGGTTAAAGTAGCGTATGAGGGTATGTGTAATAGTATCTGCGCCTCGGAAACAGAGATTGAAAACAAAATAAGAGCTTGTAAACTAGATGACATGCAGTACAAAATATACATTGAAGAGAACGGTTGTAAATATGTGAACTGCATAAAACCAATTGTCTGCCCTACAAGCGAAAAACTTGAACAAGAAATTGTAAGATGTAAAGAGGCTGGCTATGGCTATGAAACATTTACAGATAATTCAGGCTGTAGGCAAATCGAGTGTGTGAAACCGCCTGTGAGCTCATGCCCTACCGAAGAAGAAAATGATGCCAAAGTTGCGGCATGCAAAGAGGTAAAGGGCGGAGAGTACAGTCTCGCCCCTTGGCTTTACTATGTGGAAGACGGCTGTGAATATGTTAAGTGTATTGAGTCAACAACGTCTTGCCCAACAGGAAACGCACTTGAATCAATGATCCGCAAGTGTAAGGCTCGCGGACTCGACTACCAGTTCTATGTAGATTCTGCCAACTGTAGGCAGGCGCGCTGCAGAGAAAGAATTTGTCCAAGTGATGAAGAAATTGGCAGACAAATCTCCAAATGCAGGGTACAAGGCATGGACTACCAAAAGTATGTTGATGGAACAAGTTGTGCACAAATAGAGTGTATCAAAACAGGTATAATTTGTCCTGACGAACGTACAATCGACAGAAAGATAGATGCATGCAGGAACCGCAAGCTTGAATACGAAACCTATGTTGATAGCAAGGGATGTAGACAAGTGAATTGTGCGGAGCCACCCACAACAGACACTGTGGAGTGCAAAAAATATGTTGAAGGGGACTGTATTGTGATATCATGCACAGACGGTTACACTTTCAACTCATGCAAACTACAAAACGTCTGTCCTGTCGTAGAATGCAAGAAGTTTAGGGACGAGCAGGGATGCACTGTGAAAAGGTGCAGTAATGGCTATGAAACTAGAGATTGCCCTACAGAAGATGTAGAGTGTAAAGTCTACGAGAGAGATGACGGATGTAAAGTAAAGTCATGCACAAACGGAGAGGAACTTGTTAGATGTCCTGGAGAAATTGTTGAGTGCAAAGAGTATGAGACTGAAAACGGATGCAAAATAAAGGAGTGCACAAACGGAGATAAAGAGAAAGTTTGTCCTGACAGCACCGAAGATATTGAGTGTAAGGTGTATGAGAACGAGGACGGCTGTAAAGTAAAAGAGTGTACAAACGGTTACAGTGTAAAAGATTGTCCGGAAGAAGAAACAGATGTAGAGTGTAAGGAGTACACTAATGACGCCGGGTGTAAGATAAAGGAGTGCACTGATGGCTATGAAATAAAAGATTGTCCGGAAGAAGAAACAGAGGAATCAACAGTAGAATGTAAGACCTATGAGAGTGCAAATGGATGTGAAGTAAAGGTGTGCACTGATGGTTTTGAGGCAAAAGACTGTCCAACAGAACCAATCAGGGGAATAATAAAGGCCGCGGAAATAGTGGGTGAGAAAGCCCCTGAACAGTCTGCCGCACCAAATATCCTGGAAGCTCTTGTAAAGTTCTTAACAGGGCAGTAAATGGAAAAGGCCTTTGGCCTTTCTCCCTTCTTTTTTATTTTTTTTATCTTGCGCCAAAGAGAACTGTGCCTAAACGCACTATTGTTGCACCCTCTTCAATTGCAATAGGATAATCGTTACTCATTCCCATGCTAAGTTCTTTAAGGGAAAGCTGCTGCGCAAGCTGTTTCATGTTTTGGAAGTATGAGCGAGTTTGCTCCTTGTCAATGAATGGGGCCATGCACATCAAACCGCGAATCGCAAGGTTTGGCAAATCTTTTACCTCATTGTAAAAAGAAGGAATGTTCTCAGGAAGCACACCAAACTTGCTTTCCTCTGAACCAATGTTCACTTCAAGAAAAATAGGGAAAGGTTTTTCTGCGGCATCACTAATTTTGCTCGCAAGCTTTGCAGAGTCAACCGATTGAATACAGTTGAATAGTTCAACTGCTTTTTTTGCTTTGTTACTTTGAAGATGACCAATAAAGTGCCATTCCATATTAGGGAAAGCAGTGATTTTTTTCTCTGCTTCCTGCAAATAGTTTTCGCCAAAGAGAGTGATTCCGAGCGAAGCTGCTTCTTTAATCTGTTCTATTGAACGACCTTTGGTCGCTGCGAGAATTGAAACATTTGGTGTTCGGCCTACCTTTGAACAGGATGCATCTATTTGAGCGGTTATATTCTGCAGGTTGGAAGAAATCTGGGAAGACACTTGGAATCATTGTTCCTCTTGTGTTCTGAAGCGGCATTTTGGGCACTCAACCCAGGAAGTTATCCTGCCACCCTCAACTTGGGGAATATCCACACGAATCATTTTGGATCCACACTTTGGGCACTTCATCAAAAAACGAATGCACGAAAAGTAATAAAATGATAACTGGGTTCGAATTATAGGATAAATCATGTTGAAAGCTGTTTTGTTTGATTTGGATAATACCCTCGTTGATTTTATGAGGATGAAGGAGGCTTGCAGTGAGGCAGCCATTCACTCTATGATTGAGGCTGGTCTACCTTTGGATGAGAAGAAGGCTACAAAAAAATTGTTTAAAATGTATAAAACCGTTGGAATAGAAAACCAGACTATCTTTGAGAGCTTTTTGAAAACAGTGATGGGGGAAATAGATTACAAGATTTTAGCAGCAGGCATCGCAGCTTACAGACGAGTTAAGGCAGGCCAACTTGTACCCTACCCCCATGTGAGAGAAACCCTAATAAAACTTAAAGAGCGGGGCCTAAAACTTGGAATAGTTTCCGATGCACCAAGGTTGCAGGCCTGGTTGCGCTTGGCTGAGATGAATCTTGTTGAGTTCTTTGATGTTGTGATTGCATTAGAAGATACTGGTCAATTAAAACCAAGCCAGATGCCATTCAAACAAGCAATAGAAAAACTTGGTTTAAATCCAAAGGAGCTTCTTTTTGTCGGCGATAATCCTGGAAGAGATATTAAGGGAGCAAAGCAAAGCGGAATGCACACAGCCCTTGCAAAATATGGGCAACTGATGAAGGGAACCAATAAAGCTGATCACGAGCTAAAAAGTGTTAAGGATTTGTTAAAAGCTGTGGACTACCACCGCTAAGTGTATTCTTTTAGTTGTAGCTTTGGAACTTTCCTTGCAATGCTTTTCTTTGAAAGTTCAACGCATTTTAGAAGTGCTTTGGAAGCACTCGCATTCTTTCCATTGAAGCCTGCGGCTCCAGCATGGCCTCCCCCGCTTCCCTCAAAAAATTTTCCAAGGGGCTGGAAAACATCTTTTGCAAGATCTAATCCTGCCTTTTTCTGTACGCTTTGGCTTGCCCTCCCACTAATTTTGAGCTCGTTATTCTCACTATTACCTGCAAAAGCAAGATCCGCACCTATCCTTATAAGGGCATTTGCTGAGTCTGCCTCAAAGGCACCAACCTCTGAAATAACCGCAATGAAATTCCCGAGCTTGAATATCCTGCTTCTTTTTGCAGCTTTTAACATTGCAATTTTCTCACTAAAATCACGCTCTACTCTTAAAAATTCAAGAATCTGAGAAAATTTGTTCTCACCCATTCGCAACAGTTCGGACATTGCAAGAAAAGTGTTTGCATCTGCTATGAGGAAGTGGGCTGAGTCGGCAGTAATGCCTGCTGCAAGTAGTGCAGCGGCCTCTTTACCAAGGGCAATCTTAGAACTTTTTGCCCAATTATAAATCATTATGCAGGTTGCAACCGCTTCAGCTTCAACCCAAGTGTTTTTGCTTGGAACAAGTTGGTCTGAACTCTTAGTGTGATGGTCAACAAGATACTTTTTCCCACTAAAAGCCTTTATAGCTGGAGCCATACCCCCAACCATATCCCAAGAGTTAAAATCAAGGAGAATTATTGTATCCGCTTGGCCAAAATTCGGGCTAATCTTATAGTTGATTCCTGCTTTTTTCGCGAGTTTTTTCGCAGGAATTGCAATGTGTTCCGGAACAGCTATCTGCACCGAATTATTTTCTTCGAGAATTAGGGAAAGTGCACCAGCGGATGCAATAGCATCCACGTCGGCACCACTATGTGTTATCAAAAAAATATTCTTATTTTTGATATTGGAGAGTGAAATCAAATATCTCACTTCTTGGCTTTCTTCTCTCCATCATCTGCTTGAATTACCTGGTTTCCCATTAATTCTTTTTGGGCAGTCTCGATCTCACTTCTAAGCTTGTTCAGCTTGTTAACAAGACTTTCTTCCTGCTTCACAATGGTCTTTAACCTAAGATCAGCACTTTCCATCTTCTCCTTGGTTTCTTTCTTCACCTTGTCCGTGTCTGCAAGAATAAGAATATTCCCAGTAGCTTTATACACCTGTTTTTCCGTTGTTTTATCCAATTCCTCAAGCGTTATCTTCAAAGTCTGACTTTGAACCTGAAGCTGTTGCTTTTGAGCGGAAATACCAAGTAACTGGTTTCTGTTCTTCTCAAACTCCATGATTTGTTGTTGAATGTTTTCAGCCATACTATCTAACCTCCAATATTTTCTGAACCAATCCAATTAATTTTAAACAGCCATTCATCGAAGCCCTCAATGCAACCGCATCTTGTGCTTTAATATTCAGTATTAGAATAGCTTTATTAACCTTAATTTCTGTTTCCGAGCGATGATTGCGCACAGAATTGAGATCAGGCAAAATCGCATTCATTACATTTTCTGCCTGTTCTGTTGTGTCAAAATGCAGTTTTACACTGCAAGCATATTCCGCTTTCATTTTTATCGTGCTTTTACTTCTTTTGCCAAAGGATCCCTAAGTTTGTAAAGAACCTTATAGGCACACTGGGGGCATCGCACAATGCCGTCCGGAAGGCTCTCAAATTTTTCTCCACATTTTCCGCATTTATACATTCAATTACCCCTTACCTCATTTTTTCTTTTCTTTTTTTTTCTTTCTTTTCCTTTTTTCCCTTTTTTGGCTTAGCATCTTTCTTTGCAGCTGCCTTTTTCTTCACAGGCTTTTTCTCAGTCTTTGCCTTTTTCTCTTTCTTCTCGGCTTTCTCCGCGGATTTTGCCTTGGCCTTTTTCTTCACTTTTTTCTCTGCCTTTGGTTTTTCTTCCACAGATTCAGCTTTTTCCCCGACAGCCTCTAAAACCTCTTCCTTGGCTCCGGGCTCCTTACTTGCAATCAAATCTTTCATATAGGGTAGGAACTGCTTTTGGGCGACCATTTTTCTTACAATGCTGCCGCTCATGGTCTCAGGAATATATGCTCCGCCTGCAATTTTTATGTTGCATTTAGTGCAAGTGTATATTCCGGCTGCGAGCCTTTTGACTCTTATAAAACCACATTTTGGACAACGGTGTTTTTGTTTTTGGACTTTCTCTACTTTTACCACGCGTTTTCTAATGCCCACTCCGTAACGTGAACCAAATCGGCCTGTGGTCTTTACTTTTGCAGTCTTTCCCATTTCTTTTCACCTATAATGTTTTCCTTATTTCTTTTCCGCGCTTGAAAGCTATTTCAATGCACTCGTCTATTTCGCTTCTTGTAAAAGAACCTTGCTCACCCTTCTGGAATGCGCACAAGTGCTTGTCGTCAGCTGTTGAAACAGAGAACCTTGCATCCTGTGCTTTCTCTTCCACCAGAGTTGGATCAATAACTATCTTATTTGCAATCTTTGCAAAAGTGCATAGCAAAGGTTTCTTTGAGAGTTTTAGCTTTCCGCTATACTCTTTCTTCACTATTTTCCCATCCTCAACCTTTGGGATCTTTGTTTCCAGCATAGCTGATAGTGCAGCAATACTGCCTGCATCAAAGAAGTTCCCATCGTCATTCATAGTATAGAGGTCAACAAAGACAATCCACACTTGTTCTCCCTCGGTTATGCAAAGGTCCTTGAAATCTATGGACTTGCTTTCTCTGATACCCCTGTCAATAACCCTTGACAATTCTATTGCCGCGGCTTTTGGAGGGCCAAATTCAAATGAGGGGGATGCAATTGGAAATAATTCTGCTCCAACTGAGATTGTTCCCTGGTCCTGTGAATCAGGATAGGGGGTTCCCAAAATCATTTTGGTTCCTGCAACAATCCTTGTTTTTCCAAGGTTAACTATTGCGGAGCCCTCTGCAGTTTCACTAATATGATTTTGTATATCAATTTTCCTGTATTCGTCCAATGCCCTTCCGTCAATACGCTTACCTTCTTTGATAAGTTTTACAGCACTGTCTACTCTTAAGTCCCATATAACGTCATCCATCTAATTCACCTTCTCTTCTTTTTTTGGTTTGGTTTCTTTGGCACTGGGCTCTCTTGCTTTTGCAGTTTCCTTCTCAGCTTCGCCATACTTTTTTCGCAAAGCCTCTTTCTGCACCTCGTAAACCTGTTTACAGCCTTTTATTCCAAGCTCAATTGATTTCTTCCACTCTTCTTTTGTGAGTAGTCCATCCATCTGAAGCAAAACTATTTCCTCTGTTCCTGGCAATATTGCCAGTGGAATGTCAACTGCATCAGGCGCATCTTCTTCCTCTTTGTTGAGGTCAAGAATTATTTCTCCACCTGCTTTACCAACACCTGTTGCTGCTACCAAATCCCTCATTGGAATTCCTGCATCAGCTAATGCTACACTTGCAGCAATCAATCCGGCTACTCTTGTCCCGGCATTACTGTCAAGTATTTGCACAAACACATCAATTTTAGTGTTTGGAAATCTCTCTATGAATATTGATTTTGCAAGAGCTTCACTACAGACCTTTGAAATTTCTATTTCCCTTCGCCCAGGTCTTGGGTTCTTTCTGTCTGGAACACTGAATGTTGCCATTCTGTACTGACAGTTAACCAGAGCCTTGTAAGGATTCTGAATGTGTTTTGGCAGGGCCTCTCTTGGGCCATACACTGCGGCAAGAACCTTGTTCTGTCCCCATTCAACATAAGCTGATCCGTCTGCTCTGTCAATAACTCCAACTTCGATTTTCAACGGCCTTAGTTCATCAACCTTTCTGCCGTCAACTCTTTTCCCGTTTTTCACATACTCAATTTCATCTTTTTTCTTAGCCATCATTTTTCACCCTTGTTTTTATTTAAGAAGTCTCCAACTTTATTTGTAAGATTGTTTAAGTGGGCTTCTCGTTCAATAAGATCGATTGCTTTTACCAGTAAAGGAACATTTCCGTCCTTTACCCATACCCAGCCATTCCTACCAATAAGTAGACTACAACCGGTTCCGTCCTTTAAAGCGTTTAACATGCTTCCATTCTTTCCAATCATCCTTGGAATTTTTACAGGGGTTACAGATAGAACTTCGCCGCCATAAAATACTCGCACGTCATCCAAGTCAGCCTCATTTACTTCGTTTACATCGGTTACTTTTGCCGATATTACGGCGCCTCGCTTTAACCTGTCGCGAGTTAATTCTTTTGAAATATAGCTTGAATAAATGCTATTAATATCCACAATATATCCTGAGTAGGTTTGACTTACAACTATTCCTACTATCAAATCTCCTCTTCTTGGAATATATTTCCCATGCAGCGGCACCACAGATGCTATGTCTTTCCCAGGATAAAACAAACCAAGGGAATCGCTGAATACTTTACCATTTTCAACAAAAACATGGCTGCCGAGCTTCTTTCTCTCCTCAGTAACCAGGTCTCCGGGTATAACAATTTTTTTCTCACTCAAATTCAGTCACCTTTCTCCATTATTTTTGTTTCCACGTCTCCGTGTGTTAAATGATTCAATTCTGTCAAAAACTCGTTTCTTAGACCTGCCGGAGTTTCAACTATAGCGACAAGGCTTCCGTCATTCATCCATTGTTCCTTTTTGAGATCGTGCTTGTGCAGGAAAGCTGATACTCTGCCCGCTTGCTCTGCAGGAACCTTTATTGCAATCTGCTGTTTTTCAAATGAAATCGGGATTATCTTTTTCAACTCCTTCAAAATATCAGAAACTTGCTCGTCCGCTCTCTTGTTCTCATCAATCATTATCTTTGCTTCTTCCAATGCAATCTCAATTCTTTTTGGTGGATGAGGTGCATTGGTTTGCGGGTTCAAAGCGTTTCTGGATATAATCGCGATTATCTCTTTTTTCTTTGCCTCGCGCATTGTTCTTCTCTGATCGGTTGTGAGCTGCACTTCTCCCTGCATAATAATTTTCTCTGCAACTTCGTTTATCTCAACTGTGGCAAAAGCCTTGTTCAGGGATTCAGGGCTCTGCTCGCTGCCTTTCTTGGCGTCCTTGAAAACTGTATCGATTACTAGTAAATCATTAAAACTCACTGTTTCACCTTTCTTTAGTTTTAAAGCAAGTGCGGGATCAACAAGAATTTCGAAGTGTTCACCATTTTTCTCGATTCTTGCGATTACCGCGTCCTCTAATTTCACCATGGTTTTTTAAACCTCTTAAATTATTTACTTTAATTATTTTTTCCCTAAAATAGATTTCAATTTTTGTGTTTCAATCCTTTCAAAAGAACCGCCATTTGAAATGAAAGTAAACTCTAACCTATTAACATCAGATTTTTCCTTGTCATCGCGCGCAGCCTCAAGAGCCTCGGTAATCAGTTTTATACCGGCCTCAAAATCAATTCCCTCTTTATACTTTTTCTCAAAGACCTTCATTGCCTCTTTCCTGTCCTTGCCAATTGCTATTGCCTTGTACTCGGCAAGTGCACCGCTTGGCTCTGTTTCAAAAAGCCTTGGGCCGGTGTCATCCACGCCACCCATAATAAAACTCACTCCAAAAGGCCTCATTCCAGCATACTGTGTGAATAATTGTTTTACTCCACTAACGTGTTTTACAAGTGTTTCCACAGGAATCTTTTCCTCGTAGTACATTTTGTTTTCCTGGGATTCTTTTCTCGCGATCTGGACAAGCCTTCTCGCATCCCCAACTAGTCCTGCGGAAATTGCGCCTACATGATCGTCAATCTTGAATAATTTTTCAACACTTTTTGGAATAATAAGCTTGCTTGAAATCTTTTTGTCGGCGCCAAAAAGAACTCCGTCATCGTATACTAGGGCTGCGCCAATGGTTCCCTGCTCCACGATTTTGCCGGCATACTCAACCTGATATAGTCTGCCGTCTGGAGAAAACATCGTTGCAACACGGTCATAGGCTGAGCCTTTTCTAGAAACAGGATACATTTTAACCCTTAATCTCCTTATCTTTCCAGTTTAAAGAATTTTATCTACGTTAACTATAAAAAGCTTCTTCCTCGAGCTTATTGGTTCTTCTTTAGCTCAAGAAAGAGTTCGCCGTCATCCCTTAGAATTGTCCAATCAGAACTGCATTTTGGGCACTGTACTCCCTCGGCTTTTTCATACTCTTGGCTACTCAAAGGAATGCCATAACCGCACTTGGTACACTTTGCCTTTAATGCATTGACTAGCGCCATAGTTATCTACCTAAAATAAATTTCACTACTGTGAGCCTAAGACTAGTGTGTTTGAAAGAGATTAAAAAGCTATTGTCAAATGCGTTTTAAGGCAGGCTACGTAGCTTTTTGATGGTCCCGCTAGTCTTAATCGGCTTAAAATCGACCTTTGTCATCGCTGTTTTCAAAGCAGATTCTTTGCCTCTTTCGCAGCGCACAATTCCCTTTTTTGTCTGAGAATTGAACTCTACAAGCTTCAGGGGCTTTACTCCCAACTCAAAAAGAGCTTCCCGAACCCTTTCGAAAGAATCACTCGCCATATACTCGAATAGCATATAGCGCTTCTTCATCCTCTGCGAGGGCCTGATTTTTGTTCTCTGCTGTTGTTTTTGCATCAAATCCCCTTCAAATTCTTGTCAACATCAATTTTGGAGAAAATTTCCTCCTCTAATTCAAATACTTTTGGCTTGGCTTTCAGAATGCTTTCTCTGGCCTCCTTTGAAATGGAGCCATATCTCTCAAGCAAGTATTCAAAGCGCTCTTCAAGCGAAACTATTTGATCATGCCTAACCCTTTTATCCGAATAGTAAACAAGCTTTGCCTCCCACCCTGAAAATTGGTTCTCGCGTATCCATCCCAACCTGTGCTGTCTCACAATTTCTGCAATCTTTGGAAAACCTTCTTTCTTCAGAATTGCTTCTGCTTCCACGGCATGCTTTTTTGAATGATCATCAAGAGTAATCTTCTTGTCAATATCATGCAGCAAAGCAGAAGCTTCCAAAAGTGGTAAATCAATCTCTTCTCCTTTCTCAGCCAATTTTTTTCCGAGGAATACTGCAACTTTTGCGGTTTGCTTCAAGTGTCCAATAATTGTTTCAGTGGCCCCGTACTTTTTCAGGAGTGGAATGCACTCTTCAGGAGTGGGAATATTTTTAGACATTTAAACTCTCCTTGAAGCCTGGTCAAAAGCTTTGTACTCTGCATCAGAGAACAATACTACAATACATTTCTCCAAATTTTTTCCGTGAAAGCGAAAAATTTCTCTTAGAATAATTTTTGCACCCTGATTTAGGGGAAAGCCGGCTATGCCACACCCAACCGCCGGAATTGCAATTGTCTGACATTCTAATTCGTCCGCCAGTTTTAAAGCATGTCTTGTTGACTGGGAAATACTGTCCGATGTTGCCCTTTCATCCCCTGAGTGCGGCATTGCCGCTGCGTGAATCACATACTTGGCGCTTAGCTTGCCTGCATTTGTTTCAACGGCCTTGCCTAATCCAATGGGTGCTTTTTTTAGGGCCTCGTCCTCTATTTCCTGTCCGCCTTTTCTCTTCAAGGCACCGGCTACTCCCCCACCCATATGAAGGGAGGTTCCTGCAGCATTAACTATTGCGTCTACAACTGCGTCTGCAATGTCTCCTTTCAAAAGTTTGAATCTCATTAAATCACCTCAAGAAAATAATCAGATAAAATCCCATGTTGTTCCAACAGTTCATACTGCGGCCTGGGATCAATATGATTCAAATGCTCGAAAAAGTCTTGGCCAAACTCTTTGTTGATTAAATCTATTGAAGCCCTATCTATTGCCGCAATATTATCGCTTACCGCAATCCCTATCCCTTTCATTATCCCAAACCCGGCATCACCATGACAGTCGCAGAGCTTTGAGATATCGTTGAGCACGTTTACATAAATAGAGTTTCCGTTTTCAAATTGTTTGAGCACTGCAAAGCACTGGTTTGCAATAAATTCCAGGAGCTTTCTTTTGTTCCCGTGAACAACATTTTTTGTTTCCTGGTTTACTGCGCCAAATCCAAGGTTTTTAATTGCCCCGCCAAATCCTGCAAAGCCATGTCCCTTGCAATGACTTATTGTGAAGATGGCGTCTGCATCAACCACGTCTTTGCATAGCCCGACTTCCCGATCCATGAATCCTTCTGCATTCACGGTTTCATTACTAATCACAATGGGGCAGCCAATTGTTTCCTCGGTAAAACCGTTCTTGCGTGCGGTTTCCTTATAATCTTCAACAGTAAAACGGTTCCCGTGATATTTGGTGAGAGAATCGAACAGAAATGGTTTTGCTCCAACTGCCAATAGCTCTTCAACACACTTGCCAACAATCGGCGGCCTCACATAATTCAGGTTCCCATACTCACCCATGTGAACTTTTACGGCAGTAGACTTGTTTTCAAAGCGCTGCTTGAAACCGAGTTTTTGAAAAGTAGCGGGCAGCTTTTGCAGAAACTCTTTTTGGATTAGAAAAACTTTTGCTGGCATTGAGAAGAATTAGCCTGCTTCATTTTAAAAAGTGTTTTTCTTTTAGTGCAGGTTTTATTTTTTAACAAAAAAAAGAAAAAGTGCTTTTACTTTCCCTTTCTGCCCTTTGCTCTCAGAGATGGCCTGATTTTTTCTGCACCCTTGCCTTTTCTGCGAAGACCCCTGCTCTTTTTTCCAGCGGAAGTTAAACCACGCTCGGCTCTTCCTTTCTGGGTTTTCTCGCAAAGCCAATTTAGATCTTTATCAGATTTTATTTCAGGTGCTGAAGTGTCAACCAGAATTACTTCATAATAATGATGCTTTCCATCTGCACCAATCTTGTAAGAATTCAAAACTTCGCAGTTCTCATACTTTCTTGAAGCGCGCTGCTCTGCAATGCCCTTAATGCTAATTGCTCTTGTCAGCTTATTTACACCCATGCGCTTTGGCTTTCTACCCTTCTTTGGCCTACGCTGTGCACCACTTCCTCTGCGCACTCTAACCCTTACAACAACAAGGCCCTTCTTTGCCTTGTAGCCCAAGGTTCTAGCCTTGGCAATATTTGTTGGTTTGTCAAGACGAACAATAGCCTGCTTCTCTTTCCTGAAGCCAATCATGCGCTCACGCTGGATTGCCTTGTAATCGTAAGACTTATCTTTCTTACCGGCAAATTCTTTTGCAAACGTTTCCTGTATTGCTTTTGTCGCACTCATAATCTCACTTCACTAGCACAAAAGATGCGTTAAAAGAAGTTAATTAATACAAATTATTTCAAAGAGAAGGAATTTAAAGCTAATGTTTGCCTTACTCGCCCTTGCTGCCCTTCTTGCCTGTTTTCCCTCGGCCCATTCTCTGCTTTACCCTTGTTTCTTCCTTCAGAAACTTGGTTTGCTTCTTCATAAGATAAAGAATGAATCAATAAATTAATTAAAGGATACTAGGGCAGTTTTTTTATGGTAACAGGAAAATGTGATAGATGCGAAAGCAAGGCAGCAATAGAACTTCTTTATGGCCCCCACAAGTTTTGCAAAGATCACTTTACGCACTTTTTTGAGAAGAGAGTTAAGAGAACCTGCAGGACAAATGGCCTTGTTGGAAAAGGCGAAAAGCTATTGGTCGCAGTGAGCGGTGGAAAGGACAGTTGTGTTGCGCTTTACTTGATGCATAAGATTTTTGGAAAGAGCAATGAACTTGAAGCCCTCCTTATTGATGAGGAAATAGAGGGTTATAGGGACGCGGCATTAAATTTTGCCGAGGAGAACTGTAAGGCCTGGGGAATTCCATTCACGCGAATTAGCTTCAAGGACGAGTTTGGTTTCACAATGGTTGATGTGATGAAGAAGACCGGTGCGAAAAAAAGAATAGGTGGAACCTGCAGTTTTTGCGGAGTACTGCGCAGGAAGATTATGAATCAGTATGCGAAAAAACTTGGGGCAAACAAGCTTGTTACAGGACACAACCTGGATGATGAAACACAGAGCACGCTGATGAATGTGTGCGAGGCAGATATTCAAAGACTTGTTAGGCTTGGACCAATAACCCGCATGAAGAAAGGAAAGGGTTTTGTTCCAAGGATAAAGCCACTGTGGGACTCCCCTGAGATAGAGATAATTGCTTTTGCTCACTACAAAGGAGTAAAACACTATGAGGAACAATGCTGTCCGTTCAAGTGGCAGGCAAAGAGAAATACTTATCGTTCAGTTCTCAATCATCTTGAGTCACAGTTCCCGGGAACCATGTACAGCATACTCAGTTTTTTGAAGCAGGCAAAACCAAAGCTTGCTGGCAAAAGCGCAAAAGTAAAGCTAAATGCCTGCAAAGAATGCGGCGAACCCACTAGTGGGAAAGAATGTGCGGCTTGCAAACTCATTAAAAAAATTACGGATGCGAAATAGTAAATGAAAGGGCCTGTGGTCTAGTGGTTATGACGTCCCGTTGACATCGGGGAGATCGGCGGTTCAATTCCGCCCAGGCCCATTAGCAAAAACTATTTCTTCTTTTTCTTTGACTTGGCTTGTTTCTTTTTCTCAAAGGCTTTTTCTACTGACAGACCCATTTCTTCTGCAAAGGTCTTCTCAAATTCGTCAAGCTCTGTCATCTTCTTGTCAATCAGTCTTATTTGGCCGTTTATCTTGGATTCGGCTTGATTGGCCTGCTCGTTTATCTCCTGGATGGCCTGGTTAAATTTGCCAACATTTGTCTCGATAACCTTTACAAACTGCTGCTTGAAACCCTCTAAGTCATTCATCTGCTGTTTGAACATTGCGGGATCAAACTCTTTCCTTATAGCTGCTTCTAAATGATCAAGCCTTTTTAATCTTCCCTCGATCTGTGATTCATACGTTGTCTTCATTTCCTTTAACATGGCAAGATTCTCTTTTATCTGATTCTCAAAGGCACCCTTAGTATCCTTAAGCTCGCCCAACTGTTCGCGCATGTCATGGTTCAAGTCATCACTTCTCTTTATCGCAAAATCCTTTAATTGGGTTTCAGCATCAACCTTTAAACCATCAATTACACTCAAACCCACTTCTAGAGTTTTGTTAACCCTGTCATCAATATCTCTTACTTTGCTCTGAGAAGAATCCATGAACTCTTGCATCTCGCTCTTCGATTTTATGAGCTCTGAATTCATTCCACTCACAAGCTTGTTTTTGGTGTGCTCCAACTCGGTAAGCTTTGTGGTCATCTCGCTTATGAAATCCTTGTATTGTTTTCTATTGACCTCAAGGTCACCCATCTCCTTTTCGAGTGTGGAGGATGTTTGCTTCATCTCCACGATCTTCTTGTCAATTAGTTCCTCAACTTCTTTTCCTTTTTCATCCAACTTTGCATTTACTTTTTCCATGAAAAGACTCTGTTGGGAATCAAACAAAACCTGGATCTTGTTAATCTCCTTTTTGGCTACCTCATCGGCCCTTTTTTCGATCGCGATATCAACATCCGCCTTTATCTCTTTTATTTCTTTGAGCTTGTCATTAACAGATGAGAGAATCCCTTTCTCCCATAGTTTTGAAATATCAAGTGATGAAGTTCTTTGGGCCGGAATTGGTTTGGGTTGAACAACAGATTTTGGCTGAGCCGCAGATTTTGGAAGCGGCATAACAGGTTTGGGAACCACTGCCGGAATTGGTTTCTGCTCAATTGATTTGGGCTCAGGTTTTGGGGCAGGGATTTCGACTACAGGCTTTGGCTTCTCTCCCTCAACTTTTGGTTGAATTGCCTCTGCAATCTCATCAATCTTACTCTTTTTTGAAGGTTCTTTGGCAGAGCGATTTACAAGCTTTTCAAAAAAACTTTTTTTGTCACCCTCACTCATCTTCTCATCCTTGACAAAATCCTTCTTTTGCAACTCATTCTTTATTTGATCAAGAGATTTTTCTTCAGCAACCTTTGGAGTGGCTTCTTTGGCAACTGGTTTTGGTAGTGGCTTTGGTTCAGGATTAGACTCGGGCTTCTTAACTTCTTTCTCTGAGGGGGTCTGCTTCGCAAGTTTAATTAAATTTTTTGCCTGCTTCTCATCAATGCCGACATCACGCAGGTTAACCACAATCTCCTTATCAGGAACTTTGAGTGCAATAAGTTTTTTGACACTGCCAATCAGAATCTTTTTTTTATTAGCCATAACCGAATAGAAAATAGCCAAAGGAGTATAAAAGAATTTAGTTTTAGGATTTTGGAAATTACATAGAAAAAGAGCAATGGACCCTCCGGGAATTGAACCCGGGATCTCCCGATTGCCAACCGAGCGTCATACCACTAGACTAAGGGCCCCTGTAAGAAGAACGTTCCAGTAATTAATTTAAAGGAATTCTTTGGGGTGGAAGTAGGAGAACTACGGGCTGATTAGAATTACGTTGTCCCCGCGAACCATCAGCTTTCCGTACTTTGTTTTTGCTTCGCCGTTTTCCAGCTGCTCCGCGCTTTCAAGAACAATATTCATGTGCACATCAAATGCTTTCAATGTGCCTCGAACTTGTATGTTCCCCTTTAGCATGACAAGTACTTCTTTACCGATTGCTTCGTTGAGCAGATCGAATGGTCTGTTTGCCATTATCAAATTCCTCCTTTTATTCTGTTTCCTTTTTTATTTCTTCTGCACTGGCTTTCTTCTTTTTCCTGAAGAAGCCAAAAAGTCTGGATAAGAATCCTGGTTTTTTAACCTTAGTTATTTGTGGGGCAACACTAACCCCTGAGAGTTTTGCCGCCATCTTTCTTATTGCAATGGATGCGGGGCTATTAGGAACACGAATCATTACTGGTGCAACGTTTTCCTGCATAAAACTCTTCCTGATCTCGGAATCATATGGAATCATCCCATAGATTGGGAGTTCAAGCATCTTCATAATATCATCGTCACTAATTTCGCCTTTTTCTCCACGCAAAAAGTTCAGTACAATTCCGACAGGATGACTCCCAATGCGCTGCGCCACAATCTTTGTTTTCAGGACATCTGCAACGCTTGGAGAATTTGGCATTGTTACAAGTAGAACTTCATCGGCTGCAGAGAGTGCGGCCATCACGCTCTTCTCTATTCCGGCTGGAGCATCCATTAAAACAAAGTCATAGCTCTCCGCTATTTCCCTCACAAGAGATTCAAGGCGCTCGGCATCAACTCTACGATAGCTTTCAATGCTTAGACCGCTTGGAATAAAGTGTATTCCGCCGGGCCCATCATAAATTGCGTCGTGAACATTGCTTTCCCCGAGAAGCACATCATGTAAAGTAATGGGGGAAGACTGCATTCCAAGTAGCAGACTTAAGTTTGCCATTGCAATATCGGCATCAATTACAAGTACTCTCAAATCTTGTTGCGCAAGGGCAATTCCTAAGTTAGCGGTAATAGTGGTTTTTCCGACCCCACCTTTTCCAGATGCAATAGTAATAATTCTAACCATCAAAACACCAATGTTATAGGTTTAATAGATTGTATTCCTTAAAAATCTTTTCTTATAAGAGAAGTCGCAAAATAAGTATTTCTGCGCACTTTATCCGCTGTTGCCCACCTTGAATGACTCAAGTTCTCTAGCCAGTGCCTTCAATTCTGTGTTAGACAATGAGGCTTGTGCTCTTATAATATAAGTTTGGTCATTGAACGGGAAAACCATGAACCAACTGTTGTTTCCCTTTATCAGAACACTTTCAGGGGTTGCAAGTTCACTATCAATATAACCCATCAAATATGAAGCAAGGCTTGCCTCTTTCTTGCCGTTGCCCTCGCTGCTGATAACAAGTTCCCCGTTAGTGTCAATAATGCTGATGCTGTCAACCATGTGCTTACGTTTTAGCTCCCGCATCAAAATATTTAAGTCGGCCTGATTAAGATCAAACTGGTGCTTTGATAGGAAGTCGTTGAGGATTTCCAGTTGTTCATATGGAACTGTTGTGTCATCCATGTCAAGTATGCTTCCAGCGATTCGCCTTATAAGGAAACCAATTTTCTTTCTCATTTACTAACTCCACCTAATCCAAGTTTTTTGAATACATCAAATTTTGATTCCTTCTTTTTAAATTTCTTTCCCAACGCCTTTTCAGCCACATCGGCGTCAAATTTCTTTGGAACAAGCTTCTCCAATTCCTTTGGCTCAAGTGCTTTCTTGAATTCTATCTTCTCGTTGAACGCAATTATTAGTTCAACTTGCTGTTTGCTTAAACTACCGATATCCATTACGCCGAACTCTGCAAGCGAAGAATTAAACAGTTGTTCGAATGCATGATCCCCATAAAAACTTTTGGCAAATTTCACATACTCGTAAATTGCGCCAACAGCCAAACCATTTTTCAAAAGCAGTAGTCCTTCTTCAATCCCACTTCTACCCTCAACTGTTAGAACAAGGTAGCCTGTAAAACCCTGTTCAAGCAGGGTAGAAATTTTTTGTTTGATATCTGTTCCCTTTAGGGAAATGTTTTCCTCGACAAGTGTTCCGATAGGAATGTTCATTTTTTATCGCCCACCAACAATAATTATTTGGTCGGCAGTGTTTTTTAAGGCTGCCGCACTGGCCTCCTCAGCCAAAACCACGATTGTTTCTTTTCCCCGACTCTTTGCCCGAACAATTACCGGCAAAAAATCCGAGTCCCTGGTTACAAAGGCTATTGCCTGAATTGATTTGTTGAAGCAGGACTCTGTTGCTTCAACCGCCATTGCAACGTCAATATCCCCAACAGTAATTATTGCTTCAAAGCCCTGATTTACAACAGCTTCCACAAGTTTGTTGGATGCAAACTGGTTCAAAAAGACCTTTGCGATCTTAATGTTCCCGTTCTTTTGGAGAACACTTTTTACTTCCTCCAAATCAATGCCCAGTTCCTTCCTCAGGATGTTTGGGCCATCAACAAAAACAGCAATATTCTTCTCCATTCTCTTATTTACTACAGAATCGATTCGCTTTCTGACTTTATCCAGTACCAAGAGAAACACCGCGCCATCGCGCACACAATAGTTAATGATAAATATAAGGAAATGGGGAAATGTATTAAAATCTATCAATGACGCAGGGACTGCCACAGAAACCTTTTTAATTAAATTCGCTCTAGTTTTGTAAGTTTGTTAGAAAAGGTGCTTTTTGATGGTTGACGGGGAAAAGAAGTTTACTAATGCCGGTTCCTTGAAACCGGGCAGTTTTGTGCTAATTGAGGGAACAGTTTGTCAGGTAAAAAGCGTGGACAAAAGCAAGCCAGGAAAGCACGGTAGCGCAAAAGTAAGGATTATGGCTTTTGATGTTTTCACAGACCAAAAAAGAAACCTGTTGAAGGGAACAGGCGTTGACGTTGAAGTGCCAATAATTAAGAGGAGCCAGGCACAGGTTGTCGCAATAATGGGGAGCCAAGTACAGCTCATGGACATCGAGACCTATGAGATGTTCAATTCTCCAAAGCCAAAGAACCTTACGGTGGAACAAGGCGGCAACGTAGAATATATTAGATGGGGCGACCTCATCAAAGTTGTCCGGATTAGAAGCGAGTAAAAGCCCTTAATTAAGTTTCCTTGCAATCTTTTTCTTATGAGAATACTAAGTGTTCCGAGTGAACAGGGAAACTTGGACCAAAACAAGGGTTGTGGAAAAGCCCCCCCGCTCATTTTGGAGGGCAGAGAGTTTGATGAAACTCCAATCGTGCCAAGCAATATTGAGGACACAGATAAAGCCATTTATGCAAAAGCCAAAGAAGTTTTGGCAAAAGAGAAGGCATTATTTGTTGGAGGGGACCACTCAATAAGTTATGCACTTGTGAAAGGATTCTCTGAAACTACAGATGGCAAAAAGGCGCTTGTGGTTTTTGATGCTCATCCTGACTGCGTGCAGTTCTTCGCTCCACTGAGCCATGAGGACTGGATCCAGGGAGTGGTGGAAGAAAAGTTAGTTAAGGGAGAGAACATTTTGCAAATCGGGATTAGGAAAGTGGACCCCCTTGAAACAGAGTACATAAAGCACAACAAGATAAAAGTCGTGAGCGCAGTTGAAGTTAAGTCAAAGCCGGTGCAGGTAATGGATAAGCTGCTGGAACTAATTGCATTGAATGATGAAATATATGTGAGCATTGACATAGATGGATTTGACCCAAGCATTGCTCCAGGCACAGGTTACTTGGTGCCAAACGGCTTGTTGGAAGAGGAATTCATGCCCCTGTTGGATGCCTTGCTTAAAAGCGGGAAGGCTAGGGGAATTGATTTGGTTGAAGTAAACCCTTTGAAGGATGTGGAAGGGAGAACTGTTGAACTTGCAAAGAGGATTGTTGAAAAGGTGATTGAAAATGACTAAGATTATCGCACTAGTATCGGGTGGAATTGATAGTGCTGTTGTTAGCAGCATGGCTCTTGAGAATGGATTGGATATTGTGATGCTTCACTTTGACACAAAACCACTTGGAAACACGCGTGGCATTGAGAAGACAGAGAAGCTTGCAAAACTGCTCGGCAAAAAGTTTGGAAAAGAAATCAAGGTTTGCGTTGTACCTCATGGTCCAACTCTCTTTGAGATTGCAAAAAAAGCTAACAGAAAATACAGTTGTGTGCTATGCAGGCGAATGATGATGCACATTGCATCAAAGCTTGCTGAGAAAGAGAAGGCTTCTGCCCTACTCACTGGAGAAAGCCTTGGGCAAGTTGCCTCGCAGACTCTCTACAACCTTAATGCAGAGCACTCTGCTGCAGACCTACCAATAATAAAGCCGCTGCTTGGAATGGACAAGCTGGAGATAGAGAAGCTCGCAAGAAAATTTGGAACGTTTGAGACAAGCATTTTGCCAAGCGCTTGCTGCTCTATTCCTGTTAAGCCCGCTACCAAGGCCACAGAGGAAAAAATTGGTTTTGAGGGAAAAGAGCTTGATATTGAGGCACTTGCAAAGAATGCATTGGGCAAAATGCAGTGCAAAACAATTAAATAAGACAAAACACCTACTAAAAGCAGGGAGGTGAAAGAATGGTTACAAAAACACTTACAAGAATTGATCCTGTTTCATTAGGAAAAATCTATGCAGCACTGATGGCTGGAATGGTGCTTATTTTTGGAGTAATCGTTTCATTGTTCGGTGGAATTGGTACAATGGCAATTGCAGGAGCAAATGGAATCCTCGTGCTTTTAGGCGCATTGTTGGTTACCGTCCTAGGCGCTGCTTTGTATGGTGTAATAGGATTTGTCTTTGGCGCAATCATAGCCTGGATCTATAATCTTGTAGCAAGAAAAGTCGGCGGAATAAAAGTAGATATTGCTTGACCCCGCCTCTTTTACTATTTTTGGCAAAAATGCCGATTTTTAAGCTAAGAATAGCTTTAAATAGCAGAATCGTTTAATCTAATCAAATATTACTAAAGCTTTTAGGAGGTGAAATCTATGGCTACGCAAACAATAGCAAGAGTTGATCCGGTTCAATATGGAAAGGTCATGGCTGTAATTTTGGCAGTAGTCTATTTGATTATGGGACTAATGCTAACGCTATTTATGGGCTTTATTGGTTCAATGGCTGCAGCTATTCCTGGTGCAAATACAGCAGCCTTTGCTGGCGCAGGGCTTGTTGGCGGATTAATTACCACTGTTGTATTGGTTATTACGGGAGCAGTTGGCGGATTTATTGTCGGCGCAATTGGCGCAGTAATCTACAACTTCGTTGCCGGGAAGGTTGGCGGAATCAAGATAGATCTCGTGTGAATATACCTTCCTTCTTTTCTTTTTTTTTTGTTTTTTTGCATATGCTTAAATATATCTGGCGGCTTTTCTTTGTAGGGTAAAGCATGCGCTCGCTCAGAATAGGAAAAATCTTTTCAATCCCGATAGAGTTGCACAGCAGCTTTGTGATTGGCGCAGTACTGCTTGTTGCAGTAATGTTGTTGTTCTCATTCAGCAATCTTTTCCCGTTGTCAGGAATAATTCCTATACTCATTTTCATCTTCTTTCTTTTCCTCTCAGTTTTCTTCCATGAACTCACGCACAGCGTAGTACTGTTGGAGAAAGGCTTCAAAGTCCAGAAAATAATTTTGCTGCCAATTGGCGGAATAAGTGTTAGTGAATCTCTCCCTGAAAAGCCGGGAGACGAATTTCAAGTTAGTATTGCCGGACCATTGTTCAATTTTTTTGTTGCCGGATCAATACTTGTGATAGCTTCGGTATTCAACATTCCACTTGGATTGGAAAAGCTTGCTGCAAACGCTGGTTTTGAAGCGGTGTTTGAATCCCCTTTGCTAAGCCTGTTTTATGTTAATGTTGTTCTTGGAGCATTCAATCTTTTCTTTCCAGCTCTCCCACTGGATGGAGGGAGAGTTGCAAGGTCTTTGCTGGCCTACTTTATAGGGTGGAGGAAAGCAACCAGAATTATTTCAAGAGTGAGCATAGTGCTTGCGGTATTGCTGTTTATAATAAGTTTTTTGGAGGGCGCGATAATAGCTGCAGTAATAGCAATCTTCATTTTCTTCGGTTCGCAACAAGAGAACAAGAGAGTTGAGATTAAGGAAACACTCAGGGGGACAAGCCTATTACCAATACTTGAGAAACGGTCCTTGGTTGTGCAGGGCGATGATAACCTGCAGGATATTTTCGCGACAATGATTCAGAACCGGAGGCTTGCGCTGCTCGTTAAATTGGGGCAGGGCTTTGGACTAGTTAGCTTTGAGACACTTGAGAAAATGCCACGGGGGCAGTGGCCAAACGTGAAAGCAAAGACTGTTGCGCAACCACTCCCCACAGTCCAGATTGACGCTGATCCAGCAGAGCTTATGGAAAAAGTTATGACAAAGGGCTACTCGATTTTTCCAATTGTGCAACAGCATGAACTCATTGGAGTTATTTACGCCAGGGATTTGCAGAAACTCTATGAAATAGAGAAACTAAAGCACTCGCCTTAAAAGAAGCCGGTGTCTACTTTAACTTTTCTCCAATTATCTTTGATGTCTTGTCATCCTCAATGAACAGCCCGTCATGCCCCTTCAAAGAATCAATTTCACTGTAATTGGAATCAACACCGCAGGCAAGAAGGATTTTGTGTAGTTTTTTTGTTTGCTCTGGCAGAAATAGTTGATCTGAAGAGATTGAAATAAACTGAATTCTTGCTTTAGTGTTTGCAAACGCATTTTCAATGCTGCCAAACTCTTTCTCCAAATCAAAGGTGTCAATTGCCTTTGACAAATAAATGTAGGTGTTTGGGTCAAAGCGCTTGCAGAACTTTTTTCCTTGGTAGTCAAGGTAATTCTCAATCTGATATTGGCGGTCAAGGCTTACATGATCTCTTATTTTTTTGCCAAAACCTTGCCTGCCAAACTTTTCTTCCAGAAGAGGCTGGCAAAGATAAGAAATGTGCCCTATCTACCTTGCAATAGAAAGACCTTGCTCTGGAAATGATGCCCCCTAATAGTTTCCATTGCGTCAAGCAGGATCAAGCATTATTGCTTGCCGGGCAATATAGTTCAGTGCAAGGTACTGTGCGGAAACCTTGTGAGAAGAACCGATCACAAACACATTCTTTGCAATGTTCTTGCTCAAGGCAACCAATTCCAAAGAAAGAAGCCCACCAAGGCTGGCACCAACAACAGAGTGCAATTTTCTTACTCCAATGTGCTTGAGAAATTCTATGACAACATTTACCATATCACGAATGAAAAAACCCGGAAATTTTAAGCCAAACGGTTTTCCGGTATCAGGATTTATAGAACTTGGGCCAATACTCCCGTAGCATCCCCCAAAATGATCCGCACAAATAACAAAAAACTTGTTAGTGTCAATCACTTTTCCTTTTCCCGCAAGCCCTTCCCACCACCCATGAAAAACTTTGCCCCGAATTTTTTCTGATGCAACCTGCGGCGTGGCTGTAAGTGTTGGAAATATTAGAACAGCGTTTGATTTGTCCTCGTTCAATTTTCCAAATGTTTTGTATGCAATGTTTATTGGACCAAAGCGCTGGCCAGACTCAAGCCGAAAGCGAATATTCTTTGAAAAAGAAACAGTCTGTAAGTTAGGCGTTTCGACGGCAGAGCCTAAGGTATCCCCAATTACTACATCACTCAACAACGCTCACCATAAGAAAAAGTACTTATTCTAAAATAAATAACATTCTGCAACAAATATTCTGAAACGAATAATGGATAGAGGGAAAAAGTATTTAATCTGCTAACAATGTTTTAATTACATGGATTTAATACAGGCGTTGTTCCTTGGATTGTTACAGGGCGTTACAGAGTGGCTGCCAATAAGTAGCCAGGGGCAGGTAATGGTTGCTGCACTAAGCCTCTTTGGAGTTACAGCGGAAGAAGCGTTCAGGCACGCTATCACACTGCATATTGGAACTTTGATTGCAGCAACAGTGTACTTTCGCAAAGAGCTCGTGGAAATAGTGTTGCTAAAGGATAAGCCTTTGCTAAAATTCTTTCTAACAGCATTAATCGGTTCAGCTATAACTGCTATTCCAATCTACCTCGTTTTCAAGGGAGTAATGGGTGACACCTTTCTAGTAATGCTTTTGGTTGGAGCCGCACTTATACTAATAGGTATAATACAATTCAAGAAAAAGATTGCACAGGGAAAGGAGAATGTTGGACATGGTTTTCTCACCGGGCTTGCGCAGGGAATTGCGGTAATACCTGGTATAAGCAGAAGTGGAATTACGACAGCCGTACTCTTGATGGAGGACTTTGATCCAGAACAGGCTTTTAGGTTATCTTTCCTGCTTAGTATTCCCTCGGTGTTTGCGGCGGAAGTTGTTTTTGCCACAATTGAAGGCATTTCTTTCGAACCCAACATGCTGATTGCAATAGCTGTTGCGGCAATTGTGGGTTATGCTTCAATCGACTTTCTGATTAACATTGCGAGGAAAATAAACTTCTCTATTTTCTGCATTGTGTTTGGATTGGCTTACATTGCCCTGGCTTTTATTTAAAAAAAGTTCCAGACACAAGTATTATCGAGGTGGTTTGATGGATGACTGTATTTTTTGTAAGATTGGTAAGGGGGAAATTCCAAGCACAAAGCTTTATGAGGGCGGTAATGTTCTTTCATTTTTGGACATTAATCCTGCTTCAAAGGGGCACGCGCTTGTGATTCCAAAAAAACACTATCACACGCTACTTGACATGCCACATGAGGAAATGAAAGAAGTAATGGAGATAGTGCAAAAGATTGCTGCGGCAGTAATGACAACTATTCCTGGAACAGAGGGCTTCAACATTATTCAGAGCAACAACGAAGTTGCAGGACAAGTAATTCCACACGTGCACTTTCACATAATTCCAAGAAGCAAAGACGACAAGCTGAACTTTGCTTGGGAACAAGGCAATGCAGAACAGGAAGAATTGGAAAAGTATGCAAAGCTAGTGAAAGACAAGCTGTAGCTATCCAATCTTCTTAAACAGAATTTCGGCTTTCTTAACCTTTGTTCCAGCTTTCAGCTTGTTGAACTTACAGGCTGCAATGCTGCCCAACTTCACTCCAAGTTGCGCATTAATCTTTTCGCTTGTTTCTGGAATAAATGGTTGGAGAAGAATTGCAATAATTCTCAGTGAGTCTGCAAGAGAGTAAAGCACATTATCACGAGCCTCGCCCTCCATCTTCCAGGGCTCCTTCTCGTTAATGAATTGGTTGCAGGCCGAAACAAATGCGAAAACTTCTGAAAGGGCGTGATGCAACTCAAGTTTCTCCATCTGTTCTTTGATTTTCTCAAGCTTCAACTTTTCCTGCAGTCCCTTATCAGCTTCTCCTTTAGGCACTGCTCCCTTGTTATACTTTTCAATCATGACAATCGTTCTGTTCACAAGGTTTCCAAGTTCGTTTGCAAGCTCGTTGTTAAGGCGGTCAGTAAGAAGCTCTTCACTAAAATTCCCATCCTGTCCAAATGGAATTTCTCGCAAAAGGAAGTAGCGCAGCACATCCGCACTATATTTGTCGGCGAGAGCAATTGGATCGATTACCGTTCCCTTGCTTTTGCTCATCTTCTCCCCAGTATCAGTATTGATAAAGCCATGGGAGAAAACAGTTTTTGGTAAAGGAATATCAGCAGCCATTAGAATACTATACCAAATCGCAGTATGGTGCCACAAAATGTCTTTTCCTATAAGATGTACATCAACAGGCCAAAAGTGTGAGAGTTTGTCCCCCTTGCCACCTGCAGAAACACCCACTCCTGAAATATAGTTAATCAAAGCGTCCATCCAAACATACTGAGTGTGCTTATCATTGATTGGAACAGGAATTCCCCAAGGAACATTTACCCTGCTAACACTCAAATCCTGTAAGCCGTCTTTCACACGATTAATAATTTCTTTGCGCTTACCGGAAGGGAGCACAGAACTAGAATTTTTTTCCAAATAATCCAAAACTTTTTGGGCATAAGCACTCATTTTGAAAAAGTAGGATTCTTCACTTAACCATTCAGCTTTTTGCCCGTGAGTTGGACAACAACCTTCCTTCAAATCCTTTTCAGTGTAAAATGTTTCGCACTCACTGCAATACCAGCCACTGTACTCTCCAAGAGTTATTTCTCCCTTGTCGTGAATTGCCTTAAAAATATCCTGAGAAATCTTAATGTGATCTTCATCTGTTGTGCGAATAAAGCGGTTATTGGAAATGTTCAGCTTTTCGCAAAGCTCGCGAAAAAAAACAACCATTTCCTCAACAAATTTTTCTGGCTCTTTGCCTGCTTCCTTTGCTTTTTTCGCAATCTTGCTGCCATGCTCGTCTGTCCCGGTAAGAAAGAAAACTTCTTTACCCAGTAAACGATGCCAGCGTGCAATGCAGTCAGCACAAACCTTTTCATATGCATGACCCAAATGCGGCTTTCCACTAGGGTAGTCTATTGCAGTTGTAATGTAAAACTTTCCAGTCATAACAATCTTTTGAGCAAAAAAAGCATTTTAAACCAATTGCCGCTGCAGAAATTATGTAAAAACCGTTTCGCTTTTCTTTCCCAGCAAGGGAGCAGCGGTTTGGTTTTCTAATTGAACAGGGTTATTAACAAGCGAGACTTAATAAATATGGAATAAATTTCCCGACACCCCGACACAAATTTTAAATCCCAACACAACAGTGGAAATTGCACAAGGGCATAGAACAGTGGAAATCCGCTGTCTCTCGAAAGCAGTTTTAAACAGTAAAACGGCAATTATTAGTGGTGTTAAGTTGGAACAGGATGAAAAAAGTATTGAAAGGGAACGCGAGCCCCAGGAAAACCCTTATGTGGCCAAGTTCCTTGCCTTCTTTGAAAGCGTTGGCAAACCACGCATTGAGCGTAGCGTATCAGAGTATCCTAAGAAGAGAAGTCTTGAAATTGATTTCAAGGAATTGGAAGAGTTTGACTATGAATTGGCTGATGAGCTGCTTGACAACCCTGACTATTTGCTTGAGGCTGCACGAACCGCAATACAGAGTGTTGAAGTCCCTGCTCTAGAAATTGAGAGCTTTGCACCACACATTCGCTTCCACAACATTCCAAAGGATCGAGAGATTCTTGTTAGAAACATTGGTTCAGAATATTTAAACAAACTAATTTCTGTTGAGGGCGCGGTAAGTCAGATAACTGATGCACTTCCAAAACTAAAAATTGCGACATGGCAATGCAGACGCTGTGGAAATACTTACAAGACGCCGCAGGAAGGACAAGAGCTCAAGCAGCCGGCTTTCTGCGAGTGCAGACACCGCGATTTTACTCTTGTTCAGAACCAATCAGAATTTGTTGATTACCAAAAAATAAAAATCCAAGAGCCATTGGAAAAACTTAAGGGTAATGAGCAGGCTTCAAACCTTGACGTTTATTTGGGCGACGATCTTGTGCACAAGGTGAGCGCGGGAAACACTGTGAGGTTTGTTGGAATACTGAGGTTGTCACCAGCCCAGGGAAAGAAAATTGTTTTCGGCAGGTTTTTGGAGGTCTTACATGTTGAGGAGACCCAGCGCGAGTTTGAGGAAGTAGAGGTCCTCCCTGAGGAAGAGAAAGAAATCAGAAAACTGTCCAAAGACCCAAAGATTTATGAGATGCTTATTGGGAGCATTGCCCCTGCAATTTATGGGCATGAGTCTGTGAAAGAAAGCATTGTACTACAATTGTTTGGCGGAGTAAAAAAGGAACTGCCTGGAAACCAGACTATCAGAGGAAATGTTCACATTCTACTTGTCGGTGATCCTGGAACAGGTAAATCACAGATTTTGCAGGCAACAAACAGTATTGCCCCGAAGAGCATTTACACCGCAGGCAGGACAACGAGTGGTGTTGGTTTGACTGCGGCTGCAGTCAAAGACGATTTTGGCGAGGGCGGCTGGACATTAAAGGCCGGTGCACTAGTTTTGGCGAGCGGCGGACTGTGTATGGCTGATGAGTTAGATAAAATGAACAATGATGATAGAGTTGCATTGCACGAGGCAATGGAGCAGGGAATGGTCTCTGTTGCAAAAGCCGGAATTGTTACAAGGTTCAAGTCTGACACAAGTATTCTTGCTGCTGCAAACCCGAAGTTCTCGCGCTTTGACCCATACACTCCTTTCATATCCCAAATAGAATTGCCTCCAACACTTATCAGTCGCTTTGACTTATTTTATATGATTAGAGATGTTCTTGACAGGACAAAGGATGAGCAGATTTCTTCACACATTTTGAAAACACATAGACTAGGGGAAATGATTTCCCAATACTCCAAAAAGGGAAAGAAAATGAAGAAGACTGAGGAAGAGGCCCTAAAGAAAATTGCAACCCCTGAAATTGATGCCGATATGCTTAGGAAATATATTTCATATGCAAGACAAACTGTTTCCCCTATACTAAGCATGGAAGCAACACAGGCGATAAACGACTTTTACTTGGAACTCAGGGACATGGGTAGGGATGAAGGAAGTTATGCCGCAACACATAGGCAGTTGGAAGGACTCGTGCGATTAAGTGAGGCTTCGGCGCGAGTAAGACTAAGTGATGTGGTTGAACCACAGGATGCGGCGCGTGCAATTAGACTTGTTAGGTCATCATTGAAAGATATGGTTACTGACCCTGAGACAGGAAAGATTGATTATGATATTATTGCCACAGGGCAGACTCACACACAGATAACAAACATGAAGAAGATCCTAGGGATTGTAAAGAGTAAGGCTGCCGATGTAGATATGGTGCCTTTACAGGAAGTTCTTGAGGAAGCAAAGACCGAGGGCATTGATGAGGATAAAGCCCGCGATATAATTGACAAGCTTGAGAAGAAAGGTGAAATTTATAAGCCAAGGCACGGCTTCCTAAAGCCAACTCACAGAAGCTAAATCCTTTTTAACTAGTTCTACTTTGTTTTCAATATGGAGAAAGAATTACTGCTCAAGCTTGGAGCACTCTTTATTGTAACACAGCTTCTTGGAATAGGGGTTGCAGCAAATCTCATAGGCCTAATTGAAACAGGAGAACTGGAGCAAAGCGGTATTGTTACCGATAATCCAAATGATGTGGAGAATGCTGTTGGACTGTTTGTATATATCTTGGTTTTCACGGCAATGTTCCTCTTGTTCCTGCATTTCTTTAAGGGCGTGGGATTATTCAAAGTACTTGAGTCCATAGTTGTCTTCTCAACATCCTGGATTACTTTTGGAGTTTTCTTCCCTACAATTGCTTTCATGCTTGCGGCTTTGCTTGTTGCACTTAGAATTCTTTTCCCAAAGAATGTGATGCTGAGAAACGTCAGCAGTGTAATAGCAGTGGCGGCAGTCGGTCCGCTTATCGGAATTTCACTTGGAGCTATTCCAATAATATTGTTTATCATCATTCTTTCAGCATATGACTTTATCGCAGTGTTCAAAACCAAGCATATGGTTACACTAGCCAAAGGCATTACCAACAAGAATCTCTCTTTTACTTTTGCCATACCAAGCAAAAAGCTGGAACACCAATTTGAACTTGGAACCGGAGACATGGCGATCCCATTGGCATTTGCTGTGAGCGCAATGAATTCAAGCGCGCTAGCCGGAATTGTTTTCCCAAATTATTTGATTCCGGGCGCAATGATCCTTGTAGCTTCACTGGCTGGTCTTCTTTGGACCATTGATTATAGCAGCAAGAATGTTGGAAAGGCTTTGCCTGCCCTTCCACCACAAACAGTCTTAATGCTTGTAGTGTGGGTAATTGCAAAAGCGATTGGCTTCTAAAAAAAATTAGGCTACTTTTTTTGCTCGACGAATTCGCCTTTTTGATCCATGTTGGGCAGCCTCATACCTACGCTTTGCTGCTGCAAGAGATCTTCGCAAAGCCTCTTTCTCAATTTCAGAAGGTGCTAAGCCTATCCTTCGTCTCAATGTACTAATAACACTACCACTGGATTTAGGTTTTCTTGGCATTTTTATTCACCTTACATACTTCCTGTTTTCACTGTTTTTAAACGTTTCTTATATCAAAAAAAAGCCTTTAACCCAGGTTGCACCCAAAAAACCTGCAAAAGCTATTACTAAATAACGAGCCAGCTTTCCAGCGAATGCTGCGACAAAGAATTTTTTGTAGTCGTAGCGAACAAGGCCTGCCGCAATTCCTATCAAATCAAAGGGAAAGGGAGTGAAGGAACCAAAGAAAATTATGATAATGCCCTTGTTTGCAAGGTTCTCACCTATTTCAAAAATCTTTTCAACGCGCTTTTCACTCATTTTCTGTAGTGTTTTCACACCCAAAAGCCCAAGGATATAGGCGGACATTTCACCTAATGCTGCTCCAAGAGCAGTAACAAAAACTACTGCAAGCAAAAAGACCGGGTTATCTACTAGAGCACCAACAGCAAACACCAACAAGTCGATTGGAGCAGGCAGGAATATTGTTGCATTGCCAACCAATGCTACAAAAAACAAGCCTAACAGCCCATAACGGCCATAAATAAAATCAAGTAACCATGCTAGTTCAAACATCAGTATGGAAGAAACCAAAACTTGTTAATAATTGTTTGTCTTACCCCCTCCCCCCAAACAGCAATAGAAGCATTTAAAATACTTGAATACCAGAATTATCTTTAGTGGTGTTAAATGAAGTATGAAAATATGCTTGACAGATTGTATACTGCGCTTCCGGAGAAGACCAAGAAGCGCGAGCGCTTTGAGATGCCGCAGGCCGAATCTTTTGTGCAGGGTACAAAAACAATTGTCAAGAATTTTGGAGCAATACTCAAGATTATTAAGAGGGATGAAAAACACTTGTTCAAGTTTCTTGCAAAGGAAACAGCTACAGCAGCAAGCGTGGATGATTTAAGCAGACTTATACTTAATGGAAAATTTTCGCAGGAGCAAGTAAACAATTTGCTTCAAACTTATATCAAACAGTTTGTGCTCTGCCCGGAGTGCTCCCGCCCTGACACCAAAGTCAAGGAGAAGCAAGGAGTAAAGATGTTGAAGTGTGAGGCATGCGGTGCCCTTTCAACAGTAAAGGGTTTATAGGTGAAAAACTATTTTTTACAAGATTCACAAGGCAGCTGGGGAACGCGAGATTTTGGCAGTTGCTGACAAAGAACTTATTGGAAAAACTCTCAAAGACAAAAACATAGAACTTGAGGTAAGAGAGAAGTTTTATAATGGAGAAGAGATCTCTAAAGAAGAGTTAAAGACATTGTTGCGTGAGTACGGCAATATCAATCTTGTTGGAAACAAGGCAGTCGGAGTGGCAATAGAGGAAAAGCTTGCTAGCGAAAAACAAGTCATGAAAATAGATGGCATAAAACATGTTCAAATAATGATGGTGTAAAGATGCAGCGAAGATCACATAAAAAAAAGAAGACTCCGGAGGCGCCAATAACAAGGGTTAGGCTCCCGCATGAAGATGAGGGGGAAATGTTTGGTATTGTAGCACAGTTGCATGGTTCAAACCAGATTAGAATTGCCTGTGCCGACGGCCAAGAGAGAATGTGCAGAATCCCTGGAAAAATGAGGAAGCGTGTTTGGATGCGCCAGAACGATTTGGTAATAGTAAAGCTTTGGGATTTCCAGCCAAGCAAAGCAGATGTCGTTTGGCGCTTTTTGGGAAACCAAGTAGAATGGTTGAGAAGGAACGGGCATTTGGAAGGCCTGTCAATATAGGCCCGCTAATTTGTATCCTTAGGTGTTCACCTAAACAAAAAAAGCAGTATTTAAATACCGGAGCGTATAATTGTTTCGGGTGATACTTGATGAATTCAAGATTAGAATTATTAGGCCTTCTAATAGTAATTGGAGTCGCGGTCTTTGGTTTTTCAATGCTCCTTGGAATAGAACCCGGAGAAATTGATGGGGTTCAATTCAAGGAAATTCCGCGATTCGATAGCCATGCTGCACTTGTCTCAGCATTTGAGCAAGCAAGAGCAGAAGGCAGACAGTACGGAATAATGAATACTACAATGAGAACACTTGGCGCACCAATGGCCATGAGTGAAAGTGCCGTTGGAGCAGCCAAGGATGGTGGAAGCTCGGATTTCTCCACGACCAATGTACAAGTTGAGGGTGTGGATGAAGCAGATATTGTAAAGAGCGATGGAAAATATATCTACAATCTTACAAGAAAAAGTTTGGTTATAACCGATGCCTATCCAATTAACACTGCAAAGATAGCTTCGCAGACAAAATTGGAGGAAATCAATCCAATAGAAATGTTTATTTCAGGCGACAAACTCTTGTTGTTTGGAAACAAGTACAGGACATACGAGTATGAGGACAAAAGAACTGGCGCACCAGGAATTGCGGTAGAATCAATGGTAGACTGCCTTGGTTGTTGGGGCAGAAGTTCTAACGTGCTGGTTCAACTCTACGATATTTCAGATCGAAGCAATCCAGTTCTTGATAAAGAACTTGAGTTTCAGGGCAACTATATTTCCTCAAGACTTATTGAGGATGACGCATACTTTGTTGTCACAAGTTGGCCTGACTACAGAATTTTGGAAGGAGACGCAGAGAAAGATATCATTCCTCTAATGCGAGAGGATGGCGTGGAGAAGAAGGTTGCAGAGGCAACAGAGATTGGTTACATAGCGCCAATGCCTGCACAGAACTTTATCACAATAAGTTCGATAAACCTGCAGACCGCGGAAACAGAGAAAGAAACAATTGTGGGTAATGCACAAAATGTCTTTGCCTCACAGACCAATATTTATCTGGCCGGTACAATCTGGAAACCTGTAACAGATATTCCTATCGCAAGAGAGGCAAGCGAGATAATAGTAGGAGACGTAGAGAACACAGTAATAAACAAATTCGGACTGGATAACGGAAAGATTGGTTTTCTTGGACAGGGAAGCGTTCCTGGCCGCATCCTAAACCAGTTTTCCATGGACGAATTTAACAGCAATTTCAGAATTGCGACAACGGTTGGCTGGAATGGATACAACAACCTGTATGTGCTCGACAAGGAAATGAACACTATAGGAAGCCTAGAGGATTTGGCTCCTGGAGAAAGCATTTACAGTGCAAGGTTCATGGGCAACAAAGCATACATGGTTACTTTCAAGAAAGCTGATCCCTTGTTTGTAATTGATGTGAGCGATCCAACCAACCCTAGAGTACTTGGAAAGCTAAAGATTCCAGGTTACTCTGACTACCTGCATCCAATTGATGAAACACATTTGATTGGTGTGGGTAAGGAAGCAATCGAGTCTGTGAAAGGAGACTTTGCATGGTATCAGGGCCTTAAGATGGCGGTCTTTGATGTAAGCGATGTTGCCAACCCCAAGGAGATGCACAAGATTGTTATTGGGGACAGAGGAACAGACAGCTATGCTCTAAGAGACCACAAGGCTTTCCTTTATGACAAGGAAAAGGATCTCTTGGTTCTGCCAATAATGCTGGCAGAGATTCCTGAGGACTACAAAAAGCCTGAATGGAATCCAGATTGGCCTGCTTACGGCGAACCAGTTTTCCAAGGAGCATTTGTTTTCAAGTTAACGCTTGAGAACGGCTTTGAGGAAAGAGGAAGGATAACTCATGTCACAGAGGAAGACGAGCTGAAGAGAGGTTACTACTTTGGCGACGACTACAGTGTAAAGCGCAGCCTGTATATTGGAAATGTGCTCTACACCCTGTCAAACCAAGTGCTGAAAGCAAACTCTCTTGACAATTTGGAAGAGTTAAAAGAATTTGTTTTCGAATAACTCCCCCTAGTTTAGGAGGCTTGTCCAAGAAAACGGGCAAGCTTCCTTTCTTTTTCTTTATCCCTAAAACCGATTTCTTTTTGGAATTTTGCAAAAGCCTTTTCCGGAATATATAATGAAAATCTTTTTCCTCTTTTAGGGGCTTCACCTTCTTTGAATTCTCGCCACTTCTCTTCTTTGGAGAGAATTGCACCGCCTCTTGGATTATTCTCTATTCCAAATTTTGTTAGTGTTTTTGCAAGGTAATCACGGATTTCGCGATTACTTGTCCTGAGAAGAATTCCGCGTGTCTGTTTTTTTCTTCCTGCACGAGACTTTTGGAATGGAAAGGCACTTGCATCAACCAAGGCCATGGCAAATTGCCTTCTCGCAGCCTTTGTTCTAAGAAATCTTTCCGGAATTTGCCTGCCATAAAAAGTAGTGCGATTTAGGAACTGGCCTATCTCAGTGGCACTAACTCTAAGAGCGGATGAATCAACATTACTATGCCTCTTTGCAGTTTCCTCGATGTGCGGGTGGAAGACAGATTCGAAGGCGCTTTTAACTTCTTTTTCAATGGTGCCTTTTTTCACGTCAAGCATTATAGACATTCCGCCTCTTCTTCCTGCATAGGCCCCCATTTGCCCGGTCATCCTAATTCCAAGAAGATACGCGGTTCTAGGACTTTTCATTGCCACTTCAGTAATATATTTTTTTCTGCGAGCCAGGTTGGATTGCAGCATTTTGGAAGAGATAGATCTTGGCAGTTGTTTGCCTGCCGCCCACTTTGTAATCGTGTCCGCTCCAACACCAATGCTTTTACCAATTGATGCCGGGCTTTCGCCTCCGCGAAGCCTTGTAAGTGCACTGTCCACTTTCTCAAATTCTGCACGCATCTTTTCGAGTCTTGCGCGCATCTGCTCAGGCTTTATGCCTTTCCATGCATCGCGTTTTAAGTAGAGCTCCCTTATCTGCGAGAAGCGCAAAGCAGATTTATCACCAAACCTAAGTGTCATGTTCTGGGTAGATTTTCTTCTTGCCTTTGCCATAAAGTAAATAGTGTTGAACTGGTTTAAATTTGTTTTTGGAGCAAAGAATTGTTCCACTTAATAATAAATACTGCTCTCTCCAACCTTTTTTAATGAAAGAGGAGAAAAAAGAGGAATTCAGTCTGATGAAATTTGTGCCTGATGATAGCGCAAGAAAGATCTTTGCAAAGGTCTTTGACAGGCAGACAATCGAGTCTGTGCATGCGCTCGCTTCAAAGGGTTACTTTGATGTTCTAGAATTTGTGATAAGCACTGGAAAAGAAGCCCATGTCTTCAGGGCACGAGATAGGACTGGGAATTTTCGCGCAGTAAAAATCTACAAGATTGAGACAACTGACTTCAAGCGCATGTCCCAGTATATTGAGGGAGACGTAAGATTTGGAAGGGTAAAGAAGACGCGCAGAAGCCTTGTCTATGCTTGGACAAAAAAAGAGTTCAAGAACTTGCTACTATTGCATAAGATTGGGGTTAGAGCCCCTTTACCACTGGCATTCCAAAACAATGTTCTGGTCATGGAGTTTGTGGGGAAAAAAGGTGAAGCTAGCCCAAGATTAAAGGAGAAACCCTTGGAGGATGTGGAGAAATTGCACTCCACATTGGTGGATTTCTTAGCAAAAATGCTTTTCAAGGCAGAATTGATCCATTCAGATATATCAGAGTACAATATACTGAACAAAAACGGCGAATTAGTGGTAATTGATTGTGCGCAAGCAGTATTGAACTCACACCCCGAAGCAAAAAGCTTTTTTGAGAGAGATATAACCAATATAAGCAATTATCTGAGGAAAAAGGGCCTAAAAATAACTAAAGAGTCCTTGATGGACGAAATAAAGGCAAAAAAAGCCTTATTTAAGAAATAGAATCCTGTGAAGCGGTTTCACGAAAGCTTTATAACCTTATATATCATTTATTAATATATAGAGCCGTAAAAAAGCCCTTCTAGTGGTTTTTATGGATGAATCAATCAAAATTCCAAAGGAAAGAATTGCCGCTTTGATCGGAAAAAACGGGCGGATTAAGCAGAAAATAGAGAAACTCACCAACACCAAGGTCAATGTGGAAAGTGAAACAGGAAATGTCTTGATTGAGGCAAAGGAAAAGGGATTAGATTTTTATAATGCACTTAGCATCATCAAAGCTATTGGGCGCGGTTTTGCGCCTGAAAAGGCCTTTTTGCTTTCAGATGAGGAAAATTATCTTGACATAATTGACCTTGCCGAAATAGTTGGCGGAAGCAAAAAACAGTTAGAAGTCAAGAAAGGCAGGATAATTGGCAGAAAAGGAAAAGCCAGGGACAGTATTGAGCAATCAACGAACTGTTTTATTTCTGTTTACGGAAAAACGGTTTCCATAATTGGCAATGTTGAAAATGTAGAGAATGCAAGACGAGCAATAGAAATGTTGTTGGGCGGAGCAAAGCATAGTAGTGTATTAGGATTTTTGAAGAGAAAAGAAATTGAATCAAGCAAATTTGAGTTATAGGTGAAAAAAATGGCTGACGGAAAACTTGAGGATAAGCTGGCGGGAAAAATAGTTGACGCTGAAGAGCTATCCAAAGAGTTCAAAGAGCACAGTGTTGCAGAGTTCTTCAAAAAGAACAAGCAGATGCTAGGGCTTTATGGAAAAGTTAGAACACTTACAACGGTTATTCACGAATATGTAACAAATTCTTTGGATGCCTGCGAGGAAGCAAACATTCTCCCTGACATCGATGTTAAGATTGACGAACTTGGTTCAGAGTATTACGAGATTACGATCAAAGACAATGGACCAGGGTTAACAGAGGAAACAGTTGGAAAGGCCCTTGGAAAACTTTTGGCCGGAACAAAGTTCCACAGAATGATGCAGAGCAGAGGACAGCAGGGAATTGGGTCAAGTGGCTGTACAATGCTTAGTCAAATGACTACAGGGAAACCAATAAAGGTTATTACCGGGACAGGAGACGGCAAGACTATCTCACTGCAACTGAGCATTGATCCAAAGAGGAATGAGCCAAAGATTGCAAACAAGAAAGATTTGACAAAGAATTTTAGAGGATTGGCTGTTCAAGCCAAGTTTAAGGGAGTCCTGTACAGGGATAGTGAGCAGGGGGCCTTGGAGTATTTGCGTAGAACTGCTATTGCAAACCCACATGCCCAAATAAGTTTTAGGGATCCTGCCGGACAAAAGATTACTTTTAAACGAACACTGAACAAAGTTCCTGAAAGACCAAAAGTTGTGAAGCCCCATCCAAAAGGAGTTACTGTTGATGAAATTGTTACACTTGCAAAATATACTGATTCAAGAAAAGTTATCAGCTTCCTGAAAAAAGATTTTGATAGGATGGGTCAAAAAAGTGTTGAGTCAATAGGTAAAAAAGTCCAATTTGACCTCAATAAAGACCCTAGGCAACTGGGCTGGGATGAGGCAGAGCAGTTAATTAACGCATTCAAAGAAGTTGATTTTATCTCACCTGGCGGAGATGCACTAAGGCCAATTGGCGAGGCGCAAGTTGGAAAGAGCTTACAAAGTATTGTTGATCCAGAATTTTTAACAGTTCTTACAAGAAGGCCACAGGTTTATGCTGGAGGATTTCCTTTTCAAGTTGAGATAGCAATAGCTTATGGCGGAAAAGCAGGCAGAACTGTTTCGGGTGCAGAGGGAATGGAGAAAAGACTTGAAATTATGAGGTTTGCGAATCGCGCACCACTTTTATTTGACGCGGGAAACTGTGCAATCACAAAGTCTGTGCACAGCATTGACTGGAAGCGCTATGACATAAAAGATGTTGACAAAGCGCCTCTTACTGTCCTTGTCAATTTTGTTTCAGTGCACATTCCCTACACTGGAGCCGGCAAACAAGCTATAGCTGATGAAGACGAAGTTATTGAGGAAATCAGACTTGCTTTGATGCAGTCCGGCAGGAAAGCAGGGCGCTATATTAGTGGTAAGAGAAAGGAGCGCGAGAAGCAGCTTAAGAGAGAATTGTTCTACAAATACATTCCTGAAATAGTTATGGCCTTGAACGAGTTAACAGGAACTGACAAAAAGTTGCTGCAGAAAAAACTTGAAACAATGGTTCTTGAGAAATTGAGACTTGATGAAGCCGAAGAGGTTGAGGAGCTAGAGGAAAACAGCACTGAAGAAAACAAAAAGGGTGAAGATGATGAAGGCAAAGACAAGAAAGCCAAAGGCAAAAAGTAAGGGAAAAGAAACCCCAAAGCAGATTGCGAAGAAGCTGGAGGGGATAGGGGATGGAATGGTTGCCGACATCAAAAAGGGAAAAGATCCGTCATTCAAAACCCAGTTGAGAGGCAGAAGCAATGTAGAATTTGATGAGGACAGAGGAATTCTTACACTTGGAGATAAAGAGACCACGAGAAACTTTTTGAACATTGGACACGCAAGAAAGTTCATGCAGACAACAATGGTTGCCGCAAAGACCCGTGACTACTTAAATCAGAACAAGACTGCTTCAATCAGAGAAGTTTATTATGAGTTAAAGCACACTGTTCCAAACAGCAAAGAGAACACTTTTGACGGACAAACAGAGAGTGATGCTGTAATTGTTGACCTGGAACACAGTGTTAACACAATTCGCGAAAAGCTCAACTTGCATGCAAACCCAAAGGGGACACTTTATGGAGATATTACACTCAAGGATAAAATGCATCACAATGACAAGTTCAACTGTGCAAAGCTTGGAAGGGGTGGCTGGAGCGTAATGTCACGCCTTGAGCCCGAGGAAATAGAGATTGTCAGTGTTAACGCAAAGTATGTTCTAGTGATTGAGACCGAGGCAATGTATGAAAGGCTTGTTGAGGAGCAGTTTGCAAAGAAGAACCATTGCATACTTGTCAGTACAGGAGGACAGGCTGCAAGGGGAACAAGGAGACTTATCAATAGACTTAACTCCGAGAAAAAACTCCCGGTAATAGTGTTTACAGATGGTGACCCTTATGGCTGGTATATTTACAGTGTTATAAAACAGGGTTCAATGGCACTCGCAGCGCACTCACAGTACCTAGCATGCCCTGAGGCCCAATATGTTGGAATGACTTTGCACGATGTTGAAACATATGGACTAGAGAATGTAACTGAGAGAATGAAAGACGGAGATATCAAACGTGCAAAGGAAATGTTGGAGTATCCTTGGTTTAAAAATAAGCTATGGCAGAACCAACTCAAAAAAGCAATAAGAGAAAAGATCAGAATAGAACAGCAAGCTCTCGCCAACAAAAGCCTTGAGTTCGTTGCAACAGAATATTTGCCAAAGAAAATCAAGGAAAAGGATTTCTTACCATAAGAACCATCTAAATTTGTGTTATTATTTCCTTTTTATTCTTGTTCTTCTTTTCCTAAAAGGTTTTCCGCCAGGCCGTTGTCTTAGAGGCAATACACCAAGGTCACGAAGCTTTCGTAATCTCAAGTTTAATTTTGATTGAGTTAACCTAGTTATGCGCATTAGCTCTGCGTTTGAAATCGCAGGCTTTTCACGAATAAGCTTTATGATAGGATCTTGCTGTGCGTTAACTGAAACCTGTTTTCTCGGCCCGGGTTTTTTTCGGGGAGGAATTATTCCTTGCACTGCGAATGTATCAAGAACTCTGTTAACCATTTTTAGTGAAACGCTTCCGGTAATACCTAACAATACTTTGTCGGCTGAAATTTTGATTTTTGCTGCAGAAGGAACTTTTCGTCCTGTTTGCTGCGCATTATGACAGGCATTGAAAATAAATTGCATGACTTTATACTCGCGCTCAAGCAAAGCCGCCTCCCTAGTATTTAGATGTGGAGCCTGACCCCCATACATCCTTAAGGCGTCTCTTGCATTTGAAACATATGCAGAAGAAACACCATGCTTTTGAGCAATCTGCCTAATAGTCCTTTTGGAAAATAGAATACTTCTAACTACCTGTTTAGCTACTCCAGGGGAAATCTCTTCAAAGCGCCCATCCTGGCCACGTGGGATATTGTCCTTTGCCATACTTAATAATTACTTTTCTCTTAATTAAATTGTATGGTTGCGGTGAAAACTATCTTTGGATTTATAATCTGGAATAGAATATGTGATATATTTATAAAATTAAAAAGAAAAAGAATGAAAAAAATGCTTACTTTTTCTTGTAGCCAACAACTTTCTTCAAGTAGTCTACGATTTGTGGGTTCTGTAACGTAGTTTTGTCCCCGAGCTTTTCGTTTACCAGCATTGAGCGCAGGAATCTGCGCATGATTTTTCCGCTCCTGGTTTTTGGCAAGCCTTCTACAAAGTAAACCTTGTGTGGCTTTGCTGTTGGACCGATAACTTTTCTCACAAGCTTTACTAATTCTATTCCAAGAGCCTCAGACTCTTTTATCCCCGGTCTCAAAACAACAAAGGCTATTGGCACTTGACCCCTGATTTCATCCGGCTTTGGGACAACTGCTGACTCAATTACTAGTGGATGCGAAGTTATTGCATCCTCAACCTCTGCACTAGACAATCTATGCCCAGCAACCTTCATCACGTCATCAACTCTCCCAGTAATCCTAATGTTGTGCTTATCATACCACTTTGCACCATCCGCAGTAAAGTACGTCCTGTTGCCATACTCACCCCAATAAGTGTCCTTGTATTTCTTCGGGTTCTTCCAGACTCCACGTAATAATCCTGGTGGGAACGGGCTCTTAAAAACAAGGTACCCTGTTTCTCCCTTCTTCACGGGTTGACCTTTATCATCTAGAATTGCTGCTCTGGTTCCAGGGAATGGTCTGCCAGCAACGGTTGGAATGAACGGACCTATGCCTGGCAGGGCATTAACTAGTGTACCGCCAGTTTCTGTTTGCCACCAGGTGTCAATTACAGGACAGCGCTTGTGCCCAATATAATCAAAATACCAATCCCAGGTTTCCTTGTCAATTGGTTCTCCAACCGTTCCAAGAATTCTTAATGTTGAAAGGTCATAGCGCTTTGGCCACTTCTTACCCATCTTTTTAAACATTCTAATTGCTGTTGGCGCGGTATAGAACACGCTTACATCAAACTTATCAGCTATTGCCCACAACCTGCCCCAGTCCGGCATGTCAGGCGAACCCTCGTAAATTACCATTGTCGCACCAAGTGAAAGTGGACCATAGCAGGCATAAGTGTGCCCTGTAATCCAGCCAACGTCCGCGGTACACCAGAAAACATCGTCGTCATGCAAGTCAAAATCAAGTTTGGTGGTCAAATAAGCTTGAGTCAAGTAGCCCCCGGTGTCATGGATAACTCCTTTAGGCTTCCCGGTTGTTCCAGAAGTGTAAAGCAAGAATAAAGGAGTATTAGATTCGACGGGAACTGGTTTGCTGTCCTCGCTAGCATTCTCCATGAGTTCATGGTACCAGAGGTCACGGCCCTTCTTCATTACAACTTTTACAGGAGATTTTCCTTCAAACCTTTTTACTACAACAACTTTTTTTACGCTTTTGGCTTTTGCCGCAATGTCAGCTTGAGACTTGAGGTTTATGGCCTTATTTCTTCTCCAGTACCCATCACAGGTAATTAATACTTTTGCCTCGCAGTCATCAACTCTCTTCTTGAAATTTACACCACTGAAAGCGCTGAAGACAACAGAGTGTATCGCGCCAATCCTTGCGCAAGCAAGCATTACAATCATTGTTTCAGGAATCATTGGTAAGTATATTCCAACTCTGTCTCCTTTCCTGACCCCTAGTTTTCTTAGTACATTTGAAAACTTGCAAACCTCCCTATAGAGACCACGATAAGTATATTTTCTCTCCCTTTCTCCCAGCGGTTCTGCTTCCCAGATCATGGCTACTTTGTTACCTCTTTTTTCAAGATGCCTGTCCAAACAATTGTAAGAAACATTTAGTTTTCCGCCCAAAAACCATTTGAAGTAAGGGGGCTTTTCCTCATAAACCTTGTTCCACTTTTGTTTCCAGTCAATAGCTTCTTTTGCCATATCCCCCCAGAACTTTTTAGGGTTTTTGGCAGCAGTAGTGTAAAGAGAAGTACTAGAGAAGTAGGCTCGCTTCTTCATAGCTGGGCTTGGCAGGAAAACTTTTTTTCGCTTAGGATCCTTGACAACCCACTTAGTTTTATCAGTCATGTTACTTCAAAAAGAAGAACGTGTTTGTTGTTTAAATAATTAATGGTGCAACAACAAGGGCAACGATTGTCATCAGTTTTATTAGGATGTTTAGAGACGGCCCTGCAGTATCTTTGAAAGGATCACCAATAGTATCTCCAACCACTGCCGCCTTGTGAGCAGGACTTTTTTTGCCTCCGATATTTCCTTGTTCAATCCATTTCTTTGCATTATCCCATGCCGCCCCAGAATTTGCCATGAAAACAGCCATTAAGAAACCTGTTGCAATGCTCCCTGCCAAGAACCCACCTAAAGCTTCTACACCCAAGGACAATCCAACTGCAAGTGGAAACAAGATTGCTATAAGCCCTGGAATAATCATTGATTTTATCGCGCCCTCGGTACTAATCTCAATGCACTTGTTGTAATCAGGCTTTGCGGTTCCCTGCAAAATCTCGGGAATTTCTTTAAACTGTCTTCTAACCTCTTTTACCATTTCGTGCGCAGCCTTTCCAACCGCACTCATTGTGAGAGAGGAAAACAGGAATGGCACAAACGCGCCAAGGAACAATCCCACCATAACAACTGGAATACTAAGGTCTATTGAAGCAAGGCCTGTTATCTGAATATAAGAAGCAAAGAGTGCAATAGTTGTGAGTGCTGCAGAACTAATTGCAAAGCCCTTTCCAATGGCAGCGGTACTGTTTCCAACCGCATCAAGCACAGCTGTACGCTCCAGAACCTTTTTGCCCATGCCAGTCATTTCTGCTATGCCCTGACTATTGTCAGAAACACTTCCAAAGGTATCTGTTGCAAGAGTTACTCCAACAATGCTAAGCATTCCTACTGCCGCGATTGCTATTCCAAATAATCCTGCAAAGTAATATGAAACAAGGATTGCTATGCTGACAAATAGTATAGGTCCAATAGTTGACATCATTCCAACGCTCAAACCATTTATGACACTTGTTCCTGCACCAGTTTGCGCGGACATTGCAATTTCTCTTGTTGGATAGTGTTCACTTGAAGTGAAATATTTGATGCTATACCCAATTAGTACTCCACTGATAATACCGGAAAGCATTGCATAGAAAACATTTAGATCGGGCATAGTTTGGCTTATCAGAATATAGGCTAATATTGCGGTTATAACGGCGGACGCAATAATCCCCCGATCAAGCGCAGAGAACACATCGTGATTTTTTGTTCTTACAAATATGCTTCCAATAATACTTGCAACAATTCCAAGTGCTGCAAGAGAAAGTGGGATAAGAGCACCTAGCTCTGGCAAAACCAATACTCCAAGAACCATTGCGGCAATAATTGAGTCAACATAGCTTTCAAACAGGTCTGCACCCATTCCCGCTACGTCCCCAACATTGTCACCAACATTGTCCGCGATTGTGGCTGGATTCTTTGGAGAGTCCTCAGGAATTCCTGCTTCAACCTTTCCAACCAAGTCTGCCCCAACATCTGCGGCCTTAGTGAAAATGCCACCTCCAACCCTTGCGAATAGCGCGACACTGCTTGCTCCAAAACCAAAGCCATAGAGTAAAACAGGATCATTGACAAAATAGTATAATACAGTTAGGCCGAGTAGTCCAAAGCCCACAACAGTCATGCCTGAAACCATTCCACTGGAGAATGCAAGCCTCAAAGCATCTCCAACACTTTTTTTTGCGGCCTCGGCTGTTCTAGCGTTTGCCTTGGTTGCAATTCTCATTCCAATGTTTCCACTTAACGCAGAAAGGAACGCTCCAAGAATGAAGCCCCCGGCAGTAATTGTTCCCAGCCCAAAAAAGAGGAGTATTGAAACAATTGCTACAAAGACTATGAGAATTTGATATTCTTTGTTTAGGAAGGCTAGTGCGCCATCATGCACAAGATCGCTTACTTCCTGCATTTCTTTTGAGCCAGGACTGCGCTTCATTATTCTTAGATAGGTGAAGAGCGCGAAGGCAAGTGCAACAATTGCAATAAAACTAATCCAAATAAATGGCATGTTATACAAGAGGAAAATGGTTCTTTTAAACCTTTTCCCGTTTTGGAGCATTGTTTAGGAATTTTTCCACTGCCTTATCAATCTTTCCAATTGCAAGCATTTCAAACAAGTCGCGTGGATCAAACGCGTTTCCAAAAGAGGTTTGTGAAAGATTTTTCTCCAGCAAATCTAAGCCCATGGCTGTAACACTCTTGCGGCTCTTTTGAAGTGAGCGAAGTTCCTCAAGCTTTTTTGCAAAAGAAATTGCTTCAAAGTTTCTTGAAACAGAAATTAGTGCCTTGTCTTTAAATTTTTCCGTTTGTTGTTTGAGAGAAATGTCTCCTTGCTGCAACCCTTTGGCAAGGCTTCCGACAAGTTTTATTTTAACTAATGGTTTTTGTGGAAATGTTGGTGCGAGAATTTCCTCAAGGGTTTTCTCAACCCGTGCTTTTATCTTATCGCGCTCAGCCTCTTTGAACTCAAGCTTTTTGTAGAAAAATTTTCTTTGATTCGGAATCGACAGGAATTCAAGAGCATCTGCTTCTGTATCCCATATAAAAATTCCTTTTCCTTTTTCTGCTTCAAGCCTCTTCATTTGTGTAATGATTGTGCTGCCCGGCATGATAAAGCGACCCGCAGCTACGTTCTGTTCGCTAGTCCAATGTAAATGTCCATTTACAACAAGATCAAAACCATTAGGAAGATCGGCAAGGGAAATGGTTGCAATCATATCATCATCAAACGGCAGGAACTCTTTGATGCTTTGATGCAAGAGTATAACATTCTTCTTGCCTTCAACAGGCTTTGGGCCCCACATCTTAAGTGCGTCCAGCGCTTTCTTTTCTGGAACTCCACCCAAACCATGAACAACCAAATTTCCAATTGTTGCCGTGCAGGCGTGCAGGTGTACGAGCAAGCCGGCTGACTCAAGTACTTCAAGTGCATTCTTGAGTTCTTTGCCCCTATACTCGTGTGTTCCATGAATTGCGATTAATGGTAAGTGGGAAAAGTGGAATTCTTTTTTCTCATCCTTCTTTTCTTTCACAACTAGGACATCGGACTTTTTCTCATTGAGGATTGAAAATAGTTTGAATGTTTTGTCCCATGTTTCTTGGGAAGGAATGTCCTCATCAAAGAGATCCCCGGTATGAAGAATTAGTTCCGCGTTATTGTCAAGTGCTAGCCTGAGTGCCGATGCTGCTTGCTCAAAGCTTTCTTCCGCCCGCTCTGTCCCTTCTCCAAATCCTAGATGAAAATCAGAGAGAATAGCTACCTTCATGTCCAACCCAAGCAGATTATGGCTAGTTGTTATTTTAATTGTTGTAGCCTTAGGAGAAAATCAGCTTCTGCTTGTCCTTAAACTCTTTCTCGGCTTCTTTGAGCAAGGTTTTGCCCCTGGTAGTTATAGTATAGACTTTGCGATTGTTCTCTCTTTTTGCAGTAACAAAGCCTCTACCCTCTAATTTGTAGAGCACAACATAAACAGTAACATTTCCTGTTCTAAAACCAAAGCGTTCCTCAATTTTATTTCGCAGAATATAAGCATGACTTGGAGCCTTGTTGAGTAAGGACAGAATATATACCCAGAGCACTTTAATGCCCAGTTTTTCTCGCAGCCTTACAATTTCTCTACTTTCCTTAACCGCCATGTTTTATACATAAGGGCGAAAGTTTTATAAGCATAAAATACTATTTTACAGTAGTAAAACATTTGGAAACTTTTCCGAAAAGTTTCATCAAAAAAAATGATTTGGGAGTGATGATATAATGCCAGGAAAAATTAAAGTTGCAATCGCCGGAATCGGAAACTGTTCAAGCAGTTTGATTCAAGGTGTTGAATACTACAAAGATGTTGGAGAAGGGGATGAAGTTGTCCCAGGCCTAATGCACAATGTTTTTGGAGGATATAAAGTAAGCGATATAGAGTTTGTCGCAGCTTTTGATGTTGATAAAAGAAAAGTCGGCAAGCCTTTGAACAAAGCAATCTTGGAAAAACCAAACAACACAAAGATTTTTCAGGAAGTTACAAAGTGGGGCGATGTAGTTGTTCAGAAGGGTCCTGTTTTGGACGGAGTTGCTGAACACATGGCTGAGTATCCTGAGGATCAGTCTTTCAGAGTTGACGAGAGCCAAAAGCCTGTTGATGTTACACAGGTTTTGAAAGATTCAGGTGCAGAAATTTTAATGAATTACATGCCTGTTGGAAGTCAAGAGGCAACAGAGCACTATGCGCAAGCCGCATTGGATGCGGGTTGTGCTTTTCTAAACTGCATGCCTGTTTTCATTGTGAGCAATGCTGAGTGGGAGAAAAAGTTTGTTGAGAAGGGTTTGCCTTGTGCAGGAGATGACATCAAGGCACAGATTGGTGCAACAATTACACACAGAACTCTTGCAAAACTGTTTGCAGATAGGGGGGTAAAAATTAATGGAACCTACCAGTTGAATGTTGGTGGAAACACTGACTTCTTGAACATGAAGAGGCACCATAGGCTAAAGTTCAAGAAGATCTCAAAGACAGAGGCCGTGCAAAGTGTTTTGCCCGAACCACTACCAGACGATAACATCCATATTGGACCAAGTGACTGGATCCCTTGGATTAAAGATCAGAAGATTTGCTTCTGTAGAATCGAGGGAGAGAAGTTTGGAAATGTTCCAGTAAACATCGAAGTAAGACTTAGTGTTGAAGACAGTCCAAACAGCGCTGGATGCACAATCGATGGAATCAGGGCATTGAAAATTGCTTTGGATAGAGGGGTTTCAGGCGCCATTACATCAATCTCAGCGTGGACAATGAAACATCCAAAAGAACAATATCCAGACCCAATAGCAAGGGAAATGGTAGAGGAATTTATTGTAGGCAAACGCGAAAGATAGTTATAATCGATAATTAGTATTGGAGATTATCACTTTCGCATATTCCTTTATTTTTTCTTTTTTAGAAGGTTCGGTGAAACCAATGTGCTTGAAATAGTTTAGAAACGCTTGTTGGCGTTGAACAAGCAATTCTAGCATAATGGTTTTCACCCCTTTTTTGTTTATATAAATTTTTGATTTTCTAACATACGGTCCATTGCACACCACTTCAAACTCTTGTAGCATCTCTTTTATTGCATTTAAAAAAACTAGCCCATTAGACACTTTTTCCTCCTCCTTATTTACTGTAAGGCGTATGCCAAAAGTCGCTTTCTTTTTGAAAAGCTTATACGGTTTACTCGCATCACAATCAAAATAAGCTTTTATAAAAGCGCTTTTGATTTCCTTGTTAGCAATCTTTATCCAACCGGGAACATTATAATACTGCGAGACCTTCCGCCCCATTGGAATTCCCAATAACCATAATGCTCTCGCAGCCGCGGCATTTCTTAGTCTCAATCCTTTTGTATTTCTAAATAAATGGTCTTTAGGCTCAACATTAAAAACAGTGTTAAAGAGAAAACGAACTCTGTTTCTCAGAACAGAGCTGTCTGAAATGAAATCTGCCCCCTTTGGCCTTATTTTTATTTTGTCATAAGAATGTTCGACTGATCCGTCAGCAAAAACGTAGCCCACTAACTCCGCTAGTTCTTTTGTTTTAACCAACGGTAACCAATTAATGTTATCTAAAGCATTTTTAGCTGATCCCTGCCTGGCGTAACTTGCTATAAATCGACTCTCATTCAAAACAAGTATGCTCTCACCACTAAGAGTTCGCTCTTGCCTTTTAAAGCCACTTGCAAAGAGAGTGTATTTCCAGTATTAATTACTTCAATAGAATTTCCACTATTAATTTAAAAACAATGAATCACAATTATTGCAAAGAGATGATTCCATGACACTTTACAAACAGAGGGAGAGGTTTGGCAAGCTCTCAGTTAAAATAGGGCTTGCCTTCAGCAAACTCCCGCTCTCCGCTAACCAGTGGACAGTGCTCTCCCTTGTTCCTGCTTTTATTGCTCTGTACTATTTGACACAGGAACAATTCCTGTTAGCAGGGGCTTTCTTCATTGTTTCCGCTTTTATAGATTTGATTGACGGCTCTGTTGCAAGGGTCACAAGCACTGTTAGCAGATTTGGAGCATACCTTGACACAATTGTTGATCGTTACGTTGAAGTGATAATTGTTTTTGGGCTCTTGTTTGTACAATTGCCCGAAGTTTTCGTTCCAGCATATGCCTGGATTTTCCTCTATCTTTTTGGCAGCATGATGACCACTTATGTAAAAGCCGCTGCAAAAGAAAAGGAATTGGTCCCGGAAGGGCAAGAATTAAAGGGTGGGTTACTTGAAAGAGCCGAGCGACTACTAATCCTTTTTGTTGGAATTCTTTTAGCCGCACTAAACCCACTTTACTTGATTTATGTTGTTGCAGGTCTGGCTGTTCTCACAAATCTTTCCGCAATCCAGAGGATTTTAATTGCAAAGGGTTTGGCAACCTAGAAGGGTCGCATTAGATTAAGTTTTGCTATAGTAGAATAAGCGTGGATTAGTGGAGAGGAAAGTTTTCCTGCAATATGTACTTCTTTTTTGATAATTGCTTTTCTAAGCTCTTCCTCGTTTTGTGCATCACACTCCACAAAGGCGCGACCTATTTCCTGTGGAGTGTGGGCATCGCTTCCTGCAGTTACGGGAAAATTGTGTTCGCGGGCAAAAGCCATTGCTTTCTTGTTCCAGGAATTTAAAATGCAACGTGAGTTGAATGCTTCTATCCCACTAAGCTTTTCCCAGTATTCGGGGCGCTTCCAGTAGTGGCGGAACAAATCAAAGGGGTGCTGAATTATGAGCAGTGCATCCTGTGCCTTTGCCTCATCAACAATTTCAGTAAAATCTATTACAGTTATTTCTTCTTGTAAAAAGAGTGCTGAGAGCTCGCCAATTGTTTGGCCCTGTTCCTGCACTTTAAGTTCCTCTCCTTTTACAACAAGCGCACCAGCCTTCTTTGCGAGGGGAATGAGTTTTGACCAAGCATCAACAGTATTGTGATCGGTAATGGCAATTCCGGAAAGCCCCTTGTTTTTGATTTCCCGAATTATACTTTCCGGCTTGCTTAAAGCATCCTTGCTGTACTGACTGTGAACATGCAGATCTATTTTCAATCTTCTTACCCCAATAGAGTTAAATAGTTTAAGAATTAATAAATGAAGTGGATGGCAATGGAACTTTGGATAATCTATGGAATTTTAGCTTCCCTGAGTTTTGGAAGCATTGTAGTGCTAAACAAGATTACGCTGGGAAAAGGAATGGATCCTTTCCTAATGCTGGTACTCATGGCACTAGGGATTCTTGGGGTATTTGCAATTGCAATGCTATTCACAAATCCAGATCTTAAAGCAAACCCCACAACCATCGGCCTATCCTTGCTCGCGGGAATTCTTTGGGGAATAGGACAATTATTTGTTATCTTTGCCTTGTTGAACAACGCTGATGTTGCAAGATTAACACCAATCTTCAACACCAATACTCTGGTGGCTGTTGCACTTGGAATGATTTTGTTGAAAGAGGTTCCGGCAGGAGACGTCAGGTTAAAGGTTATAGTTGGCGCAATTCTAATAGTTGTTGGCGGAATTCTTGTAAGCGGCTAGAATAGTTTTTGCTTCTCTTGGATTAGTTCTTTTGGATAAAGGAGTAGTGGCCTTAGGACAACTTCCGGATGGTTTGAGTCGAATTTTTTATATTCTGTAAAATCCTTTTCGGTTGTGCCTGAATCCGCTGTTCCAATTGCTTGGATTTTTCTCTCCTCAACAAGTTTTTGGGAGTCCTTTTGTTCTGTTATAACAAAGCCACGATAAGAGTTGTAGGGAACAAGCTTGTTGATGTGTGCTTCAAGCTTTGCTCTCTTCTTCTCTACGACTGGAAAGATGTTGCAGCCCCTGTAGAGCAAGAGGTATGCTGCTGGCAGCTCTTCTTTTTTTCCCTCAAAAAAAAATGATGCGTTTCCTTCCACTCCAAGTGGCAGACCACGTAGGCAGGGGATATTGGAAAAGTAAACAAAGAAGTCGCGCTTACGCACTTCAATAAAAATTTGTTTCTCTGGTTTTGAAAGATTCACTATTAAACCTTGGATTGAATCCATTACTGCTTGACCAAGCGTGTTCTCATAATGCTTTGAGGAAGGAGGACCTTCAACCGACTTTTTTGCGCGCAGTGCAAAAGAATCTCCTTTTTTGAGATATTGTTTTGCTTCCTCAACAACCAGTTTTTCTATTTCCTCATGTTCTTTGAATTTTGTACTTACCGCAAGGGCTATTGCGTGAACTCCTACAAGAGTCTGCATTATCTTGGCAACGGCTTGGAGATCTGGAGAGAAAATATATAGGCGGCCTCCACCCTTGGTAATTTTCTCCAAAGGAATATTGTTTTTCTTAAGGGAGAGCTTGATGTTTGCAACAAGCTTTTTTGTAAAGTACTGTCTAACCTGATTGCTCTTGAGAGCTATTTCGCTGCTTGTCTTTACGAGTAGGCAGTTGGTGTTCTTTGGAATTGCCTCTACCATAAAGTATTTAAGGAAAAGCAAGCATTAAGTAATTATGGCTGAAAGAAGTGAGCGCCTTTGTCAAGGCCAGTGAACTTATTCTAAGTGTTTTGAACAGCCATGGGAAACTATCTCAGAAACAGATTGTGCAGCATAGCCAAGTTCCCGAGAGAACAGTTCGCTACAACCTTTCAAAGTTGCTTGAGCAAGGGCTTGTGCGCGAGAGAATTGTTTGGGGTGATTTACGGCAAAAAGAGTTTGAGTTAGGTGATGCACTTTGTCTAGCTTGCGCTTGAATGGGAACAAATAAAAACACTTGCAGGGAAAAATTTATTTAGTACGCATCCAAAAGAAATTCGATAAGGATTCAGTAAGTTTTTCTTTTGGTACAGCTTTTCTTTTTGTCTAAAAAGAAAAGGTGTGCGGGGTTGGCAGAATGGTTATGCGCCGGCCTGCAGAGCCGAGGAAGAGGGTTCAATTCCCTCACCCCGCTTTTATTTTTTCAACTGCCTTTTGTGAGTAAAATTTGAGTTTTTCTTTTGCCTGCTCTTCATCCATTCCAATTGTTAGAAGTGAGAGCTCATGCAAAGTGTTTGCCTCTATTATAAGAACTTTATATAGGTCATTTCCCTCAAGGATTGAGACCATGAGGATCGATTTTTCGCCTAAAAAATTGGTTTCGGAAATTGTGATAGTGCGCTTTTCTTTTTCTGTAGAAAGCTCGGTTTCATACAACTGTGTAATCTCCTGAATTGCACTTGAACTGTTTATTATTGTAAGAGTTTGCGTTAAAACAAAGGTATTCTCGTCAAGGGGCTTTATTGGGTAGGCCTGTGGCTTGAAGAATGTCTTGAACTGCTGGATAAAAGTGCTGTCCTCGGAGTAGGCACCTTCAAACTGCGAGAACTTGAATTCTTCGTCAAAATCGTCCAGCGAGAGAATGAGGTCTTCGGCCCTGCCGCGAACGAGAGTAGGCTCTGGCTCTAGGTCTTCCTGGTCTTGAACTTGCTCAGTATCTTGGGGCAATGGCTGCTCCGGCTCAGGGCCTGGTTGTACACAACCAAACAGCAACAACAGTAGAAGAAAACCTAGAATGGCTTTTTTGTTGAACATACTATTAAATGCTTGCAATCAATGTTTTTAAACTACACTGAATCATTAGTAAAAAAACAGGGCTAGATAAAGCTTTTTAAATCTTAACCGCCACTATTGATAGTATAAATCGTCCTGATTTTCAGGTTTTTTTATCAAAAAGAGTGATTTGCATGGGTTTACGGCCAGGAAGATGCTATAGGACAAAGAAGGACAGAGCATACTCTAGAACAGCCGTAAGGGTGCATAGGCGTAACTATATTGGCGCTGTTCCAGGTCTAAGGACCAGACAGTTTAACATGGGAAATCCTGCGAAGAACTTTACACATATTCTTGATCTTGTTTCCAACGAACATGTTCAGGTTCGCGACAACAGCATTGAGTCTGCAAGAATCGCAATAAACCGTTACCTTACCAACCACGTTGGAAAAGACGGCTATTTTATGAAAATTCGTATTTACCCTTTCCAGATCCTGCGAGAGAACAAACAGGCTCAGGGAGCACACGCAGACAGAATCCAGACAGGAATGTCAAAGGCCTTTGGAAAACCAATTGGAAGGGCTGCAAGAGTTAGGCCTGGCCAAAAGCTTATTAGTGTTCTTATTGATGAAGCAAATGTAACTATTGCAAAAGAAGCTCTGCTTCGCGCCAAATCAAGACTAACCTGTAATATCTCTGTTAAGATTGGAACCGATATTGAAAGCATTGGAACCAAACCAAAGAGAGTTAAGGAAGTCAAGATTGAGGAAAAGCCTAAGGAAGAAGAGAAGGTAGAAGGAAAAGAGGGCGAAGAGAAAGCAACGGAAGAAGGTAAAGAAGAAGTAACGGAAGACAAGGGCAAGAAAGAAGAAGCCAAAGGCGAAGAGAAAAAGAAATAGTTCTTTTTTGCCACTCCAATTTTTTGAATGCGTTAAATTATTAAAGAATAAACACGTTTTTCTTTACGAAATGTTTGAAGATAATATTCTGTGGTTTAGAAATATCCGTAAAAAGGATATTCCAAGAGTTGGGGGAAAAGGAGCCAACCTTGGAGAGATGACTGCAGCCAATTTTCCCATTCCGCCAGGTTTCTGTGTTACAGCGCAGGCCTATTTTAACTATTTGGAAGAAAGCGGACTTGGCAAGAAAATAATACCAATGATTGATGCTATTGATGTTGAGAACACTGAACAATTAAACAAGGTTAGCGCAGAGGTTCGTGAGATCATCAGGAACACTCTGATGAGTGATGATTTGGCCATTGAGATAAAGCGCGCCTACCAACAGCTTGGAGAGAAAAAGCTTGCTTGGCTAACGAGCAGTGAGGAATGCTATGTAGCTATTAGAAGCAGTGCTACCGCAGAGGATTTGCCGGAAGCAAGTTTTGCAGGTCAACAGGAAACCTATTTGAATGTGAAGGGGCAGGGGAATGTTGTAACGGCCGTGCAAAACTGTTGGGCTTCACTTTTTACTGCTCGCGCAGTTTACTACAGGAAAAAACAGGGTTTTTCAACAGAAACGGTTGGAATCTCAGCCGTAGTGCAGAAGATGGTTGACAGTGCTGTTGCAGGAGTAATGTTCACTGCTTCTCCAACAGGGGATGAAAGCCAAATAGTTATAGAGGCGGCATTTGGTTTGGGTGAGACTGTTGTGAGCGGAGCAGTTACACCTGATACTTACTTTATAGATAAGGGCAGCACAAAACTATTGGACAAGAGAGTTGCACAGCAGGAATTCAAGATTGTGAGAAAAGGCAAGGAGAATATCCGCGAAAAGCTTTCCGCGACAATGGGAAAGAAACAGAAGCTTACAGACAAACAGATAATTGACATAGCCAAGATTGGAAAACAGATTGAGCGGCACTACAAGTCTCCACAGGACATTGAGTGGGCAGTGGGTAACAAGGAAATTTATATTGTGCAGAGCCGCGCGATTACAACCCTTGGACTCAAGGAAAAGGAGGGGGCAAAGAAGATTCGCGAAGACCAGGCCAAAAAGTTTGAGGACAAAATTATTTTGAAGGGACTTCCTGCATCCCCCGGCCTCGGAGTTGGAAAAGTAAAGGTTATTCCTTCTATAGACCAAATAACAAAGGTTGAGAAAGGAGACATTATTGTTACGGCAATGACAAGTCCTGACTGGGTTCCAACCATGAAAAAGGCTGCTGCAATTATTACTGATGAAGGAGGCTCGACATGCCACGCAGCCATAGTAAGCAGAGAACTTGGTGTGCCCTGTGTAGTTGGAACAAGTACTGGAACAAAGACACTTGAGGACAACGAAATTGTTACAGTGAACGGTTATGACGGAGTTGTTTACAAGGGTAAAGTGGAAATAGAGCTGCCGAAAGTTGAAGAAGCAGAGATTATAGTGGAAAGCGATCTTGATAGGATGGAAAAGGTTTTGGAAGAAGAGCTCTCAGAGGAAAAGAAGCCGGAAGCTGAGAAAGAAATCGGTGTTGAATGGGTTGAAGAGGAGAATAAAGAAGAAGAGGAACGTAAAGAGGAACTTATTGAAAGGATTGGAGAGGCGCGCTCAGAACTTGTTGAGAAGGCAAGAGAGAAAGCAGAAGAAATAGTTGAGAACTTTGGGCAAGTTGAAGCAGAGGAAATGCCTGAGGAAAAAATTGGGGAAGAGAAAGATGCTTTAGAAGAATTGTTGGAAAAGATCGCGGTAAAAGTAAAAGTTAATGTTGCACTGCCTGATGCAGCGGAGAAGGCTGCAGCTACAAATGCTGCGGGAGTAGGTTTACTGCGAGCGGAGCATATGATTACTTCAACCGGAAAGCACCCTGCGGAGTTTATTAGGCAAGGAGAAGAAGAAGAGTTAAAGGATGCAGTGAAACAAGGGATTAGAACTGTTGCCGAGAAGTTTAAGGGCAAACCTGTTTGGTATAGGACTTTTGATGCTAGGACAGATGAGTTTAGGCAACTTGAAGGCGGAGATAAAGAACCTGAGGAAGACAATCCAATGCTTGGATGGCATGGCATAAGAAGAGATTTGGATGAGCCTGAGCAGTTGAAAGCACAGTTCAAGGCCGTTAAGGAACTGAGAGATGAAGGCCTAACTAATGTTGGAGTAATGCTGGCTTTTGTACAGAGCCCTAAGGAATTTAGAAAGGCGAAGGAGATTGCAAAGGAAGCAGGACTTGATCCGGAAAGCAAAGACTTTGAATTTGGGGTAATGGTTGAAACTCCGGGTGCAGTGTGGGCAATAGACGAGCTGATAAACGAGGGAATAGACTTTGTGAGTTTTGGCACAAACGATCTTACGCAATTAACGCTTGGCTTGGACAGAAACAACGAGAGAATTCAAAAACTTTTCACAGAACTTCATCCTGCAATACTACGCAGCATACGTCATGTTATCCGAAAATGCAGGAAGGCTGGAGTAAAAACAAGCATTTGCGGACAGGCAGCCTCAAACCCGGAGATGGTAAAGAACCTTGTGAGATTTGGGATTGATAGTGTGAGCGCAAACATTGATGCTGTTGGCAAAATAAAGCAAACCGTTCTAATAGAAGAAAAGAACCTTATCCTAGAGAAGCGAAACAGCCAAGAATAAAGCTATTTAATTCCTTTTCCACCCAATTTTCCCATGCTAAAGCTCGATCTTGATAAAGTAGTGAAAGCCGTTTTGAACAAAAAGGCGAAAATTGTTGCAGTGCAGATTCCGGAGGGATTGAAGCAGCACGCCCTGGATATTGTGGAAGCAATTGAAACCAAGGCAAATGCTAGAGTATTTCTTTTAATTGACCCGTGCTATGGGGCATGCGATCTTGCTGATGGTGAAGCCAAAAGACTTGGGGCTGAACTTCTCCTGCATTTTGGGCACAGCCCATTTCTAAAGAAAACAGAAGTTGAAACAGTTTACATTCCATTGAAATATGAGTTGAAGAAAGGAAGCCTTGCAATTCTTGCTGAAAAGATTTCAAAAAATCTTGAGAAAGGAACCAGTATTGGGGTATGCACTACAGTTCAATATTTAGGTTTTTTGGAGGAGTTCAAAAAGCTGCTTGAGAAAAAGGGCCTAAAGGTTTTTGTGGGTCAAGGGAAAGGAACAGAGAAAGGCCAGATATTGGGTTGCAATTATTCAAGTGTGAAGAGTATTGAGGCCGCTGTTGACAGCATTGTTTTTTTGGGGGACGGATTATTTCACCCGCTTGGAATATCTTTTTGCTGCAACAAACCAGTCTTTACTGCCAATCCTTTGGGTGGAGAGGTGCGCGAGATCAAGGGAGAACGGGACTTGTTTTTGCGAAAGAGGTTTGCTGCAATCGCGCTGGCACAACAAGCTGAGCGGTTTGGAATACTTGTAAGCACTAAAAAGGGCCAGTCAAGAAAAGGCCTGGCAATTGAGTTGAAGAAGAAGATTGAGGCTAAGGGAAAGAAGGCTTTCCTGCTTGCAGGAAATTTGATTAAATCTGATTACTTACTTGGAATGAAACTTGACGCACTTGTTTCAACTGCCTGCCCTAGAATTGCGTTCGATGATGCAAGCAGCTTCAAACATCCAGTAGTTTCGCCCAGCGAACTTCTCATAGTATTTGGAGAAAAGAAAATTGACGATTACAATGTTGACAAGTTCTCCTAAACCTACTTAGAAATTAATGTTGTGCTCGTTTGGAGGTTCCTCATCTTCCTCTTCACCCTCATAAATCTCTACTTTTTTCCGGGGAATTCTTTTTCCTGTTGTCGTGGCTTCGGCCTCGGATATTTCTTCAGTTACCAGGGTTCCATGGAATTCTCCGCCACGCACAGCCGACTCGAAGTTTGTCAAGTCATCCCCGTTTAGGAAAATTCCCTTGATCTTGCTTCGCTTGAGGATAAGTGAAGCCGGCAAGTCCAGCACAACGTTTTGCCCGGGCTTTGTTTCAGCCACCTGAATAATACTTATCAGTCTTTCATAACTGAGTTCTGGATAGAATTTTGCTGTTTTGGAGCGCTTTGGATCAGCACTGTAAACGCCATCAACATTGCTGAGATTTATAAAGGTGCCATTCATTTTTTCCGCAACAAGAGTTGCAACGGCATCAGTTGTTATTCCTGGAAGCAGTCCTCCGAGAATTGGGATTTTTCCACCCTCCACGATTTCTGGGACGCGAGAAACATTAGTCAAAACTGTGGGATAGGCAGAGTCAATTGTTTGTGTAAGAAGAGAAGCATTTACTCTTGTCACCTTGATTCCAATCTCATCCAAAAAAGAGTTGTTGGCTCCAAGTGCTTTTGCAGCAGCCTGATAATTACGACATGCTTTCCCCCCACCCACTACCAAAGCGAATTTATAGCCTTCCCTGGCCAAATTGTTTATTGACTCGGAGAATTTTGCAATCTTTGCAACATCTGGTTTTTCGGAAATTAGCACTGAACCGCCAATGCTGATGCTGAAAAAGTTCCCTGTTGGAGAATATGTGGCAGTAGGAACTGGGGAGCTAACCTCTTCGGACTGCTCGTCCTTTTTCTCCTCGTTGAACATATCAAACATATCAAACATTATAACACCAAGAATATGAATTAAATAATGTAAGGTAATGTTTTATTTAAAGCATAGGGTTGATTAAGATGAAAGAAAGTCATTTAGAGCACGTTGACGCAACCGAAGTAGTCTTGTTCAAGAAAAAGCTGAAGAAACTCAAGCAATATAAGGGCAGGGGAACTGAACTCATTTCTCTTTACTTACCCCCAAATGTTGACAGAAGCAGCGTAATGGGACAGATTACTGAGGAGACAAGCCAGAGCAGCAATATAAAGAGTCCCCAGACTAGAAAGAATGTGCAGGGTGCGCTTCGCAGATTGGACAATTTTTTGAAAAGAATTAATTTCAAGCTGCCGCCGAAGGGGCTTGTTGTATTCTCTGGAAATACTTCCCAGCAGGAGGGGAAGAGCGACATAAGGCTTTTCACTTTAAAACCGCCGAAAGAACTTAAGACAAAACTTTACTGGTGTGACAGCGAGTTCCACTTAGCTCCCTTAGAAGAAATGGTGGCTCCAACAGACATTTTCGGAATTTTGACAATTGACAAGAAAGAAGCAACGATCGCAATTTTAATTGGGAAGAAGTATGAGATCCTCGGACATTTTACTTCAGGTGTTTCTGGCAAGCACAGGGCTGGAGGGCAATCAGCCCAAAGATTTGAAAGACTGCACGAGGACGCGGTAAGAGACTTTTATCGAAGAATTGCGCAGAAGATGAACGAAATGTTCTTGCACTATGATGACAAACTTAAGGGCTTGCTTATTGCCGGACCAGGTATTACAAAAAATTATTTTCTAAACCAGGACTTGGTTGATCACAGGTTAAAGAACAAGATTCTTGGAACAATTGATACTTCCTACACCGATGAAAGTGGAATAAGGGAAGCCGTGAACAAAAGTGATGAGATTCTCAAGGACGCGGAGATAACCAAGGAACGAACCACTGTAAACAATTTTATGGGGGAAGTTGTGAAACCAGGTGGACTAGCAGCTTATGGTCAACAGGAAGTAGAGGAAGCACTTGAGATGGGTAAAGTGCAAGTGTTACTTTTGAGCGAGGAGATCGAGTGGATGGTTTACAAATTTATTTGCAATAACTGCGATACAGCAGAGGAAATTGTGGTAAAGGATCCTGGCAAGTTTGACTTCAACAATTACAAGTGTAAATCCTGTAAGTCTGGCGCGGAACTGTTGGAAGAAGTAGATTATAGCGATTGGATGATTGAGAAAGCCCAGGATACAGGGGCGGAAACAAAAATTATCAGTACTGATACAGGAGAAGGCGAACAGTTCCACCGTGGTTTTGGCGGAATTGGAGCAGTACTACGCTATAGGTAAGAGCTGGCAACATGGTCGAAGAAATTTATTCAACTAAGTGCCAGGGCATTGGTGGACAAATAAAACGCCGTTACACTGATTTTGTAGTAGAAGAAATAACTCCTGATGAAAAAGTCTGTGAAGTGAAAAAGTTTTTGGGAGATTACGACTGGGCATATGAAGAGAGTACTTTGGATATTCCTGAAAATAAAAAAGAATTGGATTTTATCCATCTTGACATGGAAAAGATCAACAAGGATGTAAATTATTGTATAAGAATTATTACACGTTTTTTGCAGTGCAGCAAGAAGCGCGTTGGTTACGCCGGACTGAAAGACAAGAGAGGAGTAACTTGCCAGCGCATCTCTATATATCAACCGGACTTGGAACGATTAGCCAGATTTAACTCAAGGGGCATTGATCTTAGGAATCCAAAGTGGAGCAAAGATAAGATTGAAATAGGCTCTTTGTCAAGAAACCGTTTTACAATTGTTATTCGTGACCTTGAAACAGAAGAAAAAGAATTGAAAACCAACTTGGAAAAGTGTTTTGCGGAAATTGAGAAAACAGGTATAGCAAACTTTTTTGGCGAACAGCGCTTTGGAGGCATAAGAAAAGTAACTCACCTTGTTGGAAAAGAGTTCATCACTGGAAACCCGGAAAAAGCTGTGATGCTATACTTGACTGCAACTTGCCCTAAGGAAGATGAGGACATTAGGAACGCAAGATTAAAACTGTTTGAAACACGGGACTTTAGTGAGGCAAGCAAAGCATTTCCAAGCAAGTACAGGTATGAGAGGGCATTAATACATCATCTCTGCAAATACCCGAGTGATTTTGTGGGTGCGTTCAGACAATTGCCAAAAGCACTTTGTTATTTGTTCTCGCACGCATACCAGAGCTACTTGTTCAATGAGATAATAGAGGAAAGAATAAAGAAAAAATGGGGTTTAAAAAAAGTGAAGGGTGATATATTATTGAACGGAGAACCAACTGCTCCACTTCTAGGCTTTGAAAGCAAGTTTGCCAAAAGAGAACCGGGAGAGATAGAGGCCATGGTTTTGGAGCGAGAAAAGATATCCCTAGAGAACTTCAGGGTAAAAGAATTTCCAGAGCTCTCATCAAAGGGAGCAAGGAAGTCCATTGTCCTGAAACCGCAGAAACTAGAATTGTTGGAAATCGGGGATGATGAGTTTTCCGAAGGAAAGAAGATGGCAAAAATATCTTTTGAGCTCGAGAAAGGAAGTTATGCAACAACAGTTCTAAGGGAGATAATGAAGGTGGAAGAATGATGCAGGTAATATTTTTTGCTACAATTTTCCTACTCTCGATTTTGTCTGTTCATGTTTCCCGCAAAATAAATTTGAAGAATGGCATTATCGGCAAAGATATTAATAAACAGGATCAGAGGATTCTGCCGGAAGCTGCGGGAATTGCGCTGCTCGTGCCATTATGGTTTGCTTCACTTGCAATAATACTTCTCTACTTTAACCAATTCAACCTGTTCTACTTTATTTTCGCGCTTACGGTTAGCGGATTCGCTTTTGTCGGACTGATGGATGATACAAAACACAAGTTTATGATGAAGACAACTCCCTGGCTGTTTAGGGCGGTACCAATAGCATTTATTTCACTTATATTTGGCGCGGTACATTTTCACAATCCGCTCTGGGCAATAGTTATTGCATTATTTATAGCAGGACTTGCCTCGCTTGAAAATACTTTCGCTGGTTTGAATGGGTGGGAGGTTGGCTCAGGATTTATTATCTCAATATTTGTCACTCTTATTGTTTCAACAAGCCTTGACCCAAACCTTGTTCTACTCTCACTCGCATTAAATGGAATGATTCTTGGCCTGCTGTTTTGGAACCGGTATCCTGCCAAAGTATTTCCGGGAGATAGCGGGACACTTTTTATTGGAGCGGCAATAGCAGCTTTGCTTGTGATGAACCAGAGAGTTGACATGATTATTCTGGGGACACTATTCTTCTTGCCGCATGCGTTTGACTTCTTTGGATTAAAACTTTTGACTAATCCAAAGGATGTGAGCCAGAGTAAAAGCATGCCCTATGCAATAAGACCTGATGGAAAACTCTCCATTCCGAAGACTGGGAATGGAAGCAAACTTGATTTTGCAAAGTTAATTCTCAAGATCTTTGGACCAATGAAGGAGTGGCAAATCGTAGTAATAATCTGGACTATTGTCGCACTGAACTGCTTGTTCTGGTCAAAGCTGTTTGGAGTAATCTGATTTTTGCTTTGAAGCAAACACAATGTAGACCAGCATGCTCAGTAGTGATGGAACCACAAGCCTAACAAAGTCAAATATTATTAACAGGGCTCCAATTTTCGCAATGGAAATTGGCTGAGTGGCAAGAGCGGGAAGAGACAGGTAAGCAAAGCCTACGCCCTCCACAATACCAATTCCGCGCGGCAGGAAAGGTGTCCTTTCCAAAATCGCAATTAGAATAAAGAGCAGTGCAATTGAAATGAAAGGAAGATTGAGTGAAAGCGCATAAAAGCAAAACAGAAGTGCAAGGAATTCCAGGAGGAGAGAAAGACCTGAGAGAAATGCTACAACTAAAAAGTTTTTGTTCCCAACCAAGGACAGATAGTCACTGTAATCAACAAAGAACTTCTCGGCCTTAGAGGCTAGTGGCACAAACCTTGATATTTTTTGGAATATGCCTGCTATGGATAAGCCAAAATTTTTGTTGAGAGGCAGCAAGAAAAGAGCTGTTGCCAACAGTACTACAATAAATCCTGATAGAAGACCGGTTAGTAGGAAGAAATCTGTTTTGGCTGAGAGCAAGAACATTACTATTACAAAGCTTGAGAAGATTGCTATCAGCGAGAACTTTGCGCCCTTTACAACCATTGATGCTGCAATAGAGTCCTTATAAGGCACGCCAAAATATTTTTTCAGTGATAATGCTCTAAGAAGATCTGCTCCAAGCTGAATCGGGGTTAAAGCGGCGTATACCGCCGAAAAACCCAAAAAGAGGCTGCCTCGTAGGGGCACTTTTGAGCGTTTTTTAATCAGGAAAGCCCATGAAATTAACCACACGACAACGGAAGAAATGAAAAAGAGCACGGCAATGCTGAGAAATAAAGGATCTGTTGTGTTAAGAGCTTCTGTCGCATTGGTAAGGCTAGCCATTACTGCCAAAAGAGCAAATATTATTATGAGAAATATTAGTGCGTTTTTGAGATATTTTTGCATTTGAATCAGCTAAGCTGTCCTGCTATAACATTGCTCTTGTAGAGCACTTCCTCTGCATTACTAAACATTGTTTCCAGCACAGTGAAACTGACATTATTTATTACATCGGCATTCTTAGCTTCTACAACAATTCTTTTATCAGAGAAATTGACAACAGAGTTTGTTGCGCCTGGCTTTGGGAATTCTATTCGAATGACTACGCTCTCAGAATCATTAAGCATTGTCATGCATTGTTCCACAGTAATCTGTTCCTCAGTTCTTTCATCACCAAAATTTGTTCCACAGTAAAGAAGATTTCCACCTTCATCAACAACCCTAATTAGTTGGGTAACCTTTTTTTGGTTCCCCGTAAGAATAACGATGAACAAGTTTGACCCATTAAACATCAAAGGGTTTACAGGATTTACTTTTTCATAAATGACAGTGCTTACAACAAAATTTTCTTCTGCAGCCAACCTAGGAATAATGTCCTGTGGGACTACTCCCTCAGCATTAAACAAGATACCTTCAACAAGCATGGAATTGTTGTTTTGTTCCATCCCATTAAAGACTATGAAAGCAAAAACTGCGATTAAAACAAGCAAACCAATGTAAATAACGGGTTTCTTTGATTGTGGACTCATATCTTAGAGGTAATACAAAACAAATAAAAAGGCATTCAAATAATTAGGAAGGATTAACTTCTACATAACTTATTTTTAATTTTACCACAAGAAAAGATTTAAAAAAAAGAGAAAAGGGGTTGGTCTTTCGACCAACCGAGTTTTACTACACTTAACCAACCAATGCATCAAGTGCATCGATTAAGTCTTGCGCTGCGAGCTTAGTGTCGTTAGCTGTGTAACCTGCGACGACAATATCGCCGTTGGCTAACAACTGTACAACGCGGTCGCCACTGGTTGTTAGTGCCTCGCTTAGTGTGCCTTCGCCTTCACCTAGTGAAGTAGAAGCTGTCACCAACTTGTTAACCGTCCAGCCACCAACAATTACATTGGAGCCTGCTGGTTTTGGTGTGTCGAGGTACACCAGTTGCCCTACCTTGACAATGTCAGGGAAGATGCTTGGGTCTGCGACTGCGCCGCCACCGGCTGCACATGCGCCTGCTGTGTAGTTTACAGCGTCAACTGTTACCTTGGTAGATCCTTCTTCTCCAGATTCGCCTTCTGCTAATCCAGTGAATGCGGTTCCTCCCTCAGCAACTTGTGTTGTAGTCTCTCCGAGTAACGCATACTTTAGGTAGATCTGGTTCTCAGGTACAGCAATTTTGGCGTAAGCGCCCATAGTGTCTGTACTGATAACTTCTACCTTTGTACCGTAGTCCAACCAAGTCTTCTGTGCCTTGTAGGTGGTGTCCTTTGTTGTAAGACCCCACTTAGTCAGCCTGTTGAAGTCAACTTGGTACTCGTATCCGCCTTTTGTACTGCTTGGCCAACCGTCGATCAACTCACCGAATGCTGTGTCAATGAATGCGTTAGCATCTGCACCGGTCTTGTTAGTATCAAAACCGAAGTTTGCTACAGCGTGTGTGTCGTCTGTTGAGTCGAAACCAAGTTCAGTCAAATCTGGCTGATAGAAGTTCTGGTCTTTTATACCATCCTCTACTGTACAAGAGGGGTGGGTGTAATATGGAGTTACACTTTGTCCAATACCAGAACATGTTGCGTCTGTTCCGTGGAACCCAACATCAACGCCTGTGAACTCATTAGTGAAGTTCGTGCTATTGTGCAGTAGTAGATATACCTTCTTGTATGCTGACTCGTCGGTTACGTACATTACGTATTTGTATGTGTCACTGAGTGAGTCGTTGGTCACTTCCAAGGTTGGGTAACCCCATGCCTTGTCAAGACTTTGGTTGTCGTCGTCGTAGAACATAGTGAAGTACTTTGGTGTCTGCCCAGCAGACTTCAGGATCATGGTAGTACTGCCGTTACTAAAGTTATCGAAACTCTCGTTTGCGAACGAACAGTTACCATCTGCTCCGAGCTGTACACCTTGTAGGACATTGTTAGTCCCGTAGACGGCATAAGTAACACCGTTTAAGTCAATATTACTTAATTTTCCTACACTGTTGATGTCAGCCATACCATAGTCTGTCATTACGTTTCCTTCACTGTTTAGTGCGTTCATGTCAACTCTGACACCATTAAGGAAGTCTCCAACAGCAAAGTTCATATTCTGATCAGCTCTCTCACATTTATAGAAGAAAGTCTGGTCATCCAACTCGAAAGTTCCTTCCTCAGTTGGCCCTGTTGTCAGTGAAAGCTCGTAGTAAAATGGTACTTCTCGCTCTACTCCCTGGTTGTCGGTGTAAATGACACATCCTGCATCTTGTCCTTCACCTGTTGCACAAGCGCCTCTACCAAGTTTGAACGTGGTAGTGTCCTGGTCCATCTTGAAGCCATCGAATTTGAACTTTACAAATCCATAACCCAAGTCACTTTCATTGTTTCCTTCCAAGAAGAATGCTTCGCCTGTAGCGCCTTCTCCGGCTTCAGTCAAAGTACCGCTTGAAGCGTACAATGGGTTGTCTTCATCCCAGTTCTGCACTGCATTATATATTACTACTTTCTGCAATGTAGCTGTGGCTGGATTTGCGTCGGTACCAAAAGTCAAAGCAGCTTTCCAGTAGTCGTCGCTTGTCTCTGTGTCGGTACTATCGTATGGATAAGATTTGTTATCCTTGATATCAACAACACTTTTTCCGACTGTAGCTGTCACATATCCTTTAGATGTTGTTGATTCAACACCTGCATCGGTGATGTAGACAACTGTGTCAAGGGCATATTCACCCTCGCTGTCAACGAAGTTCTCGTTCAAGTAAACACCTGTTCCGAGTGTCTGTCTGTCAATTTCGTTACCTTCGGCGTCAAGCAGCAAGTATCTTACATTGTAAGTTATGGCTGCTGCACCGGCTTGTGTAACTGCGTCAACTTTGACTGACATTTCTTCGCCGTCATAAGCTCCTCTACCCTCTAAGCCTGTTACTTCTTGGCCCTCGTAGTAGGTTGCTTTGTCGGACTCTTTAATCAGTTTCAACGTGTTAGAGTTGTTGTCAACTGACTGTACTGTGAATGACTCACCCAAAAATGGGATTACAATATTGTCATTGTCGCCGTCTGCGAAAGCAGCTGCTGCAGATAGTGTGTTGTAAGCTGGGATACCGTCTCCCAGGTCAATCCAGTAGTTGAAATCTTTCTCGTTAGCCATATAGACAACAAGATCTTCAACATCAGGATCTGTTAAATCCATCTGTGCGTCTGCCTGTAAACCAATGTACTCCTTTACAACGATACTATAAGTTGTACCATTATATCGGTAGTTTGTCGTTTCGTTCGTCAGGAATGACAGCTGTGCATTAGCAAGATTCTTTATTACAGGATCAATTGCTGTTGCTGTAGCTTTTGCACCACCGTCTGATTTTAGTGGATACAAGTTTCCCTGATATGTTTGTGCAGTTTCTGTACTGTACGTTACGTCTCCGCCAACGGTTACGTCAATTGTTAAGTCAGTAGGATCTGCTGTTGAGTCATCTCCGCCGCCTGATATGGCAACAGTTTTATCAACGGTAGCTAACTGTGCAACCTTAGCTGCAATGTTTCCGGCCCATACTAGGTCAGAAGCTGCCGCTCCCATTGATCCTGCAACAACATTGACTACTGGCTCACCTGTTGCGTTGACAACATCTGATTCCTGCAGTGTATCAATGTTAGTTGTTACAGCTGCTGAAACCACTGGTGCCAAGGCCGAACCAATTAGGGCTCCGCCAACTGCAACCGCAGCGAGTTTCTTTATAGTCAAACCTTTCATGTACTGTTTCACCTCACATTTTTTTTTACATGAAAAACAAGTCCAGCCGTAGCTATGCCTTTGTGTAATTGAATAACACGAAGACACACATTAGCTAGACCCGTATCGTTATAGAAACAGGATATTTAAATACCTTTCGGTTGCGAAAGCCCCTATAAAGGCTCTGCTTCCGCAACAGGGGCAGATTTAATGCTTTTGCAATATTGCCTTTCAACAATTGACGAACTATTGGTACAATTGTTGATGGAACTTCTCAAGTTCGGTTTTATCCAGTATTTTGGCAATATACCTGGAATATTTCTGCACCATATCTGCCAAGTCAATTAATCCTTCCTGCAAATTCTGGGCAGAGAACTCTACTCTTGCCGGTTTTAGTACTTCTATAGAGCTTGGCCCATAAAAGAACATGAATTTAATCAGTGCTGAGAAATCTTTTACCGAAAAATTAATGTCCAAATATGATGAATAGTACTCGCCTTCTTTCAGAGTATCTGCTTCCTCAACCGAATAAACAGTAAATACTTTGTCCTTCTCAAGAGCCTCTTTTAGGTTATTCATCTGCTTTTTGAGCAAATCCTCCTCTATTGCGTGCATTTCTACAAAAGCCTTTAATCTGATCTCATTCATATCATCCTTGGCTATTTTCTTGCGCCTTTGGACCTCTTTGGCAATATTTTCCTTAAGCCTGTATTTTGTGGGATACCCTTCCTTACCAATAACATCGAGTTTAAGCATTGCCTTGAGCTCCTCCATAAGCTTGTTGTAGGGGATGCTCAACTGCTTGTTGAGTTCCTCCGCCGTCTTTGGCTCATGCAGTAACAAAAGGGCAATTCTTTTTTGCTCTTCACTAAATCGGCTCATACTAATAAATTTTCCTTGAAAGAATTTAAAAGCGTGTTGGCGCATGTTTTAATTTAATATGTTGCTGCAACTGCCTGCAAATGCACTTAATTCGCTTGGGGAAAGCACTGCAAGCATTGGCGGGGAAGCTGTAAGTTCACTTGCAAGCAACCCAAGTGTCCTTGTACTGGGTATAATTCTAATCGCCGCGGCAGTAGTAATATTCTATGTTCTAAAGAAGCTTGTGGTAAACAGCATACTTGGATTTATAGGGTGGATTCTGCTAGTTGTTCTTGTTGGAGTAGAAGGAACACTCCTTATCCCAACCCTTGCAGTAAGCCTGATATTTGGGTTGGCAGGAGTTGGCGTACTGCTAATGCTAATGTTTTTCGCAGTAATATAGTTTCAAGTTATTATTCCTGTTTTAAAGCCACACTTGGCACATTTTCCATTCTTCTTAAGGGCTTCTGGCGCTGCTGCAAAGCCAACGCGCTTTACAAGTATTGCATTGCACTTTGGACAAAGAGTTGATTCTTCCCCCACAATATTTCCAACATAAACATATTTTAGACCCGCTTTAATAGCTGTCTTGTGCGCGAGATGTAGCTTTGCTAACTCTGTTGGTTGTCGATCTTGCATCTTGTACTGAGGATAAAAGCGCGTGAAGTGCAAGGGAATTAGAGGATCTATTGAGGCAATGAACTCAGCCGTTTCTTTGAAATCCTGGTTGGTATCATTGTAATCGGGGACAACTAGGTTTGTTACTTCCAAGTGGATTCCTTTTTTATGCAAGTACTTTATGTTTTCCTTTACAAAATCTATTTTTGCTTTGCCACAAACCTCTTCATAGAACCTTGCGTCTCCTTTTAAGTCAATATTTATTGCATCAAGATAAGGGACAATTTCATCAATACACTCTTTTGTCATGTAGCCGTTGGAAACCCATACATTGTAGAGCCCTTTTTTGCGCGCCTCCTTCATTGTGTCCAATGCATACTCTGCAAAGATGGTTGGCTCAGTATAAGTGTAGGCTATACCCTCCACTCCAGTGTCAAGAGTTTTTTGAACCAGTTCTTTTGGGGTAGTTATTGGGGCCTTCTCAATTACTTCCTCGGTGCGCTGCTGTGAAATATCCCAGTTCTGGCAGTGCATGCAGAAAAAGTTGCAGCCAAAAGTGCTTACACCCAAACACCGTGTCCCTGGTTTAAAGTGAAACAACGGTTTCTTTTCGATCGGATCAATAGAAGTTGTAAGTGTCTTCCCATAAACGAGGGAGTATAGTTTACCTCCAACATTCTTGCGCACACCGCACTTTCCTTGCGCTCCCTCTTTTATTACACAGCCACGGTGGCAGAGGTTACACTGAACTATTCCTTGATTCAGTTTTTTGTAGAAACTTGCTTCGTGAATTAAATCCACCTTCGTCTCCTCAAAATGCGGCCAAGCGCATTAACTATATATGGGTCAAAAGAGTTTTCTTTCCCTCTAATCATTTCGTTCCAGGCCTCTGGAATATCCCTAATCTTTTTTTGGAATATCCTTTGCTCAATCTTTGTTTGGAATTCATCTGCAACTTTTAGTAAGCGCCCAATAAAAGGAATGTCTGCACCAGCCAGCCCTAGGGGATATCCTCGACCATCATAACGCTCGTGATGTGAAAGAACACCTTCCTTTAGTTCAGTAGGAAACACTTCTCCTAGAAGAGCACGTACCTTCAAAACATGTTGCTCCTGCAAGTGTTGCTTCTCTCTTGTCGAGAGTCTCTTTTTGGAGTTTAAGTGAGTAGGATTAACCTCGAGCTTCCCAATATCGTGGAGCCATGCTGCATCAGATACCATTCGAACTGAAAGCTTTGAGCGGGTTTTTTTTAGTTCTCTTGTAAGCCTCTCAGCCCAATCAACAACACCGCGAGTATGCTCATGAGTACTACGGAACTTGCGGGAATTCAATCGACTCAACAATTTTCTTTTGGTTGCCTGCGCACGCTTTGCCTTACCCTTAGCACTTTGACCAGTAGCCTTTTTCCGCTGAGTCTTTTTTCCAACATGCTTCTCTGTCTTCTTTTTCCGGGGAGGCATATGATATATATTGATTTATACAATAATTAAAAGATATAACATTGAAAGGGAAAATTGAAAATGGGAGAATTTAATTGTGATTTGCATTTCCACGGGCCTTATAGCACAGGGGTAAGCAAGAACATGCTTATCCCAATTATTGCTGAGCAGAGTAAGCTTAAGGGTCTACATGTTTGCGGCATGGCGGACATGCTGCAAGGAACTTGGTTCAAGCATTTGAAGGAAAATATTATCGAAGTTTCCAACGGGATTTTTGCCGATAAAAAGGAGTTAATGAACTTTATTCCGCAGGTTGAGGTGCAGTGCAACAAGCGCATTCACCACCTTATTTTTCTCCCTGATTTTGGGAGCGCAGAAACTCTCAAACAGAGTATGGATGGGAGCGCTATTTTTGACTCATGGGGTTGTGGCAGACCAGTTATAAGACTGAGCGCAGAGGAAATCGCGGAAAAGGTGAGCAATGTTGGAGGCATCATGGGACCGGCCCACGCTTTTACCCCCTACTTTTCTGTTTACGCACACTTTGATTCTGTGAAAGAGGTTTACGGTGCAATGGGTAAAGAAATTAAATTTATGGAACTTGGTTTGAGTGCTGACACAGATTTTGCGGACATGATTCCTGGAAACAGGGACTACCAGTTTATCACTTGCTCTGATTCACACAGTCCTTGGCCATACAGAATTGGGCGGGAGTTTACTCGCATTGAAATGAAAGAGCCTGGCTTTAAGGAACTTAAGAACGCACTTGAGAAAAAGGATGAGAAGAAAATAAAGCTTAATGTTGGTCTCGATCCAAGAGAGGGAAAGTATCATTTGACCGCGTGCAATGCATGCTATGCAAACTACTCACTTGAGGATGCGGAGAAACTGAATTGGCGTTGCACACAATGTAGGGGTTCAATAAAGCGGGGTGTGCGCGACAGGATTGAAATGCTCTCTGATGGTGAAAGTAAGCATCCTGAGTTCAGACCAGAATATTTGTACAGTGTGCCTTTAGCAGAAATCATTCAGATTGCGCTAAAGGTTGAAGGCATTAACACAAAGCGCGTGCAAGGAATGTGGCGCGAGTTTGTTGACAGGTTTGGAACAGAAATAAACGCGCTGATCGACGCGCCTATTGAAGAGCTTGAAAAAGTCGATCCTACTGTGGCCAAAAAGGTGAATGCTTTCCGCAAGGGCTGGGTGCACTATCTGCCTGGCGGAGGAGGCAATTACGGAAAACCGGTTATCTGCGATTCGCAGGAAGAGTTTGAGAAAAAGGTGAATGAAATAGACAAACAGATAAGAGAACAGCAAGCTAGCAATGGCCAAAAAACTCTGAGGGAGTTTTGATTGGTACAATTATCGGATAACTGTGTTTTAAAACTTTTATGACCTGAAATAATTCAACTGGAGGCTAATACTGTGAAATCTTTTTTATCTAAGCTGCTTGGGAAGAAAAAGGAAAAGAAAAAAGAGGAGAAACAGGATTTTACCGAGGAAGACGAACAGGACGTTCTTGAAACGCTTAGAGACCTACAGTATGTTGATTGAGGTTGGCAAAGATGGCCAAACGAATTTTTGTTCTTGGATTAGATGCTTTTGACCCAAAACTGTGCTTTGAAAAGTTTAAGGCAGAACTGCCAAACTTGTCCAAGCTAATGAAAAATAGTTCCTGGGGAATTTCAAACAGCAGTATTCCTCCTTTAAGTTGTACGGCGTGGATTTCTTTTGCAAAAGGAAAAACGCCGGGGCACAGCGCAATACAAGGCTTTACTTCCAGAAAAGATTTTGCTTACACGGATTTTTTTGTGGCAAACAGCACAATAATAGAGAAAGAGAGACTCTGGGATATTTTGGCTGAGCAGGGAAAGAAATGCATTGTCATGAATGTTCCTGTTACCTTCCCACCCTATGATGTGAATGGTATAATGGTTAGCAGTTTTTTGACGCCAAACGCTGATAAGGAATACTGTTATCCAAAAGAGATCAAGCAGGAAATAAACGAGATTGCGAATGGCTATGTGATTGATGTGAAGGGCTTTAAGAAAAAGCCGAAAAATGTTGTGTTAAAGGAGTTGAAGGGGATGGAGGAAAAGCGCTTCAAGGTTGCAAAGCACTTCATTGAAAACAAGGATTGGGAATTCTTTATTTTTGTTACAACTGGAACGGATAGAATACATCACGCGTTTTGGGCGGACATGGATGAAACACACCCCGATCACAAAGCAGACACAGAATTCAAAGACGCAATACTTTCATACTACAAGTTTATTGATGAAAAGATAGGGGAAGTTGCAAGTTTACTTGGAGAAGAGGATGTTTTGTTGATCATGTCTGATCATGGGGCAAGGGAAATGCATGGCTTTGTAAATGTCAACGAGTTCTTCATCAAAGAAGGTTATATGAAAATGCAAGAATACCCAAGTGAACCAACTCTGTTCAATGAAACCAAGGTTGACTGGAACAATACCAAAGTTTTTTGCACTGGAAACTATATTGCCAGAATATTTGTCAACCTCAAGGGACGCGAGCCACAGGGAATTGTGAAAAAAGAAGATTATGAAAAGTTTAGGGATGAAATAAAGGAAAAGTTGTTGACAATTCGCGACGAGCAAGGCAAAAAGATGAATACAAAGGTTTTCAAACGCGAAGAAGTTTACAAAGGAAAGTATGTTGCCAGCCAACCGGACTTAATCATCTACTTTGATGACTTGAAATGGGGTGCTAACCAAATGATCGGTTTTAATGAATTGTTTTCGCACAACGCTGACAAGGGAAGGAACTCGGCAAACCACTATCATAAGGGAATGTTTTTGCTGCACAACGCAGGGCTGGAAGCAGGAAAGCGTAGCGAAATTAATTTGATTGACTTGATGCCTACAATAATTAGACTTTTGGATTGTGAAGTTCCGACTGCAGTTGAAGGAAAATCGCTTGTTTAGGATTCAAAAATTAGTTTTTTCTCAACAAGTTTGTTGAATAGTTTTTCAACTGATTCTTGTTCTGATTCCTTGTCTGTGTCAAGAATAAGATCAGAATTATTTGGAGCCTCATAAGGAATGCTTACTCCAAGGAAATCCTCGAAACCCTGTTCTTTGGCCCTTGCTTTTTTGTAGTGGCCCTTTACATCACGCTGCTCGCAAACTTTGATAGGACAATTGACATAAACTTCGAGAAACTCTGGAATAACGCTTTTGGCATACTCCCGTATTTTTTCCGTGGGAGAGGCAACGCACGCAATGTTCAAAACTTGGTTTTTGGATATTATTTCACAAATATGAGCAACACGCGTAATGTGCTTGTTCCTATCTTCTTTGGTGTAACCTAAATCTGCTGAAACACCTTTTCTTAGGACATCGCCGTCAAGCACTATTAGTTTGACTCCAAGGCCACGCAGCTTCTCAGCAAGAGCGTTGGCAATAGTTGTTTTGCCGGAGCCATGCAAACCTGAAAACCATATTGTTGCACCTTTTGATTGTATCACATTAATCACCCCGCTAGGGTGTACCAATAGGGGGTGTGTAGCTTTTAAAGGACTTATAGTACAAAGGTGGAGAAACGCAGTTTAAAAAAGTTATGACCCCCAACTGTTCTAATTGGCATGCTAAGGTGGAATAATGGCACATTTTTATGAATCAACGTTGATAGACACTGTTGATGGCTTCCAATGCAAATCCTACGCAAACGAACATCCAGAGGGCTTTGTGATAGTTAAGCCAAAGTATATTCCAAAAGAGACTATTTCCGGAGAGGGCTTGAAATACAGATTTTTGTTTGAAAAGTGTTTTGTTAGATTCAATCAGTTTGCTGCAAAAGACAAGCTAAAAGGCTATGTCAAACAATTCAGGGAAAAATTTCCAGACTATGTTTATGACAGTGATTTACACAAGAACTGGTTCTATGTTGTCCCAATTGACAAGATAAAGACTGTGCATGACTGTAGAAAGGGTTTGCAGGAACTGCTCTCTGTTCCAAAAAAGGATTTGGATGAGTATTTGACACTGGTAAGAGAACTTGTGGACTTTTTGGTTCAGAGCGGAATTAAGGTTGAGGACATTGGAATAACTCACTCAACGCTTTTGGGAAACTATACAATGGGGAAATCGGATATGGATTTGCTTATTTATGGCAAGGACAATGGTTGGAAGGTCTTGGAGTTCCTGAAAACCGCGAAGCACCATTTGCTGAAGTGGAAAAGCGATGAAGAGTGGGCCGAGTACTACAAAGATCATAAAACTTCTGAGTCATCGCACTTTACAGAGGAAGAATATGTAAAGCATATGGTTAGGAAAAAGTATGAGGGATTATTTGGCGGAACTGTGTTCACACTCTTTACTGTTGAAGAGAAAGATGAAACTTGGTTCAAGTGGGGTGAAGCCGAGTATGAGCCGGTTGGACTCGCAACAATAAATGCCGAGGTAATAGACCACTACAACAGCCATGTTAGACCGGGATATTATGAAGTTAAAGATGCAGTGCTTGTGGAAGGAGATCATGAAACTCCAAACATCGATGAGGCCATTCCGATAAAGAGGATTGTAACCTATTCAATTCCATTTGTTCAGCAGGCACTGAAAGGTGAGGAGATTAAAGCATGCGGTTTACTCGAGCTTGTCAAGCCAAAGAATGGTCCACAATACTACAGGATTGTTGTAGGTTACTTTGACGCTTATCTCAATGAGAGGCGGGAGAAAGAATTCATAAAGGCTGAGATTTAGAATGCATTTCTACGAGTCATCAATAATAACTACAAAAGACGGGCTTCACTGCCAGGTTTATGGCAATGAACATCCTGACAAGGGCATTCTCATAAAGCCAAAGTATATTCCGACTAACAAAATTGAGTGTGAGGCACTGCAGTGCAGGTTTCTTTCCGGGAAAAAAATGAACAGGCTTAACCTTTGGGCCGAGAAAAATGGTTTGGCAAATTACCTTGAAAAATTCAAGAAGGCATATCCCCAGTATATTTATCAAAGCGAAGTGCATGACAAAGACAGGCTTTTCTTTTGGGCTCCAAAAGAACATATTGAGAGAGTTTATTTCCCAAGAGAAGGTCTTGCGGAATTAATGTCAATGCCTGAGGACGCTCTTGATGAGCATCTCGCGGTTGTCTACAAGTTCGTGAACTTTCTGCTTGAAAGTGGCCTAAGGCTGAAAGATTTTGGGATAACTTACTCTACTCTAATGGGCCACTATATCTACAACATGTCTGACATAAACCTTGTGGTTTATGGAAAAGAAAATTTCTGGAAGCTAATGGAATATATGGAGAGGGCAGAGCACCCTTCCTTGAGATGGAAGGATGAGAAGGAGTGGCTGGAGTTCTACAAAAAAAGGAACAGATACAACATTTTTGAGAAGAACACTTTCCTGAACCACATGATAAGCAGGAAGAAATCAGAGGGCTACTTTGACAATTTGCTTTTCGTTATTTTTGCGGCCGAGAAAGAGGAAGAAGTCTGGTTTAAATGGGGGCAAGAAAAATACTCGTCCATCGGAATGGCAACTGTTGAAGGAACTGTAACTGACCATCATAGTTCAGTTGTAAGACCTGGTTGTTACACTATAGGCGAGTCAAAGCTTATTGATTCTGATCAGGATATTGATGTCGAGAAAGTTGTTTTCTATTCAAGGGATTACACCTTGCTTGCTTATACCGATGAAAAAATCCAGGCCCGCGGAATTCTCGAAAAAGTTGAGCCAAAAGATGGAAAGCCATACCATCGGATTGTTACAGGCTACTTTGATTCTTATATAACAGATAGGCGAGAAGAAGAGTTCATAAAAGTGATTTGAATGACCATCAAAGAACTTATAGAGGAGAACATTGCGCAAAAAGAAGACTGCAATTTATGCAGAGAATCATCCATTGAAGTCGGAGAAAAAACAGAGTATGGCGCAGTCATAATATCCAGGATTGGTAAGGGTCTTGAGGACGGATGGTTTGCAACAATCTCTCCAAAAACAGGCAGTAATCCTGAGAAAGACTTTTCAATACAGCTAATGTCTTTTGCACACTTAACTCATTTTGCGCAGCTCGCCAAATACCCTGAACTTGCCAAAAACTATGGAGTACTTTTTTCAAAAGTAAGTATGGCAATGGCGCAAATAATGGCGGAGGAAAACCCTGAGTTCAAGCCAATCGTTGAATCAAAAGAATTGGGCACATCAATGGCCACTTATGGCAAGTGCACTAACTGGGGGGAGAAGAAAGAGCATTTGCACATAAAGGTGTTCCCGTTCAAGGGTAATATTGGCCAGCCCTACACTGTTGACAGTTCTTTTGGCAGAAAAGAAGCATTTGAAGATCCTAAGACCAAGGAGAAATTTGTAAAGATGAAGCCTGTTACAAAAGTTGTCTTATCCAAAGAACGGTTTGAACAGCTTTCAAAAAAATTAATTGGAATCTTATCGGATGTGGAACAATGATCGATTTGCATATGCACACAAGTGCATCTGATGGCAAACTTTCTCCAAAAGAGGTTGTTGCCTTATCATTGAAAAAAGGTCTCAGTGCTATAGCAATAACAGATCATGATTCAATAAGTGGTATTGGACCTGCGATTGCACGAGCCAGAGGTAAAGACATTGAAATAATTCCCGGAATAGAAATAAATTGTGATGGGGAAGAAGCTGGTTTCAAGGAAGTGGAAGTAGTTGGATTATTTGTTGATCCAAGTAATGAAGCACTAATAAAATTTACACAGAATGCAAAGCAAGATAGGTTTGAACAAAAGAAGAAGATTGTTGCGAAGCTACAAGACTTTGGTTTTGATATAAGCTTTGATGAGTTAAAAGCTTTTGCAAAAGGATCTATTGGAAGGCCACATATTGCCCGGTTACTTGTGAAGAAATATCCCGAAAAATTTTCTTCAATAAGAGACGTTTTTGTAAAGCTCTTGAGAGTTGGCAAGCCAGCACATGTGGATAGAGAAAACAAGTCCAGCATAAAACAGGCAATATCAATTGTAAAAGAGGCAGGCGGCCTAAGTTTTCTCGCGCATCCCGGAGTTTTTCCGAAAGAAAAGTCTCTGGATTTAATAAAATTTTTCAAAAAGCAGGGGGGGCAAGGAATTGAAACATATTACCCCTATTATATGATAGTCCCTGAACTGAAAATTGGCGAGAAAGAGAACCTTGAACTAATAAAATTCTACCAAAAAACGGCAAACGATTTGGGTTTGCTTGAAGCAGGTGGAAGCGATTTCCACGGGGGGGATCGAGAAACAATTAACGCGGTTGAAATGCCTGAGACTGTGTTGGAAAAATTAAAAGAAGCCAGTAAAAAGAATTAACGGACATAACTTGGACCCTGCACTGATTCTTCTTCTTCAGCCTGGTCGAACTGTTCGGCAAGTTTTTTGAAAGCATCTTCTATCTTCTTACTTTCTTTCTCAATTGACTTCATGTCAACTTTGAACCCGAATTTTTTGACAAGCAATTCAATAAGTTTTTTTGCGGCCCCATGATCCCCATAAACGAGAGTTGAGTTTGTTTCACCCATAAGGCACGCGCCCTCTATTCCAAGTGGTTTTGCAAGCCCTAAAATAAGTCCTGCCGCTCCAGAAATAAGACCCTCTTTTTTATCTGCTTTTGCGCCAAGAACAGAGAGTTCCTTCAATAACTCGTTGCTTGTTGCCGCAGCAATGACTTTTGGCTCTTTTTCCATGCGTTTCTCGCCGATATTTATTCCTGCGAGAGTAAAAATTTGCTTTACGCCAAGCTGTTCTGCAATCTCAACGATTTTTGACGCAAACTCATAGTGCTCTGCGGCTGAACCAACACGAAAATCAAGTGATGGTTGTACTGGCCCGGCCAAAAATAAGAAATCCCTGCCTTCAAAATTGAATGAGTGAAGCTCGTCATGAATCAGACTAATTATGCCCTCTTTAGTGTGCACACTTGGGGGGAAGCTGTCTGAGAAAATCATTGCCAGTTTCTCAGTTTTGAACTGGGTCATAAAGTAGTCTACACAGATCTTGCCAACCAAACCTATTCCGGGCAAACCCGTTAACATAATTGGTTTGCTGAGTTTTTTCTTTTTCAAGAAAACTATTTTCGTTGCCATTTACTCTTCCCTCTCAAAACTTGCTTTGCCGCCATGCGACTCAATGAATTTTATAATATTGTCAGATATTATACCCATTTCTCGCTCGAGAACTTTAAAATCATGACTGTTGGCTTTAATCAAATATTTTCCGCTGCCCAAATAAAAGATTTCAACATCGGCCTCCTTAGATGGAGAAAATCCTTTGGTTAGAGCCTCCTTGATTGTTTCTATCCCATTTGATGTTGGCACACTGATCTTGAGTATTCCCTTAATGGTTTTGACAGGAACAGTGACGCTCTTATCAATCATTTCTATTAGCGGATTTATCCACTTTGGACCAACATCGGTTGCTGCTTCTTTTTCCTGCAAGGCAATTTTACGGAAAGCCTTGACCAGAGAGCCATACTTTTTGATCAGCGGTTCTGCCACTTCATCCCATGCCTCGTCAAAAGATTTTTTCTGACTTTTGGCTAGCGCCTCAATCAGTTTTCGCTCACGCTTCATTTGCTTGAACTCATTAATCTTAGCACGCTGAGCTGCTGCTGAAACCCTTGTAAAATTTAGGTCAATCTGGTTTTTGGTGAGATCAACATTCTGCACCTTGGCCGCGCGTACCTCTCCTTCTTTCACAAAGTTACGGATGTTTTTAATCCAACCGCTGGCAACCTGACTGATATGTACAAAGCCCTTTATATCCTCATATTCTAGCAGCACGGCGAAAGCTCCGTAATCCAGAACTTTTGTTATCCTCACAACTACTATCTCCCCTACTTCGGGAAAATCACTTTCTTCACTCATTGTATCATCAAAGCTCCTTCACGACTTTGGCCTTTAGTTTTATTTTTCCCCCGCGGCTTTCAGCAAGAATGTTGTTGCAAGCAAGGCATTTGACATCCTTATTTGCATTACTAAAAATTGTTTGTTCATTGCCACAACCGGCACACTTAACCTTTAGGAAAGTGCTTTTTGGTTTTGGGACATTCAATTTATTGTTCTCCATTTTTTACCACCTACTTTTGCTCCTCTGCCAGTTTTCTTGATAAGAGAAGTTCCGCCACCTTAGTTGGCAGGGAAACACTTTCATCCACTGAAAAAGGGCCATATTCAATCATGTCCGGCCCAACAAAAGCCGGCACATCCTTCAAAATAACTAATGAACGCTTTTCATTTTTATCCTTCTTACTTTCGGACTCAAACGCCGAGTCCAAAAATGACCTATGTTTATTCAATACTATCAACAATTCTTTAAAAGTTTTTTTCTCCTGGGTCGCTATTTTCCCTGAATCTTCCTCGCCATTCCTGCTTGCCACAAGAGCACGGCTCAGAAGCTTTTTTTCTCTAAGCGAAAATATTTCACCAACCATTTTTTTTAAGTTGGTAAAGTTTCTAACTTTTGCAGATGAAAAATTTTTCAACCCGGCCAAATACTCGTTCTTTTGCTCTTCAATAAACACTAAAAGCGCTTCATAGAAGTCCTCGTCAACGTCAACAAGCTTTGAGGTGTTCTTCTCAAGTCTGTAAATGCGTCTTAATTCATCATAACTTAGCTCCATTTTACCCCACCAGACTAGCGCTTTTCCTTGCAATCAAATAGAAAGCCGCATACAATGGAAGTTCGGCTTCCTCCTGAGTAAAAGGGCCAAACCAGTTGCCCTTTAGATAGAATTTGGGTGATGAACTAATAAAAACCTTTACACTGGTATCAGGGAACACCACTGTTTCGTCAAGGGGATTGAACTCCTTTAGTTGCTCAAGTGGAATATTCTTGGCGAGCAGGCCACTTCCACCATGAATTGTTTCTGGGACCCTAATTATTTTTCGAATATCTGCGCTTGTCTGCCTGTCGATGTCAAGTGCGCTCTCCTCCAGCAAGTGCTGGAGCAACGATTCCCAGAACTGTTTGTTTTTTCTACCTGGAATAGAGAACAGGATTCCTTTTTCCTTGATATTTTTTAGAACAAGTTCTTTGTTAGAAAGCAAATCACGCACAGTTGCATTCCTGACCCCGCCAAAGGCTGCGATTTTCTCAACATTATCTTTTTCAATCAAATCAACCAGTGAAGTGAGTAATCTTTTGTTCCAGCCATGGGTCTCGTTAGGCATTGGACACAAAAACATTTTGTTGCTTTCAACAAAGCCGTGCCTTTGCAAATCAAAATCTTTTGTTGTTAAATAATCAAGCAATTCTATTCTTGCTTCTGCATTCAAAGATTTTATGCTGTCGTTTCGCAAATGAATGTGATAACCAGCATTTCCAGAAAAGTTTATTGATATTCCTTCATGCAATGAAAGATCATTCTCAATAAACTCTAACAACCTAAAAACTTGCTTTTTAGTTTCGTTGAGGCAGACGAAACAGAACCACTGCTCAACTTGTACCGAGCTGCCGCATTTTGAACACTTCTCAACCGAACCCTTACCCTTTGCGCCGCACTCTGTGCAAATCCAACTGTCATGATCTTGTTTGCAATCAGTTTTCAAATCATCTGCATCAAATTCATAAACAATGTCCGCCCCCAAAAATCCTTTGGCATCCATTGGTGTGCTTGCAGGTTTTTCATAGCAAGCTACACTGTATGAAATATAAAATGGAACCCGGTTTTTGAGAAAAGAGGTTAGCTCTATTTGGGAAGAAAATGATAAATGCCTCTTCGCAATTTTTTTACCAAAAAAGCCTATGCCGAACTCGCGCTGGTCCACATTAGGCACTTCAACCTGATGGTTAGCATAGAAGTCTTTGATGACGTCAGATAGAAATTTCTCCTCAGACATATTATAGAAAATAGACTGAAATGATTTAATAAGTAATCAGGAATAAAAAAAATAGAAAAAAGAAAGAATACAAAAAACCATGCACACAATACATCGCACACTAAAGAAGCGAAATTATCACTTCTTCTTTTTTGCCTTCTTCCTTCTCTTCGCTGGCTTTTTCTTAGCCTTACGCTTCTTAGCCTTACGCTTCACAGGCTTTTTCTTAGCCTTACGCTTCTTAGCCTTACGCTTCACAGGCTTTTTCTTAGCCTTACGCTTCTTAGCCTTACGCTTCACAGGCTTTT
>NZBU01000008.1 GCA_002688035.1 Candidatus Iainarchaeum sp. | reverse complement strand
TAATGCTAGCGCTGGCAGAAATAGCCACAACACTACTAACAAATTACCTTGTAAAACAAGCACAAACAAAAAAACCAATCAACGTAAAATAAAACCAATTCCAGCAAAAAAAAATGCTAACAGATACAGAGTGAAAGCAAAATTAGAAAGCTTTTTTTGATCGGACTGATTGCGATAGCACTAACCGAATTTCCCTATGCGGGAGGGAAGATTCGAACTCCCGTAGGCACTAAGCCACTAGGCCCTCAACCTAGCCGAATTGGCCACTATCGGACTCCCGCATAACTAAAAGGTTGCATAATAATTGGTTGGAAACAAGATTTTTAAATGAACTGCAGGGCAACAAAAGCGACCACAATAACTGCCGCCGCAACGATTAGGATTGTCTTAATTAGTTTTTCCTTAGCCTTTCTCTGAGCGGCGCGCTCATAAGCATTGTCTAGTTTTGTTTCATCAGGAGAAGAAAGTGAGCTTTCATGCTCGCCGGTATTGACAAATTCGACAGTTCCGCCAGTCTTTCTAACCGAAGCCATTTTTTATTCACTGGGATTTGTTCAATTCAACAACCTTTATCCAAAATACAAGTGTTTTTCCGGCCAAAGGGTGATTAAAATCAACTAAAACAGAGTCCTCTTTTTTCTCCAGAACAACACCGTTTCCAGCAACAGTGCTTGAAATTGGGGTTCCTGCTTCAAGAGTATTCCAATCAATATTAATGCTTTCACGTGGAATCTCAACTACTCTCTTAGGATCTGATACCCCATAAGCATTTTCAGCTGTAATTGTAATAGTTTTTTCATCGTTTAGTTTCATCCCAATGACCGCGTCATCAAATCCTTTAATCATTCTGCCGATTCCCGCCACAAACTCAAGTGGTTTTCCAAATCGCTCGCTTGAATCAAATACTTCTCCGTCCTCAAAAGATCCTCTATATTCAACTTTTATGTTATCTCCTACTTCCACAACTTCCACAGTCACATCCACTCCACCAGTATTATCTGTATTATCTGTATCATCAATATTAGTATCTGCAGGTGCCTGAGTGCAACCTGCCAGCAATAGCATTAAAGCAATTAAAACAAAGATTATTTTCTTCATATTACCAACTAAAATTGAGATACAACAACTTTAAAAAAGATTTCACTCGCCAGGCTCGGTTGGTCCTATACAATGTGGGCGCAGGGCGAATTTTTTAATACTATCCAAGGCAAAGTTATACTATGAAAAAGGGAAATAAAAAGCCTGAGCTGCTTGTTGGTGTTGGAAGCTTTACATGTGCAATTGCTGCCGTAAAAAATGGGGCAAACGCAGTTTACTTTGGCGTAAAAGGATTTAACATGCGTGACTTTGGAACCAACTTCAAATCCGTGGAACTAAAGAAGTTGCTGAAGTTTTTGCACGAGAACAAGGTTAAAGGATACTTAGCATTAAACACAATTGTTTTTGACAAAGAACTAAAGAAAGTTGAAAGCATTCTAAAGAAGGCAAAGCAGGCAAATGTGGACGCAGTAATTCTGTCAGATTTGGCCGTGCTCGGACTTGCGAAGAAACACAAGCTCACTCCATTCCTTAGCACGCAGGCGAGCGTGGCAAATGCTTCGGCCCTAAAAGAATTCAAAAAGATTGGTTTCAAGAGGGTTGTGCTTGCACGAGAACTAAACCTCAAACAAATTGCAAAAATCAAGAAGGAAATTAAAGGAATCGGCATCGAGTGTTTTGTGCACGGCGCAATGTGCATTTCTGTTTCAGGGCGCTGCTTTCTTAGCCATGAGCTGTTTGGAACAAGCGCGAACAGGGGAAAGTGTTTGCAGCCATGCAGAAGATCCTTTTTCCTGGACGGAAATAAGCCAGATTACCTAGAGAAAGAAATATTTTTGAAAGGCGACACAATAATTTCGCCAAAGGACCTTAAGACAATTGAGTTCATGGGCAAGCTGATTAAAGCAGGACTGGATTCAATGAAGATAGAGGGTAGGACAAAGCCCGCGCACTACGTTGCAGTTGTAACCAAATGCTATAGGCAGGCGATTGACTCTGTTTTTGACAAAAGCTTTTCCAGGAAAAAGGTTTTAGCCTGGAACAAAGAGCTTGCAAAGGTTTACAACCGCGGTTTTTCAAAGGGCTTTTTCTTTTCAAAGCCTGGGCAAAAGGATTTGACTGAGAAAGAGGGAAGCAGTCAAACGCAGAAACGCAAGCTTCTTGGAGTAGTCAAAAAATTCTATGCAAAGGCTATGGTTGCAGAGGTCAAACTGTCTTTGAGCATTGCAATTGGCGACAGAATACTCATTGAGGGAAAAAACACTTTCTTTGAGCAGGAAGTTGATTCAATCCAGATAAAGCACAAGCCACTGGAAAAAGTTGTGCGCGGAAAAATGATCGGCCTCAAAGTTATTGATAGAACCCGCAAGAATGATAATGTGTTTAAGCTTGTGGATTAGATCCAATGATTTTTGAATACTGGAAATGCACTCTCTACTTGGCTTTTAAAGGATTCTGATTTTCTCTTTATTTATGGCCGAAAGATTTGAGGAATTTTTTCCATATCCTGAATTCAAACCCATGCAGCTTGGGGTCATGGACTTTGTGTTTGAGACTGTTTCAGAGGAAAAAATTGGTTTGATTGAAGCATACTGCGGATTTGGGAAAACCATTTCCACGCTTGCCCCTGTTTTTGAAGCAGGGAAAAAGGTTCTATTGCTTTCCCCGAGTCACATTGCGAGAAATGCGGGAGTTGGAGAAGCACTCAGAATAAACGGAGAGAAAGGTAAGAAATTAAAAATTGCGGATTTGCGCGGAAAGCAATTGATGTGCTGTAAGTTTCCGCCTGAAAAATTCAGCCACGAGCTATGCAACAGTTCTAAGCGCTTCAAGAAGGACTGCGAATTCTACAATAAGAGTTTTTTAAACGGTTCAAGAGAACCATCAAAAACCGCGAAGAAAATAATTCAAATTGTGAATAAAACTGTTTGTGAAAATCCCGGTAATTACTTTGAGAACCAAGATTTTTCAAAGGAGCCGGAGTTCTTCCAGCGGGTTCAAGAACTCTGCAAGGAAAACGAGCTTTGCCCATATGAGATAATGAAGGAACTTGTACGCGATGCAGATGTAGTAATTCTTGATTACTTTTGGTGCTTCACAGGAATTTTTCACATACTTAAACAAATTATTGACCCAAAGGAATTCGTGTTGTTGGTGGATGAGGCAGACCTTCTTGTAACAAGGCTGTATGACCACTTTCACGTTCAGCTAAGCCTTGTTGGAATGCAAAGATTGATTACGCAGGCAAATAGGATTCTTGACGAGTATGCTGCACTCGAAGAGAACGGAGAGGAAATTGAGCGCGAATTAAACGATATTGATGCGGAATTCTTGAATGAATTTGCTGATTACACCGAGGAAATTTTGAAAGTATTCAAGACAGAGACTCCGATTGCCCCGCAGAAAATAATTGATTACTATGTTAAGGGCTTTAAGAGCAGGTCAAAGGCAGCAGGTTTGCGCGGCACAATAGAGTTTGAGGGTATAGTAGATCGGTTGGAAGAGATTGTGAACACGATTGAGGGAGCAAACGAGGGAACTAGAGCAGGAGCAAAGCCACATGATTTCCTAAAACACTTGGAGACAATAAAGGATTCTGTTGTTTACCTCACGTTTATTGCGTCTGAGAGAAACGCGATAATGGTGAAGCCATTTGAAATCAATAGCATTATTCTGAGTAACGGCCTTTCTCCAAAAGAAACCCTTAAACAATTTCACAGTTCGGTTCTGTTCTCGGCAACAATTGGAGATGAAAGCCTTTTCATAGAAGAGTTTGGGTTGGATGCAGCTGAAACTTCTTTATTCAAAATCGAGAGCATGCCTCACCAAAGCCTTCTTGTTTTAATTGATACCGAGCTTGACACCACTTTTAAGAAGAGAACCCAGAACACTCCAAAGTATGTGCAGAAAGTAAACGCAATGCTTAATCTAAACCCCTCGCTCCTCGTTAGCTGCTGCAACCAGTTTGAAGCAGATCAAATGGCTGAGAGAGTCCCGGCTCTGGAAAATGTAGGAGATTCTGAAAATCTTTCGCCGGAAAAAAGCTATGTTTTGAATATTAGAACAAAGCATGCGAGAAGCACAAACAAGGCAAGCGAAGTTGCAAACTGTTTGGTTGTGGGCCTGCCACTCCCGGACTACTCGGACTTTTATTTCAAGCAGCGGAAAAAATATCTGGAGAAAAAGTATGGGCGAGAGCATGCCGGGAAAATACTTAACATGAAGGCAATCGATACGGCAGTACAGCTCACGGGAAGAATAACAAGGGATTTAAATAGTGCAAAAGCAATTGTGCTCGCAGACAAGAGGTATGAGCGAGACTTTTTCCTCGGGCGGTTCTACTTTGATAATCTGCCAGCCTATTTGAAACCATTCACAAAGATTGTGAGGAACACGCAGCAGTTAGAAAACGAGCTTGAGAAATTCTGGAACGTGCGGCGAGTATTAGAACGGTAAAAACATAAAAACTACAACTGAAACCAATACCGAGAAAATCCAGATGGAAATTGCTGTTGAAAAACTGGTTTTGTAAATAAGTTTTATCAAAAAAAGACTACGCCCAAAGTGTACAGTTATTGAAGCGCAAATATGTAAGAGTGGATGGTGGGAGTAACTACGCGGAGGACGAGATTCGAACTCGCGTTCCCGTGAAGGAACAAGCTTTCCAAGCTTGCGCGTTTAACCACTCCGCCACCTCCGCAAATATTAGCCCCTTTTTTAGAAAGAAAAGAAGGGACGCCGACGACAGGATTCGAACCTGCGGTCCCTTGCGAGACACCTGCTCTCAAGGCAGGCACATTCGGCCACTCTGTCACGTCGGCAACGGTAATATTTGGGTAATTAAAAGTTTTAAAAGGTACTCAATTTATCTGAAGTGAATTTGCAGTCCATTTTGCACATCATCCTTTGACATACCTTTCAGGCTTATTCCAACATTTTGACCTACTTTTGCAACAGGAATCTGCTGGCGGTTGGCTTCAATTGATTTGATTACCGCGATCTTACCATTTACAACGGCTGTTTGATTTGGTCTTAGCACTCCGCTTTCAACTATTCCAACAGAAACAAGTCCGACACCTATAATTGAATAGCTACCCTTCACACCAAATACGCCGCCAGCTTCCAAAGGTTCGTTAGATTGGTTTTGAATGGCAGGTGTTTCCTTTCCATGTGAAAGTTTTTTTGCGATTCTTTCCCGTTCTTCTTTTGCTTTTTGTTCGTCAGATTTTCCAAAAATGTTGAGAAAACCCATCTTTTTTCACCTAGTGTTTGAAGTGCCTAACTCCAGTAAAGACGAGAACTATTCCCTTCTCGTTTGCCGCATCAATTATTTTCTGGTCGTGCATACTTCCACCCGGCTCGATTATTGCGGTAATACCCTTCTCAGCAGCAATGTCAATATTATCGCGGAATGGGAAAAATCCATCTGAGGCAAGAACAGCTCCTTTCTCTCTGCCCCCTGCTTTTCTCACTGCAATCTCTACTGCGTCAACCCTTGACATTTGTCCTGCGCCAATTCCAACTGTTGCCCTGTTCTTTGCAAGAACAATCGCATTGCTCTTAACATGTTTTACGATGCGCCAGGCAAACAGCATATCCTTTACTTGTTCTTCAGTAGGCTTTTTCTTTGAAACAACAGTGAGGTCTGCTTCCTCATCAGAAATAATATCAACACTCTGCGCAAGCAGACCGCCTTCAATTTTTTTATAATCAAGCCCTTGAGGGATAATGTGCTGGTCCAACGCTTTAAGCTGTAGCACGCGCAAATTCTGCTTTTTGCTTAAAATTTTCAAGGCAGCCTCATCATATGAAGGCGCGATAACAACCTCGTTGAAGAACCCTATGATTTTCTTAGCTGTTTCTACATCACATTCCCTGTTCAAAGCAATGATTGAACCATAGGCACTCTTTGGATCACATTCATGCCCCTTTTGGAACGCCTCGCTGATTCCTGCTGCAACAGCAGCACCACAGGCATTGTTGTGTTTTATCAGACATGCTGCCGGCTGCTCGAACTCTTGCACAACCCCGATCGCATCGTTTGCGTCAATAATGTTATTGAAAGAAAGCTGTTTTCCATTCAAAACTTTTGCACGGGCAATGCTTGGAGCATAAATGAAACTCTCCTTGTAGAGCGCTGCTTTCTGGTCCGGGTTCTCACCATAACGCAAGTCCATTACCTTCCTGTAATTCACGCTGAAGTCATCAGGGAAAAATTCATCGGGATTAAATTTGCGGTGCAAAAAATCGTTTATTGTAGTGTCATAGTATGCTGTGTGTTCAAAAGCCTTGGCTGCAAGAAGCTGCCTTGTCTTCAATGAGATCACGCCATTGTTTTTATCAAGCTCATCAATAAGTAGTTGGTATTGAGTTGGTTTCACAACAACTGCTACGTCATGGAAGTTTTTTGCAGCAGCCCTAATCAAAGTTGGCCCGCCAATATCAATGTTCTCAATTATCTCATCTAAAGGTGCTTTCTTTGAAACAGTTCTTCTGAAAGGATAAAGATTTACAACAACAAGATCAATTAGCATAATATTTGTTTCTTTTAATTGCTGCATGTGCTTTTTGCTGTCACGCAGAGCAAGTATTCCTGCGTGGAGTTTTGGGTGCAATGTTTTTACGCGCCCATCAAGCATTTCTTTGAAGTTTGTTACCTTTTCAACTGGAGTAACTTTCACCCCGACTTTCTCAATTGCCTTTGCTGTTCCGCCAGTGGAAATAATCTCAAAACCATGTTTGTCAAGTGCCTTTACAAGTTCTTTCAAACCCTTTTTGTCTGAAACAGAAATCAATGCTCTTTTTTTCTTCTCACTCATTCCAACACCCTAACCTTGTTTCCCTCAACCTTCAATTTGTCTTCGCAAAACAATTTTACCGCTTTAATAATTATTTCCTGTTCTGCTTTCTGCACTTTTTCTTTGATTGAATCAAATGTTTCATTTTCCGCTATATCAACCGCCTTTTGGGCAATTATTGGCCCGGCATCCGGCTCATCTGAAATAAAGAAGAGAGTGCAGCCAGTTACTTTGCAGCCATAATCAAAAACATCTTCGTAAACGCTTTTATACCAACCCTTGAAAGCAGGGAGAAGGGATGGATGAATATTCATTGCCTTTTCCTGAAATGCTTCCACAAAAGGTTTGCTTAGAACTTTGTTATAGCCAATGAGAAGAACCAGGTCTACTTTGTGTTCGGTTAGAAGTTGAACAAGCTTGGAATCATATTCTTCAGTGGAAGAAAAATCATTTGGGTCAAGAAAAATTGATTCAATACCATGTTTTTCAGCGCGCTTAAGAGCAAAAGCTTTTTCCTTGTTTGAAATAAGGCAAGCAATCTCGGCTGGCAGTTTTTTTGCTTGAATGGCATCAATTACCGCCTGAAGGTCTGTTGCATTGGTGCTGGCTAGCACTCCTAAAACGATCTTTTCCATTGGCTCACCTTAAATATGATACTATTTTTGCAGCAAGTGTTTTCTGGTTTCCTGTTGCTTTTTCCATTCAGCCGCTTGCCTGGTTTGCATTTCAATCTTGTGCGCAACCTGCTCGGCTTTTTTCTTTGCGTCCTCTACAGTATCAGCGGTTGCAAGAACGACTCCCATTCTTCTTCCAACATGGGCTTCCGGCTTTCCAAAGAAAAGCAGTGAAACACCAAGCTGGTTTGTTGCATTGTAAACATTTCCAAGCATTGGGTCAAATCCTTCACTTGGAGAAAGTATTACGTGGCTCGCTCCGGGAGTGAGAGAAGGAATTTTTCTAATGTCCCCTTCTTCAATCGCAGGAACCGGGAGACCAGTAATCGCTCGAACATGCAATCCTGCCTGACTAAATCCAAGCTGGTGTGTAACAAAAGTAACCATTCCTGTGTCATGTGGACGAGGAGAGCATTCGTTTGCATAAACATCATCGCCCTTTACAAAGAGCTCGCAGCCAAAGAGACCTAGGCCACCAAGAGCGTCAGTAATTTTGCCGGTTGCCTCATAGATTGCTTTCTCTGCCTTTTCGCTTACCTCAGCCATCTGCCAGCTTGAGTGGTAGTCTCCATCAATCTGGTAGTGTCCAATAGGCTTTGGGAAGGATGTTACGATCTTTCCGTTTTCATCAAAGTGCCTTACTGCAAGCTCAGTTATTTCAATATCAAATTCAACGTGCTCCTCAACAATAATCCTCTCACCCTTTACACGGCCATGCTGAGTTGCCTCACCCCAGGCCTTTTCAACGTCCTCAGGTCCCTTTACAAACATGGAACCATGGCCTGAACTTGACATTAATGCTTTGACCCAACAAGGGTAGCCTATTTTTTCACACACTTCTTTTAATTCATCAAGAGAATTTGCGTAATCATATTTTGAAGTTTTAACCCCTGCCTCGTTTGCAATTACATCCCTTATTCTTTCTCTTTGCATTGTTGCACGAGTTGCCCTTGCGTTTGGGATTACATTAAAGCCCTCTTTCTCAAGCTCGGTGAGCAAATCAAGGTTTATTGCCTCAATTTCAGGAATTATAAAATCGGGTTTTTCTTTTTCAACAATAGAGCGGAGGAATCCCTCATCAGTCATCTGTCCGGTGTAGGATTTATCTGCAACCTGCTGGCCTGGCGCTCCCTGGTAGCGATCAACGGCAACAACATTGAACCCAAGCCTTTTGGCTTCAAGCACTACTTCTTTTCCGAGTTCGCCGCTTCCAAGAAGCATTAGTTTTTTTGCATTAACAGCATTTGGCGAAGTTAATTGCTCAAGCTTTTTTCTCTTCATCCCACGCACCCCCAAGGATATGCTCAATTTGAGTTGTATAACTTATAAATTCCTTTCGGTATTCTTTCTTCTTCAAGAGGTGGAGAAATGGGGGCAATAGTTTACAGCATTCCAAATTGTGCAAAGTGCCGTGCAGCAAAAGCTTTGCTGAAGCGCTTAGGCGTGGAGTATGAGGAATTTGATGTGATGGCTGATAAGGAAAAGGCAAAAGAGATGGTGGAGAAAAGGCGAGCAGTTCGCACAGAGGATTCAAAAGAAGTGAGCCTGCCAGTTCTTGACATTAATGGAATAATAGTAGAGGGCTTTGATCGAGCAAAAATCGAGGAAGCAGTGAAGAATACAACGTAAAAGTAAGTTAAATGGATTTGGCGCCAATCGTTTTCAGGACCGTTGGCGGTTTGGCGCTCTTTTTGTATAGAATAATGCTGCTGAGCAAGGGTGGAAGGATTTTAAATAAAATTAGCGGCCAGGTCTTCTTCCGCGCAGAATCTTGCCACGGCTTACCGCCGCAATATCACTCCAAGCGCTTGACTCACAATAACTTAGTCCTTCCGAAGCCACATCTCTTCTAGCAGCTCTTTTGGCTTGTTCTTTAGAAGAAAGCTTTTTTTTCTTTAACTTCTTCTTGGTTTTTTTCTTTGACGCGGGCTTTGTCGCCTTTTTTCTTGGAACGCGTCTTTTCGGCAACATGGCATTAATAAAATGCCTTTTCAACTATAAAAACTTAATGTATTGCCGCATTGGTTTTGTTTTAAATTGTTTTTATCTTTCATCTGAGTATGGGAGAGAAAACACCACTTTTTGAAGAGCACAAAAAGCTTGGTGCGCAAATTGTTGATTTTGCAGGATGGGAAATGCCTGTCTATTACAGCACACCCCTCAAGGAACACGAGCTTGTCAGGAGTGAGGCTGGCATTTTTGATGTTTCGCATATGGGTGAGATTTTTGTTGAAGGAAAACAAGCGCTTGAACTGGTGCAGCTTCTTGTTACCCGTGATGTAAGCCGGATGGAACCGGGGCAAATGTCACTTGGAATAATGTGCAACGAACAAGGCGGTATCCTAGATGATTTGACTGTTTATCGTTTCAGCGATGAGAAGTATATGATAGTTGTTAATGCAGGCACGCGAAAGAAAGATTTGAGTTGGATTAAAAAGCATGCCGCTGAATTTGGCTGCAGTGTAAGAGATGAGAGTGATTCACTGGCAAAAATTGATTTACAGGGTCCAAAGACCAAAGATATTTTGGCAGAACTGACTGACTTTGACCTGAGCAAGATTGGCTTTTATCGTTTTGCCGAATTTAGTGTGACTGGAGTAGCTTGTATTGTGAGCAGAAGTGGTTATACTGGAGAAGATGGATTTGAATTGTATTTTGAGGGAGAGAGAGCTCCCAAACTTTGGAACAAGCTTCTGGAAGCTGGAGCGCAGCCCTGTGGTCTTGGAGCACGCGATACTCTAAGGCTTGAGTGCTGCATGCCACTTTATGGTCACGAATTAACTGAAAATCACAGTCCACTACAGGCCGGCTATGAATGGAATATTAATTTTGAGAAAGAGAATTTTATTGGAATGAATGTGCTGCTTGAGCAAAAGAATAAGGGGCTTGCTGAGAAACTTGTTGCGTTTGAGATGGTGGAAAGAGGAATTGCACGAGAAGGCTACAAGATTTTGCATGAGGAAAAGGAAATCGGCGTGGTTACTAGCGGCTCGTTCTCACCAACACTCAAAAAGAATATTGGAATGGGCTATGTAAAGCAGGAATTTGCAGGAATAGGGCAAAAAATTGGAATTGATGTTAGAGGAAAAGCAGTTGGAGCAGTAACAGTAAAAAAACCATTCTATAAAAGAAACTATTAGGAGGTATAGTAATGGATAATCCAGAAGATAGAAAATACACAAAAGGACACGAGTGGGCAAAGAAAGAAGGAGAACTGATTGTAGTTGGAATAACCGATTTTGCCCAGCACGCACTAACAGACATTGTGTTTGTAGAGCTTCCTGAAAAGGGCAAGGAGCTTGAGAAAGGTAAACAGATGTGTGTTGTTGAGAGTGTTAAGAGCGTGAGTGATATTTTTGCCCCTGTTAACGGTGAAGTTGCAGAGGTTAACTCTGAACTGGAAAATAGTCCCGAGAAATTGAACCAAGCGCCTTTTGATTCATGGCTTGTGAAGATAAAGCCGAAGGACCCAGCGGAATTTGATTCATTGATGAGCTCGCAGCAATACAATGAGTATGTTGCCGGACTTGAACACTAGGGGAGTGAAATGAGGTTTATCCCACATTCCGACAAGGAAAAAGAAGAGATGCTGAAAGAGGCAGGCGTAGCCACAATAAACGAGTTGTTCAAGGATATTCCAAAAGAAGTGTTTTTGAAAGAAGAGCTTGGAATTGGCAAAGGACTTAGCGAAATTGAATTGAAAAAACATATTGAGGAACTTGCTGCAAAAAGCAAGAGCGCAAAACAATTGAAACTTTTTTTGGGCGCAGGCTGCTACAACCACTTCATTCCTTCAACCGTTTCTGCAATTACGGGAAGAAGCGAATTTTATACTGCTTACACACCCTACCAACCCGAAATAAGTCAGGGGATGCTGCAAGCAATTTATGAGTGGCAAAGTTACATTTGTATGCTGACAGAAATGGATCTTGCAAATGCAAGCATGTATGATGGGGCTTCAGCAACAGCAGAGGCCATGATGATGGTGGTACATGCGACAAAAAGGAAGAAAGTTCTTTTCGCAAAAGAACTTAATCCGGAATATCGTGCGGTTCTACAAACTTATGCGAATTCAAGCAACCTGGAGTTAAAAGAAGTTGCACTTGAAGAGCTTGAAAAAGAAATTGGTGACAATACTGCTTGTCTGATTGTGCAAAACCCAAATTATCTGGGAAAAGTTGAAGAGTTAAAGGCAATTTCCGAGCAAGTACAGGGAAAGGGAGCAGCACTGGTTGTTGCAATTGCAGAAGCTCTTTCACTTGGATTTTTAGATACTCCTGGAAACTATGGAGCAGACATTGTTGCAATGGATGTGCAGAGCTTTGGAAACCCAATGGGATTTGGCGGACCTGCTGCAGGAGTAATTGCGTGTAAGGATAAATTCAAAAGGCATATTCCGGGAAGACTTGTTGGAAAAACGGTTGATAGTGAAGGGAAAGAAGGTTTTGTGCTTACATTGCAGGCGCGCGAGCAACACATTCGCAGGGAGAAAGCAAGCTGTAACATTTGTTCAAACCAAGCACTGTGTGCACTTGCTGCCACAGTATACCTTGCAACTGTTGGAGAGAAAGGCTTGAAAGAGATTGCAAAGCAAAACAATGAAAATGCAAAGTATTTGGCTGAAAAGTTGAATGGCACAGACATTGAACTGGAAACAGAGAATTTCTTCAATGAATTTGTGGTGAAAACACAGGGTGCAAAACAATTGCAGGAAAAACTTTTGAAAAAAGGCTTTGTGTTTGGGTACGCATTGGATGAGGAAAGAGTACTTGTTACCGCAACAGAGTTGAACAGCAAAGATGAAATTGACGAACTTATAGAAGCGATTGGTGAGTTAAAATGAAACTTGTTTTTGAAAAGGGAATGAACTTAAGCGAAGTTGAAGTCATAAGGCATTACAGCACGCTGAGTAAACTAAACTTTGGGGTTGACTTTGGGTTCTATCCTTTGGGCAGCTGCACGATGAAGTACAATCCAAAAATTAACGAGGACATGGCAAAGCTTGAGGGCTTTACTTTGCTGCATCCACTGCAACCGGTTTCCACTGCGCAGGGCGCCCTGGAGTTAATGCACAATCTTGAGAAAATGCTTTGTGAGATATGTGGTTTTGAACGTTTTAGCTTACAGCCTGCGGCTGGCGCAAACGGCGAGCTAACTGGAATAATGATTATACAGGCATACTTCAGGAAGAAAAGAGAAAATAGAAGCAAGATTTTAGTTCCTGATAGTGCACATGGAACAAACCCTGCCTCAGTATCAGTGTGTGGGTTCGAGGCGGTGGAGATCAAAAGTGATAAAGACGGGAACATTGATTTGGGAGAGTTAAAAGAGAAAATGACGGAAGATGTTGCAGGCATAATGATTACTAACCCAAATACGCTTGGGCTTTTTGACCAAAACATTCTGGAGGTTTGTAAAATAGTGCATGAAAAAGGTGGCCTTGTTTATGGGGACGGAGCAAACATGAATGCAATGCTTGGAATATGTAAGCCAAAGGAACTTGGAATTGATGTAATGCATTTGAATTTGCACAAGAGCTTTGCCACACCGCACGGCGGAGGAGGACCAGGCTCTGGGCCGGTAGGAGTTATTAAAGAGCTAGTGGAGTTCTTACCTATCCCTCTTATTGAGAAAAAAGGTGAAGAGTATGTGTTTAATTATGAAAATGAGAACAGTATTGGAAAGCTGCGCTCTTTCTATGGAAACTTTGGAGTAATGGTTAAGGCTTATACTTACTTGAAGGCAATTGGTGCCGAGGGAATCAGGGAAGTTGCAGAAATTGCTGTGCTTAATGCAAATTATTTGAAGGAGAAGTTGAAAAAGCACTACAATTTGCCTTTTGATAGGGTTTGTCAGCACGAGTTTGTGTTGGATGACAGTAAAATGCCGAACGGCGTAACAACAAACGATATTGCAAAGCGCCTGATGGATTATGGATTTCATCCTCCAACAGTTTACTTCCCGCTTATTGTGCATGGAGCCCTAATGATCGAGCCAACAGAAACAGAAACAAAAGAAACTCTGGATGAATTTGCGAACGCGATGATTAAGATTAAAGAAGAAGCGGAAAAGAATCCTGAGATTGTAAAGGGTGCACCCCACTCTACACCTGTGAAAAGACTTGACGCCGTTAAGGCCGCGCGGGAGCCTAATTTGAGGTGGAAGCCGTGAGAAAGCCTGAGTGGATTCGCTCAAAACTTCCTGCAGGAGATAACACTGCTTTCGTGAACTCCGAATTGAAGGGAAAAAATCTGAATACTGTTTGTGAGGAAGCAAAATGCCCGAACAAAGGAGAGTGCTGGGATTCGGGAACTGCAACTTTTATGTTAATGGGAAATACCTGTACCAGACATTGTTCTTTCTGTGCTGTCAAAAGTGCTAGACAGGGGGAAGTGCTGGATAAGGAAGAGCCACACAAGATTGCAGAAGCGGTGCGAAAAATGAGACTAAATTACGTTGTGCTAACCTCGGTAGATAGGGATGACTTGCCTGACTTGGGTGCAGGACATTTTGCAAATTGTATTAAGGCAGTGAAGAAAGAGGGAGTAAAAGTTGAGGTATTGATTCCGGACTTTCAGGGAAGAAAAGATTGTTTAGAAAAGATTGTGAAAGCAAAGCCAGATGTTATTGGGCACAACATAGAGGTAGTGGAAAGGCTGCAAAGAACAGCGAGAGATGTTCGCGCAAGCTACAAACAAAGCCTCAGACTTATACATAATGTTAAGGGGCTGAGTGGGAAAATTCTTACAAAGAGTGGCTTAATGCTTGGATTGGGTGAAAAGAAAAAAGAAATTCTGAAAGTAATGGATGATTTGCTCGGGGTTGGATGTGATTTTCTCACGATTGGACAGTACTTACAACCAACAAAGAAAAGCCTTATGGTGTATGAATATGTTAAGCCAGAAGCTTTTGATGAGCTAAAGAAAGTTGGGGTTGAAAAGGGCTTCAAATATGTGGCTTCAGGGCCGCTTGTGAGAAGCAGTTATATGGCGGGGGATTTTTATGAAGGGAAAGTCGATTTATAAGGTTCCGGATGGAAAACTGTTGAAAGTTTCGCTGGAAACAGACGGGGACAAAATAAAGAGCATTATGATTACTGGGGACTTTTTTATGCACCCTGAAACAGGAATTGAACTAATCGAAAGCAAGTTAAAGGGGCAAAATATTGGTGATGAGATTGTTGGTGTGATTGATAAGGCTGTAGAGGCTAATTCCATTGAAATGTTTGGGTTAGACAGCAAAGCACTGCTTGAAGCTATTAAGATGGCGAAGGAGGCAGCAAAATGAGTGAATTTAGGTTGCTTGAAACAGGTTTTCAGGATGGCTATACTAACATGGCAATTGATGAGGCTGTTGTTAACCTTCATAAAAAAGGCGATAAACCGACAATTAGATTTTATGGTTGGAAGCCCCATGCTGTAAGCATTGGCTACTTCCAAGGAATTGAGGAAGAAGTTGATTTGGCAAAGGCTAAGGAACTTGATACAGATGTTGTGAGAAGAATCACTGGGGGAGGTGCAGTATTCCACGAGCGGGAGCTTACTTACAGTTTTGTGTGCACAGAGGAAAGCAACCTTGTTTCAAAAAAAATTCTTGACAGCTACAAGATGATTTGCGGCGGCATTGTTAAGGGTTTGGATGAGCTTGAAGTGAAAGCAAGTTTTGTGCCACTCAATGACATTATTGTGAATGACAGGAAGATTAGTGGAAACGCACAGACAAGACGCGAGAGAAAAGTATTGCAGCATGGAACACTGCTGCTCGGACTGAGCGTTGACAAAATGTTTTCCCTGTTAAAAGTTCCTGATGAAAAAATGAAAGGCAAAATTATTGAGAGCGTTAAGCAGCGCGTTACATCACTTGAACAAGAAACAGGGCGTGAGTATAGCTTTAAGGACGTGAGTGAGGCAATGCAAAAGGGCTTTGAAAAAGAATTTGGCGTTGAACTTGTTGAGGGAGAGCTAAACGAGGAAGAGAAGGCGCTTGCAGAAGAGCTTCGTGAAAAATTCTCATCCAAAGAATGGAATTTTAAGAGATAGAAAAATCGGTTTTACAATCTTATTCTTGGCAATGGTTTCTCAAGATCAGCAAGACTAACAAAAAAGCCTTTTCCTAAAGCTACAAACGTTCCTTTGGCTGTCGAGATTATGCGCTTTCCATACCACCTAGTGTTTTCGTCGAAAAACTCTATTTTTCCAATCTGCTTTCCAGACCATCTTGTGAATTCTTCCATGGCAAAAAATCTTCCATCTGCTGCTTGAAAGAAAATTCCTTCAGCAGTCCGAAAGAGAGCGTGCTTTCCAACAGCTACCATTTCAAATGCCTTGGCAACTCTGTGCTTCTCGCAGGGCTTCATTTCAAAACCGTGAATTTTAAGAGCGTCGATAACCATGTTTATGGGAATATGTTCAGGAACAGGTTTGTGTGGATGTTGACCTCGAGTTCTCCGCGGTTTTCGGGCGCCAGGTTTCGTTTCAATCACCCTGCAGTTTTGCCGCTTTCAAAGTGTTCTCAATCAGACAGGCAACAGTCATTGGACCCACTCCCCCTGGAACAGGAGTAATGTGTGAAGCAATTTCTTTAACAGAATCAAAGTCAATGTCTCCAACAAGCTTTTTATCATCGCGTATGATGCCTGCATCAATTACAATTGCACCTTGCTTAATCATGTCTCCTTTGATAAGGTTAGGGACACCAGCGGCAGTAACAACAACATCGGCATTCTTAGTGAACTCTGAAAGATTCTTTGTGAACTTGTGGCAAACGCTTACAGTTGCATTTCGATTCAGCAAAAGCTGCACAAGCGGCCGGCCAACGACAATACTATGGTTTACAACACAAACATTCTTTCCCTCAAGATTTGTGCCGGTTGATTCAATGAGCTTTACTATTCCTGATGCAGTGCAGGAAACAAATTCTTCTATTCCAAGAGCAAGCTTTCCCAAATTCTCAGCAGTAAAACCATCAACATCCTTTGCAGGCGAAATTGCTTCCAGAACTTTGTTCCTATCAACTTGTTTTGGGAGAGGTAACTGCACAAGAATTCCATTTACTGCAGAATCATTGTTGAGTTCCTCTATTTGTTTTAGGATGTCTTCCTCGCTTACTGTTCCGCAGGAAGAAACTAATTTGGAATTAATGCCGACTTTTTCACATGCCTCCTGCTTTTTTCGCACATAAAGCTCTGAAGCATTATTGTCTCCAACCAAAACAACAGCAAGAGTAGGCTTTTTCTGCAGTTTTGCGGTTACAGCCTTAACTTTGGACAGAACCTGTTCTGCGATAGCTTTTCCATCAATTAGCTTTGCAGGCATAATTAATCAAGCCCAAACAATCATTAAATAGGTTTCTATTTGTAGAAAGGAAAACTTGCGCAGAACTCCTTTACCTCGACCTTTATTGCAGCGAGTTTGCTTTCGTCCTTTGCATTGTCAAGAACTTTAACCATAAAGTCTGCAACTTCTTTCATGTCTGATTCTTTCATGCCGCGCGTAGTGAGAACCGGTGTTCCAATTCTGATTCCGCTTGGATCCCAAGGAGTCCTCTCATCAAAAGGAATTGTGTTTTTGTTGCAATAGATACCGGCGAGCTCTAGCGCGTGCTCTGCTTCTTTTCCAGTAAGCTGCTTGCTCCCGAAAGTGTCAACAAGTATTAAGTGGTTGTCAGTTCCATCAGTTACAAGGCGCAGTCCTGCATCCATAAGCCCTTCAGCCATTGCCTTTGCATTCTTGACTATTTGTTCTGTATAGTTTTTGAAGTTTGGTTCAAGTGCCTCTTTGAATGCAACTGCTTTTGCTGCAATGATGTGTTCGTGTGGTCCGCCCTGCAATCCAGGGAACACTGCCTTGTCAATTTTTGTTGCAAATTCTTCCTTGCACATTATTACTGCTGAGCGTGGTCCACGCAGGGTTTTGTGTGTGGTTGTTGTAACAATGTCAAAGTATGGAACAGGATTCTCATGAATGCCTGTAGCACACAAGCCTCCAATATGGGAAATATCGGCCATACAGACGGCTCCAACTTCATCACAGATCTCTCTAAACTTCTTAAAATCAATTTCTCTTGGGTATGCGGTGTAACCACTCAATATTAGCTTTGGCTTGAGTTCTTTGGCCTGCTTTAGGATTGCGTCATAATCTAGTCTTTCATCCTCTTTAGAAACGCCGTACTGTTCGCAGTTGTAAAGTTTTCCAGAAAAGTTTACTGGATGGCCATGAGTAAGATGCCCGCCCTCGGTAAGCTTTAGACCCATAAAAGTGTCGCCAATTTCCATCGCAGCATAATAAGCTGCCATGTTTGCCGGACTCCCAGAATTTAGCTGAACATTAGCATGTTCTGCCCCAAATAATTCTTTTAAACGATCAATTGCAAGGTTCTCAATTATATCAATGAATTCATTTCCACCATAATAGCGTTTTCCAGGATAGCCCTCAGAGTACTTGTTGTTTGGAACAGAGCCCATTGCTTCAAGTACTCCCTGGCTGACAAGGTTTTCGCTTGGAATTAGTTCAATGCCATCCATCTGTCGATCTTTCTCATCAACAATTGCTTTGAATATGTCAGGATCATAGTCCTTCAAAAAATCAAGATGCATTTCATACTTAGCTTCCATTACAACAACCCCCAGAAAGTTACTAGAATAAATGATTATATTTCTTTAAATCTTTTGTTTGCTTCGTCAACTATTTCCCCTAAGCCATTTCACACCAAGATAGACAAATGGTGTGTCCAAGAGTGCGAACAAAACCTTAATCAACCAATACGGGATTATTAGCGCAAAAGTGTAGGCCACATCAAACTTTGGCGAGATGGCATAGAATGCAAGGAACATGAACAATGTGGTGTCAATAAACTGTGAAACTATCGTAGAAGCATTGTTCCTCAACCACAGGTGTTTGCCGCCGGTCTTCTCCTTCCAGAAATTAAATGCCCAGACATCGTGCATTTGGCTGAAGAAGAAGCCGATTATTGATGCCACAAAGATCCTAAGCGTTGTGCCAAAAATCTTTGAATATTCTGCATCTGTAATAAAGCTTCGTGAAGCAGCTGGCAGTATAACCGCTATTGCGGTAACAACCAAAATAAACACAAGTGTTGCAAGTGCAATGTAAACAAACTCTTTTGCCTTGCCCTTGCCATGAACTTCCTCTACAACATCAGTAATGAGAAAAAGGATGGGGAAAACTAGGATTCCAACACTTGCCTCGAAGATTCCGAAAGAAGCCACTTTTAAACTAAGTAGGTTTGCTGCAACAAGAGATGCAACAAAAAGCCCGAGCAGGAAATTTGTTTTTTGCTCGAGTGAAAGCTTAGGCATGGAAAAATTAGAACTCAAGTTATTAAAAAGTTTACTAGCCACTTTCAGTTTCCCTCTTTTTTCTAAGATAATATGCGATTGCAAGGTCGTCAGACTTCTGCAACACAGTAAAAAGCAGTGGCAGGAAAATGGATTCGATGTAAAGTATGGGCTGCCTTTTGGTTATTCCCTTTATGCGTTGAATCGAGCTAATTTCTACCAAATCCTTCTCAATTTCCGGGAGAAAGCGAAATAAAATGTAAATAGGGAGATAAACAAGCTCCGGGATGTGCGCTTTCTTCATCATTCGTACGAGTGCAAAGATGTCTGTGGAAAAAGTGAAGAAAGCTGTTGCGGCAAAAAGACTTAGGACCCGGAAATTTGCCACAAGCGTGAAGTGCACAAGATCAATTCCCGTATCAGCGAGAAAGAGCACAAAGCTTGCGTTCGCAAGGAGCAGGAAAGGAATTAGACCCGCAAACAATTTTAAAAAGTCGCGGTAGCCTGCAACAAAGAGAAGTGCAAAGAGTAATACGAAAAGCACTGCCTGCACGGCAAGATTAGTTATGCTAAATGCTGCTACAAACACCAGCAGAAGGAAAAGAATTTTGAATTCTTCTCTCACGCCTGAAAAAAGCGATTTGCTACTGTACTGGAACACTCTGTAACCCCCTTATCTTTTATTATAAGAATTCTATCGCAGTAATCCAAAAGTTTTCTGTCATGTGTGGCTAGGATCATAGCTTGCTCACTGTTGTTGATAAAATTGTAAACACTGGCTTTGTTTGCCGAGTCAAGCCAGGTTGTGGGTTCATCAAGTAGTGCCACGGTATTAGGCGCAATTGTTGCAACACTGAGCATTTTCTGCTGGCCCTTGCTTAGCAAAGCGGGATTTTTTTGCAAAAGGAGTTCTATTCCAAGTTTGCGAGCATTCCCCACATCAACAAGCTCTGCTTCCGCGGTCTCCTGGAAAAACAAGTGGCTTGGGTTCTGCGGAGCATAACTAATATTTTTGTTGGCCTGCAGTTTGCCTGACTGTTTTTCAATTCCTGCAAGCGCTTTTAGAACACAGGTTTTTCCACTACCATTCAAACCAATAAGCCCAATCTTTTCACCCGCGCAAACCTCAAAAGAAATTTCCTTCACACTAAAACCGTTCCTTTCAAGCGAAAAGTCTGCAGAAAGAACAGTTTCCTTGCACACATTATTCTTTTTGGCTGGTAGAGTTTGTTTTTTTGGTTTGGCGAGATAAGTTTTTTTCATCCCCGCAACAAAATCCTCGTTTTTGTCAAACCAAATGAGCGTGCGATCCTTTACTTTGGAAAATGCGGAACAGAATCTCTTTGCTTCCACAGGATCAAGGAGTTCAACAGGCTCATCAACCATCAAACAAGAATTTTTAAAAGAGAGATTTGCGATAAGATTTATTTTTTGTTTCTCACCCTCACTCAATTCAAAAACATTTCTCTCGAGCAAGTGTGATGCAGAAAATTGCTTTGCAAGCTTTACCCCTTTTTCACCAAGCTCTTCTTTTACGCTCATTGCAAAAAATTGGCTGCTTGGATTCTGCATGATTAAAGAACAGCCAGCTGATTGAACTTCTCCTTTGACATCAGCAGGAGTAAACTCTGGAATGACACCGGCAAGCACAAGCGCAAGTGTTGTTTTTCCAGAACCATTTGGACCAATTACAGCGTACTTTCCATTTGGTTCAATGTCTAGGCCAATGCTTTGGAAAATCTTGTTCCTGCCAAATGAAACCGCAAGGTCTTTTGTCCCAATCATTCGATTCGCGCCTTAAGCTTTGTCTTGAAAACAAGCAAATAAGCGACCCAGAAATCAATTGTTGCAAGTATTGCGTTTGGAACCAGGAAAAGCTCTACAGGATACTCTACCATGGCAACTTCTGTAGGCATGCCAAAGAATAGTGGAATACCAATATAATAGTTGAATATTACCATCAAGACAGGTCTTGCAACCAAGCAAGCTGCAAATGCAACAACAATGCCTTTTCTGTTAAAACCTATTGTTTTCGCAACAACTCCAACAATGATAACCATAACGGCTGTTGCAGTGAACTTCATTACCGCACCTATAGGCCCTGATGGTGCGAAAACCGCAATCCCGATTGCCGAGACAACCGAGGTTATTAGGCCTCCCCCCAACCCAAATAGGAAGGTGGAGATAAGCCACGGCACACCAACAGTATCAATGTCAATAAAGCCTGCGTAAGGAAACGCAATCTTGTATATCTGAAGCAGCACACTTACCACTGCGAGTAAGGCACTACCTGTAATTATTTTGTATTTGTGCATGTGCAAAATTCAACCAGTAACTACTTAAAAACGTTACGGATAACAAAAATGGGTTACTCATTTTTGTGCGTGGAAAGAGATTCAAGTGCTTCACCAACAGTAAAGTGGCTGCCGCAAACAACTACAATACCCTCACACTCTTCAATTGCTTTTGAGACCGCCTCTCCAACAGATTGAAAAGAAATTGCGTTTGAATTAAATTGTTTCACATTTTCCAACGTTTGAGAGAGCTTCATTCCTCTAAATTCTGGGGTGCAAACAAAAACCTTCTCAGCCAAGGGAGCAAGTTGTTTTGCAATGCCTGCCATTTCTTTGCCTGATGCCACTCCAAGAACAAGCAAAACTTTTTTTCCAGGAAACTTCGTGGTAATTGTTTCGGCAAGAACCTTTGCACCTGCAGGATTGTGGGCAACATCAAGAACAATTGGACATTTCTTTTGAATAATTTCAAAGCGTGCTGGCCAGTGTGCCACTGCCAATCCTTTTTCGATATCTTTTTTGCTTAAGCCAAGTTGCTTGGCCACTTCAATAGCAAGTACTGCGTTCCACTGCTGGTGTTTTCCGGGCAACGGGAGATTACCTTCAAAAGGTTTGTCAAGAATGATGAGCTTGCTGTTCTTTTCCTCGCAAATCTTTTTGAAAATCTCAAGCACATTGGGATTTTGCTCGGTGGTAATTAGCGGGATGCCCTCTTTCACAATCCCTGCTTTCTCATAGGCAATCTTCTCAAGGGTATTGCCAAGGTGCGCCTGATGTTCTAATGAAATATTTGTTATTGCACAGGCCTCAGGCCTAATTACGTTTGTTGCATCAAGCCGCCCTCCCACCCCAACTTCCACTACGGCAAAATCAATTTCTTGTTCTGCAAAATATTTGAATGCGAGCGCAGTTGTGAATTCAAAGTAAGTTAATGAAATGTTGTTCTCTTCTTTCATTTTTTTGAGCTCGGAAATCAGGCGAGTAAAGTTCTCGTCCTGAATATTTTTTCCGTTTACCTGAATGCGTTCGTTGAATTCGCGCAAGTGGGGGGAAGTGTAAAGACCTGTTTTGTAGCCTGCCTGTTGAAGAATTGAGGAGAGCATTGCAGCTGTACTACCCTTCCCATTTGTGCCCGCGATGTGCACAGATTTGAAAGAGCGCTCTGGATTGCCGAGGAGTGAAAGAAATTTTTCAATTCTCTCCAAACCAAGGATTATACCCTTTTCCTCCAACTTTTCCAAGTAAGCCAGTGATTCTTGCTTGTCCATACGAAATTCATTCCAAAGCAATAGTTTTAAATGAATTCCAAGTCTAGAATTAATGTGATTTGAAGTGATTCAAGCTTTAGTGGTGTTTGGTTCTGATTCAGATGCTAGCGTGTATGACAAAATTTTGGCTGGGCTTCGTGAGCGCGGGATAAAAGCTGAGCTGCGAATTTGCTCTGCCCATAGGACACCTAAAAAGCTTGATCGGATTCTACGTGAGACAAACGCGCACATAATAGTTGCTGGGGCGGGGCTTTCAGCAGCACTCCCCGGAGTTATTGCTTCTCACAGCATCAAACCTGTTATTGGGGTTCCTGTGAGCGGAAATTATGGTGGATTAGATGCCCTTCTCTCTGTACACCAAATGCCGGGCGGAATGCCGGTAATTGGTGTTGGTATTGATGCTGCGGATGAGGCAAGCAATGCTGTTGCCCTCGCACTACACAAGCACGAGAAAGTGAAGATCTTGAGCAAGCTTGGTGATAACGAGAAAATTACGAAGCGCCTCTATAAGGGAATAAATGTTTTCGAGGAAATGGGGGTAGAATTCCAGATTGTGGATGATCTAGGACTCAGCTTTGATGAGACGCACGAGCTTGTTGTAAATTTGCACCCGCTTGGAGAAGAGCCGATTGAGAGGGAAAATGCCCTCATAATAAATGTGCCAATGAAAGAGGGTGCGACGGAGAAGGATGCTTTAACTTTGATGTCGCAGACCCAAAAAGGGCTGTGGGTTGGTCTGAACAGGGTTGAAAATGCCTGCCTTGCCGCAGTGCAATTAATGAATGTTAATTTTTCAGGTTTTTCAAGAAAATTGAACGAGCACAGAGAAAAACAAAAGCAAAAGGTTTTCGAGGCCGATGAAAGAGAAAATAAAAAATGAGGTGATTTAATGGGTTCGGTAAAAGATTTGACAGTAGATAAAGCGGCAACAGAAAATGAGATGGGGGTAGGAATATTCAAGTTTACAGATGACTACAGCGTTTTTGATTATGGAAAGATGCCGGACATTATTCCAAACAAGGGAGAAGCACTTTGCAGGATTGCGGCATACAACTTTGAACAATTGAAAGAACTTGGAGTAAAATCACACTACAGAAGAATTGTAAGCGGGAATGAAATGGAAGTGAATTTGGTTCGCGTTCTATTTCCACAAAAAGGAGAATTACAGCCAGGAATGAGAAACTATCTTGTGCCCCTTGAAGTTATTTTTAGAAATTCGCTGCCAAACGGGAGCAGCGTATTCAAGAGGCTTGATAAAGGCCAGACCACAATTGAGCAGCTTGGACTGGACCATATGCCGGAACCTGGCGAGAAGTTAGAAAAGCCAATAATGGATGTGAGCACAAAGCTCGAGCCAACAGACCGCTATTTGACTTGGGATGAGGCAAGGGAAATTGCCGCGCTAACCGAGGAGCAAATGGACGAGCTTAGGAACACTGCTCTAAAAGTAAATGATTACTTGAACAAGAAAGCCGCCTCGCTTGGAATGGAGCACGCAGACGGAAAAATTGAAATGGCCTTAACACCCGAGAACGAGCTTGTTGTTGTTGATGTTCTTGGAACACTTGACGAGAACAGATTCCTTTACAATGGATTCCACTTGAGCAAGCAGGTTCTCCGTGACTACTACAAGACCACACCATGGTATGCGGTAATAGAAAAAGAAAAAGAAGAAGGGAAAGGACATGGAGAATTCACTGTCCCAAGCAAACTGCCAGAAGAATTGATTGAACTTGTGAGCAACATGTACAAGGCGGTAACAGTCGAGTGGACTGGTGAGAAGACCTGGGATGTTCCAAGTGTTGCAGAAGTAATTGAACAATACAAGGCCTTCTTGGAGGCGAACAAGTGAGCCAATTTGACAATATTTCCCCTTTGGACTACAGGTACTACAGCGAAGAGTTCAAGAAATACTTAAGCGAGGAAGCACGCATTGCTTACCAATCAAGGGTAGAAGTGGCACTTGCAAAAGCATTGGCTGCAGAGGGCATTTGCTCTGCAAAAATTGCCAAGGAAATTGAAGATGCAAGCAAGAAAGTTACTGCCCAAGAAGTGTACGAAGGAGAAAAGAAAACAAGGCATGACATTCGCGCCCTTGTAAACAGTATTAGGGATAAGGTTAGCGATGAAGCAAAGCCATTTGTGCACCTTACATCCACAAGCTATGATATTGTTGATACATCCAACGCACTCAGATATAAGGAAGCAACAGAAGAACTTGTTTTGCTAGTGCTCCGCGAACTTGAGAAAACTCTAATTGAGATTGCCTTACGGGAAAAAGGAACAATACAAATTGGTAGGACCCATGGACAGCATGCAGAGCCAATTACTTTTGGATTTGCCGTTGCAGGATATGTTAGCAGGCTTGGAAACAGGATAAAGCAAATTGAAACGGCAAAAGACGCCCTGGTTGGAAAATTCTCAGGGGCAGTAGGCGCATACAACGCAAGCTCTCTTTTGGTTAAAGATGCTAAAAAGTTTGAGGAAAGAATAATGACTGAACTGGGTTTAGGAGTTAGCCCAAGTTCAACACAAATTGTTGAGCCAGAGCCAACAACAGATTTAATGCACGCATTTGTGTCAGCTTTCGGGATTTTAGCAAACTTCTCTGATGACATGCGTAATTTGCAGAGGAGCGAAATAGCGGAAGTGGGAGAAGCCTTTGAGAAAAATCAGGTTGGAAGCAGTACAATGCCACATAAGAGAAACCCAATTAACTTTGAGAACGTGAAGTCATTCTACAAAGAATTTATGCCGAGAATGTTCACAGTTTACTTGGACCAAATCAGCGAGCATCAGAGAGATCTTACTAATAGTGCGAGCCAGCGCTTTATTCCCGAGATAATGGCCGGCCTTGTTTCCAGTGCAAAGAGATTGAATAAGGTTTGTAGTAAAATGGTTGTTGATAAGGAGAATATGGAGCGCAACTTCATGGTTAGTAGTGCAAGCATTGTGGCAGAACCACTCTACATCCTACTAGCATTCCACGGACACCCTGACGCGCACGAAACAGTTAAGCAACTTACACTGCGTGCGGACAAAGAAGGCACTCCTTTGATGAAGATTGTTGATGGGGAAGCAGATTTGAAGCCATATCTTGCAAAATTCTCTGCAGAACAGAAAGGAATTATCGCTGATCCAAAGAAATACATTGGATTAGCGGAAAAGAAGACAGAGTTGCTCTGCAATCAATGGAAAAAAGAGCTAGGGCTCTGATTGCCGCAAGGCAAAGAGTTTTATTCGTTTTTTTGATTAATTTAACCTGTGATAGTATGCTGAAAGTCTATAACACCTTGCACAAGACTAAGGAAGAGTTCAAGTCAATCGAGGACAAAAAGATTGGTATGTATGTGTGTGGCCCAACTGTTTACGGGCCGGGGCATATTGGACATGCGAGAACATATGTTGCATTTGACATAATCAGGCGCTATTTGGAGTACAGAGATTATACTGTGAAATATGTTGTAAACATTACCGACATACATGATGACATGATAAAAAAATCCGCTGAACTTGGCATAACTATTTTTGAACTGGCTAACAAAAACATTGAACTATTTATGCAGGATTTGGATACACTTGGAATCAAAAAAGCAGATGTTTACCCAAGAGTAACAGAACACATAAAAGAAATTGTTGACTTTGTAAAAGACCTTGAGGATAAAGGATTTGCTTATGAGACTGATGACGGAGTCTACTATGATATCAGTAAGTTTAAAGATTATGGAAAACTGAGTGGAATAAAGGTTAAGGAACAAAAAACTGGAACACGCGTTGAAACAGATAAGTATGAGAAAGACAAGGCGCAGGACTTCGCACTCTGGAAAAAGCAGAAGGACCCAAGCGAACCGGCATGGGATTCTCCCTGGGGAAAAGGCAGACCGGGATGGCATATCGAGTGCAGTGTAATGAGTAGCAAGCACTTGGGTGAACAAATTGACATTCATGGAGGTGCAGTGGATTTAATATTTCCTCATCACGAGAATGAAATTGCACAAAGCGAAGCCCGCTCAGGCAAAGTTCCATTTGTAAAGTATTGGATGCACTCCGGATTCCTCAATGTTGAAGGACAAAAGATGTCAAAGAGTCTGGGAAACTTTATTGAAATTCCAGATCTCTTGAAAAAGCATGACGCTCGAGCTTTCAGATTCTTTGTTTCAGGCCTGCATTACAAGAGCAGAATTGATTTTTCCGAGAAAGCAATGGAGAAAGTTGACAAGACACTTGAGAAATGGGATTTATTTATTGAAAGACTTTTGGAGTGGAAGGGAGAGAATGAAAACGAAGCGGTTGGAAAGCTTGTTGGAGAGACGCGGGAAAAAGTTGTTGGTGCACTTGATGATGATTTCATGCTTCCAAATGCCTGTGCTGCACTACAGCAAATGCAAACCGAAGTAAATAGACTTATAGAGAAAAACGAGTTTGGAAAAAAGAATGCTGAAGAAGTTCTTTCACTATTAAAAGAGTTTAATGAGTTCTTGAAAGTTTTTGAGTTTGAAAAGAAAACAGGAGAACTTACCCCTGAACAAGAAAAGCTTATGGGTAAAAGGAAGCAGGCAAGAAAAGATAAGGACTGGGGAAAAGCAGATGAGATTCGCGACAAGCTTGCTGAGCAAGGAGTAATAATTGATGATACGCCCCAAGGAACAAAGTGGCGAATTGCAAAGTAATCAGGGTTTCTTGAAAACAATTTCTATTGCATCACGATGCTGCAATTCATGATCCTTCCCAATCATCAAATTCTTTTTGACATTTATTGCACGAATAAATCCTTTACCCATATCAGTGTGAAGCTTGAATGCAAAATCCAAAGCCGTGCTGCCTTTTGGCATTAAAATGCAGTCAGGCAAAACATTCCCCTCAGAATCCGCAAGCTTCTTTACCCCTGCAGGAAAAATAGCGATATATCCAAGAGCCTCAAAAACCGTTTTGTCAAGAACATCTTGGACACCCGTGCTCCTATATTTATCCAGCACGTTTTCGCCGACAAGTTTTAGGAGATGCTCTTGTTTCTTGTTCAAGTCCTTGAGCTTTTCAAACTTGCTGCTTCCGGCCTCATATTCTATAAAGCCTTCTTTTGCTGCTTTTTTTAGCGCGAGTTCTGCAAAGCCGGAGCAAGGAATAATTGTTTTGTTCTGAAACTTCTCTTTCATTCGCTTTAGGTTTTCTTCAGCTGAAGCAATATCCATTTTGTTTGCCGCAATTACAATTGGCTTTGAAATTTCTCTAAGTGTTGTTGCAAAAGTCATTTTCTCATCCGAACTCCAATCAGAAAGCTTTTTGTCAAGCAAACTTGTTTGTTGGAGTGCCTGCTCAATGTTTTTTTCGTTGCCACCAATCCCACTTAAAGTTTGGGCAAGCAATTCAATTAGTGCATTTTTACCTGTAACAGGAATTCGTGAGAGTTTGCTCCAGTTCTTTTCAATTATACCAAGAAACCACAAGTCTATCTCTTTTTCCAGAAACTCGATGTCTTTTATAGGATCGTGATTTCCAGCGCCGACAGGCTCGCCCTTCTCATTTGTGCTGCCGCTTGCATCCACAACATGAATCAGCACATTGGCTTGCCTAAGATCATCAAGAAAAGCGTTCCCTTTTCCTTTTCCAAGGTGTGCGTCAGGGACAAGGCCTGCGACATCAACTAGTTCAATTGGAACATGTCTTGTCCCATTCTTGCAGTAGCCATGCCTTGGATTACATTGAACATCAAATTCCTTGTCAACGCAGTCGACCCTTACAAAGCCAGTTCCCTTGTTCGGCTCAATTGTGGTGAAAGGGTAGTTTGCGATGCCTACTTCAATCATTGTTGCAGCAGCGAAAAACGTGCTTTTGCCACTACTGGGTTTTCCAACAACTCCTACTTGCATAGAAAACAATTTACTGAATTATAATAAAAACCGATTGGAGGAGAGAGCGCAACAATTAAATACAACTATTTCCCTTATTAGAACATGAGCAAAAAAATTGCAAACACTATTTTTAAGGCCATGAGTGATCTGGCCGAAGTAAGGCATATTTATCAAAGAATTGACCCAAAGCATGAGCTTACAGCAGCGCAGAGAAAGAGCGCGCTATCGCGCCTTGGCAAGGTAAAGAAGGCCGTTACGCTCGTAGAGAAAGAGTTTAAGAAAAAGCCTAAGAAAGCTAAGAAAAAGCGCTGAAGAATAGCTTTAAAAATCCTGTCAGGCAAATGATTTATAATGACTGCAAGAAGGGATGGACGGATTCTCGAGTAGAGAATGCTTTTTGACTATCCGAGAGACTGCTTTTTTTGAAGGTGATTTTCCATGAGTGGAAAGAATTTTGTAGAAGTAATGGATACTACGCTTAGAGATGGCGAACAAACACAAGGCGTTGCTTTCTCTCCCGAGGAAAAACTAAGCATTGCAAAAGTTCTACTTAAAGATGTAAAAGTTGACAGAATTGAGATCGCTAATGCGCGCGTTTCCAAAGGTGAACTTGAAGCAGTAAAAAAGATGACTGCCTGGGCTAAGGAAGATGGTCTTCTCGACAGGCTGGAAGTAATGGGCTTTGTTGATGGGGAGAAGTCTGTTAACTGGATAGAAGAATCTGGCGCAAAAACAATGAACCTGCTAACCAAAGGAAGTCTTAAGCACTGCAAGCAGCAGCTTAGAAAAGAGCCGAATGAGCACTTTGCAGACATCGCGGAAACCGTGAAGATTGCGAAAGAGAAGGGCTTGAAAGTTAATGTTTATTTAGAGGACTGGAGCAACGGAATGTTGGATAGCAAGGAATATGTCTTTGACTTGCTTGAGGCTTTGGAAAAACTAAAAATTGGAAGAGTTTTTCTGGCAGATACACTCGGAGTGCTTTCCCCAAGTAAAACAAGGAAACTTGTAAAGGAAACCGTTGAAAAGTTTCCAGACTTGGTTTTTGAATTCCATGCGCACAACGATTATGGTTTGGCTGTTGCCAACACACTTGAAGCAGTAGAGGCGGGAGCCAAAGGAGCACATGTAACAGTAAATGGCCTTGGCGAGCGAACAGGCAACGCGCCCCTTGATGAAGTAGTTGCATCAATAAAGGATCACACAAAATTCAAAACAGAGGTAAAAGAGAAGAAGAATTACAAGGCCGGCAAGATGGTTGAAACATTTTCCGGAAAAAGGCTGTCAGAGAACAAGCCGATTTCAGGGGAAAGCGTTTTCACGCAGACAGCAGGAATACATGCCGATGGAGACAAGAAAGGAGATCTTTACGCAAGCAATCTTATGCCTGAGAGATTTGGGAGACAACGGGAGTATGCACTTGGAAAACTTTCAGGAAAAGCTTCGCTTGAAATGAATCTGCGTAAACTCGGAATAGAATTGAATGATGAGCAGAAAAAAGATGTGCTTGCAAGGATAGTGCAGCTCGGTGACAAAAAAGAAAAAATTACTCCAGAGGATCTCCCATATATTGTGGCGGATGTCCTGCAAACGCCGGAGCAACAGAAAATAAAAATTGTAAACTGCGTTGTGAGTTCTGGAAAGGGAATTACACCGAACGCTTCTTTCACACTTGAGTTTAATGGAGAAAAAATTAGCGCAAGCGGTGTTGGCGATGGTGGCTATGATGCTTTTATGAGCGCACTCAAAGACTCTGTTGGAAAACTTGGATTGGAGTTACCACAACTTGTAGATTACGAAGTTAGGATTCCTCCAGGAGGAAAGACAGATGCCCTTGTTGAAACCACAATTTCTTGGGGGAAAAATGGTTCACGCTTCAAAACAATTGGCGTTGATTCAGACCAGGTTATGGCCGCCATAAAGGCAACTGAAAAGATGCTAAACATTGTTGCCAGAAATGGAAAATAGAAGAAAAAGGCGATGCCCACGACACCGTAGTTAATAAGACGACAAATTATTGGGAGAAAAAAGAGCAGGTTATCACCGAATTGTCCAATCCCCTTGTTACCAGTGATAACGAATTAGTTATCACTGAGTTAAGTTTAAATATTGTTCCCAGTGATAACTATATATGAGCCACATTATTAGCAGAACGGTAAAAGGCAAAAAGTACTATTATTTAGAAGAGTCTTTCAAACAAAGGAAAAAGTGGGTTAAAGGAAGCATTTATTTGGGGGCAAAAAAACCAAATGCTATTAGGATGTTGACCGCTTTTGAAGAATTAAGGAAAAAGTGCGGTCGGAAAAAGCACACAGTTCTTGTTTCTCCCCTAACAGAATTTATTCCAAACCAAAAAGCAGTCAAACTGCAGAAAGCCGCAGAAAGCAAACAAAAGTTTCTAAAAAAGATGGGCAAATCACAAAGAGAGGACTTTATCAAGAGAGAACGCATAACGTTTATAACAGACTCCAACGCAATAGAAGGAAGCTCACTCACATACGCAGAAACATCACAAATTTTAGAACAGGAAAACCAACTCAAGAAATACAAAAAAAAGAACATTATAGTTACAGGGCTTAACCGTGAGGAACAGGAAGCATTGAACCTCAAAGCCTGCCTTGACAGATATAACAAGTATATAAAAATAAACCAAAGATTATCAGAAAAAATGATTCTGCAGCTTCACTACATTTTGCTGGAAAAAATTTCCGGCTATGAAAAATACCAGGGAATTTACCGCCCAGTCAAGGTTTATATTAGAGGATCAATGCATGAGTTTCCCTTACCCCAAGAAGTGCCAAGCTTAGTAAAAAAACTTATTAGGTGGATGGAGGAGAATGATAAACTCATACACCCGATAGAACTGGCCGCAAAATTCCACACAGAATTTACTGGAATTCATCCTTTCGCTGACGGGAACGGTAGGATGGCAAGGATCCTGATGAACTATATCCTGCAACAAAAAGCATTCCCCTTCACAAACATACCTTTGAAAAGAAGGAACGCTTACATGAAAACGCAGGCGGCAGGAAACAAAGAAGATTACAAGCCATTCACAAAATTTCTGTCAGAAGAAGTTATAAAACAGCATTTGAGCGCGCAAAAACAAAAGCGCGACTACCAAAAAAACCGTTAAACCATTAAACTCTAACCTAATTTTCTTGCAAGAGAAAGAGAAGCAGGATAAATGTAAGGAAGGCAAGTCAGGGACCCGCAGAACCTTTTTAGAAAAAAGGTTCACGAAAAACATCGTAAGCGGTTTAACTCGCCTCCTTAACTCCCAACACGATTAGTATAAAGAACGAAGTTTTTTAAATAGTTTTTGTGGAAGTGCGGGGTTGAGAAAAAAAGTTAGGGTAGTCGGTGCCTTGGAGCACGTGATCTTGGCTTTCCCGATCGCTTTTTTGCAACTCTTACCGGTCGCATTCTTGCAGCTTTTCGAATTAAAGAGTTTTTGCCACGTAAACTAGCACAAATTTTGTCCATTTTTGCATTAAGCTGCTTCATTGTTACTTCATCTATCTTGCGCTGAGCTGGAGGGGTTGAACGTGAATTAATTCTGTTTCCAACTCTTCGTCTTCTAAAGGTTAAGTCTCTTTCAGCATCTTTTAACCTTGCAACAGCGTCATCAAATCTACGTTCGGCTATGGCAATGTCTATCTGTTTGCCCATTGGAATTATTCCTGTAAATCTAGGGTAGGCCATACTATATTTGCACAGCAAGAGCTATTAAAACATTTCCTTTCAGAGTTTTTTATGGAAGAGAACAAGATTATTGTGCTTGATTTTGGCGCTCAGTATGGGCACCTCATTGCAAGGCGTGTTAGACAACTTCATGTTTTCTCCGAGATTTTAGAACCTACTGCTCCCTTGGAAGAATTAAAGAAAGCAAAAGGAATTATTTTGAGTGGTGGGCCTTCCTCTGTTTATGATAAGGATGCTCCTGCTTTTAATCCTGAGATTTTTTCACTTGGAAAACCAATTCTCGGACTTTGTTATGGACATCAGCTTATGGCCCAGCAGCTTGGGGGCAAGGTTGAGAAAGGAAATGTTCGCGAGTTTGGAACCGCAGAACTCGAAATCAAAAATAAAGAAGGATTGCTAGCAGATCTTGGTGAGAAGGAAACTGTTTGGATGTCGCATGGAGACAAGGTTGAGAGCCTGCCGCAGGGCTTTGAAGTTATTGGCTCAACAGCAGACTGCGAGGCAGCAGCAGTAGCTGATTTTTCACGCAACTATTTTGGGCTGCAATTCCACCCTGAAGTAACTCACACACCAAATGGATTAAAGATACTTGAGAACTTTGTGCTTGGAGTTTGTGGGTGCAAGCAGGACTGGACAATTGAGAATTACATCGAACAGAAGTGCGAAGATGTTAGAAAGCAAGTTGGGAAGCGAAATGTGTTCCTTCTTGCATCAGGTGGAGTTGACAGTACAGTTGCTCTAGCGCTTCTTGACAAAGCACTTGGTGCGAAGAGAGTTTACGCACTGCATGTTGACACAGGCTTTATGAGAAAGGATGAGAGCAGCGCGGTGGAGAAAGCTCTGAAAGATTTGGGTTACAATAACTTTCATGTTGTAAATGCCGAGAAAGAGTTCTTTGAAGCAGTGAAAGGATTGGTTGAGCCCGAGGAGAAAAGGAAGGCTATTGGAGAAAAATTTATTGAAATACAAAATCGCGAACTGAGGAAGCTTAACATGAAGCCTGAGGATTGGTTGCTTGGGCAAGGAACAATTTACCCTGACACAATTGAAACCGCGGGCACAAAGAATGCTGCGCGCATTAAGACGCATCACAACAGGGTTGACTCAATAAAGAATTTAATTGAAGCAGGACTTGTTGTAGAACCTTTGGATCAACTTTATAAGGATGAGGTACGAGAACTTGGAGAGCAACTTGGCTTGCCCAAAGAAATGGTTTGGAGACACCCATTCCCGGGGCCAGGGCTTGCGATTAGATGCCTTTGCTCTGACGGAAAGCAGGACGATTTAAGTGCGATTGATGAGAAGGCGAATGTGATTGCAAAAGAATTTGGTTTAGAAGCAAAAGTACTGCCTGTGAAGAGTGTGGGCGTGCAGGGAGACGCGAGAACTTATGCTCATCCATGCGCACTGATTGGAAAGGCAAACTGGGAGACACTGGAGAAGGCAAGTACACGCATTACCAATGAAATTAGGGAGATTAATAGGGTTATCTGGCTATTGGCTCCAGAAAATATTGATTCTATTGAGTTGATTGCGACTGATTTGAATGCTTCTAGGATTGAGGTTCTGCGAGAGGCCGATGCGATTGCAATGAATGAAACACAGGAAAATGGAATGATGAAGGAGATTTGGCAATTCCCAACAGTAATGATGCCCCTGCACGTTAATGAAAAGGGAGAAAGCATTGTGCTAAGGCCTGTTGAGAGCCTTGAGGCTATGACCGCACGCTTTTATCCAATGAAATATGAAGTGCTCCAAAAAATTGTTAAGAAAATTATGGCTCTTGAAAGCGTAAGCTCGATATTCTATGATGTTACCCACAAGCCTCCTGCAACAATCGAGTGGGAATAAAATAAAAAGAGAAAAAGGGCTTGCGCCCTTTTCTAGTTAGAGAAAAAGAATTTACACTGTCTCTCCTTCTCCGCCTCCTTCTGGAGCAGGAGTTGGTTCTTCCTCTCCGCCTTCTCCTCCCTCTGTTGGAGTTTCTTCTTCACCTTCATCTTGCATAAAAATCTTCATTCATAATCACCCCCTAAAAATTCATTGAAGTAGGCTACTTTACTTCTTTAACCTATTTATTTGTTTTGTTTTTGGTAAAAACCACAAAAAGCTTTTATTCTCTGAAAATGTTATGTTTTTATTCAAAGTACTACAATACAAGCCACACCAGGTTGAAAAGTTGATGCGTGAAGGCGGTGGCCCTATAAAGGATCAAATAAAATCAATGGGGGCAAAAAGGCTTGTTATAGATTCTATTACTTCCTATGGCTTGCTGTTCAAGGATGAGTATCAGAGAAGACAAAATATCCTGGAATTCTTTGATTTGCTACATAAATGGGGATGCACTTCAATAATAATCTCCGAGTTGCCGCCAAAAGTTGCGGAGATAAAAGAGGGAAGTGTTGGCTTTCTTACAGACGCGATTATCTCGCTTTACTATACAAAGGAACAGCAAAAAAGTGTGAGAGTGCATAGCTGTGAGATTCTCAAGATGAGGGGAACAGAGCATACAAATAAGCTGCTGGCACTTGGCTTTGAGAAAGACGGTCTGGCAATATACCCTGAAGTCGAGGTTTTCTGAAAAGAAAGCATTTTATATTATAAAAGTGTTATTACGAATGAGATTATGGAAACTTTAACCCATCATATTGTAAAAGGAATTTTCTTCTATGTGAGCGTGGTGTTGCTTTTAACACTTTTCCTTGCAACACTGATTGAAGGATTGAAAGTCCATTGGTTTGGAGCAAGTTTTCAGGGCACATTTTATTATCTTATCTCACTAACTGCCCTAGCTACAGCCATGTGGGTTTATACTAGAGGTAAAAAAATTCTTCAGGCAGCAGGATATCACTAGAAGAAAAAATATATTAATCCCAAATCCCTTCTATTTAACGAATTTTATGAGCAAAGCGCAAGCTTCAGCTGAATTGCTGATAATTCTAGCTGTGTCAGGATCAATTTACACTACAACCGAAGATAACACTGTTACTTGTACAACCGGTTTAAACTACCAATATGACATCAAAATCACATATGATGTAATTGGCGGAATAAGCGCAAAGACCTTTACCGGTCAAAAACCAACAGTAGGAACTTGCCCATAAACCAGGCAGTTTCCTTTTTTCTTATTTTTTTATTTTTTTAAAAGCCAGCGGTAGCTCTGCCATAAGATCCTTGGCATTGAACATTGTGCCTAGCTTTTTCTTGAGCCTATCGCCTGCAAAACCGTTCAAATAGAATGCTGCGAGCGTGCTCTCAAGCAAAGGATTCTGGGATGCAAATCCTACAATAAGCCCTGCAAGAGTATCTCCCGTGCCCCCCTTTGTAAGGCCCTCGTTTCCTGTTGAATTTGAGTAAATTTTCTCCCCATCGCTAATGTAATCTATCTGACCCTTTAGGGTTACAATACATCCAAACTTTTTTGCTGCCTTAACCACATTTTCTTTTGAAGCCGGCATATCAAACAATGCTTTGAACTCGCGGGCATGTGGCGTTACAACGCAGTTAGAGTGAAGCTTGCTCGCGGGAATTAGGTGAAGAGCTGTTGCATCCAATATAATCTTTTTATCAGGATTGCCGGAGACAAGAGAAGTAACAAGGTTTTTCATTGCACGCGTTTCAGGAATGCCAGGCCCAATAAGAATAGAATCAACTTCCTCAGCAAGCTTTCTGGCAGTGCCATAAGAGTGTACGATCAGCGCGGGAGAACATTTTTTGATTACCGAGAAATTCTCGCGCGCGGTACACACATGGATAAGATCAGCAATGCGTGAAGCTGTTACTGCCGCAAAAACTAAGCTACCATGGTAGAGAGAACTGCCTGCCACAACAAGCACTACACCATTCTCATATTTGTGACTCTTCTTTGCCAGATTTTGGATTTTTTTGAATATACTGCCAGTTATTTTTATAGAATTCAATGAAACCATACTATTTAAGTTAATTAAAAGCAATTAAATATATTGGTTGGGAATGCACGTTACAGTTACTAACGCATTAGAGGTTGCCCATAATGATTTGAGGCGTTGCTTTACAGACTATGGAATACTTGCAGGCAGGAAAAGACTTGGCTTTTATCGGGCAAGGGACTCTTTTTTTGCTTCTCTTGGCGCAAATGCGCTGGGAGAATACACTGCCTCATGGAAATCCATTGACTTGTTTTTAGATAGGCAGAGAAAAGATGGGTTAATCCCACACATAATAACACAAAAACTCAAGCCGCACTTCCACCAAATTGTCACAGAGCCACTTGATTGCAATGCACTGCTCATAATTGCGCTAAACGATTACTATGAAAAATCCGGAGACCTACAGTTTCTGGAAAAGCACTTTGAGAAAACCGAGAAGGCAATGGAGTGGCTGAGAAGACAGGATAGTGATAAGGATTTACTTTTAGAGGAAACTTTTTTTGGTTCTTGGCGGGAGACTGTGCTGAAGAATGGAAAAGTGCTGTACAGTAACTGCCTATACTACAAGGCACTTGAGGACTTTGCCTCGATATGTGGGGCGCTTGACAAGCATGAGCTTGAATCACAGTTTAGGCGAAGGGCCTCAGCTGTAAAGGAGCGCATGAACAACCTCTTTTGGCAGGGTAATTATTACTATGATTGGATTGGGACTGTTAAGCACGACAGTTTTGCAACAGATGGGAATGTTTTGGCAGTATTATTTGGAATAGCCGATAATTTGCAGAGCCAGATGATTGAAAACAAGATAAAGCAGCACCAGTTGAACAAGGTGCCCTTGCAGAGCAATTATCCAATGTACCCATTTTGGAGAATTCCCCCCGGACTATTTCCACTTGACGCTTATCACTACCACAATGGGAGCAGCTGGCTATGGCTGGGTTGCTTGAATGTGATTGCACTCCACAAAATGGGTTGGAAAAAAGAGGCAAAGCAGGAGCTAAAGAGTGTGGCAGCCATGATCAATAAACATGGCTCTGTGCATGAAGTGTTCTTTGAGGGAAAACCGCTCAACTCATTGCTTTTGAAGTCCGAGCCATTCTTTGCGTGGAGCTCTGGACTATTTGTCAGGGCTGTCAAGGAAATTTCGGGCAAATAAATAAAAGGCTAATCTTCTTTCTTTATTTTCTCATTAAAAAAACTCTTTTTTTAGTGGTGTTTTCAATGGAATCAAAAGATAGTATCAAAACTAGCGTAAGCCCTATGCAAAAGAAAGGCAGGTTCATGTATGTAGACGGCAAGTTATTCTGGGTGCCAAATAGCTTTGAGCTGGTTTATAAGAAAGTGAACATAAACGGGAAAAACATACCTTTTCCCTTTGGGTTTAAGCGAAAGAGCCCTGAAAAATGCGAATTGAACTAAAGTTCTGGTAAAGCAAGAATAAAAAAGGCTTTTGCAGGCAAAAATAGGATATGACTGACAAGCTTTGGATGCAAGATTCCTACTTAAAAGAATGGGGCGCGAAAATAGAGCGAGTGGAGCAGGGTAAGTACGTTGTACTTGACAAGACTGCGTTCTACCCTGAAAAAGGCGGCCAGCCAAGCGATTTTGGGCGCATTATTTGCAGTGGAGTCGAATTTAAAGTGGTTTATGGCAAGGATTTAGGCAAAGACGTAAGCCATGAGATAGAGGAACCAGGGCTCAAGGAGGGTGATGGGGTTCACTGTATAATTGACTGGGAAAGACGTTACAGACTTATGCAAATGCATACTGCCGCACACTTGCTGCACCATGTGATCTTCAAGGAAAGCGGTGCACTGATTACTGGAAACCAACTTGGCCTAGAGCAAAGCAGAATGGATTTCAATGTTGTAGACTTTAACAGAGAACTTTTAACAGGATTTGCAGACAAGGCAAACGAGCTAATTGGAAAGGAGTTAGAAATTAGCGTGAGCTTTCTGCCTAGAGAGGAGGCCATGAAGATTCCTGATATTTTGAGACTAAAAGACAAGCTCCCGAAAGCAATCGATATCTTTAGAGTCGTGGACATTGGGGGAGTAGATGTTACTGCCGACGGTGGAACACATGTTCGCAATACTGGTGAAATGGGAAAAATAAAAATTACCGGTTTAAAGAACAAGGGCGCAAACAACAGGCGAGTTTATTTTACTTTAGAATAGAGTGCATTCTGTTCTCTCTTTTTGAAATAAAAAAAAAGAAAAAGAGGGGGAAAAGCAATTGCTTTACTTCTTCCCCAAATTTATTATATACTTCTCAATCGCTGTCTGGTTCTTAGCTGCTGCTTTTGCAACAGTATCCCTAAGACCAAGACCGAAAGCCAATGCTATGACTGCAGCAATTGCAAGCATGAATATCAGCAATATTGACTGCATCAAGCCAGCAATCTCTGCACCTGGCGCTCCAAGGAACGATCCAAGCGTTGCAACCAATGCAAAGTAGGCAACCACACCATAGATTCCAATGGCAACGTGGTGGCTAAATAGAGACTTTCCGCTCTTTACATTATTGCTAATGTACTTTGCAATGAACAACGATACGACCACGATTACTATTGAAGGAGCAATATTCTCCAAGTAACGCAGGAAGTTTGTTACCATTCCTGTGCCTGTTTTGATCAAAAAGAATTCTGATCCAAACACAATGGAAAATCCACTACCAATAGCAGCAACAATCACATATGCCCAAATCCACACAGTAACAATTTGTGTTAACCTGAATCCAAGCAATGCATTCGTCAAGCCTTGATCGTCAATCCATTTCTCCACTTTAGCCTTCTCCGAAGTTAGTTTAATAGCCTTGTTGATATACTTTGCAACCTGGTATCCTACCACGAAAGCAACGGAAATTGTTGCAATTGCAATGATAGCAGTTATCAAAGCGCTAACTAGCGGAATAAGCCAAATATCAACTACTGGCGCACCAGTAATTTCTTGTACACTGATGATATTTGCGATCTCAACCAATGTTTTCACCTCCTTTCCTTGTTTCACCATCACCTTAAGTGACTAAATACGATTTGATAATAAGAGGATTTTCCAATATAAAAAGGTTTCGCTATGCAAAAAATGAGAAAAAGTTTTAAATCAAAGATTGGAGAATATTATATCATGAAAAAAAGAAGTAAGCCAAAGAAGGTGAAATCTGGTAGAGTCCCTTTTGGAAATGTTGAATTAGTAAAAGGCAGGAAAAGGCAGCAAACAAGGGTAACACCCACAATAATTAAAATTGCTAGAAGATTTCCGGGAAAAAACGCAGCCACTGTTAAAGAAATTGCCAATTTTATATTTAGATCAACCCCGGTAAGAGATACCGTAGAATCTGGCGGAAAACACTTTAGAAGAACCCCTAAAGAGACACTAGAAAGACGCTCGATTGGTCTGCTGCATTGCTATGAACGCAGTCATTCCCTGATCTCAGTTCTTTCTGCAAAAGAGATTTCAAGCTGGATGGTTTTAGAGTTGGACTGGCAGAATTTTGCTCACACCTATGTTGAAACAAGCATTGGAAATAAAATTTACACCGTAGCGTTCAGAACTTATGACCCTCCAATAATAAGAGAGGGTCAGACAGAGACTACACTACAACACTCTAGTGGAAGCACTTTTGTGAGAGGGCTTGATATGGGGGATCTTGGAGTAAGAAACGGCACTGGTTTCAAGAGACTGGTGGAAAGAATAAATACTGGTAAGGAGAAAGGAAGCATCTTCTTGAAATAGATGAGAAATGGACCCTGCGGGAATCGTATATATACACTAAAGACAGTTATTAGAAGAACACTGGAAATCTACTCTCTCCAAGAGTATTTAAATTATAAAAATCAATTTCTTCATGTGCAAGAAAAAAGAGTAAAATTGCTTAAAGAAGATTTAACCAAACTTTTTGGATTAATTCGAACTTCCGCCAAATACAAGACTTGGGAAAAATTAACGATGGATGTTGGAACAGGAAGTACGTCTCTGAAATCGTTTAGAAGAGGAGAAAGAAGTATAACTGAAAAAGTTTTTGAACAACTCCTAAAGTATTTAGACAATAAACAAAAAGAATACTTCCTAAATCGAATGGAACTAATCGATCTTTATTGGGGTGCAAAAAAAGGAGGCTCTGTTTCAATCCAGCTAACAAAAGAAAGACTGGGTGAAGAAGGCTTTCTAAAACGGTTAGAGAAAGTAAGGGCTTGCAGAAAAAATCAATATAATCCCCTAAATAAGTCTAGACTCCCCAAACTTGACAACCCCGAGTTATATGAACTTTTCGGGGCAATGCTTGGAGATGGTAGTAGTGGCAAATATTTTTCGAAATGGTCAGGATATTATATTTATGCTTCAGCGATAGTTGGAAACGCAAAAAAAGATGTTGAATATATCCACTATTTAGTGTCCATAATACGAAGGCACTTTAATCTAAAACCCTACACTTGCTTTAGAAAAGATAATTCTTTTAGACTCCAACTAAATAGTCGCTTATTTTATGAATGGCTTGTCAGTATTGGTTATCCCTCCAATGGCAAACCAAAAAATTTTGGCATGCCTGAGTATATAATGAACTTGTCGAATGAAAAGGTAAATTTTATTCTTCGAGGACTACTTGATACCGATGGCCATGTTAATGCAAGAAAAGACGAAAAATTTAGATATCCCTATGTTACAATATGTTCATCTAGCCAAACATTAAGAAATCAAATAAAAAACATTCTAAGACGTCAGGGCTTTCCAGCGTTTATTCATGCTGAGAATGTAAGTATTAGGGGAATAAATAATACTCATAGATGGTTTAATTTAATTGGAAGTAGTAACTCAAGAATTCTTAACAAATATAAAGAGTTCTGTGAAACAGATAAAATATACCCGGGCTTGTAGTGTAATGGTATCACCCGGCCTTCGCAAGGCCGCAACGGGGGTCCGATTCCCCCCGAGTCCAATAAAAAGACTTATAGGCCAGAGAATTAAGCATGCAAAAAAATTTATTAATCAGAACCGCCTTTCTTTAGTTAAATGCATTCAAGAATTTTGTTCATGATTATCGGCATCGTTTTACTTGCCAGCAATGGCTTTGCAATTGACATTGAAGTTGATTTTGAACTGCTGCCGGCTGAGCCATATTATCTAGGGAGCACGATTGAGACGATTAAGATTAATGCTTTCTATACTGATGGTTCAAGAGTAACAGCAGCGGACTTAGGTACACCAACCCTCTACATAAACCAGGAAAGATTGGACCTAGACTTGGAGACTGATGAAACAGGAGCGGCTGTGGCTAACATTAATTACAAAATTGAGTTGAATGAAGAGTTTGTTAGGAATAGGAACACGACACTCTTTTTTGATTTGAAAGATTTGATGCGAGAAACCGGGGGTGCCCCAAATGTTAACAAAAGAGCGGATGTAGAGGATAGTCATCCTGAACTAAAATTGAGGATCAAGAATCCGCCATCGTTTGAGCCTATTTTTCACAACTTAGAAATTCCTTTTGAGATCGAACTTACAAAGTCTGAGAACGTGCAGAATGAGAAAGTTTACTTGGTTGATGAGAGAGACCTGGATAACAAGAGAGAATGTGATAAAGTAAAAGAGGAAAATGGAAAAGCAAAGTTTGAGTGCTTGGAGAAGATTCCTTCAATGGATGAAGTTGACAGACTTGTTTATGTGGCCTTTGCCGAAGCTGAAGTTGGAGGACAAGCAATTACTCTATTTGAGATCTCAGAATAGAGTATTGGAAATTCAGTGCGCATTGACCTACACTCCCCGGGAGGAAAAGGAGGCTTTGACAAGACTGAGAACAAGGTAAAGGTTGCTTTTATGTATGGGCGAAGTTCACAACTTGAAAACGGAACTTATACTGGAGCAATAAACAATACTGCTGTTGAATTTATCTGGAATGCAGATGAGAAAGTGCACATAGCAGAATTTGATTTGAATGCACTGGGTGAGGGAGAGCATGAATTAGAATTTGTGGTTGAAGGGCTTGAGTTGGAGAATGATTTCTTCACAATATTCCTTGCTTCTGAAGGCGAGTTCCCTGGATTCGATGGATTTGGCGGACCTGATGATTTCTATCGTGGAGAACAAGAGGGTGCCCCCTCAAACATATTCCTACTTATCGGCGCACTTGTGGTGGTACTAGCAGTTTTCACTTTTATCGTGTGGTTCCTTGTGCTGAGAAAAAAGAAGGGCGAAACAATTGATGAACTCAAGGAAGAAAGTAAGAGACTTAAAGAACTGTTGAAGAGAATTGAGATTGACTATTACAAGCGAAGGCTTAATGAGACCGAGTATAAGAAAAGGGCTCTCGAATACCAGACGCGCTTAGAAGAGACTATGGCAAAACTAAAGGCTAAAGGAGAAGTAAAAAAGAAGTAAGCTATTTTGTTGCGGCTTTCATCTCAGAAGCAAATTCTGAAACTGCTGCAAGCATCTTTTCCTTATCGCCCAAATTTTCCTTCACAAGCTTTATTACTGCACTACCCACTATTACCCCATTTGCGCCTGCTCCGACAACTTCTTTCACATGCCCTGGTTTGCTGATTCCAAAACCAACGCAGATTGGGAGATTAGTATTCGGCTTCACAAACTTAATTAACTTCACAGTTTTTGTTTGCAGTGCTGCTCTTGCACCAGTTACGCCCAATAAAGAAACAAGGTAAACATAGCCACTTGCCTGTGCCAAAATCTTTTTCAGACGCGCCTTGGTCGTTGTGGGCGCGACAATAAACACCTGGTCAATCCCGTTTTCTTTTGCCGCCTTCAGCAATGGCTCTGCTTCCTCCACAGGACAATCTGCAGCCAAGACAGCATCAACTCCAACCTGCTTTGCTTGGGAATAAAACTCTCCAATGCCCCGCTGAAGAATAAGATTGTAGTAAATAAGAAGTGAAATCGGGATTTTCTGGTTATAAGAGCGAATTTGTTGAATCAATTCAAAGGCATCATCAGTATTGATATTGTGGGAAAGAGCTCTCTGATCTGCTTCCTGGATTGTTGGACCGTCTGCAATTGGATCAGAGAAAGCAAATCCTAGTTCCAAGGCGTCTGCGCCATTATCAATCAAAGTTTTTATTATTTCAAAAGATGTTTCAATATTTGGATCCCCAAGAACTACAAAGGGGATAAATGCTCCTTCTTTTTTGGAATGCAGTTTTTTGAACTGAGCTTCAAACCTAGTCAAGGGAATCACCCATTTCCTTTATCACAGTATCCAAATCTTTATCCCCTCGACCTGAGATGTTGATTATGATTATATCGTTCTTCTTGCATTTTTTCGCATATTTTAGTGCATAGGCAACTGCATGACTGCTTTCAAGAGCAGGGATAATTCCTTCCTCCTGGGAAAGGATTTTGAATGCATCCAAAGCCTCCTTGTCTGTTGCATAGGTATACTGGGCCCGTTTCATCTCGCGAAGCATGCTATGCTCGGGTCCGACCGCGCTGTAATCCAAACCAGCACTCACAGAATGAGTATTATAAATTTGTCCAAACTTGTCTTGGAGAACATAAGTAAAGGTTCCATGCAAAACTCCGGACCTGCCAAGTTTTGGATCGGCAAACCTTGCTGCATGCTTTCCACCCTCTATCCCAAAGCCGCCTGCCTCTACTCCAACCAATTCAACCTTTTTGTCCGGAACAAATGCTTTAAAAATTCCGATTGCATTGCTCCCCCCACCAACACAAGCAATTATTGCTTTTGGAAGCTTGCCCTCTGCTTTTTTGATCTGCTGCTTGGCCTCCTCTCCAATCATTTTCTGGAAATGTGCAACCATTTCAGGATATGGCGCCGGGCCTAGAACAGAACCAAGAAGATAATGAGTATTTTCACAGCTGGCTGTCCAGTCGCGCAAGCATTCGTTGATCGCATCCTTCAATGTTTTGCTTCCGCTGCTTACTGGATTAACTCTTGCACCTGCAAGGCGCATACGCAACACATTTGGCTTTTGCCTTTCAATGTCAACTGTCCCCATATAAATCTCACATTCCATACCCAACTTTGCAGCGGCAATAGCAGTTGCTGTACCATGTTGACCTGCCCCAGTTTCTGCAATTATCCTGGTTTTTCCCATTTTCTTTGCAAGAAGTGCCTGCCCTAAAGCATTGTTTATTTTGTGCGCACCGGTATGAGCCAAATCCTCGCGCTTTAAGTAAATCTTGCATCCAAGACGCTTGCTGAGGTTTCCGGCAAAGGTTAAGGGGGTGGGTCTGCCAGCATACTCGCTAAGAAGTTTTTGGAATTCAGCATTGAACTTTTTGTCCTTTCTGCATTTCTCAAATGCTTTCTCTAACTCTTCGATTGCAGGCATTAGGGTTTCAGGAATATACTGCCCGCCAAACTCTCCAAATCTTCCTTTCATTTTTTCGCCTCTTCAATAAAATCCTTCATTTTTTCGTAACTCTTCAAGCCTGGCTTGATTTCAACTCCGCTTGCAACATCAACTGCATATGGGTCAATTTCCTGCACAATTTTATAAACATTCTCGGGATTCAAGCCCCCGCTCATAAAAACCTTGCGTTTTTGCGTGAGCTCTTTAATTAGGGGGGTGAATTCTTTTTTTATTTGTTTTCCGGTCCCACCAACCTTCCCTGGGGAGAAGGCGTCAAGAAGAATATACTCTGTTTGGAATAATTTAATTTGTTTGAACGTTCCCTCATCCTCAACCCTGAAAGCCTTTATTATTGGAAAGTGCACTTGCTCGCAGAAGTCAGGTGTTTCATTACCGTGCAGTTGCACAAAGTCAAGACCGCAATACTTTGAAATGATGTTTATTTGTGCAGGATTTTCGTTTACAAAGATGCCGACTGTTGGAACGCGCTTTAGCAAGCTGTCACTAATCTCTTTTGCTTTTGCAGGAGATATTTTCCTCAAGCTTTTTTCATAGAAATTAAAGCCGATGAAGTCTGCGCCAAGCTCAACTGCTTTTTGGGCATCACGTGTATTTGTTATGCCGCAAATTTTTACTTTTACCACTAGAAACCCAACTCCACTAACTTCTCTTCCATGTTCGAGGCTTTCATAAATGCAGAACCTATCAACACGGCATCGGCCTTTCCCTTAATGAAATCAATTTGTTCCTTTGAATTATAACCTGATTCTGCAACAACAATCCGGTCAGATGGAATCAATTGCTTTATTGCAGTGAAGGTATTAAGATTAACTTTCATTGTTTCCAAATCACGATTGTTTACACCAATTATCTCAAGGTTGTGGGAGAACGCTCTTTCAAAGTCCTGGCTGCTGTGCACTTCGACAAGTGTTGCAAGCCCGATGTCCTTTGCAATGCCAATAAATTTTTGCAAATGCTGTTTTGACACCATTGAAGCTATCAGCAAGACAGCGTCCGCGCCAAGCACAAGACTCTCATATAATTGGTATTCATCAATAACAAAGTCTTTGCGCAGCACAGGGAGCTGTGAAACTTCCTTAACCTGTTTAATGAAATCAGGACTTCCTTGAAAAAACTTTTCATCTGTGAGAACAGATATTGCCTGCGCATGCTTGTCGTAAAGCGCGGTTATTTCCTTTAAGTCAAAGTTCTCGCGAATTACGCCTGCAGATGGCGAAGCGCGTTTTATTTCCGCTATGAGATTTATAGCGTGTTTTTTTGATTCAAGCGCAGTCTTGAAGTTGCGTTCAGTCGGCTTTGCCCGCTCCATCATCTCTGAGAGCGAAGCCTGTTTTTTTCTTTCTACAACTTCCTTTTTCTTCGCTTCCAAAATGTCTCTAATAATTCCTTTCATTTGTTACTCTCCTCAACCAATTTCTGCAGCTTGTCCAACGCGGAACCTGATTCAATGCTTTGTTTTGCTTTCTCGATTCCCTGTTTAATACTATCAGCCTTGCCATTAACATAGATTGCAGCGCCTGCATTGAGTAGTACTGCAGTAAGTTTTCCGCCTTGCTCTTTTCCCTCAAGAATTGCCTTTGCCATCTCTGCAGCCTGCTCTACATTTTCAACAACGAGCTCTTCCTCTTTGCACTTACCCAAACCAAATTGTTCAGGAGAAAGCTCATACCTGACAATATTACTGCCTTTTACCTCAAAAACCAGGGTGTGGGCACAAGCAGAGATTTCATCAAAACCATCTAAACCATGCACTACCAAAGCGTGCGGGGTATTAAGACCGGCCATTACTTGTGCAAGCTTTTCCGCAAGCTCTTTATCAAAAACCCCAAGAACATATGTTTGTGCTCCAGCCGGATTCGTAATTGGGCCCAGAATATTGAAAATCGTTCTGATGCCAAGTTGTTTGCGCGCAGGCATAGCATACTTCATTGCGGGGTGATGACACGGCGCAAACATAAAAGCCAAGCCAATCTTTTCAATTAACTCTTTGTTCTTCTCGTTGTTGCACTCAAGCTTCACACCAAGTTTTTCCAACACATCGGCAGAACCGCACTTACTTGTAATGCTACGATTGCCGTGCTTTGCAACAATACAGCCCGCACCGGCCGCCACAATTGCAGAAACCGTGCTAATGTTGAAAGTATGCTTTTTGTCGCCCCCTGTTCCAACAACATCAAGAAGTGGACCAACATTTGGCTTTACCTCTGCAACAACTGCGCGCATACTCTCAGCCGCTCCAACAATTTCATCAACAGTTTCTCCTTTCTCTGCAAGAGCTTTGAGGAAAACGGCAAGTTGTTCTGTTTCGACTTTGCCCCCCATAATATCATTGAACAAAGCGCGAGCTTCTTCCTTTGTCAAATTTTCTTTGTTTGAAACTTTTTCTATTGCGGAATCAATCATTTTTAATGTCCCCCAACTCTCTTAATCAAATTCTCAATAATTTTTCCACCTTCACCTGTAAGAATGCTTTCAGGGTGGAATTGAACTCCCTCCACAAAATACTCTTTGTGACGAACCCCCATCACAATATTGCCTGTTCTGGCACTTATTTCAAGGCACGAAGGAATATTTAAACCTGTAAGGCTGTGATAGCGGCCTGCCTCAAACTTGTTTTCTATTTTTTCGAAAATTGTTTTGCCATCGTGCTCTATTTCTGAGGGTTTTCCATGCACAGTTTCACTGCACCTACCTACTTTTCCACCGAACGCCTCGATTATTGCTTGGTGACCAAGACAAACCCCGAAAATTGGAATTTTTCCCGCAAATTCTTTTATGATTGGAATGCTATTGCCTGCCTCACTCGGTGCACTTGGACCCGGCGAAATTACTATCAGGCCTGGCTTGAACTCTTTGATGATTTGCCCAATTTTTTCCATTGGCGTGTTGTTCCTATAAACCAAAACTTTGCAGTCTCGTTTTGCAAACTCATCCACCAAATTATAGGTAAAAGAATCAAAGTTGTCAATAAACAGAACATTCATTTTGAACCAGCCTCCTGCGCCTTCTCCAAGGCAGCGAGCGGTGCCTTAGCTTTGTTCTCTGTTTCAATGAATTCTTTTTCCGGAATGCTATCATATACTATTCCTGCGCCTGCACGAATGTAGGCTTTGTTGCCCTTTAGACGCATACTTCTTATTACAATACATGAGTCAAAGTCATCACTTGGAGTAAGATAACCCACTGATCCGCCATAGAAGCCGCGCGCTGTGTTCTCATACTTTCTAATTAGTTCCATTGCCTTTATTTTTGGGGCACCTGTAAGGGTTCCCATATTCATTGATGCAAGGTATGCATGCAGGGCATCAAGCTCCGGTTTTAGAGTGCCTGTTACACTGCTCACCAAATGCATTACATGGCTATATCGCTCTACAAAATGCGGCTTGTCAACTTTTCTGCTTCCCGGAATTGAGACTCTAGCAACATCATTTCTCGCCAAGTCCACAAGCATGGTGTGCTCTGCTAATTCTTTGGTGTCGTTACGCAGCTCCTCTTCCATCTTCTCGTCGAGAGAATTGTCAATCTTGCCGTCTACAATTCCACGGGGCCTCGTGCCTGCAATAGGCCTTATCTCAATTGTTTTTTCCTTGTCTCCCTCAACCTTGAGGAATGTTTCAGGACTGCTTCCAAGAAGGACACCCCCTGTATTTCGAAAGAAAAACATGTAAGGAGAAGGATTCAAGCGCCGCAGCTCTCTGTAGATGTCAAGTTCGCTGCAAGAATATTTAACAATAGTCGTTCGAGAGGGAACGGCCTGAAATACATCACCATCAACAATATGCTGTTTCATCTTTGAAACAATTTCTTCAAACTCTTCCTGCGAGGTATCTGAAGAAATTTTCAGCTTACTTGGCTTTGGCATAGGCCTGCTCGGAAGCTCTGCATTGAGCTTGGCCTCGTAATCCTCGATTGTTTTGATGCAATCAGAGTAAAGTTTCTCTGAATTCTCCTCGGTTTTAAGTGCATTGGCAATAAAAAATATTTTTCCCTTTTCATGATCTGCAAGGAATAGATTGTCAAGGAAAACCATCTCATAGTCAGGATCCTCGAGTGGATCTGCCTTGCTTGCGGGAAGTTGTTCAAACTGGTCGATGAAGTCATAGGAGATTGCGCCAAACAATCCGGAGTATGGCACAAAAGGTTTCTCAGTTGGAGTAAATGCAAATGCTATTGTCCTGAGAATGTCGGCGTGTGTTTTCAGCTTGAGGTGCTCTTCCTCGGAAACAGTTTTTTTTGTTGAAACAAGTTTTCCTGAAAGCTCTTTTCCAGTGAAATCAATGCTGTCACAGAAACCAAAATTGTCTTTTATGAAACCCAGAAATCTTTCACCGGTTTTGTTCAAAGCAGTTATTGAGAACTCTGCACCCTTGCCTTTTACAAGCAGGCAGGGATTAGCACTTCCAAGTGACTTCTCACCAAAGCGTTTCATTATGTCCGCTGACTCAAGCAAAATCGAGTTTTCCTGTCGACCATAATCAGAGAGTTTGGCGAAGAGTTCGACAGGGCAGTTGCTATCTATATCAACTTCCTTGTAAACAGGAATCATGCTTCCTATCTGGGCAGCCTCAATCTTTTTTCTGAAATCCATTCTATCGCCTTGTTTTCTTTCTTTTCCGTTAACGCTTTTCTTTCTTTCCGAAAAAGAAAGAAAAGCGTTAGTGGGGACGGCGGGATTCGAACCCGAATCCGCTGGTCTGGAGCCAGCTGCACTACCAGGTTATGCTACGCCCCCAAATTTTTTTTTGATTGGTTTGCTTGCTCCTACGAGCAGCGCCAGGACCAAGTCCAAGTATAATTAACGTAAAAAGGTTTTTTATTCGCAAGGCTGGCTAGATCAAGTAGAAAACTTTTATTGCAGCCAAAGTCGATCGCCTTGCATTGTAATCACTAGTATTGGAGGTGTTAAAGTATTTAAATGATATAGATGCAATGGTTACAGGTGTTTTATTGGTTGTTGGGCAGATAAAAGTCGGCCTAAGTTTTGGGCTTACGTCAAGCATTATTACCACTCTTGGACTAATGATTGGACTAAATGCCGGAACTGGCTTGAAACTCGCTGTTTTGGGGGGAATTTTCACTATTGCAATTGCAGATGCATTGTCTGATGCCCTTGCAATGCATGTTTCAGAGGAATCCGAAAATATTCACAGCGAAAAGGAGATTTGGGTCTCAACCGTCTCCACCCTGCTTTCAAAATTTGCTTTTGCAATAACCTTTGTTATTCCAGTACTGCTGCTTGACCTTCAAACCGCAATAAGCGTGAGCATTATCTGGGGATTTGCAGCACTTGGATTGTTAAGCTATTTTATTGCAAGGGCACAAAATAAAACAGCCTGGAAGGTTGTTGGCGAGCATTTGGGAATAGCCCTTGTAGTTGTAATAATCAGCAACTATGTTGGAGAATGGATTGCGGTAACGTTTGCATAGTGTTTTGGAATCTTTAACATCAGGCTTAAATACTTTAAACTCGTATTTTAATGTGATAACCATGGATAACCGTGCGCGTGAGAATAGGGTCGAGAAAGGCTTTGAAGTAGAGAATGAGACAGACGATTTGTTTGAGGAAGCTTTTGGCGAAGACGAAGAACAGGAAGCCGCAAAGCAGAAAATGTACGAGAAAATGCGGGAAATAAAGGACGAGAAGAAAAAGAAAAAGGTTAAGGAAGAAGAGGAAGCAAAAGCACCTACGGAGACCACGGTGGAAAGCCCAAAAGATGAAGATGGGGATGGGGAAGATGATGAGGATAGTGAGGAAGACGATGTCTTAGATGAGGCCGAGGAAAAGAATTCTGAGGACGACATCATGCCTCCTGAAATGCCTGAGGATATCATTCCAAACGAACCTGAAGAAAAGCCGATTAATACTGAGATTAAAGCCAAACTTAAGAGAATTGTGAAGGCAAAGGCAAAAGAAGCGGCAGAGAAAGATGTAATGCAAATGCCGTTAGACAAAGAAGTTGGAGTCAAAGAAGAGGATGTAAAAGCTCCTGAGAAAAAGGCCGAGTCTGAGAAGAAAGAAGGGGTTGCCGAAGACAAGCCGGTTGAGAAAAAGAAATCCGGTATAAAGCCAGAACTTGCTTTCCTGGAAACAGATAATAATCAATTGTTTATTGGGCGAAAGAAAAATGTTTATCAAAAATATGGAGAGGAAGGCGGACTCTTTATTGGGCGAGTTGGCGAAGAAGACCTTAAAGACAGTAATATCCTGCTTGATAGCTTGAACCCGCATGTTGTGTTTGTTTGTGGTGCAAGGGGTTCAGGAAAATCATATATTCTTGGAGTAATAGCTGAGGAACTCGCATTAAAAAACAAGAATGTTGGAACAATTGTTGTTGACCCAATTGGCGTGTTCTGGAGCATGAGGTTTCCAAACAAAGAGACACGAGAACTTGAACTATTGGGTCAGTGGGAGCTAATGCCACAAGGTTTGGAGAATCTAAAGGTTTTCATCCCACTTGGAATGAGAGATAAAGTTCCAAAAAATACTTATGACGCAACTTTTAGTTTGCCACCTGCCATGCTTACTGCAGAGGACTGGTGCCTTACATTTGGAATTGAGAGGTTTTCGCCAAGCGGACTGCTGCTGGAGAAATCACTTGGCAAGGTAAAACAAGGCTACAAGACAAAAGAGGGCGCAAGTGTGAAAGGAAAGAGTAATTTCTTCTCGCTTGAAAATTTGATTGTGTGTTTGGGCGAGGATGCCGAGCTTCATAGCCCTGACAAGGGATACAAACCTGATTCAATAAGGGCACTTGTTTCAAGGTTTGATGCTGCGAAAAACTGGGGTGTCTTTGACAAGAAGGGAACGCCACTTGCAGAGTTGAGCAGGGAAAATCAGATGGCAATAATTGACACTTCATTCCTCGAGGACAACGTTTCAGCACTTGTAATCGGAATTCTTGCAAGGAGAATTCTTGCGGCAAGAAAAATCAGCACCAGAAAGGAAGCTTCAAACAGAATGAAGGAAGAGAGCATTGATCAGTTACTTGAAGAAGATATTCCCCCAACATGGCTATTTATTGACGAGGCACACACCCTGATTCCAAGCGGCAATGTACGGACCCCTGCATCAACCGCTCTTGTTGAATATGTGAAACAGGGAAGGCAACCTGGCTGCTCGCTTGTATTTGCTACCCAGCAACCATCAGCAATTGACACGAGGGTGCTAAGCCAGCTTGACACTATTGTTAGCCACAAGCTCGTGTTTGACGATGACATCAAAGCAATTTATAAGAGAACCCCTACGATTATCCCAAGACAGTACAAGAACAGCAATTTTGTGAAAACACTTCCTGTTGGAGTTGCATTAACAGGGGATAGAAGAGAGGAAACAAGCAGGGCATTTATAATGAGAGTAAGGCCAAGGATGTCACAGCATGAGGGACGAGAAGCTGAAACGGTTGAGCGAAGCATGAAGCTTGACAAGGAACAAGTTCTAAAACTCGCGATCGGAATGTCCTGGGCAAAACTTGAGAGGGAAGGAAGCCTTGAAACCACAACCATTAACGAGGCCCTCAGATCACTTAATGTTAAATATAAAAGTAATTTGCAGTTAACCGAGATACTCGAACAGCTTGAAAAGAAGGGCGCACTGCTCAATGTGAAAACAAGCACCCTTTCTCTGCCCGGAAAAGAACATGAGGAAGCAATGGTGGAAGAAATTTCAGGCGAAGTCGAAAAAGAAATTGCGAGGGAAAGCAAGGCAGTACTTCAGCCCGAGCCAATTGAATTGCTCGCGTTCCCAACACGCGTGAGTCAGGCTAACGCTTCAAAAATTGCCAACAAACTCAGGAAGAAAAAGTTCCTTGGGCTTATTGGAGAGGAAGAGGCAATTGAAAGAATTAGTTTGAAGCACCTCCCAGTTTACAGGATCGAATTCAATGTATTCAGAAACAAGAACACTTTCAACAAGGGAGAAGTATTTATTGATTCGGGTAGCGGAGAATTTATACACTTCAATCCAAAAGACAGGAACTTCTTCAAAAGTAAGGGCGTTCCAATTATAACCAACTTGAAGGACGGAGAAGTGAGAGCACTATTTGCACTTGGAAGAGACAAGCGGGAGTTTGCTGCAATAACAAAAGAGATTGGTGAAACAGATATGATTGCAAAGAAGTTGCTAGAGAGCCTTGTTGCAAAGGGAATTGCTTCCAAGGAAAAGATTGCTGCAACAGACTTTTATGCTCTGAAAAAAGACATTGATTTGCCGAAAGACCCGCTACACCCGCTACTTAGAAGTCTTGATAGGCTGCCGGTTTCAATGGAAGAAGCGCTTTCCATCGAAATGGAGAGATTCGGCAAACAAAACGCGGTAAAAGTAATCACAAAGCTCTGGAATAAAGCTATTGTAAAAGACGTGAAGGATATTTATATTCCGTTCTATGATATTGTACTCAAGAAACCAAATGGAAAACTTAGAGCCGTGCGCATTGACGCAACACACGGAACACTATTTTGAGGTACTCGAGAAAGTATGAACCAAAAAATACTAATCTTTGGTTTGGTTGCACTAATTTTCTTATCAGGGTGTCTCTACGAGGTGGAATCTAAGGCAATACAATTGCCCTAAATAAGAGAATTCCTTGACCTTGACCCTTATGCGAAAACGACAATAATATCTGTGGAGAAAAATATTTTTACGGATGCGGACGAAGCAGATATTTTCAAAAAATGCGGAAAAAAGCTTGAAGGTGACAGTTTTTACTTTTTGAAAATAGAGGGCAGCCAGGGCTTGCTTGAAGCATGGCTTGAACCAGAAAACTTGGATATTCTTTGCATATTTAGAAAGGACGTTGACCCAACATATTGGGGCTGCCGGAATAATCAGAAGTGCAACGACGATGATAGACTCACAGTTGACGAATGTAACGGCGGAGAATGTGTACACAGAACAAAAGCCTGTAAGGAAGTTGAAGGAAAGATGTGTCCTAGCGACTGGTCCTGCACGACTGACTTGGTTACAGTTTATGATATAGAAGAATGCTGTTTGGATGAATGCGTAGAGGATTTGTGCGAAGTAACAGAGTGCGAGAACAATGAAAAGTGTAGTGAGGGAAATTGTGCGCTAAAAACTTGTGAAGAATTGGATGACCAAGAATGCCCACAGATGCTCAGATGCGCTGAAGATCCATTGATAGCAGAAGATACTAACAGCTGTTGTTTAGTTAAATGTGAGCAGATAAATCCTTGCTCTGAAATACAGTGTCCTGGTGAAATGCGCTGTAGAGAAGGCACTTGCGTCTTCCCTTAAACAAGGTCAAGTAATGCCTTGCCAAGTTTCTCAGGGTCGTGCCTTAACAAATACTGTTTTTGCCAGAGCACTTGATTGCTTTCTTTCTCAAGCAAGTCCACTGGAACAAGTTTAATGTCCTTACATATTTTTTCGGGGTCATTCTCCACAATGAATGCATCATCTTTTTTGTAACGCTCAATAAGTTCTTTAGTTGGCTTCTTGTTGTTGAAGAGAACCTCGTCCAAACACTTGCCCAAATATTTTTCTATTTGGAAAACATGCATTGAAAGAGAATAGCTATCGGTTTGCCCGGGCTGGGTCATGATGTTTGCAACATAAACCGTCTTAGCCTTACTTTTTCCGATGGCCTTTGAAAGATCCTCGACCAAAAGATTTGGAATAATTGAAGTAAAGAGACTCCCAGGCCCTAAAACAATGAGATCGGCTTCCTCAATAGCTTTAAGCGCATCCTCTAAGGGTTTTACTTTGTGCTTCAGGAAAACGCGCTTTATTGGACTCTTGTCCGGCGCCCTTACATTAAATTCCTCCTCGACAATTGTGCCGTCCTCAAGCTCTGCGCAAATATGAGTGTCCTGAAGTGTGGATGGGAGAACTTGGCCTTTGATTGCGAGAATCCTGCTAACTTCCTTGAGGGCTTTTTCAAAGCTGCCAGTAGTTTTTGTTAAAGCAGCAATAAAGAGATTGCCAAAACTATGTCCCTCCAACCCTCCATTATCAAAACGGTAGCGAAACAAGTCAAGCAATAGTTCCTCAGAATCGCTCAAGGCAATAAGACAATTGCGTATATCCCCCGGGGGCAAGATATGCAAGTCTTTACGAAGCATACCGCTGCTTCTCCCCGAATCTGTTACAGTAACAATTGCAGTAAGGTTTTTTGTATAATCTTTAAGTGAATTCAACACCATTGGCAGTCCTGTCCCCCCTCCAATCGCAACAACCTTTGGCTTGTGGTTTTTGCCCTGCTCCACCAAATCTACAATCTCAAGGATATTTAAAAGATTCTTTATCTCGAAGTCAGGTTCCTCCAAAGCATTCTTTGGTTTCATACTTCTAAAACGACCTTGAAGCAGTCTTATTGTAGTCATACCCATACTGTTGCCGATTTTTATCTCCCTTTGAATTCTGTCGCCAACGCTAATGCACTCTGATGGCTTAAGACCAAGGGCTTGTATTGCTTCTTTGAATAGAGTGCGCTTTGAAACAGTGAGCTTTTCAATATCATGAATAAAAATTAGGTCCATCCACTCTCGCAGTCCAAGTAGTTTGATCTTTTTCTGTTGCCTACTGTGAATACCTGATGTGATGAGCACGAGCTTTATTTTTTTGGCTTTGAGCTTTTCCAAGAGAGGAATTACTTCATTGAACAAAGAGATTTTTCCAACCTCGCCACTATTATATGCTTTCAAAGCAGCATCAACACATTTGTCCTTGTTTTTGAGCTTGTAGTCGTCGCAAATCTTGTTAAAGACATTGAAGCTTGGGCCAAACTCTTTGTAGAGCTGGTTTTGTTTTTTCAGGATCTGTTGTTCATCAGCATCAATTTTCCCAGCCATTACTTTTGCAGCTCTCTTTCTTGCAGCCTGAACAAGTTGGCCGCTGCAGTCAAAGAGAGTGTCGTCTAAATCAAAGATAATTGCTTTTACCTTACCCATAGAAATCACTTCTAAAAATCCAGACGCATTTCAACTTCGCCAGTTTCATTCAAACCAGACTTTTCATAAAATGGAATATTGTTGGCTTCGCAGGCCAGAACTATCTTATAACATCCCTTTTCCTTTGCCTTCTCAATTAATTTCGCCACTATCTTTTTCCCAGTACCATTTTTCCTGTTCAGATTGTCAACAACAACATTCTCAATATGACCATAGGGCTTGCCACCATGCGACAAATTCAACTGTATAAGCAAACTGCCAATTCCAACAATATTACCCTCCACCTCCAACACATACATAAAATAGTTGTCATCCGAAATTATTTTTGCGAGAATTTTGCGCAATTCATCCTGACTAACATTCTTGTCCTCTTCTTTTTGCGGACTGAGCTGATAAAGTACAGGTAGCACCTGCTCTAAATCCTGCTCTCTTACTTCTTTAAGTTCTTCAACCATAAAATCACTCAACTGTAACACTCTTTGCGAGATTTCGCGGTTTGTCAATGTCGCACTCACGAATATCCGCAATATAATAAGCAAGAAGTTGAAGTGGAAGCACGGTTAGCAAAGGCTGCAGCAACTCAATTGTTTTCGCGATGTGCATTACCTCAGCCACATTACCTTCCATTTCCTTATCAGCAGGGCTTGCAACCGCTATTACTGTTCCGCCTCGCGCCTTTATCTCCTCAATGTTCGCAAGAATTTTATTATAAGTCTTATCCTTTACCGCAACAAAGATCGCAGGCATATCACTGTCAATTAACGCAATAGGGCCGTGCTTCATCTCCGCAGCAGACATCCCCTCTGCATGCAAATAAGAAATTTCTTTCAGCTTCAAAGCCCCTTCTAAGGCAATCGGGAAGTTAGGGCCTCTTCCAAGATAAAGTGCATTTGGTTTCTCCCAATATTTCTTTGCGATCGCCAACACTTGATTACTTTCATCAACTGTCTGTTGCATTTTATCGGGAATTTCTTGCAAAGCAGAAAGAATTTCCCGCTGCTTTTCAAGCGGATTTGATTTTATTAAATCAGCAAGGTAAAGTGAAACAAGAGTGAGAACAATAAGCTGTGTAGTAAACGCTTTAGTGCTTGCAACACCTATCTCAGGACCTGCACGGTTGTAAATTGTAGAATGAGATTCCCTTGCAATAGTGCTGCCCATTACATTGCAGATTGAAATAACTAATGCGCCCTTTTTCTTTGCCTCACGCAATGCAGCAAGAGTATCAGCTGTTTCACCGCTCTGAGAAACCACTATCACCAAACATTTATCATCAACAATAGGATTACGATAGCGAAACTCAGAAGCATACTCTACTTCAACAGGCAAACCAACCAATTCCTCCATAATATATTCTGCAACAAGGCCTGCGTGCCACGAAGTACCACAGGCAACAATAATTACACGATTAATCTCCTTCAACTTTTCATCCCGCCCCTCTAGTTCGGGTAGAACCACCTTTCCATCCTTGATACGGCCCTGCAAACATTTCTGTGCAGCTTCAGGCTGCTCAAAAATTTCTTTTAACATAAAGTGCTTGTACCCAGATTTTTCAGCTTGCTCTGCATCCCACTCAATTTTGGAAACCTTTTTATCCAACTTTTTTCCTGTGCTAAAATTTTGAACTTCAACATTCCCATCAACAATTGCAAGTTCGTTGTCATCAAGGAAAATTACATCCTTTGTGAATTCAATAAAGGCTGTTACATCGCTTGCAACAAAGTTCTCATTCTTGCCAACCCCAATTACCAAGGGAGAGCCCTTTCTGGCTGCAACAAGCTTGTTGCTCTCTTTGTTGAGAATCAGGAGGGCAAAAGTTCCTTGAAGGGAATCGCAAGTTTCTCTTACAGCCTCTTCAAAGCTTTTTCCCTGCGCAAGCAGACCTTCAATAAGGTGTGGAATTACTTCTGAATCTGTTTCAGAAACAAATTTGTGGCCCTGCTGTTTCAGTTGCTCCCTTAATTCCGAATAGTTTTCAATGATCCCATTGTGAACTACTGCAATACTACCATCACAGCTCATGTGTGGGTGGGCATTCTTCTCTGTGACAGAGCCGTGTGTGGCCCAGCGCGTATGCGCAATTCCAAGCTTGCTTTCCGGTAGTTGTGAGGTAAAACCATCAAGCCTACCAGCGTGCTTTTCAACAGCAATAGTCGGGTTTGCCTGTACTGCAAATCCAAAGCTGTCATAGCCCCTGTAATCCAACTTTCGCAAGCAAGAGGGCAGCAATTCAGATGCATTCTTTTCTCCACTGTAACCAACTATTCCGCACATTGTAAAAACCACTAGTAGATAATAAAGAGGGTCTTCGCGGCTATATAAAACCCGCAAACCAAATCAACTGAGTACTAAGAAAATTTTCTTAGAACAAGCCTCGAAACAGACAAAAAAGCAGGGAAAATAATCAGACCATTATAAAAAAACTTTTAGTTATCACTTCTCCATGCAAAGAATTTGGGAAGTAGATTTTATTCGCGGCATTGCAATTGTGTTAATGATTGTTTTCCATATTTTCTTTGATTTGGATTATTTTACAAGGTTTGATTTCAGTGCCTGGAGCATGGAACTTTTCTGGCTGGCGAGGGCAACTGTTGCAATCTTTGTTTTTTTGGTGGGCGTTTCGCTTACATTGAGCTATGCCAAAACAAATGGAAATATTGTAGGAACACGCCTTGCTTGGAAGTATATTAAAAGAGGTCTAAGAATTTTCTCAATGGGCCTGATTATAACTGCATTTACTCTAATTTTCTTTCCACAAGGATTGATCTTTTTTGGAATAATACACTTTATTGGCGCGGCAATAATAATTTCCTATCCTCTTCTCTCAAGGCCAAAGCTTGCTCTTCCATTTGGGCTGGTTGCTTTTGTGGTTGGGCTTTTGATTAATGGAATTGCATTGGACACAATGCTTTTCACCTGGCTGGGTTTCTCTGTTTCGGCAGCATACTCCCCGGGCTTTTACACCTTTGATTTGGTCCCGCTATTCCCCTGGCTTGGGATTGTTTTCCTGGGAATCTTCGCCGGCAGCAAGCTGTACCCAAACGGCCAAAGGGCAAAAGAGGCACCTGAAACAAAGAGCAGAGTGCTGAAATTGTTTAGTTGGATGGGAAGAAAATCTCTGATAATTTATTTCCTGCACCAGCCGGCGATAATTACCCTGCTCTGGCTTGCCGGGGTAATTCAGCCGGCTTTTCTATGAGGGCGAAACCATTAAATTTCAGAATATGTATATATATGTTGGTGAAAACATTAAAACAAGAATTCTGGCTGTTTTGGTTTTGCTGCTTCTTTTGTTTAGCTCTGTAAATGTTTTTGGTGTTGCAACCTGCACTGGAGCAAAATTAGCGAACTGCGCAGGGAAAACATCTGCGAGTTGCCCCAATTATTTTAGCACAGAACAGGGATGTGGTAGAGGCCAATGCAAATATGTTGCTCAATGTACAAACGACCCAGGAGCGGACTGTAAGTATGCCACAAAACCTAATACCACAACAAAATGTACTGCTCTTTCCGAAGGCGTATGCGAATCATACTGTAAACCTGACACCATCGACACCCTAGCCTGCAATCCATGTGTGTGGGCAATAATTACATGCGCAACAGAGACAGCAGCTTACTGCCACATTCCAGAATTCTTTGGAATAGAATTCAGCGAAATGCAGTTTTCAACAGGAATAATCGCGCTCATAGCAGCAATCGCTTTGCCTTCAATCCTGTTCAGGAAAAAGGAAATAGGCCAGGGCAAAGCTTTAAAAAACAAATAACACCATTATTAATCTATTCGTAGTACCATTATGAATTAATTTAAGTGGTGTTGTTTTTTGACAAACTTCCTGAATTTAGAGCGAAATGGAAAGGGCTTTAAAGTGCCTGTAAAGATACTTGAGAAGGCCGAAGAGCTAAAGCCTTTAGCTTCGGCCAATGCCTGGAAAGTAGTGGGTTTGCTGGCAGAAAAACCATATTATCCTGCAGAAATAGCCAAAAAATTGAATCTGCACGAACAAAAAGTGTACTATTATATCAAGCAGCTCAAAAAAGCAGGTATTATAGAGGTAAAAAAGACCGAGGAGAAGCAGGGTGCGCTCGCCAAATACTATGCACTCGTAGACTCTGCTTTTGCGCTCGTTCCCAACCTCAAGAAGATTGAGCGGGCAAAAGAATCGGTGTTTTTCCAGGGAAAAGAGAAGAAGTTGGACAAACAATTGGAAGAATTTATGACTCCGTTTATACATAACGGGAAGCTTAATTGTAAGATAGTAATTGGAAGTCCAGACCCACACGGCCCTTTGAAGGCCAGGGCAAGGGATGGTCACCTCGCGGTAGAGCTTGCAGCATTTATTGGAAGCCTTGTAGAATCATTTGAGTTTCCACTCGTTTTCCTAGATACACAAGTTTCAAGTTTAGATTCTTTGGATGAAAACCTAATTGTAGTTGGAGGTCCAATCACCAACAAGCTGTGTGAGGAACTGAACGAACACTTACCCATAAAATTTTCGCCAAACGGCGGCCACTACTTAATTAAGAGTGAGCTAAGTGGAAACGATTACAATGAGGATGCTATTGGAGTCATTGAAAAAGTTGAGCATCCCTTCTTCAAAAACAAAAAGATTTTGCTTGTGGCAGGAAACAGAAATGCTGGAACAAAAGCTGCAATAATTTCTCTCATTAAAAACATCGAAGCCATAATACAGGGCAACACAAACAAAGAAAGTGTTGAAGCAAAAGTTGTAGAGGGACTTGACCTGGATGGCGACGGTCAAATTGACAATGTGGAAATCAAGGAATAACAAAAGCTATGTGAACTTTTTCTTGAAGGTAATGAACTTCCCGTCTAAAATTGCTTTTCTCGCATCCTGCATCAGCTTTGTGATAAAGTAAATGTTGTGCGTGGAAAGAAGGAGTTTTCCGTTCTCTTCCTTTACCTTGAACAAGTGGTGGATGTAGGAGCGGCTATGGCTTTTACAGACAGGGCAACCGCACTTTTCATCAAGTGGCTTCAAATCAAGTTTGAATTTTCCCTTTGAAATGTCTATGTTGCCTTTGCAAGTGAAGGCAAGGCCATGGCGCGCGGTTCTTGTGGGAAAGCAGCTATCGAATATGTCTGCGCCAAATGAAATTGCTTCAATCAGTTCTTTTGGAGAGCCTAAACCCATCAAGTAGCGTGGGCTTTTCCCTGGGAAAATTGAAAGATTTATTTTTGCCATCTCCATCATTTTTTTCTTTGGTTCTCCGACTGCAAGGCCCCCCAGTGCAAAACCATCAAAAGGGAGTGATGAGATTTGCTCTGCACTTTTTTTGCGCCGTTTTTTGTTTGTTCCGCCCTGCGCAATTCCAAATAAGAGTTGTTTCTTTGAATTATGGGAATCAAGACAGCGCTTGGCCCACTCAAATGTACGAGCAGCGCTCTCTTCCAGGCGCTTAGCATTGCTGCCATAGCGCGGCATGTCATCCAAGGCCATTGCAACATCTGCCCCAATATCTTCCTGGATTTGCATGCTCTTTTCCGGGGTGAGAAAGTCGCGGTTTTTATCAAAAGGATTTCGGAAATAAATTCCAGAGTCATTCATTTTCAAGAAGAGCTCGTCGCTAATGAGTTGGAAGCCGCCAGAGTCTGTAAAAATACCTTTGTCCCAGTTCATGAACTTATGCAAACCACCAGCTTTTTTTATTACAGGAACGCCAGGACGAAGCGAGAGAATATAGGAGTTTGAGATAAAGCATTCGACGCCAGCCTTCTCTGCATCTTGTAATGCGACCCACTTGAATGAGGCTTTGGTTGCAACTGGCATGAATAAAGGAGTGCGAACTTTGCCGTGCGCTGTTTTTAGAATTCCTGCACGGGCCTTTCCGTCAGTAGACTGAAGTTTGAACATTGGTATCAATGCGTCCGCCGGGACTCGAACCCGGGTTACGAGCTTGGGAAGCTCGAAGCCTACCACTGACTGACAGACGCGTTGTTATTTTTCTTCTCCAAGAATGCTATTTAGCTTGTTGCAGGAACCTGTGAAATAAATGTGCGGAAAATCAATTATTATTTTTAATGGCGGCAAGTAGAGGTTTACTGGACTGCTCTCTGTTTGAGAGTTCTTTTCAATAAATGAAAGGAGTTTAGCCAAGTGCTTCTTGTCAAGGATTAGAGTGTTACCCTGCTGTTTCCCATTTAACTCAGTAGTGGCATGCTGAAGCAAATCTTGCTTTAGGAATTCGGCTGTTAGTTCCTCAGACTTTTGGGATTGAACAAGTTGGGAAACAATTTTTTTTGTTTTTGGGTCAAATGGCTGTTTTCTGTTGTCGTTGAAGTTTAGTTCCTGGAGCGAGGAAATTTGCTGAAGCATTATACCTCCCAAATAATTGAGATTGTGAATTCGTTTGTCCAGTCCCTCCTTTAGTTCTGCAAGGTCTGCAATGTAAAATTCTGCACTGCCCTTTGCCGCTTTAAGTAGGTCACGGTCCTGCTTGCTTCGCTCTATGAGGGTTGAAAGCATTTCAACAATGCTGTTGATTTCCTCAACAGGATTCTTTCCCTTAATGCTTTGGTTTAGCTTTAGTATTAGCTTTGATTTCATTTCCTGATTGATTGATGCAGATCCCTTAGCAGTAATAAAAATATTGTTGCCCTGCCGCTTCAGCATTCCGAGAGCTGAAAGATCTTTGAGTGCCCGGGAGAGTGCGGCTCGCGCAGAGTTGATGCTGCCATAAGAAGAAGAAATTTTGTTGAGCAGAGAATTATAATCAATTCCTGGCTGCTGCTTTACAATGAGAAGAATGTTGTTCCTCTGGGTCATAAAGAACAATTAACAAAAAAAGATTTTAAAGGGAGTTGTTAACAACGGTTAAGCCGATATTAGCTCGATTTTCTTCATTCTCTTTGGAATAACAAAGTAGTGTTTTGTCTTGCATACGCCACATTCGGCCAGGAAGCAGCCTTTCTTGTTCTGCTTTTTGATTGTTGCAGGAAACTGGTATTTTCCCTTATAACCCTTCTTCTTTGCGGCGTTCTTCCTGTTTCCCTCTGCAAGAGCTCTGGGCGAGCCTGCCTTAAAGTGCTTGAGCTTATGGTCTGTATGCTTGCTGCACTTCTTACAGTAATCCTTTATAGTCTTAGGTAAGTTCATAAAAACACCAATTAAAAAAATCGCTAAAAAAAGCGTTTCAACTAATAATTTGTTCAAAGGCAAAGAATTTAAAGGTATTAGTAGAGGCCCTAAAAGCTAAACAATAACTATAAAAACCAGAAATGCTTATTATAACCAAGAGGCGAATTGATTGATAGACTCCATATTAAAGGCATTTAAGAGCATTGTGAAGAAACCCGCATTGCTTATTCCGCCAATTGTTATTCCGACATTACTTGTTGCACTGATATTCCTTTTTATCGAGCCACTTGCAAACCTGCTGGTTGAAGTGCTTTTCCTTGAGAATGTTCCTGAGAGCCCGCTGTTTGCCCTGCCAATACACTTTTTGGCAATGTATCCAATCGAAATACTAAGTGTTGTATTGTTAGTGTTTGTGTTCAGTGTGATCTGGGCTGCAACAGCATTCTTCTACAGCAAAGTAGCAAATGATCTTTCAGCTGGCGGGGGATCGATTGGAGAAGCGTTGAGGGCAACTAAAGAAGCATTTGGGAAGATTGTAGCGCTGATAGTGTTCTTTTATGTGATAGGTTTCTTTTCAGCAATATTACTCTGGCTGTTCATGCTACTACCGGCTACAATTGGATTTATACTTAGTATGCTGTTTGCAGTGCTTTTGTTCTATGTGTTTGTAAAGCTCTCTTTCACCATTCCCGCAATGGCAATTGATAATCTCGGAGTAAAAGAGGCTCTTGCCAAAAGCTGGGTTTTCACAAAGAAGAAATTCTTATCGGTTATAATCTTCTTGTTTGTGGTTTCAGTGCTATCCACTTTTATTCTAAGAATTGAGGAGGCCATTGAAACTCTTTTCAGTGACGAAATAATTACAAGTATACTTTTCCTGATTTTCTGGTTGTTTGCAACAGTTTTCAGCAATTTGGCTGTGGCATTCTACTATCTTAAAAAGCAGTTTGGCAAATAGGCTGAAGTCTTTTAAACCCCTTTTGCTTTAATTAGTTGGTGCAAATTACTCTTTTTGCCGTGATCCACAATGGTAAAGATGCAGAAGCTTGTTTTAAAAAATTTTAAGTCCTTCAAAAAGGCTGAAGTGCCTATTGCAGACGGCTTCACCGTTATTGCAGGAAGCAACGGAAGCGGAAAAAGCAATATTTTGGACGCACTGCTTTTCGTGCTTGGAATAACCTCCCTCAAAACATTGAGGGCAAGCCGCCTAACCGACTTGGTTAACAACAGCTCTACTGAGAACTATGCAAAAGTAGATCTCACCATAAAACAAAATGGGAAAACCTACGAGATCAGCAGAATGATTGACAAGCAGGGCAAATCCATTTACAGAATTGATGGAAACCGTGTTACATTAAATGAAACTTCTTCACTGCTCGGTGAACTTGGAATAAGAGTAGACGGACACAACATTGTAATGCAGGGAGACGTAACCAGGGTTGTCGAAATGTCTCCGGAGGAAAGGAGACAGATAATTGATGAACTTGCAGGCCTACAGGAATTTGACAAGAAAAAAGAAGAGGCTATGAAGAACCTTGACAAAGTTGAGGCTAAAATCAGAGAGACCACAATTGTTTTGCAGGAACGAGAGAACTATTTACAGGGCCTTGAGAAAGAAAGGGAAAGCGCCCTGTTGTATGAGAATCTTGAGAAAGAGAAAAAGCAGTTAAAGGCAACACTGCTATCAAATGAAATTGGGAAGATCGGTAAACAGCTTAGTGAGAACAAAGAAAAGATAAATGAGAGCAAGAAGAAGAAGGAAGAGATTGAGGAAAAGGAAAAAGAGCTGGGGCGCAGGAACAAGGTTGACAAGGAGAAGGCGCGTGAGCTTAATGAAAGTATTCTTGCGGCAAGCGAAAAGATTTTTGCAACTGTGGGTGCAAAACTTGAGAAGAAGCGCTCTGAGATTGCTGTAAGCGAAGAGCGAATTGAGAGAAAAGAAGAACTTGTTGAGAGAAACAAGAGCAGGGTTGAAGACTCGAATCAGAAGATTCTTGAGTTGGAGAAAGAGAAAAAAGATATGGCTGACAATAGAATTGAGATTGAGGCCAAGCTGCCGGGCCTTGAGAAGAAGATAGGGGAACTGCAAAAACAAAAGAATGAGATAGAACAGGTTTACTCTGAAAAACAGGCAGGCATACAGGGCATTGAATCAAGGATAAAAGAGCTTACACAACAAATTGACTTACTAAAGCAAGAGGAAATCACAAAGCAAGTTGAAGCCGAGAGAATAAAGAACAGGCAGAGAGCTGAGAAAGAACGAGTGCAAGAGCTCATAAAACAAAAAGAAGAACTGGAAGCAATAATCGATGAAACAGAGAAAAACCAGGGGCTGCTTGAATCAATTTACAACAAAGAATCAGATCCGATGGATACACTCAAAAAACGCAGGGAGCGTTTAGAGAATAGAATAAGGGAGAACAAAAGAAAGCAAGCCCTTATAGATTCACTTGAAGAAAAAACTGCTGCGCTGCAAAAACAGATGGCGGAGTGTCCTGTCTGTGACAGTCCGATGGGTGAGGATAAGAGAAAACAATTGCTTACAAAAACAACTATTAAAATAAAGCAGGAGTCCTTGGAACTGCTGCGATTAAGCGAAACAGAGGAGGAAGCTAAGAAGAGAATTGAGGCGCTTGAAGAACTTGTTTTCAGGGAGAACGAGTTAAAACACTTAACCAAAAATCTTTCCGATGAAAGGAGAAAGAACAAGGAACTTGGGGAACAAATCCAGTCAATGAAGTCAAGCATTGGAACAAAATCTGTTTCAGGAATAGAAGCTGATGCGGCCAAAGCAAAGGAAAAAGCAAGTGGCCTTACAGCTGAAAAGGAGAGGCTTGAACAAAAGAGAAACAGTCTCATAGATAAACTGCAATTAGATGAGTTAAACCAACTTAACAACAAGCTCAACAAAGCACTGCATGAGAAAAGCATGGCGGAGGAAAGATTGGGGCATATCCAGACCACGCTCGGCTACAGGGTTGACAAGGAAAAAAAGCTGTTTGAGAATGAGATAGAAAAAATAAAGAGCGAAAATTCGCAGCTAGGGAAAGGCCTTGAGGAAAGCAAAAAGGCAAAAGTTTTGATGGAAAAGAATATTAAGGAACTTGAGATAAAACTTGACAAGGCCGAAGAGGACAACAAGGGTAAAATAAAGAAAAGGGACACGATGGAAGAAGAAATTGAAAGAGTTCATGAAAGGGTTGTCGTGCTCCAGCAGAAGATTAGGAGCAATGAACAACAAGAAAACCAGCTGAATATTGAGAACAGCGGGCTTGAAGTAAGGCTAACTGATTTGAACGAGGAGTTTGAGAACTTTAAGGGAGAAAAACTCCTGAAAGAATTTGAGGCAGCTGAGTCCAGGAAGCGCCTTGACCTTATAGAGAAACAGGTTGCTTCACTAGGGGCAATCAACATGAAGGCTGTTGAATCATTCAACGAACTCGCGGTTGAAGTAAAGGAAGTGAGGACAAAAGTTGAAAAGCTTGAGGAAGAGAGAATTGCAGTTTTAGGATTAATAGAAAAGATTGAAGTGAAGAGAACCACTGTTTTTATGGACTGCTTTAAGGAGGTTAATAAGCATTTTAGTGAAACATTCCTTGACCTGTTTGAGGGAGACGGACTACTAAGCCTCTCAAACCCCGAGATTCCGCTTGAATCAGGGCTTATAATTGAAGCAAAACATAAAGGAAACTCGTTGCAGAACATTGACAGCATGTCCGGGGGCGAAAAAACTTTGACAGCGCTAGCGTTCCTGTTTGCAATACAGTTGTATGAGCCCGCGCCATTCTATGTTTTTGATGAGGCTGATGCCGCACTGGACAAGGAGAACAGCGTGAAAATGGTTAAGATAATCAAGGCAATCAGTAAGAAGAGCCAGTTTATTGCAATAACCCATAATGATCCTTTGATAAAAGAAGCAGACCAAATAATCGGCGTCGCGCTAAACAAGCAAAAGAGCAGTGTAATAGGATTAAAGTTAAGGGAGAGAGCAATGGGTCAAGAGAAGTAAAAAAGTTACTTTTTTGTTTTTGCTTTCTTCTTTTGAACAAACTTCTTTTTTCCAGGGGCTTTAGCAGGCTTTTTTTCCACAATTGGCTTTGCAGTAACTTTTTTTACAACCAATGCTTTTGGTTCTATTGTTTTTGCAGGCTGGGGTGTAGAAGGAGCCTCTTTTATTAGCACAAGTCTCTTTTTCTTCGCAATTTCTTTCTCAAGCAAAACAATTTGTTTGCTGTAATAATCAAAGTTCTTTTGGTAATCTGCTTTTAGTATCCTGCTCTTGCTTTTCTTTCTCTTCAAGCTGCGGAAAGCATGTTCGAATCCAGACAACATTGCCTTGTCCCTGTCAATGTCAACAAGTAATGTGCTTAACTCTGATTTTTTATCGAGTAGTTGCTCGAGTTTTTTTTGGTATGCCTGATTGCGCTGCTCATACTCCTGATCGTTTAGGTCTTTGTTTTCCCACTTGCTATCAAGGGAGTCCTGCGTTTCACGCACCGCCTTAATTCTCTCGTTTAGAGAGTAATGCTTGATGTCATTGATTTTATGTGAGAGCCTGAACAAGAGTACGAGCAATATTATAATTACAACCAATAATAGTACCAAGAGTGTAGCAAAGTATGCTGTACCAAACATTGCGTCAATATCATCCTGCTGATTTATGGCTAAGTAATTGCTTTGCGGAATCGAATCAAAGTAATCTTTTGTTTCGATGGTTACTTGTAAGATGTTTTCTGCGAGAAGAGCAAGAGATATTCCACTTTTGGCCATTTCAAGGGCGCGCATGTTCTCGCCTTGAGCCTCATAGAAATTAACTGCTTTATTGTAGTATATTGCATGATCGAGATAGAGTTTTGCCCAAACAAAATCATATTGACTTTCACTCATCTTCTGCTGCACATCCACAATCTTTGTGTCAAGGTATTGGTCTAATTCAGGCAACTCCTTATTCTTCACAAAGATGGCCGCGTTTGCAAGGGCAAGTGCTGAGGCAGCATCAAAGAGCGCCGATATTTGCCAGCCCCTATCTCTCGCAATCTTTGCGGCATTAAAGCGCCGAAGGATATCGACTTTTTCCTCCTCAGTAAGAACTTTTAATGCGTCCTCTACATTAACAAGATAGGAGTCAACAAGGGTGATAAAATAATTATTCGAGGAAACTCTTTTTTCTGAGTTGAGTGTTATTGAACGAAAGTCTGTCGCAGCGTCAACCCATGCGGAAGCATACTCAAATTCCAGCAAGTTCTCAAGCATAACATTCTCCTGTTCCTCTACCCCCACTGTAATGACAAGGTTATCGGATGCTTTCTCAAGCTTCTCAAGTTTTTCCTCAGCCCAAACAAGCCTCTCTTTGGCTGCTACATGCCACTCAAGATAATCCAATGGGACAAAATTATTCAAGTCACGTTTGAGAGCGTTGAGTCTTTTCCTAAGGGTCATTAGCTTCAAATCCCAGGCAGTTGAACCTGGTTCTAGAAGCGAGGGATTGTCACTAATGTCTCTTACAAGCGAAGCATTAACCATCGCAAGAAAAGCGTAATTTGCCGCACTATACAAGTAGTTTTGGTCGTGCAGTAGTTTAGCCTGTGCAAGAGTCTTGTCGCTCTGATTTAAGAGTGAAAGCATTGCGTCAATTAAGGAAGGATCATTCAAAAGAGTTCCGCTTAAAGAGTTTCTGGCCTCCTCAACCCTTACCTCTGCCCTTGACAAGTAATCGTTTGTCATTCCGTCCATTGGCTCCAAGTGCCTTGGAAATATAATTGAATCTGGAACAAAATCTGGAGTAAAAACAGTTTCAGTATTCACATCAATAGACTCAATATCTGAGAAAGCGTATTTAAGTGCAGTGTCAATGTTTGGCACTTCTACGACTGTTGTACCCCACTCTCTCTTCGCATAGTCAGGTAAGTTAATTGACTCCACTCCCTCAGGCAGTTTCACAATCTGTTTGGCTTCTCCCTGCGGAATCATAAAAAGGTCTATTCCAACACGCGCAGCCTCCTGGGCTTTTTTGAACACCCCGCCTACTGCTCCCACACTACCATCAACAGTTATAGTACCGGTTATGGAAACATTATTGGGAAGCTCTTTATTTTGAAGCATTGAAATTAGAACCAGGGTCATGGCCGCTCCGGCACTTGGCCCATCAACCAATGAAGCGGTACTGTTAATGTCAAAGAAATAATCAAAGCTATCAACTCGGTCAAAATAGTTTCTCGCAACCTGAACCGCGATCTTCTCCGTTGTTTGGGTAGAAGTTCCAATTAATGGTTCAACACTACTCCAAACTTTGCCTTCACCAGGCTTGGCCTGAATCTCAAGTTCTGCGGAAAGAGCAATTTCCGAGCCACTGGTTACCGCAAAAACTCTCATGCTCCCCTTTTCAATTACAGCATACGCGCTTGAAACCAGCAACAGTGCAAAAAACAGGGTTAGAAATGTTCTTTTCATTTTCTCACCAGAATGAAATAAATAGACACAAAGAACTTAATAATGATTTTGCCTAGTTTACTTTTTGTGCTGTTTAAGCGGCAAATTGAGCGTAAAAGTTGAACCATGACCGCGCTTGCCTCGTCTGGTTGAAATTTCAAGCCGGCCATTATGCTGACCCACAATGTTTGAAGCAGTCATAACACTAAGTCCGCTACCACCCCTGCCCTTCACTTAACCCTGGTAACAATTTGTTTTATATGTTCTCCAACAGTGGGCTTGCGGGATCCACCACCTTTAGTTGGAACTCGAAGCAGTTTTGGCATTACTCGTAATCGTCTAGCTGGTTTAATAGAAGGCATCTTATAAATTAGGGGATTGGAAGATTAAAAAGGTTTAGGATTGAAGATTCTGGGATAAAAATTGATAGCAGAATTTTACTTTCCTATCCCCAACCCCCAGAACCTGGCGACAATCAACAGTAAAGTAAACTGGTGCACTAGATGAGCCAATAATGCAACCACCTCCTGCTCTCTTTGTATACTGCAGTTAGTGAACTTGCCGCTAATATACTTTGAGCCTTGCAAGTATAAAAGATCTCTCATAATTACTTAACGCTAGTCAGGTAATTAGAAAAAAGTAGAAAAAGAAAAAGGGGAGAGGAAAATGCCTCTAACCAAACAAACTGCTTAGCCCTTCAGCTGCTTCTTCCTCAGTTTTCCCGGGTTCTTCTTCTTTCTTTTCTTCTTTTGCTTCGCCTGTTGCTTCGGCGGCCGATGCTGCTGCTGGAGCTGCTGCTGGTACTGCTGCCGCTTTCTCTATTGCCTCGTCGATGTTAACATCCTTTAACGATGCAACAAGTGCCTTTACTCGGGCACTGTCGGCCTTAACGCCAGCTGCTTCCAAAACTTTAGTTACAGCATCTTCTTTTACTTCATGGCCAGCTGAATGCAATAGCATTGCACTATAGACATATTCCATATTTTCACCTCTTAAAATAAACATTTTTTCACAATAAATGAAAAACTATTACTTCTTCTCCTCGGTTTTTTCTTCAGTCTTTTCTTCAGCCTTCTCCTCGGTTTTCTCTTCGGCTTTCTCTTCAGGCTTATCTTCTTTGACTTCTTCGGCCTTTTCTTCAGTTTTCTCTTCCTTGGTCTCTTCCTTTGTTTCTTCTGCCTTCGCCTCGGGTTTCTCTTCCTTTGCTTCCTCAGCAGGAGCTTCTTCTTTGACTTCTTCAGCCTTAGCTTCTTCGGCTGGTTTCTCCTTAGCCTTCTCTTCGGCCTTTGCTTCTGCGGGCTCATCAGGAATGCTTGTCTTCAAAGCATTAGCCTGCCTAGTAGCCATTGCAATAAACTGCTCAATGGTTTCAGGTGAGAGAACCTTTCCCTCAAGGGCAACGGCTTTTGCATCCCTGAAAGCCTTTCCAAGTAGCAATGGAACGGTTTCCTTTGTGAAATAACCTGCGTTGAACGCGAGGTTAAATGCCTGTGTGTAAGCTTTAATGAAATTTGCCCTTACAACCTCAGTATCAATGTCAAGAACATCTGCCTTGAAAAGCTCCTTGTCCTCATAGCAAACTATAACATTTAATCCAACTTTAAGTGGTTTTATATCAAGCTTTGAGAGTGTTCCTGCAACAGGACCAGTTACTGCTTCGCCTTTCTTTGTTACAACCTTGTCTGCGGCAATAAATATTGTTGCTCCCTGAACCTTTACCTGTAGACCAGCTGCCTTTAGATCACTAAGAGCAGGACCTGGGGGTAATCCAGTGTCTCCAGCAGGAACCATTATGTCGATTGTTGCAATAGATCCTTCTTTTGCTGAAACACTTCCCTTATTTTTTTTCAGGAAAGCATAAAGTTCAAAAGGGTTCATTGAAGTAAAAATGACTGCTACAGATTCCTTGACATAGTCGTTGAGCTCCTTGGAATCAATGTTGGATTCGTCCAAAGCCCTCTTTATTACTCTTGTCTTGGACACTTTGATAACTGCCTTTCCGGCAAGTTTCTTTCTAAGAACCTGTGAAAGTGAAGCAGGGAAGTTTGTAAGGCTTGCCACCGCAATTACAGGGTACTTATTTGCAAGCGCTTTTAGCTCTTCAGCATTCTTTTGCTTCCAGGCAAGAATATGGTGGGTCATTCTTTGGCCTCCGCTTTCTCACCGAGCTTTATTGAAGGGCCCATTGATTCTTTAACAAAAACACTTTTGATGTTGTGCTTTTTTCCAGGGAGTGCTGATGCAACTGCATTAAACACTGCGACAGAGTTCTCTGCGAGCTGCTGATCTTCCATTTTCTCATTTCCAACAACAACCTGTACAACAGGCATAAACTTTCCTTTTTTGTTTGTAACGCGAGTAACAGAACTCATTTGTTTTAAGACCGAGAGTGCTGCATTTGGCTCGGGTTTAACCGGCCTTGGCATCTTCCCCCTCGGAGCAAGTTCTTGTCCAAGGTATTTACCAACAGCAATCATAACAGGACCCTCTGCAATCACTGCATCGAACTCTGTGGCAAGTAAAGCAATATCTTTCTTCTTCAAGCCCGCGATTTCGCTGTCAAGAATTATCCTGTCAACCTTGTCCTTCATTTGATCGACAAAGTGCTTGTCTTTTGCAAATAGTAATGTTTTCCCACTGGCTTTTCCGGTTGCATGAGGAATAATAACTTTTACATCAATTTGATTCTGAGCCTTTTTGAAGTCAAGGCCACGGAAGTTTATCATCAGCTCTATGCTCTGCATAAAGTTGCGTTTCTTCGTTTCTTTTCTCATTATCTGGAATGCCGATAGAAATTCTTTCTCGTTCAATTCAATAACCTCCCAGCAAAGCTGGTGCTCCCCCTTTCGGGAAAACGGCCCAAAAATAGGCACTATATTACTTTAATATAAAAAATGTGAAATAAAAGCTTTAAATAGCTTTACTTTGACTCTTCAGGCTTGCTCTCGGGCTTGCCTTCGGCCTTTTCTTCTGATTTCTCTTCCTTTCCGGCTTCAGGCTTCTCTTCCTTGGCTTCTTCGGCCTTCTCTGCTTGCTCCTCAGCCTCTAGCTCTTTCCTGAGTTCAGGGTGCTCATCAAGGTACTTCTGCTTCTCTGCTTCAGATCTCTCTTCTTCTACATCTAAAGCATCCTTTTTGAGTTCTTCTTCTGTTAGCTCTTCTGTTCCCTTTTCACCAATTTTTTCAAAGTAAGAAGAGTATTCTCCGTGCCTTATCTCCCGCTGAACTTTTTTAGCGGGCTTGTCATCAATTTGTATTCCCATGCTATTGCAGGTTCCAATAACTTCCTTCATTGCACTCTTTTCAGAGTAAGCAACAAGGTTATCAATCTTCATATCCGCGACCTTTTTGACCTGGTCCATTGTAAGGCTTCCAACAAAAGTGGTTTTCGGGTTGTCGCTTGCCTTATCTAGCCCCAGCTCCTTTTTTATAAGAGCACTTGTTGGCGGGCTTCCGATAGAAATTTCAAAGTTCTTGTTAGAGTCAACAGAAATTTTCACGGGAACTTTCATTCCAGCATAATCTTTTGTCTTCTCGTTAATCTGATTAACGATGTCACCAATGTTTACTCCAAGCGGTCCAAGTGCCGGGCCTAATGGAGCGGCAGCAGTTGCCTTACCGGCTTCAATCAAAACACTAATTTCTGGCATAAAAATCATTCCTTGATTATTCTAATGTTCTCAGCTTTAATTGTAACAGGAATCTTCACCGCTGCTTCAAGCAACTCAACTGTTACCTCTTCTTTTGTTGTGTTCACACGCAATACTCTTGCTTTCTCCCCCTTGAAAGGGCCTGAGATAAGTTCAACTTTTGCACCCTCTTCAATGCTCTTCATGAGGGGCTTGGCCTCAAGCAGCGAGTCAAGCTCGTCAATCTTAATTGCACCTTTCACGATTCCCTGCCCCTTGATGTGAGGAGTATTTGTAATCGAGTGGCGAACAGTTAGTTCGTCTTCCGCTTCAATCAAAATATATCCTTTCAAACCAGGGATAACAGAGAGACTGTAGATTTGCAGTTCGTCACTTTTGATTTTGTTGGTGATTATATCTACAACAAGCCTTTCTTGGCCAACCGTGGTCCTCACAGGAAAAATCATTGCTCTCACCTAAAAAACAGCAAAAAATCGCTATAGGTTAATACTATATTTCAATAGTTAAAGCTTTTAAAGCGTTTGCCTTCGCCCCCAAAACATGGCCTTAGGCAATTTAACCTAGTGGAGAGAATGCAAAGAAAAGATAAATGATATAGGCCAGCAGTGCGATAACTACAATACCAAGGCCTGTTACCTTCGCCATTGTTTGGTATTCATTCCAGTTTGGCTTACGCGCAATAATCAGTACACGTCTTGCCGAAGCGAGAAATGAAGAAACCTTATTCAAAACCATAAACACCAATTCCTTATATTAAAAGGGGCAAGGAAAGCTTTAAAAAACTGGTGAACGCCCTCATAGAAAGGTTTAAATTCAACAAAGGACTTTTATTAGTGTCGAATGAAAAAGATTTTCTTTGTTGTTTTGACACTGATACTGTTTTTATCTAATACCCTAAATGTTTTTGCAGCAACTTGCCCAACGGGTGGAGGCTGTATTGCTACCTGCACAGTAAAGACCGAAGGTTCTTGCGGAAACTACTATGAAGTAAAACTTCCGGGAACAGGTAATGTCTGTAATTGGAATGGGAGTGCCTGCAAAACAGACACTGCTTGCACGGTTCAATGTACAATGGGAAATGGTTGTACAGCAAGCTTTAGAGCAGCAACAAGTAACTGTGGAAATATTGCGCCGCCAAATTGCTATGATTACTTTCACAGTACATTAGATTATTTCTGCTGGCAAAAAGGCCCTGCAACCTGCGACCATGTAGGGGCAGCACAATGCGTCCCTGAGTTTGCAGGAATAGAATTTGGCGACATGGCTATTCCAACAGGAATAATCGCGTTAATAGCAGCGATTATTCTACCCACTGTTTTGTTTAAGAAAAAGAAAATAGGGAAAGGCTAGTTTTTTCTAGCCCGTGAATTCTATTCCCAAATCAATTGGCTCGGACAAATCCATTTTGTCAACGTCCCCGTCCAAGTATGGGAACTTTCCACCAGCAATTACAACCATTGCCTGAATCTGGTTTCTAGGCATGTTATCATCAATCATTGCACCCCAAATTATGTGGGCATTACTGCTGATTTTTGCTGAAACGGTTTCAACAATCATCTCTGCTTCGCGCAAAGTCATGTCTGTTCCACCAATCACGTTGACTAGGGCACGGTTTGCGCCGCTGATGTCAACATCAAGCAGTGGGCTTGTGAGAGCGTTCTCAACTGCTTCTAAAGCACGAGCTTCTCCGTTCTCGTCTCCTCTGCTTTCACCAAGGCCAATCATTGCTGCTCCACCCCTTGACAGAATAGTTTTCAGGTCAGCGTAATCAAGATTGATCAAACCTGGCTTTGTAACCATTTCTGTAATTCCTTTCACAGCATTGGTTAGAACTTCGTCCGCAACCTTAAAAGCTGCATTAACTGGAAGGTCAGGTGCGATCTCCAAAATCTTATCATTTGGAATCACGATTACTGTATCACAGTTCTTTCGCAAATTTCCAAGGCCATGGAGAGCGTTCTCCATTCTCTTTCTCCCTTCAACAGTGAAAGGCAAAGTAACTACACCTATTGTAAGGGCATTAACTTCCTTTGCTATTTCTGAAATTGTTGGTGCGGCACCGGTTCCTGTTCCACCACCCATTCCGCAGGTGATAAAAACCAGGTCTGCGTCTGACAATGTTTCTGTTAAGTCTTCAATGGATTCTCTGGCTGCTCCCTCTCCAACTGATGGGTCTGAACCTGAACCAAGTCCACGAGTTAACTCTTTTCCAATAAGCATTTTTTTGTTGGCAACTGCTTTCAACAAATCCTGTGCATCAGTGTTTACAGCCAGTGTCTCAGCACCAGTTATGCCAACCTCAGTCATTCTAGTAATAGTATTGCCTCCGCCTCCGCCAACACCCACAACGCGGATCTTAGCCTGCGCGGTTTCAAGCAACTTTACAAGTTCCTCATCGTTTCCAATTGTCTTCTTTCCCTTAGGCACCTTGGCCTTACCTGCTTTTGCTCTCTTAACAGCTTTCTTAACAATACTTTCCATCAATTCAACCCCCAACCATACATATTATTCTATTATATAGGCCCGAACAGAAGACAAAGGTCTTCAGAAGGCAAGGCCAATTAATAGTTGCTATCAAAGAGATTAAAAAGCATTGCGGAAAAGACTTCTACATTACACATAACGCCCAATCCCACCATAGCTTTAAATAATTTTGTTCACTCGATAGTTAGCGGGTTAACTTGACTTTGAGTTTAACTGACATTGTAAGTATATCTGATTTTTCACGCAAAGACATTGACTTTGTGTTGGACGAGGCAGCTAGAATGGAAAAGCTGCCAGACAGCAAGAAAAACGAGCTTTTGAAGGATAAGGTTGTTGCATCTCTTTTCTTTGAGCCAAGCACTAGAACAAGACTTAGCTTTGAAACCGCTATCCAGAGCCTTGGTGGGAGTGTAGTAGGATTTGCGGACGCAAAAGTTTCTTCAACCAAAAAGGGAGAATCACTCTCAGACACCATTAGAGTTGTTGGGGGTTACGCTGACATAATTGTAATGAGGCATTGGATCGAGGGGGCAGCGAAAAGAGCTGCAGAGGTAAGCGACAAACCGATTGTAAATGGGGGAGATGGGGCAAACCAGCATCCAACACAAACACTTCTTGACCTTTACACGATAAAAAAGCGGTTTGGAAAGATAAGTGGATTGAACATCGGGCTGCTGGGTGATTTGAAATATGGAAGAACTGTTCACAGTCTAATGTATGCACTTGCAAAGTTTGAGAATGTGAACGTGTTCCTGATTGCGCCAGAGAGTTTGAAGATGCCGCAAAACATTATAAATGATGTAAAGGACAAAATTGCAATCAAGGAAACCGAGAAGGTTGAAGAATTTTTACCTGAGCTTGATGTGCTTTATGCGACAAGAATTCAGAAGGAAAGATTTGTGGATGAGTTTGAGTACGAGCAAATCAAGAACGTTTACATTCTGGGAAAAGATCTTTTGAAGCACGCCAAGAAGGGCTTCAAGATTATGCACCCACTGCCGCGTGTGAACGAAATTAAACAAGAGCTTGACAGTACAGATGCTGCACTATACTTTGAGCAGTCTGAGAACGGAGTTCCTGTAAGGCAGGCATTGCTGAACATGCTAAAGGATGTGAAAAAATGAAACAGGATGATGTAAGACTAGTCCCAATATCAAACGGAACTGTTTTAGACCACTTGCCTCCGGGAAGCGCACTTAGAATAATTAAGATTCTTGGATTGGATAAGGTAGAAACGGCTGTTACTCTTGCAATGCACACTGAGAGCGCGAGCATGAAGATAAAGGATCTTGTTTTCATTGAAGGAAAAGAACTGAGCGAAGAAGAAATTAGTAAGGTTGGATTGATTGCTGCAGGCGCAACCTTGAACTTGATAAAGGATGGCGTTGTGAAAAAGAAAGCGCAGATTGGAATGCCGAATCATGCAGATGGCCTAATCAAATGTATGAATTCAAAGTGCATTACAAAGATAGAGGGCCTGCCTTCAAAGTTTTCAATCAGCAAGGATCCATTAAAAGCAAAGTGTAGATACTGCGAAAAAGAAATGAATGAAAGTGAGATATTCAAAGTGATAAAGTGAAGTTCTAATGCTTGAAACCGAGTTCTGTGGCCTTAAATTAAAAAACCCGACTGTGTTAGCCTCAGGAATCCTTGGAACTAATGCAGCACTACTCAAAAGAGTTGTAAGAGAGGGCGCGGGAGCAGTAACAATGAAGAGCATTGGGCCACGCGAAAAGCTAGGGCACCCAAACCCAACAGTGATTGAGTGGGAGCACGGACTCATTAATGCGGTTGGACTGCCAAGTCCGGGCTATCAAAATATTGAAAGCGAATTCGCAGAGTTAAAGAATTGCAGTGCGCCGATTATAGCAAGCATCTATGGCGCGAGCGTGGAAGAATTTGAAACTGTTGCAGAAGCAGTTGCAGAGTATAAGCCCGCGATAATTGAAATCAATATTTCATGCCCAAACACGAAGAAAGAGGGGCAAATCTTTGGGATGAGTCCTGAGATGGCTACAGATGTTGTTTCAGCTGTTGTGGCAAAGACTGGGAAAATACCTGTGATGCCAAAACTTACTCCACAGGCTCCAAAAATAGCGGATATAGCGGTTGCCTGCGAGAAAGCTGGTGCAAACGCAATCTGCGCAGTAAACACTCTGGGACCCGGAATGCTAATTGATATTGAAGCAAGAAAACCAATTCTAGCCAACAAGTTTGGCGGGGTAAGTGGTCCGGCAATAAAACCGATTGCGGTTAGATGTGTTTATCAAATTTATAGAGCTGTGAGCATCCCAATACTTGGAATGGGTGGAATTAATTCTGGAAAGGATGCAGTGGAAATGATGATGGCTGGAGCTTCCGCAGTTGGAATCGGAACAGCAACACACTATCGCGGAATAGAAGCATTCAAACTTATTGCAGATGAAATAAAACAGTGGATGAAGGAACATGAAGTGAAAAGCGTGAAAGACTTGGTGGGAGCAGCACATGATTAAAGCAGTAATATTTGACTGGTCTGGAGTTCTAAGTGATGATTGGGAGGCAACAGTTCAAACAAGCAATGATGTACTGGAAGCACATGGTCATCCTCGCTTGGACAGAGAAACTTTTCGCGAGCTTTACGAGTTACCTTGGATGAATTTTTACAAGAAGTTAGATGTGAAAATTGACATGGAAGAAGAGTATAGGTTGTGGGAGAAATTCTTTCCAAAGTATTACAATCTGCTAAAGCCTTTTGAGCAAGCGAAGACAGTGTTAGAGCAATTGAAGGAAAAGAATGTTAAGACAATGATCTTTAGTGCACACAACGAGCAACTTTTGCTTGAGGAAATTGAGAACTATGGTTTTAGTGGATTGATTGGGAGTGTGAAGGCAAGCATTCCTGATAAAAGAGATGAGATAGAGGCGTTAGTTTCAAAACATGAGATTGATCGTGACTCAACTATCTACGTTGGAGATATGTGCCATGATGTGGAAACAGCAAGGCTTGCTGGAATAAAGAGTGTTGCAGTGTTAAGCGGTTATGATAGCCGCGAGAAGCTGGAGAAGGAAAATCCAGATTATATTATTGAGCATGTGGGTGAACTGCCTGCACTAATGGAACAAATGGAGGCTGAGGAGAATGCCAGAGTTGCCACAAATAGTTGAGATCAGGCGCACGCAAAAAGAGACGGGCCAGCACCAGACATACTACTTTGAATTTGATAAAGCAAAAGATGCAAAGCCAGGGCAATTCCTAATGGTGTGGATTCCGGGAGTTGACGAGAAGCCAATTTCTCTCTCAAGTATAGGGAAAGAAGTGGCAATAACTGTTCAATGCAAGGGCCTTTGGAGTGAAAAACTCTGTGGAATCGGAAAGGGATTAAAAGTTGGAGTTCGAGGCCCCTATGGAAACGGTTTTTCCACCGAAGGAGTAAAGAAAGCAATTATTGTCGCAGGGGGATGTGGAACCGCGCCCATTAGACCGCTTGTTGAGAAGTGTTTAACAGAAGGAATAGACACAAGAGTTGTTGTTGGGGCACAGACAGCTGAAATTTTGCTCTTTAGAAAAGAATTGGAAGATAAATTAGGCGATAACTTATACATAACTACTGATGATGGTAGTGCAGGAAAAAAAGGGTTTACAACAGACGCGCTCAAAGAACTTATTGGAGAGGACAAGCCAGATGTTGTATTCAGCTGCGGACCGGAAGTAATGATGAAAGCTATTTTTGATTTGTGTGAGAAAGAGAAAGTTGAATGCCAGCTTTCGTTGGAAAGGTATATGCGTTGTGGTTTTGGAATTTGTGGACAATGCGTGATGGATGATTTAATGGTTTGCAAAGACGGGCCAGTATTCAACAGTGAGCAGCTGCGCAATAGCAAAGAATTTGGAAAAGTCGCAAGATTGAAAAGTGGAAGAGAAGTGGATTTGAAAGAGTTTGCAAACTGGAGGCAGTGCTAATGGGCCTATTGCTTGACAATTGTTTAGTTCTTGCAGGACAAAGGCTTGTGCCAAGACAAGTTCTAATTGAGAATGGAAAAATTGCTGAAATTGCCGAGCTTGATGCAAAGTTGCCAAGCATGAAGCGAATAGATTGTGGGAACAAAATACTTTTGCCGGGTGCTATTGATGCACATGTCCACTTTAGAGTTCCGGGAGCAGAGCACAAGGAAGACTGGAAAACAGGAAGCAGAGCCGCAATAGCAGGCGGAGTTACAACTGTAATTGATATGCCAAACAACAACCCAAGCTGCACTACACAGGAACTTTTAGATGAGAAAAAGAAAGTTGCGAAGAAAGACAGTTTATGTAATTTTGAATTCCAATTTGGCGCAAGCAACGAAAATGAAACAGAACTGCGAACAGTTGAGGGTGCAGTATCCTTCAAAGTTTTTATGGGAAGCAGTACTGGAAGCTTGCTTGTTGTTGATGACAAGATTTTGAAAGAGATTTTTTCCGTTGCAAAAGAGCGCGATGCAGTAGTTGCGGTTCATGCCGAAGATGAAGAAATAATACAGGAACATATTGAAAGTGCAAAAGAAATTGGCTGGAACCACGCGCGCTATCATAGTAAAATCAGAAACAATGAGGCGGAGGCAAAAGCCATTGAGCACGCACTGCAGATTCAGGGCGGGGTTGGTAACAAACTACATTTCTGCCATGTTAGCACAAAAAAAGGTTTAAAGCTGATAAAGGAAGCGAAAGAAGAAGACAGGTCTGTAACCTGCGAGGTTACACCACACCACTTGTTCTTGGATGATATGGCTTACGAAGAACTTGGCAACTTTGCAAAAATGAATCCCCCTCTTAGAAGCAAAGAAGATGTTCAAGCACTTTGGAAAGGCATTGCTGATGGAACAGTTGATATAATTGCTACTGATCACGCACCGCACTTACGGGAGGAAAAGGAAAAACCTTATTGGGGGGCGCCGAGTGGAGTGCCCGGCATTGAAACAATGCTCCCACTTTTATTTGATGCTGTGAACAAGGAGAAGATTTCATTGCAGAGAGTAGTAGAATTGTGCTGCAAAAATCCTGCGAAGATCTTTGGACTTGAGAGCAAGGGAGAATTAAAGAGGGGAAAGGACGCAGACCTTATTCTCATTGATTTGGAAAAAGAAACAACAGTAAAGAATGGACAACTGCAAACCAAGTGCAACTGGAGTCCATTTGCAACATGGAAACTCAAGGGCCATGTGGAAAAAGTGTTTGTGAATGCTAAAGAAATTAAGTTATGAAAAAATGTTTAGGAATTGGAGGTTGAATTGAAATGAGTGGAAAAGAAAAACTTGCAGAAGAACTATTTGATATTGGGGCAGTGAAGTTCGGAGAATTCACACTCAAATCAGGATTGAAGAGCCCAATTTATATTGATCTAAGAGTACTGGTTTCATATCCAAACACTCTGAGGAACGTTGCAGGAGAATTAATAAAGCTTACAAAGCCACTGCACTTTGACAGGATTGCGGGAATCCCTTACGCGGCAATACCAATTGCAACCGCGGTTTCGCTACAAGCAAACTACCCTATGATTTATCCTAGGAAAGAGCAGAAGGGTTATGGCACAAAAAGAGCTATTGAAGGAGAATTCAAGGAAGGAGATATGATCATTGTCTATGACGATTTGATTACAACCGGCGGAAGTAAATTCGAGGCTATTGCCCCGTTGGAAGAAGCCGGGATGAAAGTAAAAGACATAGTCGTATTGGTTGACAGGGAACAGGGCGGCACAAAAGAGCTACAGGAGAAAGGCTATACTCTGCACTCAGTATTAAAGATAGGTGAAATACTTGAAGCACTCAAAAAAGCCGGGAAGATAGATGAAGAGCAGTACAACAGCATAAACGATTATTTCAACGACCCTGAAAAATGGCAGGAGGGAAAGTAAGGAATGGAAATTGTTTACGCTCACGTTCTAAGGGATGATTTACTTGACCAGCTTGTAGAGGCATGGCGAGAATACAAGCGAGAAACAGGCTTTCGCACTCCCGACATTCCAAAGGAACGGTTTAAGGGAATCCCTATAGCCGTGGCAATTTCTGGGAACAAGGTAATAGGCTTCATTGAAGGGCACCCAAAAGCAGGAGTTGTAAACAAACTTTATATTAGAGCCGGAAACAGAAAACAAGGAGTAGGAACAGCTTTAATGAGGAACTTTGCCCAGCAGGCCATGGCACACCACCAGCAAATAAAGGCTACGGGGCCATTCTCGGGTCCGGGCCTTACATTTCTCAAAAAGATTGGCGGGCAAAGAAAACAAGGACAAAATATGTTTGAATTACCGGCCAATTCGATAAAATGGAGGAGGAAACCAAAATGAACTATGTTGACTTACTGATTAAAAGCAGCCAAGAAACAAACTCTATAGTTTGTATGGGAGCCGACCCAGTACTTGACAGGATCCCAATTGAACACGGTAGTATTGAGATACGCATAAGCAAATTTTACGAAGACATATTGGATGTATGCAAAAGCGAGGGAGCAATTCCTGGCGCGGTAAAACCAAACTATGCTTTCTATGCACAATATGGTTTTGACGGTTTGAAGGCACTCAAAAAAGTATGCGAGAAAGTGAGGGAAATGAAAATCCCTCTAATAGTTGACGCAAAGCGTGGGGACATCGGTAAGACTTCGAAGGCCTATGCAAAAGAAGCGTTCGAATTCTGGGAAGGAGACTGCGTAACTATTGCACCTTACATGGGAACAGACAGTGTTATGCCCTTTATAGAGGAAACAATTGGAAAAGAGAAAGGAGTATACATTCTTAACAGAACATCAAACCCTGGTGCAAGCGACTTCCAGGACTTAGAAGTTAATGGGAAAAAGAATTTTGAGATTGTAAGTGAGGCAATCATCAAGTGGTCTGATACAGCCATGGGAAATGTTGGCGCAGTGGTTGGCGCGACATCAATAGGTGAATTGAAAGCAGTTGTAAAGAAGTTTGTTGAATCTGGAAAACAAATCCCACTGCTAATCCCTGGTGTGGGTGCACAGGGCGGCAGTGCGTCAGAAGTTGTTGCAGCACTGAAAGAAGCAGGCTACAATCTCCAACTCGCGAGAATTAATTCTAGCAGCGGAATAAACTATGCTTATGAGAAGCAAGAGACTGATGACTTTGCAGGCGCAGCAGCAAAAGCAGTGGCAAAACTCAACGAAGAAATTGGGGCTCTGGCTTGAGTAGAAAATTCAAAATTGGAGTAATGGGTGCCGCGACAGGTAGCCATGACTCAGGGCTTTTGGAAAAAGCAAGGGGTATTGGAAGTGCTATAGCGAAAAGTGAAAGTATACTGGTTTATGGGGCAACAATTGGTGTTCCACAGGCAGCTGCCGAAGCTGCTTCCGAAGCCAACGCTTTTGTGCTGGGTGTTAGTCCTGCTGCAAGTGAAAAAGAGCACTTGGAAAAATACAAGCTTCCCTTGGACGCATGCTCTGCAACAATATACACTGGATTTGGTTTTAACGGCAGAAACATTATACTTGTGAGAAGTTGTGATGCAGTAATAATTGCTAATGGCAGAGTTGGCATAATGATAGAATTCGGCGCAGCCTACGTTGAAGAAAAAGTGATTGGAGTCCTTACCGGAACAGGTGGAATCTCAGACAAGGCCAAAGAGCTTGAAGAACTTTTTGCCGGAAAATGCGATGCAACCATAATCTACGATAATGACCCTGAAAAGCTTGTGGAAAAGGTCGTGGCTGAACTCAACAAGCAAAAGAATTAATAGAGGTTTAACTCTTCTTGTATAGGCGACTGTAATGAACACAGAATACCTTATACTTGGCAACGGTTTCATGGGAAACAAGTTCCATAATTTTCTTGAAAATACTATTATATCTGATAGGAAAATTCATTCTGCCCGCGACATTGAAGAGGAGATAGTCCGCTATAACCCGCGAATTGTAATAAACTGCATTGGAAACACCGGTAAAGTGAATATTGACTGGTGCGAGACACACAAACCAGAAACATTCATCGGAAATGTGAGCGTTCCACTCTTAATCCTCGAGGCCTGCAACAAAGTAGGAGTAAAAATGGTTCACCTTGGAACAGGTTGCATTTACCAGGGCGACAATAACGGCAAAGGCTATTCAGAGGACGACAAACCAAACTTTGAAGGCAGTTATTACAGTAGGAGCAAGCTCACGATTGAAAAAATGCTTAAAGAATTTGACGTGCTGCAATTAAGGCTGAGAATGCCATTTGATGATTTTCCAAGCGACAAGAATCTGATAAACAAGCTTATTGGGTATGAACACATAATAAACATTCCAAATTCCATTACCTATATTCCGGATTTCCTTGAAGCAGCAAAAACACTGCTGGAGAATAATGCAACAGGAATCTATAATGTGGTGAACAAGGGCGCAATAACCCACTCAGAAATACTTGAACTTTACAAGGAAATTGTGGATAGCAACATTGATTATGAAATAATCTCTCTGGAAGAATTATATAAGATTACGAAAGCAGAGAGGTCAAACTGCATTTTGTCCACCGAAAAACTTGAGAAAGAATGTAAAGTTAGAGATGTTAGGGAAGCACTGGAAATATGCCTCCCAAAATACAAGAAGGAACTTGAGAAAGCCCTACTTTCAACAAAACAGCCAAAAGTTTAAATAAGTCTTTGTCTCTTTTTCTATCGGTTTGAATGAAACAGTATACAAAAGCAATGAAAGCCAGGCCCTTTGACATAGAGGCCGGTAAGATGATTGCTATTCTCAATTCCAATGACGCAAAAGAACTTGGGGTACTGCCACTTGACAGAATCCAGATTTCCTGCCCAAGAACAAGAAAAAAGATTACCTGCGTAGTTGATACTACAGAAACGATGCTGAAAGAGAACATGGCAGGAATGTTCAAGGATGTTCAGAAAAAACTGGGGGTTAGGCGCGGAGAAAAAGTTATGGTTCAGCCAGTTGCCCCCCCAGAGAGCGTTAGTTTCATAAAGAAAAAACTTGACGGTCATGCGCTTAGCGAGAAGGAGATTCGCGCAATAGTTCATGACCTTGGACAAAACAAGCTTAGTGAAATAGAGGCCGCTGGCTTTGTAAGTGCAGTCTACTTCCATGACTATAATTTGGAGGAAACAGTTGCAATGACAAAGGCACTTTCACAAGATGGACTGCAATTAAAGTTTGACCATGACAAGGTTCTTGACAAGCACTGTATTGGAGGAACAAACGGTAGAGCAACAATGATTATTGTGCCAATAATAGCTGCGGCCGGCTACCACATTCCAAAAACCAGTAGCAGAAGCATTACCTCTGCAGCAGGAACAGCAGACTCAATGGAAGTGCTTGCAAACGTTAGTTTGCCGATTGACAAGATTAAGAAGATTACAAACAAGGTTGGCGGAGTAATAGTTTGGGGTGGCGCACTCGAGCTCGCGCCAGTTGACGATAAAATCATTAAAATAGAGCATCCTTTTGCACTTGACCCGACAGGCCAGATAATCGCTAGTGTGATGGCAAAGAAAGCAAGTGTCGGCGCAAAATATGTTGTGATTGATCTTCCTGTAGGCCCTGATGTGAAAGTTCACACCAGAGAAAGAGCAGAGGAAATGGCGAAAAAGTTTATTGCTGTTGGAAAAAAACTTGGAATGCGCATTGAAGCCGTAATGACCAATGGAACTGAACCCAGTGGAAGGGCGTTTGGCCCGGCTCTTGAGGCCAAGCATGTGATGGAGATTCTTGAAGGAAAGAGATTTGATGCGCTTGCCCAAAAAAGCTGTGAACTAGCAGGCGTGCTCCTTGAACTTGTTGGAAAGGTCAAGAAAGGAAAGGGAACAGATATGGCAAAAGAAATTCTTGTTTCAGGAGAAGCCCTTAAGAAGATGCAGGAAATAATAAAGGCTCAGGGCGCATATGCGTTAACTAGTTTTGATGTAAAGTATGCACCATTCAAGAAAATTGTAAAGGCAAAGACTAATGGAGAAATCAGTAAGATTAATGTTAAGAAATGCGCGCAGCTCGCTAGAATGGCGGGAGCGCCAGCAGACAAAAAGGCAGGCGTACTATTATTTGTAGAAGTTGGCGACAAGGTGAAAAAGGGCCAGCCTGTACTGGAAATACACGCCGAGAACAAGAGAAAACTTGGGTTGGCAGTGGAGTACGCCAAAAAAGACAGGGTAATCCAAATGCAGAAAATAATTCTGGAAAAGTTCAGCTAAGTCCAAGTTAGAACAATTCGTTAAAAAGATCTACAAATTCTTTGCAGGATAACAAATTTGTTTTTGTTTTTGCCAGCGGATGTTTTTCCAGCTTTCCCACTATTTTGTTGATGACTTCCGGGTCCTTAAACTTTTCTCCGAGGAACGGAAGACTGTTTTTCACAGAATTTGTAACATTCTTGTTTTGGAATCTAAAAACAGATTTTATAAAAGTGTAGAATAGCGCGTTATCTTTTGCCTGCCCGTGCTTTTTTGATGCAGAGAGCTTTAGTATTGCTGAGTGTGACTTTGGCCTTGGGAAAAAACTTCCCGCGGGAATAAGACCAAGGTTTTCAACATCAAAGTGGTATTGGGTGAGAACGCTCATCGCATTGTACTCCAGAAAACCTGGTTCTGCCGCGAGCTTTTCAACAAACTCCTTTTGAAAAACAAGAATACAAAGTTTTGGCTCCACCTCAAAAATCTTTGCCAATATGTTGGCTGAAATAGTGTAGGGCGGTAAGGCAACAATCTTTGTTATCTTTCCAACATCAACTTCCAAAAAGTTTCCATGAATCAGCTTTAGGTTTTCTTTTGGAAGCTCATTCTCAAGAAGTTCAAAAAGAGTGCTGTCAAGTTCAACTGCAACAACCTTGCACTTTTTTTGCAGTTCGCGAGTGAGAAAACCTGTTCCCGCACCAATCTCAAGCACAGTATCTTTTTCAGAGAGGTCTGCTTCCTTGACAAGCCTGGCTAGTACATCCTGCTTGACCATGAAAAGCTGGGCCATCTTTCTGTTTGGCCTGAATCGGTATTTGACCATTAACTGGTTTAGTTCATCGAATAATTCCATAAAAAGCACTGCCTAGAAAAGCATTTTAAGGTCTTCTGCCAAAAGGCCGTTCTTTTGCAGGGGGTCTTGCAAACAAGTAGTGTTTGAGATCGTCATACTCCAATTCTTCCATGACTCTCTTTACAAGACTATTCATTGGATTTGGAACAAGTTTCACACGACTGGCAATGTCCTCAAATGATTCAAAGGGCTTTTTGTCGCGCTCCTTAAGCAAGTCAAGCATGTGCTTTTTTCCAAAACCAGGGAGTAACTCCAACTGGTGTCTCTTAATCGTAATGGGTCCGGCAGCATTAAAGAAATCAAGGAACTTTTCGTTGTTACCTTCAATAGTTTTCTCAATTGTCTTTTCCAGCTCTGAAATGGCTGTTGAAGTAAGGCTCTTGAAAGGAATCCGCTTCTTAATATACTCTACTTTGTCCCTCTCTTCTTTGCCAACATAAATTTTTTCACCTATTTTGAGCTCTCCCTTTGGCACTACTTCTAGCAGAGTAAAGAACTCTGTACCCATTACCTGCGCCGTTGGCTCTGACTTGAATGCATTTGGATGTCCCTTAGCCAGGTAATCTAACACTATAGCGTAGTCTTCGTTCAGCACTGCCAAAAACCTCTTCTAGTTTTTTTAATTATTTTTTGCGATACTTGGTAGTTAATTCAAGTACCTTTGCAAAATCTTCTTGGCTTACCTGTGCGTCACGTTGAATAATGAGTTCCAGCGTTTCCTTCTTTATAGGAAGCAGGTCAATGATCTTTGTTGCTAACTCAGGTGTAAGCGATTCTATCTTGGATAGTTCCTTGGAGAGTTTCTCTGTGTCCTTTGGACTAGTCTTAGCGAACTTTCTCGCATACTTTAAAGCAATGTCCTGTTCATAGTTGAGCTCGGCATCTTTCTTCCTTGTGCTCAAGATTGCCTTGACTTCCGCCAAATTAACAGGCTTCTTCTGAATTAATCCTTCTCCAATCATGATTTTCCGCCTCCCAGGCTCTGCAAGTGTGCAGGATGCACAATCAAAACACGTGGAATATTTCCATCTTTTACCGCAACTTCAAATGCGCTTCCCCTTGTACCAACAACTTTTCCACCAAAACCGTTGTACTTTGCTGATGGCATACCAGCGTGGATACTAGAGTCAATGCGAACCCTCACGTTGTCCTTTTCTGCAAAAACCCTTACAAGCTGGTTCACGGTCTTCTTGTCGCGCGCACGGAGCTTTCTTCGTGTTTTTGATCTTTTTCCTCTTGCTTTCTTATTGGTCATTCTTAACACTACTCAAATCAATGTTTAGTAATAAAAACTATTCATCTGCAAACATTTAAAAAGGAATTCAGAAATGGCGTATCTGCCAAAAACAAGTGTTTTCAGTATTAGCCGACAAGCAAAACACTTGTTGTGGGAACATTAACCGCGGTAATCTCTAGATTTGCTTCTTCATCAAGATTTCTGCATAGTTTTGCCCGCACTATCCTCTCACTACCCTGCTCTAAAACATCGATTTCGCAGTTCTCGCAAGCAGTAATTCTAAAAGAATCTGGGAAAATGACTGCAATCTTTTTCGCGTCCGCTCCCCCAGTATTTCTAACTTTTAATTCAACGTCTGTTGTCTCAGGACATGAACCTATTTTATAATAGCCCAAGGGACTAGCTAAAATACTGGTTTTTTTTCAAAACTTCATATGAGAGCCCAGCCTCAAAGCCCCCATCGCTTTCCTCTTCAACTGTCTCCGCAGAATCCTTAACATCAGAGTCTGCTGCACTCAAACCAAAGAAACCTGTTATTGGAGCATTGAAAAGAAAGAAAGTGGAAACTAGGAGAACTGCGAGAAGCAAGCTAACTCCTAGTTTTCTTTTCACTTCTAATCCCTCTCAATGTTTACACTTAGGTCTGCCGAAGCAATGTCAAGGGAGAGTGTGTTAGAGTATACATCTCCAAGCACACCAACAGCAGAAACAATTGCTTTGATTGAGTAAACACCCGCCCCATTCATCTCAACAAAGATTTCAGCTTCCTTTGTCTGCCCCGACCTTATCTCACCCAACTCAAGGTTAGACTGCCCAACCAATATCCAATCCTGTGGAATTCCTTCCAGGGAGATATGAACATCATTGGCTGGAACTTTTCCATTGTTGGTTATGGAGACATTGAATTGAACAATGCTTTCAACTTGGATTGCATCGCCATCTCCACCCTGCTCAACAACTATTAGAGGCAGGGTCTTCCCGCTAAGTGCAATAACTGCAAGCGCAGTGTCAACAGCATTACTGTTTTCCCCGTCCCTTCCAAAACCATTGTCAGGGAGCTGCATCTGCTCCAAACACTCCAAGAGTTCTGCTGAGTCCCCTCCATATGCTTCTAGAGCCATTGCCCCAAGAGCTGTTGTATATGCATTGGACAAACATCCTGCATTATCTTTCTCGTTTACGATGAAAGAAAGTGCATCATCAGCACTGCCTTCTTTTGGATATGAAGCTGCCGCAAAAGTCATTATTGCCTCTGCAGTGTAATCTAGCCCACTATCCTGTCCTGCACCATATGGAAATCCACCATCTTCATTCTGAACTGATAACAAAAAGTCTGTTGGTGAAAGCCCATTCTTTGTTGGCAAAGGCCCACCTACTGAAAGAAGCGCAAGGCTTGCCCAGGATGTTGTGTCAGAATCACTTGTATTCCAACCACTAAATCCACCGTCATCTTCTTGCCCGTCAAGCAGGTAATCTATTGAAGTTACACTGCCTTTTGCAAAATCTTCAATTGTTTGGCCATTGACCAGCAAAGCAATTGTAGAAAGTGCAGTGTGTAATATATCACTGTCAAAGCCAGGATATGAAAAACCTGTATCTTCTTTCTGGTTTGCAAGCAAGTAATCCATTGCACTTTGCTTTGTCCCCTCATTTTCCTCTGAAAGACTTAGAGCCATTAGGGTAAAAGAATTTCCCCAAACCGCGTGGGAACCAATTTCTCCGTTGCTCCCTTGGTTTGATACAAGCCACTGCACTGCGTTTGCAACAATACTATTGAACGCAAGTGAGACACTTTGTGGCTCGTAATCAGTTACAATAAAAGATTTAGAAACTTTTTCACCATCTTTTCTCGCGGTGATCGTGTAAGATCCTTTCTTTAACCCAACATCACCTGTAAATAAACCCTCATTATCAGTTATTCCTATCTGAACAGGACTGTTGTTTATGAAGAGCTCGGCATTATTAACTCCGGTTCCAGCTTCGCCGAGAACCTCAACAGTCAGTTCAAGCTGTGAGAAGTCAAAGCCCACGATTGCAAACTCCACAATGTCGTTGTCCTCGGGAATATAAGTGCTCATCCCATCAGTCATTGAGAAAAGGTAGTTTATGAATAAACCCCAATACTCACTTGTACCTGGCGCAACCCCGTCAATACTGTTTACGAAGAATCCTCCTGGCGGATCATAATATGACAAATCTAATTCTACTCCATTGTTCTGAGCTGCCAGTGCAACTGCAGTAAACGCATTTGCGTCCTCATTCACACTAACTGTATCCACTATGTCTGTTGTTCCTTCTGGAAAATTGAATATTACCGTAACATCTTTTGCCTGCACTGCTCCAAAGAACATGGCAAAACACAAAACTAAAACAATCACTTTCTTCAAAAAATTCGCCTCCAAATACTTTTTAGGAAATTAGAACCAATGTTTTTAAATGGTTCCCAGAACTGATATTAATCGTTACCAATATGGGTAATACCTGTGATTGTGCATGGATGTTTTTAGAGTACTTGGAAATAGTAATAGAAGAAGCATGCTAAAGATACTGCTTAACACGGAAATGCACATCTCAGCACTTGCACGCGAACTGAATATCTCTGTTCCTGTTGCCCTTAGACATGCTAATTGTCTTGAGGGAGCAGGACTTGTGGAGCGAAAGGAAGTAGGGAACAGTCATGTTCTAACAGCTAAAAAAGAGGCCATGGAGAAACTTAAATCCCTCTGGGACTTAATGGACCAGCCGCTAATTGTCCGCTCGAAAAAAGGAAAGACAATGTTGGATTGCATTAAGAAAATGCCTGGAATCAAAATTGGAGTGGGCAAAGAAGGACACTTCATTTCAAGCGTTGATGGAAAGAAAGGCTATTTCATCTATGAGATTAATGGAAAGTTTGTTGAAAAATCTTTGGAAGACATAAAGGTTGAAAAGAATTCTACTCTCGAATTAAAGAGACTGCTTCCAGTGCTTGGAAAAAAGATTCAGATCGAAGTAGAGTAATTAGAGGTTGTTCTCTTTTTTAAATTTTTCCAAACAGCTTGGCATCTCCTTGTAGAGCCAAACATTGAACTCTATAAAATACTTGGTTTCATTCTCAATATATTTTATGATTCTGTCAAAGTCTTTGTTGGCATACCAAACTGGCACCTGTTTCCCACTCATCTCCTTCCCAGTAATCTTATCTAAACCCGAGCCCTTGAACTCGCCCTTGTTCATTATTATTCCAAAAGCCCTAAGGTCGATGAATGGCTTGTTGAGAATATCAAGCGGATTTAAACTGTGAAGCGCTGTCCTCTCTTTGAGAAAGTTGTGTTCAAAACTAAGGTTGTAGCCGGTTGGAACAAAATCAAAAGCATAGTTGCTATCAATCTTTGTGTCCTCAATAAATTTCTCGAGCATTTTTCGCTCTGTAAGCTCCCACTCTTTCAGAATTATGAGTTCACCAGTCGCTTCTCCTGTGCTTCTATCCAGCTCCTGGTATTGAATGGTAATTATCTTGTCTTTCTCAGGATGCAAACCCGTGGTTTCAATGTCAAAGTAATAGTTTCCCATGCAGTCTCACACAATTCTGACACTAAAAATGATTAAATGCCTTTAGGTTCTTTTTTTGCGCTGCTTCCAGGGCGTTTCAGGTGCAAAACCAGGCATTGAAATAATCCTAACATTGAAACCATATCTTGTAAGAGCAGATTTTATTCGTCTTGCGTGACTCTTCTTTCCCTTCTCACTTGTTGGGACTTTCTCAGCTAAAATTTCCTTCATGTAATAATACATTTTTTTCAACTGCACATTTTTTCCGGCTTTCATGATGGTGTAGCCTTTAACCCTTTTTCCGGAAGCACACACTATAACAGAGGTTGTAATGCCGTATGGCATTTGATGAATAAATCCTAGGATGTCTTTTGCAGAGGGAAGCAATGAATTCGCTGTATGAGTATGAAGAGCTATCCTCTCCCCTTTCCTTGGTTTCCTAAAGCGAATTCTGTGTTGTCCTCGTTCGGCAGCGGCCGGGGAAAGTCCTTTTCCAAATTTTTTATACCAAGCATTTTCTTTTGTACTGGGAAGCGTTCTTTCAATCTGGTCCCTAACACTCTTCCTCTTGCGAGCCATAAAAGAAACTTGTTCAAAGAAGTATTTAAGCCTGCTCCGACAATGCCAAAACAATAAAATACTTGAAGGGAGAGTAATCTATCATGCTTTCAGAGAAAGCCCCGCGCGCCCGGCGCCTTTTTAAATACCTTTATAAAGCTTTTTAAATGCTTTATATATGTAATGGTCTTTATAAAGGCCTGTTGTGGAATGGGTGATGCCTTATGAAATATCAAATTGTTAATCTTGTTGCGAGTTCGAATTTGAATGCTACTTTGGACTTGTATAACCTAGCTATTAGTGTACCAAATATTGAGTATGAGCCTGAGCAATTTCCAGGCGCGATTTTGAAGCTTAAAGAGCCAAAGGTAAGCATGCTGTTGTTCAAGAACGGAAAAGTTATTTGTTCTGGCGCAAGCAATGAGGGAGAGATTGCCTTAGGAATTAGAAAGGCAAGCAAGCTAATACATGAAATACAAAAAAGTGTTAAGGTACAAAAGCGTGTTAAGTATACTGTTGTTAACTTGGTTGCAACAGCAAACCTGAACCAGTCTCTTGACTTGTTCCAGACTGCAATGAAGCTGGATAATGTTGAGTACGAACCAGAGCAGTTTCCAGGCGCAATACTTAGGATTGCTGATCCAAAGCTAACACTCCTATTGTTCAAGAATGGAAAGATGATTTGTGCAGGAGCAAGAAAAGAGAGCATGCTCAAAAAGGGTTTGAAGATAGTGCAGGAAATGGTTGTGGGTAAGAAAAGAAAGAAGGCTGCGAAAAAAGCAAAGGCTAAAGCAAAGAAGAAAAAGTAGTTTTCCTAAAAAGAACTACAAGGCCACGCTAAGCACTACAACAGCATACCATAGTATAAGAGAGGCCATGCTGGTTATTTTCATTTGTTTTTTTACACTTAGGAACTCGGCACTAGGGGCAGCGCCAGGCTTTGGCACAAGAGCCTTCATTTTTGGTATAAGCCTGAAAGTAAGATTTAAACCTGCAATTACAATCAAGACCACAAGAATGTGTTTGATTAGTAAAAGGTTTTCATCAAAAAAACCTTTTCCCAAGCCCATTGAAGTGGTAACAATTCCAGTTACTGCAAGACCTATTAAACCAACCCAAATTAGTTTAGAAATGGATGGCATTAAGCGCATGACAGCAGGCCCTAAATCAGGTTCCTTATCTGCCTTAATTGATAATAACATTGCAATGGTTACGCCGCCAACCCCCCAAGCTAAAAACACTATATGAAAAAAGTGGGCGGTTAAAAACTCTATTGAAGCCATTTCAAACCGATTACTATAATGCAAAAGTTGTATTTAAAGTTTTGTAGAGGCAAAAAAAAGAAAAAGCAAGGATTTTACTTAATAGCTTTCTTTATTATTTCACCTTCGGCTTTTCTAAGACTGGCCTGCAGTGAAGCCCTTGGCATATCAAGTTTTTTGCTTAACTCCAGAATATTTGTTTTCCTTGGCCAATCATAAAGCCCGGCTTTAACTGCCTTTTTCATCAAAAAAGCATTGTCCAAGTCCTGTTCAACCAAATACAAAGGAGTGTTTTTTGAAACGATCTTATTGATTCCACTAAAACCAAGGTCTAGACTTTTCCTGCTAATTATGTCCCCTACCTCTTTGAGCTCTGAAAAAAGTTCTTTGGGATTACCCATTCCAATAACTCTATAATGTTCAACTCCATTGCTTGCACTACTCGGCCCATCAAACTGAAAACCACTCTTTAAAATTATTCTCTTAATGTAAGTGGGTTGCATTGCTTCTGAAAGAATTCTGGCCTTTTTCTTTCCTTTTTCAATTACCCTAGACTTTTTGATTTGAGGCATTCTCCTAGACTTATCAACAAACTTTTGAGAATCAGGACTGCGCAAAGTATCTAACAAAATCATTTTCTTCCCATTTGAATAGAAAAGATTGGTTTCAATGCTGGCTTCTGGAAACTTTTCAGTAAACTCACAACCAAAACAGTTGTAGTGGCGAATATCAAACTCGTAAAGTTTGAGGTTGCGCATATAAAAAAATTTCTAACAGAGAAATTAAAAATATAAGTAAGCATGAGCATATGCTAAACATGCTTTGAAGTGCCTATTAGAAAAGATAATAAACAAGTTAGAGCTTAATTTAACCGAAAAACAATGAAAAGAAAGGCCTTAGTCTTATCGACTTGTTTAATTCTAATATTTCTAATTAGCACAAACACTTTTGCGATTCCAACAGTTGGAGATAAATGTACTGGAACAAAGATTGATTCAGGAGCCAAATGTGCTTTTTATGGGGTCTCAACAACTTGCCCAAACCACTGGTTTCCGGGCCAAGGAGATGCGCATGGATTAGGGCAATGCCAATATGGCCATGTAGCAGGAAGTGCCACCAAATGCACTACTTCTCTCTCACCTGGTGGAGCAGACCCCTGCTGGTATGGAACATGCACAAATACCACAACAGGAGGAGGTGGAATTTGTACTGGCGCTCCATGCAGTGCAAGTGAAACAGCCTGCGAAAACTGTGCATTTAGTGTTACTGGAAGTGTCGGAAAAAACTGCCGCTGGGACGCAACACCAATTCCACTGTGTGTTAGTCCGGCTGGTGGCTACTGCAAAATCCCGGAATTTATGGGAATCGAGTATGGTGAGATGAATATAAGTACTGGAATTATTGCGTTGATCACAGCAATCGCTTTGCCTACTTTCTTGTTTAGAAAGAGAAATTAGGGCTGGCAGCACTGTTTTTAAAGGTTGCAGAACAGAATTATTACTGATTACCGGCCATACCGAAAGGGAAACACCTGGACTCATTCCGAACCCAGAAGTTAAGCCTTTCAGGGTTTGGTCTGGCAGTGACTTTTTAGTTGCAGCCTGCCTGGCGCTGGTAATCACTTTTAATCTCTTTTTTATATGTTTTGAAGCAAAATTAATTTGTGGTCTAGTTGGACAAAAAAAAGATTGCAACAAATTTGGGTTTGCTGTTGGTTTCGCTGGTAATTTGTGTAATTTTGTTAGAGGTAATTGTAAGAATTCTTATTGTAGGCCAGGCAGGGTTTGTGTTATGTGCTTATGAAGAAGATCATGTGGCAGGGTATAGGCTGCAGGCAGGTTTTGAAACAAGTTATGTTCCTGGCTCAAGGGAGTATGAGCATTTGGTGAAAACAAATTCTCGCGGTGAACGTGGGGATGATTTTGGAATTAGTGGAGCTGAGACTGTGATTTTGGGAGTTGGAGATAGTTTTGCTTTTGGATTGGGAGTAGATGAGGAAGAAACTTATTTGAGGTTGCTGGAGAAAAGCTTGCGGGAGAAAGGCAAGAGTGTTGTTGCAGTGAATGCTGCGGTAAATGGTTATAGCACTGAGCAAGAATTGGATTTAATGGAAGAGTATTTGGAAAAATATGACGTTGACTTGGTTGTTATAGGCTTTTTCTCTGCAAACGATGTTTATGGAAACTTGGAGAACAAGTTTCGTTATGAAATTGTTGAAGGCTGTTTGCAAACAAAGCCAGTGGAAGGTACGAGAAGTGAGTCCATTGTGCAGGGTATGAGGAATTTTTTGAGCAATAATTTCAAAAGCTATGGTTTTTTTGCCGAAAGGTTGAGAGCAGTGCCAGTGCTAAGGGAGCTGTTGATGGGGTTGGGCTTGATGCAGGGAAAAAGGGCGCCTCCACATTTGCAGAGTATGCAGAATCCGCCAGATGATTTTATGGAAACTGCTTGGGTTGCAACAGAAGCAGAATTTGAGAGAGCGCAGGCAATAGCAGAAAGTCATAATGTTAGGGTTGTGTTTTTGGATATTCCATCCAATTTTCAAATTGAAGACGGGCTAAGGGAGCAGGCGCTTGGAACATATGGTGTGCCTGTTGAAGAATATGAGTTTGATTTCCCAGAGAAGAAATTAAGAGAAATTCTTAGGGGAAAGGATAATATTATTTTCATTGACACCGTGCAGGATTTCAGGCAAAGTACTGAGAAGACCTATTACAATAAAGATCCGCACTGGACAGTTGCAGGGCATGAGCTTGCAGCGCAAATTCTTGAAGAAGAAATCCTGGAACGCAAGCTAATTTAGAATAGTGCGTAAACGAATGGGGATAAAACACTGCTTTGCCCAAAAATGAGTAGTATTCCTACAAGAATAAGCAGGATTATTATTGGGGCCAACCACCAAAGCTTACGCTTCCACATGAAATTAATAAGTTCTTTGGTAAGATGCAGCATCTTCATAACAAAAACAAAGAAGAAATACTTTAAAAAAGTATTCACCACAGCTTTTGTGGATGCTGTCTCTAATTAAAGATGAGAGAAAAGCTTTGCTGCTAATAGTTTTGATTGGCATTGCTTTAAGGTTGTCAATTGTAATGCTTGCTCCAGTCTGGAGTGGGCCTGATGAACCATCACACTACACTTACATCCAGCATATCGCAGAGAAAGGAGAAATTCCTTACGCACCGGAAGAAGGGGATGCTGGATTACTCAATGTTACAGGTCAGAACCCGCCATTGTTCCACATAATAGGCGCTGTCTTCTACATAATAAATGGTGGTGTGCAATGGTTGAGATTAGAATCTTTACTGTTTGGAGTTGCCTGCATATTACTCACATTTCTTATTGCAAGCGAATTGAGCAAAAACAGGCTTGTAAGACTTGGGAGCGCTGCGTTCATTGCACTGCTTCCAACACATATTGTGCTGAGCTCTACAATAAACAATGAAACAGCCCTCTACACATTTGTGTTGCTGAGTATTTTATTCATGCTAAAAGCAGTGAAAAGTAGTTACACTGGAAAACATGTTTTGTTATCTGGATTGTTCTTTGGGCTTGCGTTTGCAACAAGGTTCAATGCCGCAATACTGGGATTGCCTTGGCTTGTAGTATTGTTCCACTATTTCACAAATAATTTTTCGCTCAAAAAAGTTCTGGCCATACTACCTGCAGGTTTCATCGCATTCATCGTGCTGTTTGGAAACTATTTGGCGTACGGAAAATTGTTTCCATTCAGGGAACTGCACCCAAGCACACTTGACTTGGGAATTGTAACATACTTTATCCCGCGAGTGTTTGCGGGCTACTGGTTGCAGGAGTATGCGATTGCAACAATTCCTGACTTCAAGTTTACAATATTCTTACTGCTTGGGCTTGTGTTGCTTGCCGCAGTAATCTCAATTGCGCGAGACTTGAGAAAAGTTTTGGGGTGGGCAAGTGAGAAGCAAACAATGCTTCTAATACTTGCACTTACAGTTGTGGCGAATATCTGCCTTTTTGTTTTCCAAAACATTTTCTACTATGAGCCAGATGCAAGACTTCTTTATCCAACTGTTTCAATAATTGCAATTGGAGTAATGTACGGGCTGAGCAAGCTACAGGGGAGAAAGAGAATGCTGGGAATATTTGCACTCTTTGTGTTAATGACCTTGCTTGATTTGCTTTTGATCATCAACTACAATACTGTCCTACCAAGCGTGCCATGGCCACTGCCATGAAAGCGAATTTAAATTAGTTGTGTTGTTATTAAATGAAAGGAAAGTGTTGTTCTTGAAAAAGTGGCTTGCGTTAATCGGACTATTAATTCTGGCAGTAATACTTTACAATCTTGATCTTGCAAAAATTGCTTCCATACTGGTTGGAATAAACCTTGGCTTTTTTGCATTGGGAGTAGTACTTGATTTGGGAAGCGCTGTACTCAAAGCAAAGAAATGGCAAGTACTGGTTAATGTGGAGCAAAGAGTTCTTACATTCTGGCGCGCAGTAGAATACTTTTTCAGCGGATTCTTTCTCAGCATTCTGACTCCTGGAAGAGTAGGGGATCTTGCAAGAGCACTTTACTTGAAAAGGGAGACAAACAATTTGGGTGAATCTCTCTCTACAGTAATACTTGACAGGCTAATCGATGTAGTGTTATTGTTCTCACTTGGATTTGTTGCAATAGTTTCCTTCACAGCAATTTTTGGAAAAGAAATTATGCCAATTGAATTGTTGTTTGGGCTTTCCGCACTCCTCGTTATTTTTGGACTACTAATACTTAAGAAAAACTTCATTGGTTTTTTCCTGAAGCCTTTTTTCAATGCATTTGTTCCGGAGAAATTCAAGGAATCATTGAAGATGACTTTTGATGGATTCTATGGCTTTTTCGGGAAAATAAGGGCACACCCAAAAAGACTTGCCGGTGCAAGTGCAATTGGCCTGTTCACCTGGTTTATGGCCTTCTTTTCATCATACTTGTTCATCCTCGCACTTGGAATTGAAATAGAATTCT
>NZBU01000007.1 GCA_002688035.1 Candidatus Iainarchaeum sp. | reverse complement strand
GTGATCCGTCCGCAGGTTCCCCTACGGACACCTTGTTACAACTTAGCCCGTCTCGCTGAACTCAGAATCGATATTTCCCGAAGGAAAGAGCTCATCCAAGCTCTACTCGACTGGCTTGATGGGCGGTGTGTGCAAGGCGCAGGGACTTATTCATCGCGCGATAGTGACACGCGATTACTGGGGATTCCAGGCATTCACGAGGGTAGGTTACAACCCTCGATCCGAACTGAGGCTAAGTTTAGGAGATTACCTTCTCCTCTCGGAGTCGGAACCCATTGGCTCAGCCATTGTATGCCGCGTGTTGCCCAGGGCATTCGGGCCATACAGATCTACCGTTGCCCACTCCTTCCTCAGTATTGCTACTGCAGTCTCCCTAGAGTGCCCCCCACAAAAGTGAAAGTAGCAACTAGGGACATGGGTCTCGCCCGTTGCCTGAGTTAACAGGACGCTTCATAGTACGAGCTGACGATGACCATACAACACCTCTCAGCGCGTCAGGAAAGCCCTTCAGACTGTCCATCATTCTGCTGTCGGCCCTGGTAAGATTCTTAGGGGTTTTATCCGATTAAACCGCAGCATCCACCCCTTGTAGTGCGCCCCCGCCAATTCCATTAAGTTTCACCCTTGCGAGCGTACTTCCCTGGCAGCGGACTTAATGGCTTCCCTTCGGCACGCTAGCACCACGTGGGTGACAGCACACCTAGTCCGCATCGTTTACGGCTGGGACTAACCGGGTATCTAATCCGGGTCGCTCCCCCAGCTTTCGTCTCTCACCGTCAGGCCCGTTCTCGCCAAGCGCCTTCGCTACTGGTGGTCTTTCCGGGATCATAGCATTTCACCGCTACCCCAGAAATTCCCTTGGCGTCTCCCGGCCTCGAGTCCAACAGTATCCTTGGCCATTCATTAAGTTAAGCTCAATGATTTCACCAAGGACTTATCGAACCGGCTACAGACGTTTTAGGCCCAATATTAGTGGATACCACTTGTGGAGTACGTGTTACCGCGGCGGCTGGCACGTATCTTGCCCCCCACTTATTCGCCAAACTATTTAGGTTTGGCAAAAGCAGTCAAAGACTGCACTCGAAATCCCCTTATCACACTTTCGTGCATTGTAAAGGTTCCGCGACTGCTGCACCCCGTAGGGCTGGGACCCTTATCTCAGTGTCCCTCTCCGGGCTACCTCTCTCAAGGCCCGTACGGATCAACGGCTTGGTGGGCATTTACCCCACCAACAACCTAATCCGCCGCAGGCTCATCCTTGGGCGCGATCCACATGGTGTGGTAGCATTTTAGCAAAAGCACCTTCCAGTTGCAATTGCCTATCAAGCATTATCCCCAGTTTCCCGGGATTAACTTGTCCCAAAGGTAGATTACCCACGTGTTACTGAGCCGTTCGCCAAAGACGCCGTATACGTCTTTCAGACTTGCATGTCTAAATCGGATTTCGATAGCAGTATCCGCCAGCAGGATCAGCTGGAATTACGCAAATTAATCTGCAAGATTTTATTTGCGCTATAGAAAGCCTAATGGAATTGTTATTATCCTTGTTCAATAACTCATAACCAACATCATGCCAAAAAAAGCTCTGGCACTCATACTCGAGCCCAGCGAGATCACATGCATGCGCATAGATGGGTAAGTTTAAACACAATCCATAGTGCTACCAACAGCGTTGGTAAAATTCGCAAAAAATTGGATTGTTTGCGCAAACTTTCTTAGCTACAATGCAAAGCACTCCAGCTAGGCTCTTACCGTACTAATACTATATGCGCTTATTTAAATACCTTTCGTCCAGTTTTTCCTGAATAGTAATGTTGGAAGTAAAATAGCTGCAACCAGTGCGATTATTCCTGTGCTTATTTCCATTTCTCCAAATTCAATTCCCATAAATTCCGGAGCATAGCATTGTCCACTTCCTTGCGTAGCCTTACATTCAGCTCCTCCCCACTCACAAGGATTACAAGATTAAGAGCTTTGACTATAACAACGATTTTCGCAAGCCGTTTCACTAGTATCATAGTTTCCACAACATCCTCCACCAGTGCAAGGAGTCAGCGTGTTTAATACACATCTCGTGCCAGTCATAACACAATTTGATCCACTTACCTTACATTGTCTCATTCCACAACCATTTATTGTGTAAAAACGTTGTGTGCAAACTCCTGTGGTTTCATTAGGACAAAAATTTCCAATTGCTTCGGATCCAGCACATTTTGCAGCTAAAACGGGCCCAGAACTAACTAATAAAACTCCTAAAATAAATATGATAATTAATTCAATTTTTAGATTTGTTTTTATGGTTTCGCGTTATATAGGTAGTTCTAATTATATTTAATTGTTTTTAATCGCTCGTCTGTCTTTCAACATTAACCTTTTAATTATTCAGAGCCCAATAGACTTATGGCCAAACACTTGCAAAAAATTTACAACAAAGATTACTTTTTTTCCGGCGTTGAGTGGAGCGATGGCTATGCAGATTATAACAATTACTCTGAGCGCACAAAGCACCCATGGAGTTTTATGGTTGAGCGCATTATTTCTCAGAAGCAAAGCGGAAAAATCCTCGATATTGGCTGTGCCTTGGGGCATTTTCTGTCTTTTTTCCCGAAAAACTTTGAAAAATATGGTACAGATATTAGCGAATTTGCTGTTGATCATGCCGGTCAGAACTTGCCCTCTATTAGGTTTGCCCAGGGCGACATTTCGGTTGAAAAACCTTTCAAAGAAAGATTTGACATAATAACTGCTTTTGATGTTCTTGAGCACACCCTAAATTTACGTTCAGCCCTCAAGAATATTAGTGATATGCTGAAGGATGACGGCCTGTTTGTTGTAGCAGTCCCTGTGGCTTCGCGCATACACCATCTTTTCGCAGCACTTGGAAAATCATTTCTTACAACAATGGACTCGCACCTTACACTCACAACAGCCAAGGCTTGGCGCGAAATAATTTTCCCGGAATACTTTGAAATGGTGGAAGAATTTCCAACAACCTGGGGTGGAACGCACCTTCCAAAGGTTGACTTGTTCCAAATTTTCATGCTGAAGAAAAAATAAAGTTATCTCTTCTTCCTAAACAAAAACATTGGTAAAACAATTGCAACTATTAAAGCAATTATTCCTGTTGAAAACTCCATTTCGTTGAATTCAATTCCAAAAAACTCTGGAACCGCGGTGCAGTTTATTTTAGTTGACCCTGTATCATAGCAAGTGCAAAGATACCCAATAGCTCCTGTTGTACAACTTGCACCAAGCCAGGAACAAGCCCGCCCTTTAGAAGAGGTTCCGGTATAAAGAGGGTCTGGGGTTATGAAGCCCGCATCGCAAGTGCCTGCGCCTGTAAGTAGGGAACAATTAGAAACCTTGATTGCACGACAGCTTCCTGCTACAAGTCCAGCGGTCTGGCAACCTGGCGTGGTGGTTATCGCTCCGCAGGCAGCAAAAAACTGCGGGCTATACAAAAGCAGCAAAAACAAAACTATCAGAATTATTGCTCTCATTCGGATATATATATATTTCTGAGAATTTAATGGTTTTGCCTAAAACTAAAAACTAGTCTTTTTTAGAAATCCTTTCTGTGCTGTTCCCAGCCTCTGCTTTTTCCAAACAAGGTGAATTTTACACCGTTCCAAATGTAGGACGGGAGCCAAATTTCATTTAGCCGGCGGTTGGATGTTTTGACTTTCATCCTGTCATTGAAAACAACTTTTCCCACTTTGCTTAAATCCAATCCAAGTTTTATGTCTTCCACAGTAATGTTTTCGGTGGAAAACCCTCCAACCTGATCAAATGCTTTTTTTCTTGCCCCAATATTATAGCCAGGAAATATTGGGTAGTGCAGCATAGTTGTAATCCAGCTTTGAAATCCCCACCACCAAAAAAACATCGATAAAATTATTGAATTTCTTTCCAATGATTTTATTGGACCAGTGCAAGCCACTGCTTTTTCCAACCCTTCTATCAAGGCTTCAACCCAAGTGCTTTCAACAATTGTGTCAGCATCAACAAATCCGAGTAAAGGAGTACTGGCTTGCTTTGCTCCAAAGTTCCTTCCAAAGCCAGCGCTGTGCTTTTTGCAAACCACAACCTTGTCTGCATACTTCTTTGCAATACTCAAAGTTTTGTCTGTGCTACTACTGTCACTCACAATTATCTCATACTTTTCCTTTGGCACAGTCTGGGAAAGCAGAGCCTTAAGAGTTTGCTCAATAAACTCTTCCTCATTGTAAGTCGGCACAATAATTGATACAATTGGTTTAACCATGGAGAATAAAGGGGCTTTTATTTTTTTAATACTTACCCTTTTGGATGTGTTTACTAAGTCTTTTTTAATATTCCTTGTCTTGTTCTCGGATTTCCTAGTTTAATCGCTAATTGATGGGCGGCCCAATTCCCTTTGAATTTATAGCCTTGACTTCCAGAGGTTCTTTCCCACTCTGCAAGTTCATGTCTTGCTACATCATATCTTTCAACTCGACTAAGCCCGGTTGTTACCAAAATAAATGGTTGATTAAGACCGGAAACGAATTTTCCCACTTGTCTTTTTACCTCAGGATCAGAAGTTATTTTGTAAGGTATTCCTGTTGGTAAATATTCAACTCTTGTGCTGCGCCTCCAAACATCAAAAAGTCTTCTTTGGAGGGGCGGAAGACTTCTTATTTTTCTAAGAACAAGTCTGGTAAGAAATCTTTTTGGGGGAATTCTTGGAGCAATTATAATTTTTTTTCTTCCAGGCTTCCGTAGCATATATATCTTATTTCTTCTCTAATATTTAAATGAAATAGGCTCTTCTTTTGCCAAAGCAATTCTTAAAAACTCGTTCCACCTATTCTAATTGCATGCCTGCAAAAGAATTGCTACTTGGACTAGCACATTTAATGCGCCCTGCTGAGTGGAGCAAAAGTTTGGGCAACATGGTGCTTGCGGTTATAATTGCTAGCTATATTTTCAACTTTATTCCAACCATTCCAAAATTTGTTCTCGGCTTCTTCTCAGTTGCACTACTTTGGTCAGGGCTTTATGCTCTTAATGATTACACTGACTGGCAAAAAGACGCGATGCACAAGATGAAGAGAAAAAGGCCAATTCCAAGTGGCGCTGTTTCACCAATTGTGGGGCTAGTGTTTTCACTTGTATTACTTGTAGTATCTTTTGCAATTGCACTTCTCTTTTCGCTTGGCACGTTGTTCTTAATTTGCCTGCTTGTCATGCTCACAAACCAACTCTTTTACACCTTGAAACCATGGAATTTCAAGAAGCGCCCAATCCTAGATTTGATTAGTGGTTCGATGATTAATCCAATTTTTCGCTACTACGCAGGCTGGGTTCTCTTCATGCCGTTTTTTAACTCGCCAGTTCTCCCGCTCTTATTTGTTATTGGACTACAGTTTGGTGGCTATGGTCTTTACAGGATGAGCGGTAAAAAGTTTGAGAAGAAGCAGTCTTACAAGAGCAGCGTGGTTCTGTTTGGAGAAAAGAGGTTGAGGATTGCATACTATTTTGCGCTTGCAATCGCAAGTCTTTCGTTTGTAGCGCTCTGTTTAAACTCGATTTATTTGTTCGAGCCAGTAAAGTTTGGTTTCCTGCCACTAGAATTTTTGGCGCTTGGCCTGCTGATGCTTCTTGGAGTCCCATTTTATAAGACTGCTTTGAAGGATCCGCAGAATATGAATATGCGGCAAATGTATTGGATTACTTACGCACAAAACTTGGCGTTCATTGCAGGAATGATTGTGCTATACTTTGTTCTCTAAAATTAGTTAGCTGAACTAGCTCTTAGCTCTCTTCTTCAAGTAGCGCTTCTTACGCTTTTTCTCGCGCATCTTCTTTTTCTTCCATTTCCAGCGCTGCCTAGCCTTGGTCTTTTTGAACCTGCTAGTGTCTTTGCTTCGTGTTCCCATTTTAAAAAAACTCCACTAAGAGAGAATTTGTATACTAACTTAGAAAAAGAAAGACTTTAAAAGCTACTGCTCGATTCACCAGTTAAATCCAAATCTATATCCGGGAGAATAAGAGTAGTGGCCATAGTTATACGTGTTGTAGTATGGCGCGTAGTAGTTAGGAGAAGGATAATAGCACCAGTAATTTGAACAACCACTATTGTAGTTGTAGGAATAATTGTGATATGGGCTATAACTGCTGTAAGAAACATTTACATATGGCCCGCTCTGATTCCAATAACTAAACCTAAGGTTGTAGTAACTGTTTGGGTATTCTAAAGCGCCGTATGAGCCTCCATAATAGTAGCCATATGAAGCGCTTGCACTAACCGCTATCAGCAAGAAAGCGATTGCAGTGACTAATGCTTTGTGCATATTATAATTGCTGCGAAAGTAGTTAATAAACTTAACTATTTCACGGAATAGGGTTAATAACTGGCATATGGGACATTAAAATAGAAGAAAAGGGTTAATAGAACCTGGGTGCGACCAAAAACCTATTGGAAAATTAGCCCGGGGATTTTAGCAACTTGGCTTCTTTATAACCTTTCCAATCTAATTATGAGGAGAATAGCTTATCTACTAGTAACAAGATTAAGTGTCCCCCGTCGGGCTCAACTAAATTAGCTCAATGTGCTTACTATTTTAAGGTACCATAATTATATCTGAAAATAACTAAAAAGGTTTTGTTGCAGCTTATTGTTTCTTTTTCTTGAACAGCCACATTGGCAAAGCAATTGCCGCAATCAATGCGATTATTCCTGTTGATACCTGCATTTCTGGAAATGCCCCTAGTTCAAATTCTATTCCAAGAAATTCTGGGACACACGTTATTTTTCCAACACAAGTTCCTATAAATTCGCGGCATGCTTTGTCGGTTGTTGCATGGTCATAAAAGTAGTTGCTGCAAACGCCTGTGGAAAAATTGCTACAGGGCGTGTTGGTTGCAGTTCTGCCATTAGCAGTGCACTGAGCAGTGCAAATTCCTCCGAATGCCTTACATCATGCACTAAACGAGCACTGGTAAGCAGTCCCAGCTCCAAAAACATAATAGTTACTACAACTTACAGAAGCCTTTGGGCCACAACTTGTTGCATAATTTCCCGCGCAAGCAGCACCCAAAACATTCACTGCAGGAAACAATGCCAGCAGCAGCAAAACCAAAACAACCAAAATTTTTGCCCTCATACTAAGAATATATATATTGTTGAATTTAATGGTTTCGCCGCGGGTTTTGCCCCCGCCGGGATTCGAACCCGGATCATCGGCTTGAAAGGCCGAGATGCTTAACCGTTACACTACGGGGGCATTGTTGTTTTTACCACTTAAAAAGCAGTGTTAAATAGTTTCATTCTGCAATCATTTAAAAATTTATCCCATGCTCAATTAGTAGTAAGACAAGTTTTTAGGTGAGTTTTTTGGTTAGATTTGATGAAGCTGATGCAAGAATTTTCAAGAATGTCTGGATTTGCATGAAATGCAACGCAAACAACCGAGGCAGTGAAGGCTCAATACCCTACAGCTGCAGGAAATGCGGCGGACGGAAGTTGAGGCTGAAACATAAAGTAAAGAAGAAGTAATTAAGCAAAATGGTCATAACCGGCTTTTTCCAATTGTTCTTTTTTACCGTTCTTTTTCAAGTAAATTTTCTTTTCCTTAGTTATTCGGCCTACAACAAAACCCTTCACCTTGCTCAAATGTTTTTTTGGAACAGTTGCAATTAACTCAAAGTCCTCTCCGCCAAAGAGCGCAAAATTTTTTGATTCCAACCCAATCGCTTTCGCGGCTTTTATGGTTTCTCTTGAAACCGGAATTTTATCCCACTCTATTACCGCGCCGCACTTACTCTGCGCACAAATGTTTCTAACTTCTGAAGCCAAACCATCACTGCAGTCTTCCATTGCATTTGTATACTTTGCAAGGGCATAAGCTTTCTTGAGCTTGGCTTTTGGTTCAACATGCTTTTTCTTTACCGCAGCAAAACCCGACTTCTTTTTTAAGAAAAGATTCAGACCAGCGGTGCTTGCGCCGAGATTTCCCGAGGAAATAATATAATCGCCTGGCCGCGCATTGCTTCTAAGTGGAATTTTTCCCTTGGCCTCACCAATCATTGTAATATCAACGACTATTTCGTGGCCATGAGTCATGTTTCCACCCACAATATCAATTCCATATTTGTCTGCAACAGAATAAATTCCCTTATACAAGCCGTCAACAAAATTCAGTGTAGTTGTCTTTGGCAGGCACAGTGAAACAAGCGCATATCTTGGAATAGCATTCATGGCACCAATGTCCGAAGTGTTTATTTCCATTGCCTTCATCCCAACCTGTTTTGGGGTAAACCATTTGAGTGTAAAGTGGTCGTTCTCAACAAGTGTGTCAACAGTAATCACCATCTTTCCTTTTCCTGTTTTAATTACTGCGGCATCATCGCCAATGCCAACCAGCACATTTCTGTTCTTTGCCTTGCGGGTAATTCTCTTAATTAAATTGTGTTCTCCGATTTCATTTAGCCGCATTTTTTCACCTTCAGCGCGCAGTATTCCCCACACATGCTGCACTCTTTACCATGTGCACCCGATTTTTTTCTGTAATCTCTTGCCTTTTTTGGGTCCAAGGAGAGTTTGAACAAGCTTTCCCAATCCAGGTTCTTGCGCGCATCACTAACCTTGTTGTCCCACTGCCTTGACTTTGGAATTCCTTTTGCAATGTCTGCTACGTGCGCCGCAATTCTGCTTGCAATAATCCCTTCCTTCACATCCTCAAGGCTTGGGAGAGACAGGTGTTCCGCGGGAGTAACATAGCATAGGAATGCTGCTCCATGCCAGGCAGCTATCGCACCCCCTATTGCAGAGGTAATATGGTCATACCCAAAAGCAATATCGGTAACAATAGGACCAAGAACATAGAAGGGCACGCCCTTGCAGTACTTTTGTTGCAACTTCAGGTTCTTCTCAACCTCGTGTAGTGGAACATGGCCAGGGCCCTCAATTATTGTTTGCACCCCCACCTTCACAGACCTTGCAGCCAGCTTTCCCAACAACTTCAACTCATTTAACTGCGGCTTGTCTGTTGAATCCTCAATACAGCCCGGCCTCAAAGCATCTCCTAAGCTTAGTGTAACGTCATGCTCGCATGCAATATCCAGCAAGACATTGTAATGTTTGAAAAAAGGATTCTCAATTCCAGTTAAGCTCATCCAGTGGTGAATCATACTGCCACCTCTGCTCACAATGCCATGGCGCCTCTTCTTTGAAAGTTTCATTGATGACAAAGTGATGCCACTGTGAACTGTTGCGAAGTCAATTCCCTGCTTTGCCTGTTTTTCAAACTCATTAATGAAATCGTCTTCTCCCAAATTATCCAAACCTTTTTTTACCGCGGCACCATAAATTGGAACTGTTCCAACAGGAAGCACGGTGCTCTGAATAATCTTTTTTCTGATTAAATCAAGCTTGCCTCCAGTACTCAAATCCATTACAGTGTCTGCCCCAAACTCCTCACACACACTTAACTTTGCAAGCTCCTGTTTCAACGAAGGTTTGTAGGGTGAAGTGCCAATATTTGCATTGATCTTTGTGCGCAATGCTGTGCCAATACCAATTGCCTTTAGTTTTTTGTGTTTTGGGTTTGCAGGAATAACAACTTTTCCACTGCGAATCAGAGACAAAAGTTTTTTTGTGGAAATAGCTTCTTGCTTTGCAACTGTTCTTGCTTCGGGGCTCAGCTTTCCCTTTCTTGCGCTTTCAAGTTGTGTCATTTATTATCCCAACAATTTCTTTTGTTTTTTCCTCAACATTCTCACTATTAAGTATACCGCTGATTATTGCAACCGCATCTGCTCCCGCACTAAGTACTTCCAGCATATTACTTTGTTTAATGCCGCCGATTGCAACTATTGGAACTTTCACTTTTGGCTTTATCTCTTTGATAAGTTTTATTCCTGCAGGTTTTCCCGCATCCTTCTTTGTGTCAGTGTGAAATATTGGGGAAACACTTATATGGTCTGCACCTTGTTCCACTGCCAGCAGTGCCTCTTCCACATTGTGCACAGTAACTCCAATCAATTTATCTTTGCCCAGAATTTCTCTTGCGTCTGTAACAGGCATATCATCCTGTCCAAGGTGAACTCCGTGCGCGTCAACCGCAAGCGCGACATCAACTCTGTTATTAATTATACAAGTTGCGTTTGCTTGCTTGCACAATTCCATAACTGCTTGGGCCTCAGTTATTATTTCTTGCGCAGACTTCTCTTTCTCACGGTACTGCACAAGTCTACAACCACCATTCAGCACTTGCTTTACATCCTCAAACACACCGTTTTTTGAAAGACCCTGGTCGGTGATAAAGTAAAGCCCTGAAATCATTACAACTCCTCTATCTTCTGCATTCCGCTAACGGTTTTTGCATCAAGTCCATAAAGTTCGTCAAACAATTGTTGTTTGAAAGCCTGTGGTGCTTTTGCTTCTTTTGCTGCGAGCTCCCCTGCAATTCCAAAGCAACTTAGCGCTGCTGCTGCAGCATCTGTACAATTTTTTTCAACCGCGGCAAAACATCCAATAACAGAAGCAACCATACATCCGGTTCCAACAAACTCGCTCATCAAAGGATGGCCGTTCTTCACCAAATAACTTTTGTCAGTAGACACAACAATATCCTCTGCCCCTGTAACAACAACAGTATTGTTCTTTTGTCCAGCAAGTTTCTTTGCAAGTTCTGTAATATCTTCTTCCACCTCGGCTGCTTCAACACCTCTAGTTTGAACTTCAGCCCCAGCCAGCTTTGCTATCTCGCTTTTGTTTCCCTTTATCACATCAACCTTTAAACTATCAATTAGTTCGATTGCCTTCTCTGTTCGCAGAGTTGTTGCTCCAACGCCAACAGCATCAAGCACAATTGCATGTCCTGCTTCATTTGCTTTTTTCCCCGCTTGCTTCATCGATTTGATAAGCTCAGGAGTAAGAGTTCCAATATTGAGTACAAGAGAATTGCTTATTCCCTGCATTTCAGCGCTCTCCTCAATAGCATGGGCCATCACCGGCAGTGCTCCTGTCATTCTCACAATGTTTGCACAATCATAGATGGTAACCCAATTTGTCAGGTGGTGAACCAATGGTTTTTCACTCCTCACCTTGTCCAGTAAAGTTCCTACCTCAATCAAAAAATCAACTCCCTTTTTAGTATAGAACTGAAGAAACAATAATTTAATAACTCTTTTAAGCACACAATTAGTCATGAGTTCTAAGGATTATGTCACACTTCTGCGGCCATTCAATTGTATTATGGCGGTCATTGGTGTTTTCATTGGATATAGTATTGCTTTTGGAAGCCTGGTAGTTCCTGCACAACTTGGCATAGCCATGGTTGCTGCCTTCCTGATTTGTGGGGCAGGTATGGTGATAAACGACGTTTTCGATGCAGGGGTCGACAAAAAATTGCATCCTGAAAAACCGATTCCAAGCGGACGAGTTTCCACAAAAACAGCCCTGCTTTACTCAAATTCGCTGTTCATTTTGGCAAACCTTCTTGCACTATATGCCTTGCCACTTGTCTCGTTTGCAATAGCCTTTGTTTTCAGCATCCTATTTATTGTATATGCAAAGTGGCTGCCAAAACTCAAGTATATTGGAAACTGGGTTGTAGCTTCAGGAACTGCATTCACACTTATTTTTGGCGCATCCCTTGTGGGCAACTTCAATGTTGTGCTAATTTTTGCCGCTACTGCTTTGCTAACAAATGCCAGCCGCGAAATTGTCAAAGATATAGAGGATATGGAGCAGGACAAAGGTTTCAAGGTTAGCTTGCCGATGGTCACAAATGTAGGGGCCGCAAAATATTTGGCATTCATGGCGATTCTATTGGCATTTCTTTTGAGTTATATTCCTGCAGTGCTCTTTTCTTTCGGGGGGGTAGTATTTGTTCTGTTAATATCCATCGCAAACCTTGGTTTTTTGTATTCGGTTAACTTTATTATAAATGGAAATTATACAAGAGCACAGCGCCTGCTAAAAGCATCAATGTTTCTCGCACTCCTGTCATTCCTAAGCGGGGTTGTACTGTGAGAGAATTTATTCTTGCAAAAGCAACGGCCCTGCTTGAGTCAAAACAGTTTTCTGTAACAAATTTTGTTGCCGGACATAGTTGCTTTGACCTGGCTGCTACGCGCGGAAACCTAACACTTCTAATTAAGGCATTTGACAATGTTGATTCATTGCGTGAAGAGCATGCTCTGGAGCTTAAAAAGATGGTTAGCTTGTTTAATGCCGTAGTGGTTGTTCTGGGCAATAAAACAAAGGCTTCTGACCTAAGGCGCGGAGTGATTTATGAGCGCTATAGTCTGCCAACCCTCTCAATAGATTCTTTCAAGGATCTCCTGAATGAAAAAATGCCAAGCATAAAATCTTTTAAGGGAAAAGAAATTGTTGCACTGGATGCGGATAAAATCAGGGAAAGAAGAAAAGAACTTGGTTTGACGCTGGGCGAGCTGGCTTCAAAAGTTGACACTACGATTGAATCGGTGCATCGATATGAGAAGGGTCATGCAACCTCACTGCAAGTTGCCGAGAAGCTTGAGAAGGCATTGAAGACAAAACTTGTTGAACAAATTGATTTGTTTAAGGGAGTCCCCATAAAAATTGAGAATGTTTTTGATGAGTCTATTGAGGATGAGGCTCTTGGGAAAGTATATGACCTTGGATTAAAACTTGCTTTGTTCAAGCATGCTCCGTTCAGGGCAAGTAGTCCAAGTTCACAGGGCCTTGTTATTTCTAAGGGGACATCAAAACAGGATGTGAAGAGAAAAGCCGTTGAGCTAAGAAAAAGCAGCATTGCTTTTGGGGCGCATGGAATGGTTATTGCCAACAAGACGAGGCTTACATCTGTTGAGCATGTGCCAATAGTTGATGAGGATGAACTCACAACCCTCAGCAAGTTCAAGGACCTCATGTTTTTATTGAAAAAGAGAGAATCCTAATTGTGTTTTGTTTAAATAGATGTAGTAAGTTGTTCTGTCAATGGATTCAAAAATTGTTTTGGCAATTCTTTTCGGATTGCTGATTGGACTATTATTTGCCGGAACACTTTACTTGGTATTTAGCAGAGCAACAGCTCCAGCCTTAGCCTCATGCCCTACTCCTGACTTTAGCTGTGAGTCTGGAGAACTCCCTGCTGAAGCAAGAAAGGACTTTTACTGGGAACTTGTTTCGCTTGAAAAGGTTGAGCCTGTTTGCTTGAATCAAGCAAGAGCCTATGCCGGCGAGAATTCTTTTGCGGTTTTGGGGTGTGATTGCACACAAGAAGATGCTGGAGCAGACAAGGCCTATGATTGTGTGGTAAGTGCTCTTGACGGAGATCACCCTGTCAAAATAGATTGTATCAAAGATGATGAGAAGTGTATTATCGAGTCTGAGGTCGGAATTGTAGAGTTTTCTTTTGAGGAACTGTACCAAGAGATTTATGGTTAGCCCCACTGGCTCAACCTTGATTGTTTTCCCTGATCATCAATTTTTTCCTGCAATTTTTTGAGCGCGTTCTCAACACGCTCTGCACCAAAATCGTGCTCGTTCACAAGAAGGTCTTTTATCTCATTCATTTTTGGCAACTCAAACTTCAAGTCATATTCATCGGTTGATGCAGGGTTCATGAAAATGTTTTCTATTTCCTTGTAATCAAAATCTGGCTTGTATTTTGCATTCTCAATTATTTCCTCAAATCTATCAAATTTTGTTACCAGCTTTAAAGCAGTTTTCGCTCCTACTTTTGGAAACTTTTTATTGAAATCAGTTCCAACCAAAAGCCCTATCCAGATAAGTTTCCTGCGGTCAATGCCAAGTGCCTCAAGGTTTGCCTTCAAATCTATTTTCTCCGGAGAAATATTATAATAGTAGTCTCTACCAGGGACTTTTCTCTTCCCACTGATTGTAATATTTCTGAACAAGAGGGGTGTGCCAAAGAGCAGTGCATCATAGTCCTGTGATATTGCACCATACAATTTCCCTGCAGTAACCATTGTGGCAATCTGCGCCTCCCCCTCACTTGGAGCCTGGACTATTGGGAGGCCCATTAAACTAATGAGCTTCTTTGCATCCTCAATCATTTCTTTTGTTAGGCGGACAGCTTGCTGGGCATATTTCTTTGCCTCTGCCACTTCACCCTTTGCCTTTGCGTCCTCAAACTTCTTTGCCGCTTCAGTTCTAATCTTGTGCCTTGCCCTGAGAGTTTCACCTTTCAACTCAGGGGGCTTTCCATCAAAAACAAAAACATGATTGACTTCCCGCTCAATCAGATTAACTGTCCTGTAAAGCAGACCAGTTAAGTGAGATGTAACCCGCCCTTTGCTATCCATTAGGGGTGTGCCATCCCTACCTCTGATGGTCGAAAGGAACTGGTATAACATATTGTGACTGTCAATGCCAACAGTCCTACCATTAAGGTAATCTAAATTTATTTCCTCACGCTTCAACAAGTCTCTAATAGCCGTACCCATATTACCAAATACCTGCCATTTTTTTTATTAATGCTAGTATCAAATCAGTGTTTAATATTATTGTGGGCACTTAAGATACATTTAAATAGTATCAAGGATACAGATTATATTTGTAGCCAGTTTTTTGGCTATGCTGAACTTAGTCTGGTGAGCCTATCCCGATTTCTATAGCTAAGTTCAACCAACTCTCTTAGTGTGAAGGAAGAAGCTTTTTCTTCCTTCCCTAATTTCTTTTTATCATTTTTTTCTTGCGGAAGCTGGGCATGTGAAAAAAAAGAAGAAGTGCAGGCCCTTAACTAAAGAGCTTGCTAACTGTTTCCTTTATGCCGGCAGTTGTAACCTCAATTAATTCTTCAGGAGGTTCTACAGGAATGCTTACAAGCTCCTCAATAATTCTTATTTTTACCGATGTGTTGTTTGCCGAAATTGAGATTGTGCTCCCATAAGGCGTTGTTGCATTGCCTGTCATAACCCATCCTGTCAGGTTTTCCGCAGCTTTATAAGCAACCCTTCCTCTTATTTCAGGCTCTTCCGAGAACTCCTGAATCAGTTCGCCTGTTTCACTGTCCACGAGCACAGCAATGCTTACCTCTTCGCCGTCTTCTGCAATGTAAAATAGTGCAATCGAGTTTTCGGTTTCAGGATCAATTCCAAGCACGTATTTAGCAGGAATATAATACTCTAACGTGTTTATGTAGTTATCCAAAGGCATATTCCGTCCAAAGAACCACTTCTTTTCAAGTTCGGTGGTGAACTCTTTGGAATTCAATAGAAGGAAAACCTTCTTGTATTGTGTTTCGTCTGTTACATACAATCCAAATGGATATGTCTCATTCAGTGAATCGTTTGTTATTGCCAGTGGCGAAGCAAACATTAGCTTATCCAATGCCTGTGAATCGTCGTCATAGTATATTGTACTATTCAATGGTGTCCGGTCATTAACTTTCAGTATCATTGAAATACTACCGTTGCTGAAGTTGTCAAAACTCTCGTTTGCAAATTGGCAGTTTCCATCTGCGTGCAACAGAACTGCGTGTCCATCAAACTCGAGCAAGTCATAGCTTACACCAGCAAGCTGCACCAACCCAGGCCATTCAACTCCAAGATCTATTTGCCCAGAGTCAGTTTCAAGAACATTGTTGTCAAGCGAAACAACTACACCATTGAGAGCATCACCATTTTCAACCGAAACCATTTGATCGGTTCTATCACACTTATAATAGAATGTCTGGTCATCCAACTCGAAAATTCCTTCCTCAGTTGGCCCAGTTGTCAATGAAAGCTCGTAGTAAAATGGTACTTCTCGCTCTACCCCATGATTGTCGGTGTAAACGACGCATCCTGTTTCCTGACCTTCGCTTGTTGAACATACTTCTTTCCCCATGCTAATTTCTGTGCTTTCAGGGATTATAATGGTAACACAGTTGCAGCCATTACAAAAAGCGTTTTCAGCGCATTGCCCATCAAACTCACATTCTTCTCCTTGTTCAACAATTCCATTTCCGCAAACAGGCGGCTGTACGCATCCACTAATTGCGATTAATGCAATCAAAAGAACTACTGCAACTAAATT
>NZBU01000006.1 GCA_002688035.1 Candidatus Iainarchaeum sp. | reverse complement strand
AACGTTGGTATTGCTTTACACTAAGTTGTATGTGTGGCGTAGCTAGGTAGCGCACTACACTGACAGGGGTCACAGGTTCAAATCCTGTCGCGTCGTCCACATTTTAATTCAAATGATTTTTAAGTAAAACAACGTAATAAGGGGATGGAAATGTCTTTGATGGATGAACTTAAAACCCGGCTTCATGTAGCTGTTAAAAACTCAGAAAAAGCAGTGCGAACTTCTTTAAGAACGGTGATCGGCGAAGCTCAAAACAAAGCACTTAGACCTGGAGTTGAGCTTGATGATGCACTTGTAGCGAAAGTGATCAAAGACACCATTAAGGGAAATAACGATGTGTTAGCACACAGAGATCGCCCTGATCTCGTGGCGGAAAATGAACTGTTGAGTGATTTTTTGCCGAAAATGATGTCTGATGGCGAAATCAAAAGTGCGATACTTGGCTCTGGTGCCAAAACAATGCCTGAAGCCATGCAATTTTTGTCTGCAAACCATAAGGGGTTGTTTGACGGTAAGAGTGCTAAGCGCATTGCGATGGAATTAACAACCTAGAAAATTATGCCCCTTTACTTTTAGAGGGGCTTTTTATTGCGATAAAAGAAAAAATAACTACCAACCCCACCATGACAAATCCTATGATAAAAAACGCTTCGTTAAATGCATAGATCCAACTCACTTTTTCATGGAGTGTTTTATTTAAAGTAGCATGATGGGTTTGTAGCGAGTCAAAGTGAATAGCTCTCCTTGTATTCACAAAAGATGTAATTACCGCAACACCAATTGCACCACCAAGTGAGCGAAATAAACTAAAAAGCGTAGTGTCTTCACCTTCTTTTCCGACCGTGTTTAGCATTAAGTACAAACTAAGAGCGGGAACAGCGAGGCTCACACCGATAGCTCTAAGTAATTGCGGCTCTAAAAGCAGCTCCCCTTCAAACCCCAACCCCATTGTTGCGTAATAATAACAAGCCCCCGAAATGGACAGAAAGCCAAAAGAAAGCATCAACGAAGCAGAGATATACTTTCTTATTTTGATAGATAAAAAGATTAGAAAAATTTGAGGTATAGCAGAGTAAAGAAGTACCTTGAAAACTTCGTTGGGAGAGTAACTATAAACTGTAAATAGATAGTAGGGGATTATGAACAAAAAACCATATATAGCCAGCCCGTTAGCAAAGGCTGAAAACATAATGAGTGCTGTTGTTTTGTTTTTTAGCAAATAAAATGGGAGGAGTTTGTTTCTGGTTTTAAATGATACTGTTACCGCTAACAACATAGCTAAAGCAGAGGATAATATAGAAATGGAGAATATTCCAGAAGTCCACCATCCTACCTTTTGGCCATGTTCAATATTCCAAATAAAAATCCCTACACTGAACACAAAAACAAAAAGTAGCAACCCGCCTCCTAAACTCCAATTTTTATCTGCTTTGTCACCACCCTCCCTGAGGTTTCCGTTTATTAAGAAAGCCGGTATAGCAAGAAAAGATGGGGTGATGAACAATAGAGGGAACGTCTTGGTTGTGATTATTGTTGTTATCATTGGTCCAATGATTGGTGCTAATCCACCTAAAAGAGAAAAAATGGTCAAATATTGAACTTTCTCTTTTTCATTCTCTATTTTAGCCAAAAAATAATATGGTAAAGGAATCAGTAAGCCGGAGAAAAAACCTTGTGCTGCCCTACTATAAAGAAAAGCGTTGTAATTATCAGCGAATGCACACATAAAAGAAGAAAGTAGAAACCCGAATGCTGATGCTTTTAGTACGGACACACCGCTCGACTTACTGATCAGTGCTGCCAGTAACGGAATAGCCATGATTTCTGCCGTTAAATATATAGATGTTGCCAAAGAAGTCTCTGATGGAGAGAGTGCGTATTTGGCGCACAGTATGCCTGTTGCAGTGCTTATGGCATTTATGTTTAGTATTGCACTAAGCGCTGCAAGTATACTTACAATAGACAGATAGCGATAATTATTCACTTAGAGAAACCTTGGCGGAAAAACCGATTGCGACCTTGTCTTTTATATCTTTAGAGTCAAAATGAATAGTGACGGGGAAGCGTTGAACATATCGAGTTACATAGCCGCTCGTGTAGTTAGGTGAATAATCCCCCAACTCTGCTCCAGCAAGAGAGGATATAGAGTATATTTTTCCTTTTGTAGTGCCAGGTATTGCGTCAAATTCAATTTCGACAGGTTGTCCTATTTTTAAATTTTGTCGCTCTGTTTCTTTGAAGTAAGCAGTCAACCAAAGAACGCTACTCCCTGATAGTTTATATAACTCTTCAGAGTAAGTTATATTTTCCCCCATAGAAATAGATTTACTTTCAATGATTGAATCTGAAGGCGCTTTAACTTGGTACCGGGAATTTTCTTTTTGATGAAGTGTTAGTTTTTCCTGTGCAATATTATAAAGGGCTTTTTTAGATGGGAGTATAAGTGTTAATAGCTCTCTTTTTTTCTTAAGTGTTAATATGTTAATTTCGGTGTCGTTTTGGGTTTTATACACATCAAAATGGTTGTATTCACTTTCGATAAGTGTTTTTAGTGAATTGAACTCTTTGGTATTCTTTTGGGCCTCAACAAAAGAATTTGAACTAAGGAAAACCCCATTGGATATCGAAAGCCTTTCTTTTAATAGTGTTATTTTTTCATCTATTTCCTCAATTTCAGATTGCGTCTCAAGCCAAGCTTGTTTTTCCTTTTCGACTAAAGCAGATAACTGAAGCTCTTTCTCAAGATAGAGGTGATTGTCAATAGAAAGAAGTACCTCTCCTTTTTTTACAATATCACCAACTTTCCAGTTATGATCATCAATAACAAGCCCATCCACTTGGGTTTTTAGTGTGATTGTTTCTCCTGATACATACGCAATATCCGTGGATGTTTGGGTTGATATGTTTGATATCGCCCCAAACCCCAAGAATAGGGTTGCTCCACCAGCGATTAGATATTTTTTCACTGTGAATCCTCAACGAAAATAGCTACACCCTCCCCAGGGTTCAATCGGGCCATAGAGAGACTAACATTCCCATCCTCAGAAAGTCGTGAAAAGCAACATAATGGGATATAGCTTTCGTCTTTTAAAACGAACATAATACGAAGCTCAGCGCACATCGCTTTTGTAGATTGGGTTGAGTAGAAAATAGGCGCGTAATTAATACGTTCTTGAAGTATGTATTCTTCTATTCTATTTTGAGATATGAGATCTGCGATGTCTTTTTTTGTTGGATTTAGATTTAATCCATCGCCTGCATATCCATTTTTAGATTTTAAAACCCAAGAAGAAAGCTCGCTTTTTTCGCCTAGTTTTGCTGGGATGGAACAAGGGTTTTCTGGGTGAGACAAGTTTAGTAAATCGCTTTTATTTACGCTGTAGTAGTTACTAGGTTTATTGAACCAAGTGATTGATTTGTCTGACTCAAGAAGGCTAAGTATGTTGCTTTCTTGCTCTGTTAGTGTGTGGTAAATAGCTCGATTATAAACATGTTCGATTTTTTTAGGCCCTGATTCAGACAGGTACCACATGCTGTTATTGTGTTTATAAACATCGAGAATGGAGGTTGGTGTAATAGAATACTTGTAAAACGAACTCGCACTAACAAAGTCAAAGCCGGATCTGTTTTGTAGAAAACGAGAGTCTAGCATGATAGTGTTTTTTCCTTCAGGGGAGGCGCAAGACAAAAAGATAGCCTCTCTTTCTTTTAGTGTTAAATTGAAAAGTTTGTTTTTTTCACCAAAAAACATACGCTCAAGCCAAAGACAGGAATGAAAGATAGAGGCGAATGACTGTAATTCTATCAACTTAGGCTGTAGCGATGATTCTGTTTTTGTTATGGCGAAATCCACGGCAAAGCAGTCAGGTTGGTAGTTTTTTTCAGTATTAATTTTTTCAATAATTTCTAGCCCTGACTTTATCCATTTATGCATCATCTCTTTATTTATAGAAAATGAGTAAGGAAGTATTGTTTCTTTGCCTGGGTGATGAAGATCGCTAAAAATGTCTTTTGTAATGTAACTTTTTTCGTTTGCTATAATTTTCATCCTTGGCCTCACGCAATTTTGTTGTAACTTGATTTTTGTGATTTTATTAGGAGTTTTTTTAAATTAAGGTGAATATCTTTGAATGTCATTGTGGATAGATCTTGCATGATGAAGGAAGCTTCTTTTCCATACCTCACAGCCCTCCAGCGATTTTCCTTCACCGCCCACTCTTCATTAGAGAGTCGGATGGGAAGTTCGAAGCCTTTTTCTATCTCAATGATCAGGGAAAAAAGTAAATTCAAAAGTGAAATCGTTTTATCTTCGCTTTCTTGCATGTCCATCACCCTGACCTCAATTGTTTTAAAATGAGGGTGAACCCTCATGTCGTACCAAAGTTGAGTGGGGGATTTTATAGAACCTGTTTTTATATATGCATCAATTATATTGAAATGAGATTCGATACTTTCTATATTGGGGGGCAACCCCATTCTAGGTAGCCCATCGAGAATGTTGAGTCGAGTAGAAGCGAGACCGGTATTTTTCCCTTTCCAGTGCGTGGAGTTAGCAGCAAGAGCTGAAAAGAAGGGTAGCCATGTTTTCAATCTGTTGAATACGAAAGGGAGTTTATTTTCTTCTATTCCCCCAATGTGTGCGTGGAGGCCGAATACGAACTCTTTTAACATCGGATATTGGTAATCTTCAACACACATTTTGAAGTAAGGTTCATCCCTTATCGATAAGTCATCCCAACGCAATGTGGGGTGAGCCCCACCAATGAAACAGCTCCCGCCTTTTTCTAGTGCGAAGCGTTTTACCCAGTTTCTAGAGTTTTTGATATAAGGTTCAATTTCATTTAAGTTATTGAGGACACGACTAGATAATTCCAGTGTGCAATCATACAATTCGTAGTTAACAGAGAATTCCTTTTCTGAATATTTTTCCTTAGGAAAGGAAATAGGTTTCCCTTCTCTATCAATGATCAAGAACTCTTCTTCAATACCGAATGTAAAATGAGACATATTACTTCCTTGTTATGTAAAGCAGCGTTATTTTACATCAAAATGAAAATGGAACAGGGTTTTTGTCGAAAATCTTCGAGGAGACCCCGAGGGCATAGCGAGGCGATGACTCGGGGTGGTTGGCTTGCAGAGTGATATTAAGTGAGTAGCCTTAAAGTGAAGCTAATGAGTTTCACTCTCTAGTTCAAACTTCAATGTCTTTAAGGCTTTGTGTATGCCATCAATATTGACGCTATCGAGGCTAAAGCATTGAGTGTCTTTTTCAAACCCGTTTTCATAAAAACATTTGATAAACTTGCGAATTTTGTTTTCGAAATCAGAAAGACTTTCCCAAGCTTTTTCTGCTATGTTGAACTCACGGCTTTCTTCGTCAGTAAAGTAAAAGTTCAAAAGTTTGCGAGCATCTTCTTTCTTGAGGAAGAGCTTAGCCTTTCCCTCGTTAAGAGAAATCTCAAAAGAACCATCGTGAAAGATTGTGGGCTTGAATAACCCTGCGAGACGACCGGAGCTGGTAAATCTAATTGGGACATCCCACTTTCCAGCCCAGTCATTCTTTGGAAGGAAAGAGAGTGTGCTCGCTTTTTCTATTGAGGGCCATTGGGGGAGAAATTTTGTTACGCAGGTTTTTATAGGGAGCTCGCTTGAGAACTCAACAAGATCAGCATTAAGCGTGAAAACTGACGGCATGAATTCTAATATATTCTCCGCCTCGAATTTGAATGAACTCCCACCAGTATCTAATGCTGTTTCCGTGAATCCAGAAAGGTCCCACAGATTTTCGTGTATTAATGAGTCGATGTGTGAGTTTAGGTATTCCTGTTGAGCTGCGAACCTCTCCACTACGTAACTAGAATGGAAGATAGTTTCTTTTAAAAATCTAGAGACTTCATCTTTGAAAAGATTGTGCTCTTTTTCGTCGAGGGTTAACGAGAAGCCTGCACTAGGCAGAGCGATACATGTTGTTTCATTAAATGTAATAACATTAAAGGTTTTCGGATTGTTTAATTTTAGTTCCACAGTGATGCTCTCTACTTGTTAGGTCACAACAAAAATAATATCAAACAACACTTAAAAAATCCACAAATAAACTTTTAAACAAAATAAACAACGAAAAAAGCATTTGAAATCAGCCGCTTAAAAATTAATGTTGTTTTTTTAAAAAAAAACCTAAAAAAGAGTTGCTTTTATAAAATTTAGAATCTATTATACACACATCGCAGCAAGACGCTGCCAAATTAATTTAACTGTGAGATAAAATCATGTTTACATTCAACGCTACACAAAACGGCAAACAAATACAGGCTCAAAGCCCTGTAATGTTCGCTGCTGCCATGAAAAATGGCCAGGTTAGCATGAATGATGTGGCGAACAACGTCAATAACATAGATATCTAGCGGTAGCACTTTGGGTGCTACGGCACCCAAGGCAAAGAATAAACTTTGAACCCTTGGGAGAAATCTCAAGGGTTTTTTGTTT
>NZBU01000005.1 GCA_002688035.1 Candidatus Iainarchaeum sp. | reverse complement strand
TGACACAAATGACAGCCAAGATATTACTGTTACAATGCAGCTAAAGAGTGCGAGTGGCGGCGGTTATAAGAAAGATTGCACAAAAGACAAAACAGTGGCATCCAAATCGCGTGCTACTGTTGAATGCCAATTCATTGAGATTTTGCCGACAAATATTCCTTTTATCGGAGTTTCTGGAATAATCAACGGTCCAATTGATAAGGTGGATACTGGTTTTGTCAGCGCAAGCTTTAGCAACCTGCCGACCCAAGAAATAAACGAATGTTGGATGCCTTATGCCACAGGATATGACGCCAACGAAATGGTTTTGGAAAAGTTTGTCAATGTCACCCCAAATATTGGCTGGACCAAAGACATCAAAAACATTGGAGACTTGAGGAACATTACACGCTTTAATGTATATCTTATGAAAGATGGGTACAGCACTGACTTCAGAAGTGATTTTGCAGAATACTATACAACCAACGATTTTTTTGATGCTCCTGAATGGTTTGCTGACGACCCGTCGGGAAAGCTTGCCGATTACTTTGCAAACGAGGATAAAATGGCTTTTTTAAGAAGGCACCTACAGGAAACCTTGATGCCTGGCCCTGGCCTATATGAAGTTGAAATTGATATTCGCTATAGAGAAGAGCGACCATGGCGATTGTTTGATGGCTCTGGAAACCCAGGGGCTTCAATAATAATTAAGCTTTACAAAATAGATGACACTTTCCCCGACAACATTTTTTACTATCTCCCATTCAATGGAAGCATTGGAAAGAATTCTGAAAACGGCAGGCAGGGTTATGGCTTAGATTATACCAATCAGGGTAAAGAAATGGTGATTGACACCGATGAGGAATTTGTGACAACAGAAACCATCCCTAACTCTGAGCCTGTTGCCTATTTGGACACTACCACGGTTTATGATTTTGAGAAAATCAACAGTACGTTTGCAAACAGAGGACTGTTAATGAAAATTTCTGAAGGTGAAAACATCGACAAAAAAAGCCTTGTGTTTTACCCAAATTACGCCACCCCTATTGTTATGAGGACACAGCACGAGGTAAGTGAGGAACCGTTCCAAGTATTCTACCAACTGCTAGAGGCACAAGAACCAATTCAAGGTAGCAACACTCTTACCTTTTGGGACGGTCTTGGGAAATGCCTTGATTACAGCGGCATTCTTGTAAAGCAAACTTTCCAGGAAAACATGGATAGGGCTGGAAAAGAGGGCGACTCTGTGTCAAACTGGGAAACAGTATATGCTCTGGATTGGGAGAGAGCTGTTCTAGGGGGGAATGTTTACCTTGCAACTATTTTATACAGCCCTGTTAATCAACTTTTTTCCATTCATGCTCATGAGTCCAATGATGTTAGGTTTATGACGCCAAATGAGCCTTTTGCAAAATCGGTTGACCTGGAAGGCATAAGTGGAATGCGGCACAACAGCAAGATTAATCAGGACAAGGTTACCGAGTTGCAGGAACTCTTTAACTTGGTTAGGTCTGGAGATGTTTGTCTAACAAACAATGGAGTTGAAACTGCTTTATGGTGGAACCCCCAAGTCCTGTATAAAGTAGAAGGCTCTTACACTAGCATTGGCGAATTCGAATCAAGACTTGTTGCTGGAGATAGCTGCATTGGCTATGGCAGCTAATTTTAGGGAAAGCATTTTAAATCAGGAAATCGTTAATTGTAGTGCATGTTTTCCCTGCCACTAATGTTCTGGCTCTTTGAATTCATCAAAGACATGGTTTTCATAGTAAAGATATTCGTACTCTTGGCAATCGTGTCATTTATAATAAACCACTTGGGAAAAGGACCACTTGCAATAGTGCTCATAATGGGTTTCACATACTTCATGATTTTCTCACCATATGCCTGGTTTTTTGAGGGAACATATGTACTAATGATGCTACTAATGTTTGGACTAAGCAGTGTTTTAATTGACCTATTCTTTGTTGGAGGAATGGCCGGTGGCGGAGAAGCAAGCCCTATGAGTCATGGCGGGGATTTAGCAGGCAGGGTAGCGGCAGCAGGCAGAGGCAGACAAATGGCCCAGGGAATGACGGGTAGATTTAGGGGCAGATAACATGAATGAGAGAGGAAACCTACTGCTTTTCATTTTCATCGCTTTCGTGATATTGGCACTTATCCCCCCAATAATAATGTATTTTTTCCCAGCAGCAAACATAATAATGCGAATAATATTGGCACTAATAATAATTATGATGATTAGAGGATACCTTGGAAACAGCGTGCTAACCCTTCTTGTCTCAGGAATACTCATTTACTTCCTTGTGATAAAGTGGGCATACTTTACAGCATCAGTATATGTTTTTTACTTCCTATCAGGCATAGCCTTCTTCTCAGTGATAATCTGGGGTGTAGGGAGCAATATGAAGAAATAGAAAAGAATTTATTTGAAAACAATGTAAAGATTAGTAGGAGCGAGAAAAAAGATGCTGGAAAAACTACCACTGCTTGCCGCACAAGGTCCCTTCGGAGACCCCATATTGGACAACCTGTGGATTGTGCTCTCACTATTCTACCTAGTGTGGATATTCAGCTGGGCAAAGAAATCACTTGGAAGCGCCAAGCTCGCAATACTATTCGCAGTAATAGTTGTTTTCCTGACATTCATTCAGTTCCCAAACCTTGTTTGGATTCCAGTTATAATATTCCTCTTTGCAACATTTGGTTCAACAATGTTTGAAAAAATAAAAATATTTGATTAGGTGAAGGAATGGATACTTTTACATTTATGATTGCCATCATCCTCATGATGCTGGCTATCCAGTTCAACGAGCAGTGGCTTGCCTTCTCAATAATTGCAATAATGATTCTCACCATGAGGAGCATCAGTGCTACTGTAATACTGGTGTTTGCAATGGGTGTGCTCTACTTTATGAGAGGAAACCTTGAGCCCTACTGGCCGTTCATATTCTTTGGGCTTATAATTGTTGCTTTGATCTTTGGTATGAAGGGAGCTGGAGGGGGAGATGCCGGCGGGCAACCTGAATACTATAGTCCTGACATGTACTCAGGGCTAATGGGTGGCGGGGGCTGAGGCTATTGAGAGTAACAATAGCCATTGTAATGCTACTTGCCGCACTGTTCTTTCTATGGTATGATTATGCAATAGCAAGCTTTGTTTTTGTAGTGCTCGCGGCAATTGTTCTAATTTACAAGCCTGCTAAAAGCTTTGCAAAAGAGAGCGTGAAAGAAATGGAGGAAAGTGAAGGTCAGGTTCCCGATAAAAGCGTTTGGGAAGAGGGCCTAAAAACTGCAGGGGCAAGAGTGGGGGAACAAACTTTCTCCGACAAGGATGATACAACAAACCTGAAAGCAATTAACGTAACCAGGTTTAAGTTAAAACCAAAGGAAAGTGGGAACGCTGCAAAAAAAGTAATTGAAATGTTCAAAAAGCTTTTTGACTAGAATCAGAGTTTGTTCAAAATATTTCTGTTCACTTCAAGCACTTTTTCCATAAGACTTTTGGTTGCATTTCCAAGAGCTTTCAAATCAGTTAACTGTGCCTCAATAGAATTAATCCTATTCTCGAGAACAGAGAGCTTGCTATCAAGACTGCTATTGGAGGGGGTTGCAAGGCTCTCGACTTTTTCGTGCAACTGGCCGACCTTTTGCTCCACTGTTTCCAGGTGCTCGCGATGCCCCTCAATGGCTACTTGTTGCGTTGTCTCCTTTAACTCGCGCTCCTCTTTTTCCTCAACCAAATGAGTTTTTATCTTCTCGGCTGCCTTCTCGGCAATAGCCTCGCGCTCTCGCTCTGGAGCTTGTGCAGGGGCAACAGGCTTTCCCTTTACCTCCACCATATATTGCTTGATTTCGCCCTCTTTTAAGCCAATGTCCTTGAGCGTGGCCTCAACAACACTGTCTTCAATGCCACTGTCGTACATTTTCTTAATTGTTTCAAGGACAACTTCCTTGTTTACCATCAGAATCAATTCCTATAATTTTGTTCTATAATATAATGATTACTTATTTAAATAAGTTCTTGTTAATTGTTTAAGGGATTATTAATGGAGTTCAAACTAAGCGAGGGGCCCTGGAAGGAGATGTTCAAGGGAACATTCGAAAGCTATGATGTTGAAATTTACACTAATCCTGAATCCTTGATTCTTGTTTCAATTCTCGAAAAAGAAGCTGGAGAAATCAAGGGAGCCGTAGTTGAACTCTACAAGGTTTTCCATGCGACAGGAGAATTACACGGTTTTATTGAAACGCTGCCAAGAAAAATTATTGCAATAACAAGCCACACTAAAACCAAGACAACACAGTTTTTTATTCTGGGATCAAAACCAGAGTACACGATTTACAAGCAGGATGAGTTCTCAGATGAGGTTGACTCAATAATCAAAAAGGTTAAGGCAAGCACTAAAATGCTTTTGGATGTGAGCAAGGCATATGACATCGAGTTAAAGCCACTGCATGATTCGCCTGAAGCAATAAAGCAAGAGTTTTTCTCACAACCGTTAATAGTGCCATTGCTCTCGACTTCTCCTGGACCAAGCACAGGGACAGCGCCTGTTTCGACAACAGGGAAAGCAATTTCATTTGGAGAACTAGTGCTTGGAATAACAAAGGATGGGCGGGGCGTAAAAGAACCTCTCTCGCTGTTCGACTCAACAATAATTAGTGGTGGAAGCGAAAAGGAGCGAGCACATGCACTGCATGTGTTGGCTGAGGGAGCACTACTATCAAACATTCCGGTAGTTGTTTTGGATTGGAACAAAAAATTCCAGGGCCTGAGCAACAGGACAAGCGAGGGGGCAGGGCTTGCAAAGTACAAGGTTAAGATTGACCCAATCGGCTTTCCAATCAAGGATTTCGCAGTTCCCGAGCAGATGAAAGTTGATTTAGATTTTATTAACAAAAAAGGTTTGATGCAAATTGTTGGAATGGGTGAGAGTATTGCAGGCAAGGAAATAGAGAAGACAATGAATGAGACTGAGGCAAAGGGAATGCTTGATATGATAAAAGCGGTTAAGGGAAAAGAGACTGCTGGAGAATTCAACGAGTTCCAGAGAAATCGTGCAGTGCGAATACTGAAACTACTGGATTTGCGTTATCCAGAACTCTTCAACGGCCCAAATGATATCAAAGAGGTCAGCAAGGGCTGGGCAAAAGGAATTGGCAGAGCCGGCCTTATACATTTAGAAGAGCAAGATGAGAGAGTTTCACTCATGATAGTGCAGTGCGTAATCAAAGGCCTGCTTGAATACTATAAAAGACAGGGCCCGGCAAAGCAATTGAGAAGCTTTCTAATCCTGCCTGAGGCAGTAAAGGTTATTCCAAGAAACGAGGACAACGAAATCATAAAAGCAATTGTAAAGGATATTGGAGAAATGAAGCAATATGGTGTTGGGCTGGCAATCAGTACCAATAGCCCTATAGATCTTGCAGCAGATATTGGAAAGAATGTTGGAGCAAAAATCTCGGTTATAAAAGGAAACGATGTAGGAATACAGTTGACTGGGAGAAAAACCTACAGGGTATTACTGCGCCCTGGCCTAAGTACTTGCACAGAAATAGCTTGATTACTTCTTTTTCTTGGCAATCTTTTCATCAATTAGATCTTTGACTTGTTGTAGAGTTGCAAGCTCCAAAGGATTGATGCTGTCAATAACATATTTTAGTTCCTGCAATTGCTCCTGGGAGGCAACACCATGTTTGATTGAAGCTAGCTCTGCTTGAAGAGTATTAATCCTGCTCTCCATTCCCTCCAAATTTTTCAGTGTTTCCGCGGAAATTTCTGCTCCTTTCCCCTTGCCTCCAAGTTCCCCTGACGCAACTTTCTCTTCAAAAGACTTTAGTTTTTTGTTCAATACGATTAAATTTCTGCCAAGAATTTTCTCATTACGAACAAGATACTTCATCTTCTGCCCAATAATAAGGATGCTACTGCTTAGAGACCTAACATCCTCACGCAACTGTGAAAGTACTACCGAAGCTTTTTTTGGCGCCCCTTTTTTTGCATGTTTGTCCCTTGACATTGAATCAAACCCATTCCAATTAAACGCGACTATTTATAAATAACTATTGATACTTAAAAATCTACCGTATGTCTAAAGACAAAATACAGGGCTTGTTACTAGACGTTGATTATATTACACAGGATGAGAAATCATGCATAAGACTTTTCATCAAAACAGACAAGGGAATTGAGACTTTTTTTGACAAGAATTTTTACCCGTACTTTTACACAAGAATTTTGGATGAAAATACGGCAGAGCAAATTAGGGATTACGAATTTAGCGAAGGAGTAAAAGTAAAGAGTGTAAAAACTAAACATGCGGGCATGCTTAAAGTGGAATTTGAAAACGTGCCCAACCTACTGGTTGCGCGAAAAGAGATAACAGCCCTCCCGGAAGTAGCAGAGATATTCGAGTTTGATGTTCCATTTGCAAAACGCTATCTCATAGACAAGCAACTTGAGCCAATGGCAGGCATAAAACTTACAATAGACGGGAATGAAGTACTTGAAACTAGAATTGTGGAGGAAAAAGTTGAGCCAACTTATGCTGCCTTTGACATTGAAACTCTCTCCCCCGGACGATTCAGTAATCCTGAGAAAGACCCGGTTCTCATGATTTCCTTTTACACCAAGGGCAAGGGAACTGTGCTTACAACGCACAAGAAGTTGGATGGCAAAAAAGGCATACAGGTTTTTGGCACAGAAAAAGAAATGATACAAGGATTCCTGGGTCTTGTTGAGAAAGAGAAGATTGATGTACTTGTAACTTATAATGGGGATAACTTTGATCTACCTTACTTGAAGGATAGGGCGAAAACACTTGGATTCAAACTTGCGTTCTACCCTACAAAAGAAGAGCCAAGCGTGAAGAAGCTTGGGCGGGACAATGCCGTTAGGCTGCATGGAGTGCAACACTTTGATGCCTACCAGCTCTTGCGTTTTCTGAGTAGATTTGGTGTAGTAAATCTTGTCAAATTTGGTTTGGAAGCTGTGGCACTCTCGCTGTTTGGTGAGGAGAAAGAAAAGATTGATGCTACTGAAATAAACGAGATCTGGGAAACCGGAAAAGGCCTTGAAAAACTTGCCCAGTATTGTAATGAGGACTCTGAGATTGCACACAGGATAGCGGTGCAATATGCCCCATTGGTCGTGGAACTTGGGAAGCTTGTGAAGATAACAATGTTTGATGCAAATAGAGCCAGTGCCTCGCAGCTTATAGAACAGCTTTTGATGAACAAAGCATTTGTGGAGGGAAAGAGTGTTCCAAACAAGCCAACAGACCAGGAAACACACCAACGGTTAATGCAAACTTATAAGGGTGGCTTTGTAAAGGAACCTGTTCCAGGGCTTCATGAAAGACTGGCGGTTCTTGACTTTTCTTCGTTGCACCCAAGCATAATGATTTCGCACAATGTTAGCCCTGAGACAATTGACTGCGGGCACAAAGACTGTGAGGCAAACAAGGCTCCAAACAATCATTACTTTTGTCAGAAGGAAGAAGGTTTTTTGTCAGGTATTCTCAAGGAATTATTTGAAAAGAGAATGGGAATGAAAAAGCTGTTGAAAGAGATTAAGAAGGATGCACCAGAAAGACTGTTGATGGATGCAAGACAACACGCGCTCAAAATATTGATGAACTCTTTTTATGGTTACCTTGGTTATGCCCGAAGCAGGTGGTTTTCAAGGGAGTGCGCTGCAGCCGTAACAGCTTGGAGCAGACAGTATGTAAATCTAGTACTAGATAAAGCTGAGAAGAATGGTTTTGAGCCTCTTTATGGAGACACTGATTCCGCTTTCCTCATAATGCCTCAGGGCAAAGAGAAAGAGGATGTGAAAAAGTTTGTTAGTGAGATTAATGCAGATCTCCCGGGAGTAATGAACCTTGAGCTCGAGGGCTTTTTCAAGCGCGGAATATTTGTTACAAAAGAAACCGGGGAGGGCGCCAAGAAAAAGTACGCGCTGATTGACTATGATCATAATTTGAAAATTGTTGGGTTCGAGTATGTTAGGCGAGATTGGTCAAAGATTGCAAAGGACACTCAAAGAGAAGTTATTCGTGCAGTGCTTGAAAAGGGAAAGCCTGATGAGGCCGCACAAATAATCATGAACGCAATTGAAAAACTTAGGAGCGGTAAAGCTGAGAAGCAAGAGCTAGTTGTTTTGACACAGTTGAAGAGAGCTTTAGAAAAATATGAATCTATTGGACCACATGTTTCGGCTGCAAGAAAAGCGGTAGCAAAGGGTAAGGATATTGAGGTTGGAAGCGTACTATCCTATATCATTACAAGAAGTGGGAGAACTATCTCTGACAAGGCAGAGTTGGAAGAATACGTTGCAGAGGGCAACTATGATGCAGACTATTACATTGAGAACCAGGTTGTTCCAGCAGTAATCAAGATAATGCGCGAGCTCGGCTACAGCAAAGAGGATTTGTTGCACGGTGGAAAACAGTCAAAGCTAGGTGCTTTTGGCTAAAAGAAATAGTTAAATTAGACTTATTCTAAAGGAACATCAGTTGCTGGGTCATCCACCGGGACATCAGGAGTTTCTTCTGGCTCGTCTCCCCCATCACCCATGTCCGGCTCAGTAACAAGGCCGTCCAACGCTGGATCAGTAACACTGTCATCTGTAGTAACATTATCCCCTTCATAAAGAGGCAACTCATCTTCCGGCTCTGGGTCATCATTGTCAACAGGAGGAGTTACTTCATTATCTCCTGCTGGATTCTGGTCATTGTTACCTGGAGGGGTAATGTCACTATTGGCCGGCGGTTCAGGAATAATTGGAATTTGCAAAAATACAACAAGTGCAACTGAAGCAATAATAAGGGCCACGACAAACACGACCGCAATCTTTTTCACATCATAGTCTTCAAACATTTGTTTCACCACAAATTCATTTGAATATTGGTTAATGTTGTATTTATAGTTAACGCCAATTTGCTTTGAAGAGTAATACTAATGTTTAAATACCAGAAGACTTCATATTATTGTTTAATTGTCTTTAGATGAAACCACGAAAGCTCGCGGAGGCGAATGAATGAAATTTAAGTTTTTGTTGATTGCTTTAGTATTACTAATTTTTAGCCAAAGCGTTTATTCTGCTTGTTGGACCATTTGTGACGTCTGTGCTGGAACAGGAACCCAAACACTCACATGCACGATAAATACCGATAGGACAAACAGTGCAGACAGGATCAACCAAGCGTCTGTGGATGGCTTTTGGAGCGATGTTGCGGGCGAAACACTAGATACTGTGATTTGGGAAATTCAAGGAAGACAAGTTTGGATACAGAATTCGAAAGTTGATTTTATTCGCCCGGCTGACAGGAGTACTGTAACTTGGAACTTGCGATTGATTGGGCAAAGCGGTAGAACCACAACCCTGAGAAGTTACAATATGGGGAGCAGTGCCCAAATGCAATTTGTGGATAATGGATCCCAAAAAACTTTTACAAACATTACCATTGACGCAGGCACTGGTGGAAACCAAGCTACGTACCTTTACTCTCAAACTGCTGATGATGATAGAAGATCAAGCATTGGGATTGATGGAGAATTAAGTATTCCTAATGGCGGGCGCATGTTATACTTTAGAAATATTGAAGCCGGAAAGATGACTATGGACAGCACTATATCTGGTAGGAATTCGCGCATTCACGGTCTGAGTGGGGATATTTTAATACATGGCGACATGCTTTTGAGGAACGGTGGCCATATTAATGACACTTGGACTATAGACAGCCTGACTGTTGAAGGAGACTTAACAATTGATGCAACAGGTGGAAACGCAGATACTTACATAAACCGCATAAGTGGCCCGGTTAATGTTACAGGGGATATTTTAATACAAAGTGTGGGTAATAGGCAGGCATGGATTATAGGAAGAGGACCCAATTATATTACAGAACTCACCGCCAGAAACCTGACAATTCATAACGAGGGTGACGGTGCGTGGGCAAGACTATTTAATGTGAGGAACGGAAACATTGACATTGTAAACGATTTGAAGATTACTGGCAGATACAGTCGTATTGAAAATTTTATGAATGGAGACTTGATTGTTGGAAAAAATGCTGTGATAGTAGGTCCTACATACCAAGATAATTCAGGAATCTATAGCTCGAGCTCTGGCGTGCGCTTCAACGATATGACTGTTGGTGGAGAGCTTATATTGCAGAGAAAAAGAATTTACTATATAGATGGAACATTAGATGTTACTGGCGATATTACGCTTGTTTCGGCAGAGATACATGGTAAAGCCAATATTTTGGCTAACACACTTACCTCAACATCATCGATTCTGTACTGTAATGGAGCACAAACATGCAATTTAGATGTTGTCGGAGATATTGTCTTAAGTGGCAGAGGCCCTAGCAGCAATCAATCCATTATATACTTTGATAATATTAACACAACAAACGGAAATTTGACGATGAGCAACGGAGCACATATTGTTCATGTTAATTACACTAACGCCTCTGGCACTGGCATTGATATTGGAGGGGGACTCAATATGACAAACAGCCAGATTTACTTCCACCAACCTGCACCAATACAAATCCGCAATGGCGACGCGGTAATAACCGGGAGATATAGCAACTATGCCATTTATTACAATGAAAGTCTTGTGGTGTTTAACGGAAACCTGACCGTGAAAAGAGGGACAACTGAAACAGGCAGACCCCATAGTGTTGTGGCTCAAAGAGGTGGAAGAGTTTATGCAAGTGGGGACATTCTAATTCAGAATATCGAGTTTGATGGATATGACTCAGGTGGCTGGTCAGGGGAAGGCATAATCGCTTTTGAGTCAGCAAATGGAAACATTACGTTTGACCGTGCTTTTCTGCGAACTTTAAGAGGTCCACTTAGAGCAGCGAACGGAAAAATCACGTTCACAGGAAATTCTATAAGCGATACTCTTATGGGTAATTATGGTTTTGTTGGACTTTACGCCCAGGAATTTGAAGCAACCAATGCTAGACTATACAATTTTACATATAACACTAGTCGGACCGTATTCTCAGGTGAGCCAGGATTCTATGGCGCAATTAAGGTAGAGGGCTTGATGAAGCTTACCAATACTGAACTGGCTGACAGTGGTCAAGAAGACATAAGGTGGATTGAAGTAGGCGCACTAGAAATGAATAACAGCAGGATAATGAATCTCAGCGGCAACATAACAATTCATGATTATGGCCAACTAGTAGACAGCAGAATTAGAATAAATGATGATGAAACTATTCAAGATCCAAATGATAGCGCGCGCAGCATCAAAATTTTGAATGCAACACGAGACCCGGCTTTCTCAATGACCGGACTAAATTGGGGGGAAGGAATTGAAGTCAATTGGAGCTCGCCATTTTCAATAATAAACAATGATGATCTTACTAATATTGAGTTCATTAACACTAGAGTGGAGAATCAGGGTGAGGAACTAACAATCTCAAGCTGTAAGTTTGAGGGCAGCGGTTTTACAGTGCAAGGAGATGGCGGCAGCATTATAACCGGAGATCCAACTGACAGTTCAGAGTTCAACCATGAAGGCGGTGGCGATTCACCCACACATGCCGTGCACTCATGCGGCCTTGGAGGAGCAAGTTGTGCAATGTCGGGTTTGAGTCCTACAACATTCGATAGCGATTTTACCGGTTCAACCACTTTTGTTGTAAATGTCACTGGCAGCTCTAATCGTCCAATTCCTGTGTGCGGATCAGGAACAGGAAGTTGTACTGGAACTAGCAGCCCATATGATTGTTCATGTGATTACACTGACTTAACCTCGCAACAGAGTATAAGTAGTTATATCGAAAACACTACCATTGATTGTGGAACAAGGCAATTTTCTTGCAACGATTGTGGGGGCGAAGGACTTGGAGGATACACAGAGGAAATAGCGATTGGCGCGTTTATCGTTGATAAAGGTACTGGGAATCCTGTTAATGGCTATCTTGAAATAATTTTAAATGCCCCTGGTATCGGCGAAGTAGGGTGCACCTATGATAGTATTTCAGGGTATGGAACTATTCCAATAACTGACGGTTTGGTTGATGCTAAACTGAATTGTAATACCGATCTAAAACTGATTTCAGGAGTGAGTCACACAGCGGACGTAATAATAGTCAATAGTGGCACAGGTGCCACAGAACCCAGTACCATTCATTATATACCTTAGGAGAAAAAGTCGATGTGGAAAAAGATATTAACCGCGTTAGTACTGATTATTCTCCTTAACTTTGTTAGTGCGCCCGACCCGGTTGGGTGGCAGGAAGGAACAAGTTTTGACTATTATATTGGAATTGGTTCTGGAACAGAGAGACCAAATTTGCCTCCAAGGTATACCGGCAGGGAGTTCTTATTTGACATAGATATTTTCACACCGACAAGTGGCGGAGATTATATTGATCTAACAGATGGCACTATTGTTCCCAGTGTTAGCGCGCACTTTGAGAGCGAGTTTCACTTCTGTATTTGGAAAAACTTTTGCTTGCCAATAACCGGCAACGATGTTTACATTACAAAATTTAAAGCAAACCCAGCTTTTGTTGCGCCAGGTGACGATACTGATATTGAAGTGACAATAAAGAATGACAATGGCAGTGGTTGCGACTTAGTTGGTGCTGATTTAACAGTAGAAGTATTTTTCCAAGACGGGACAACGGAAATTGATTGTACGGCTAGTGGACCATCTGTATGGCCAATTGTTGCAGGCGACGAGGAAATGTTTACATGCACTACTGACTTAACTGCAGGATGGGCTCCCCTAGATATAGTAGAGGGTAGATATGATATGCGTACTGCACTAAGTAACTCAGATTTTGGAAGTGCTACCGGGTGCACGGACAACATCTTAATTGGAAATAATAAGAATGGATCCTTTGTTGTAACTCGGGGAGTTTCAGGTCCGGCCTTTCCAATTCCAGAGATTAATGCAGTTGCAATAGTGATTGTGGGATTGGCTGTCCTATTGATTATCAAGAGAAAAAGCTGAAAAAAGAGCTATTTTTTAACCTTTTCCGAGAAGAAAGCTAATAATAGGTGAAATGAAGATGGATAGCAAAACAGCGGAAAAATATGTAAAAGCAGGCAAAATTCTCGGTTCTGTGCAGAAAAAAGCACGAAAAAGTGCGGTTGCGGACAAAAAACTGCTTGACATCGCTTTAGTGGTAGAAAAAGCTGTCAAAGATCTATCTGAGGGCAAGGCAAAGCTTGCTTTTCCGGTTAACTTGAGCTTAAATGAGGCTGCTGCCCACTATACGCCTGGAACAGGGGATGAAACAGTTTTAGGCAAAAATGATGTGCTGAAGATTGATATTGGAGTGCATATTGACGGTTTTATTGCCGATGGTTCTTTCACAGTAAACCCAAGTAACGAGTGGGCGAATTTGATTGAGGCCTCTGAACTCGCGCTTGAAAACGCGCTCTCAATTGCAAAATTAGGATTGGAAATTGGAAAGATTGGAACAGAAATTGAAAAAACAATTAAGGGCAAGGGATTTAAGCCAGTGCAAAATCTTACAGGGCATGGTTTAGAACAGTATGTTCAGCACGCTGCACCAGGAATTCCAAACATTGAAAACAATGACACAAGGAAGTTGGAGGACGGACAAGCCTACGCTTTCGAGCCATTTGCAACAGATGGAGAGGGCATTGTAAGAGAGGGGGCACAATCAGAAATATTTGCAGTTGAAGAAGCACGGCTTATTAGAAATAATCACGCGAGAAATGTTTTAGAGTTCATACTTGAGAATTATAATACCCTGCCTTTTGCGGAAAGATGGATTGCGGACGGGCTTAAGATGAGCGAGTTCCAGAGAAAAATTGGTTTGAGGGAGCTATTGAAAGCAAAGTGCATCAAAGCATTCCCAGTGTTAAAAGAGGAACAGGGAAAAATGGTTTCGCAGGCAGAGAATTCTATCATAATCCACGAAGGCAAAGTAATTAAATTGATTAAATAGACTAATTACTTAACTGCTCCCACGGAATGGACTTCCATTAACAGTGGAAACCCACTCTCCCCAAGCGATTATAAAGAGCAAAAACCCCCTTTTTAGATGGAAGAAAGAGTTGAATTCAAAACAGACGAAACAAGAAAAGAATTTTTTGCATCATTAAGAGAAGCGAATAAATTTAAGAGTTGGAAAGAATTTCGCACACGACTGGGCTTGCCTCGAACAACCTTCCAGAATTATCGGTTTGGCAGTAGACTTATTCCAAAAAAAGTGTTTGATTCAATGACCCACTTTCTGCCTGAGGGTAAACAAGATTTCTTCCTTAACCAAACATTCACAAAACCCGAAAACTGGGGCGCGGTCAAAGGAGGTACCAAGGGCATGCGGACAATCTTAAGAACATACAATGAGAAAACAATAGGAAAGTGGCGGCAAAAAGCTAACAGAAACTCAATCAAGAACTTCAGAAAATTAAGGACACAAGATCCAGAAAAAGCGTATATTCTTCTACGCAAAAAGAAACTCGAGAAAGCTTTAAGGAAAATTAAACAAGATACAGCTGCAAGAGAATCATTTTTTAAGAAAAAAGAAATTGAATTTAATCTTGAAGGACTCGAAGCAAGCAGGCAAGATGAGAAAAGAAAAATAAAAATTCCAAAAAAGCTCTCTCCATTATTAGCCGAGGAAATTGGTATTCACTTAGGAGACGGAACATTATCAAATAAACCCTATTATTTCTCAGTGAGAGGCGCCTTTGAAGAAGAAACCTATTACACTGGATTCATTCTTCCACTTTACAAAGAACTATACAACATTAATCCGCCTCTTCTAAAAAGAAGCTCTGCGTGCGGATTTGAAATAAGCTCAAAAGCCGTGCACAAATTCAAAAGTGAGGTGTTAGGTATTACTACAGGCTGCAAAACATACAAAGTCAAAGTGCCAGCATGCATCCTTAAAAGCAAAGACAAAAACATTATGCGTGCATTCCTAAGAGGACTAATTGATACAGACGGCTGCTATTACATTCGCCCAAAAACAAGATATCCAGTAATCTCCCTCTGTATCAAATCAAGAGAATTGATTAATAAAGTTAGCGAAATATTAGTTTTATTAGGTTTCTCCCCACAAGTGTTTCGGAAGGAGTACACCATTTACTTGAATGGTGTTCCAAAGTTCAGGAAATGGATTGAAGAAATAGGAAGCAGTAACCCAAAACATTTAGAGAGAATCAAAAAAATTAAACAAATGCTCCCGTGGTCTAGCCTGGATAGATTATTTGAGGAATTAAATAATCCCAGTAAGGACGCGAGCTTGCGGAGCTCGTAGCCCGGGTTCAAATCCCGGCGGGAGCACTAATATAAAAACAAATGTTAGGATGAATGGATTATTAATCCGCGGGAGTCCCGTAGCGGCAATCGGGTCAGGTTCAGGGCCTGATGGCTTAGTGCCTTCGGGGGTTCGAGTCCTCCCTCCCGCATTCTTGGGGTTCAAATCCTCCTCCCTGCACTAGAAAATAAAGCAATGGAAAAGGAATAGGTTGTATCATGCTAAAGAAAGTGGAACAGTTTGTCAAAGAGGCATTTGAAAAAAGTGCGACAGGAAAAAGCATTGCGCACTTTGAAAACACTGTTTATTGGATTAGGCAATTAAGGCCTGATGCAGATGAGCCAATTATTATCGCTGCTTTTGCTCACGACATTGCAAGGGCATTTAGGAAAACAAATACAGAACAAACATTTAAAACAAAAGAATTCAATGACCCCGCGATTTTGGAAGAACATCAGAAAGAAGGTGCCATAATAATATCGAGATTTTTGAAAAAAGAGGGATATGAACAAGAAAAAATAGAGAGAATCAAGAATATGATTGGCAAACATGAAGTTGGAGGTGATGCCGAGTCTAACCTAATAAAGGATGCGGATAGTTTAAGTTACTTTGAAACCAATGCCATAAAACATGTAGGACTGGCTAAAACATTGGGCACGGAAAAAGTAAGGAAAAAGATGGCTTGGATGTTTGAAAGAATATCTTCCCCAAAAGCGAAAGAAATCGCTAAACCTTTCTACGAGAAAACTAGGGCACGGTTGAAAAACATTTATTAACCTCTTTGAAGCTACTTGTTGCTGAATGCCCTCAATGTTAATAAGACTTGGAAAAGAGGATGTAAGGGTTGTTCTTCGCGACCTAGGCACTATAATGGAATGGAGTAGTGTAACCTTTCTCGCGCCACTTGTTGCCTCGCTCTTCTATATGGAGGGATTTAGGACAATTGCTGCTTACATACTTGCCGCTGGAATCGCCTTTGCAGTTGGTTTTACTTTGAGAAATGCCTTTGCCCCCAAACAGGAAACAGATTTGAAACATGCTTTTTTAACTGCTGCTGCATTCTGGCTGCTTTACTGCGCAGTCTCAGCCCTACCCTTCGTGCTTGTTCAGGGAATGAGTTTTGTTGATGGGTACTTTGAAGCAATGTCTGCGCTCACAACAACTGGCCTAACACTAATGAAATTCTCAATAGACTTTGCTCCAAATTCATTGGTTTTTTGGAGAAGTTTTCTATCCTGGGTCGGGGGTGTGGGAATTGTTGTTCTGGCACTAACAGGGGTGCTGACAACTTACAGCAGGGCAAGCAAGCTTAGTTATGCAGAGGGGAGAGAGGAAAGAATCAAACCCAATATTAAGAACACTATCAAAGAGATTTGGAATATTTATATTGGCTTGACATTGGTTGGAATAGTGTTGTTGTATTTAAGTGATATGGACCTATTCACTGCCATAAACTACAGTATGTCAGCCATTAGCACTACAGGAATGGATATTACCTCACAGGGATTGGTTGGAACCTATTCCCCCTGGGTTAGCCTGAGCCTTATTGTGATAATGGTACTAGGAGCAACATCCTTTGGAGTACACTACCTTGTTTTCAAAAAGAGACAGTTCAAAACATTGTTATTGGACGCGGAATTCAAAACACTAATCTTATTGGGACTGATGGCTGCTTTCATGATTTTGCCAAAGATGTTCCTATTATTTGGGGGTTCCCTTGCAAGCATTGAACAGGCCTTCTTTCATACGTTCTCAGCAATAAGTTGCGGGGGCTTCTCCCTTGTTACGGCAAACGATGTGGCTGCATGGGACGATTTTGTGAAACTAGTGCTAATCGCAGTAATGTTTGTGGGTGGAAGTGCAGGAAGCACAGCCGGAGGCATAAAGATTTCTAGATTCATAATTTTTGTGAAATCGATTTACTGGCGAATTAAGGAAGCTGTTCTCCCTGAAAAAAGCTTTTTTGCAAAAAAGTTTGAGGGCAAGAACCTTGAACTCAAGCAGATAAAGGAGATAAACCAATTCATTCTACTTTGGATACTGCTACTGGGAATAGGAACACTTGTTCTCACCCTCTATGGAAATAGTATGGCTGACAGCTTGTTTGAGGTTGTGAGCGCGCAGAGCAATGCAGGAATCTCAACAGGAATAACAAATGCTGCTATGCCGTTTGGCGTAAAAATAATGCTAATAATAAACATGTGGATTGGCAGACTTGAGATAATACCGATTCTCTCGGCAATTGGCTTCATGCTTAGCCTAAGGCCATCGAGGCGGTAAAATTGCTGAATAAGCTAATAAAAACAAAGAGAGGTCTTAGGAGAAAGGTTCCGAGGAAATATCATCGTGTGAGAAAGCCTGCGAGGAAAAAAATTACCTTTGTTTGCTTTCAGGGAGAGTGGTCAGGAGCAATAGCAAAAGAGTTTCGCAAATTTTTGAGAGAACAGGGTCTAGCTAATAGAGTTGAGGTCAAAGGGGTTGGAGTAAAGTTAACTGGAACAGAAACCAGACACAGAAAAGGACTTGAAAATGCAGACATTGTTGTCTCGCCAATTTCTAGTGAGCCCTTACTTTTCAAAAATGAAGTTGGTGATATAAAGAGACTTGCGCCCAACGCAAGAATGCAAGAAGTTTACACCCACTCAGATGGTGGCTTTGATATAGAACGAACGTTTAACGCAATATTAAAAGAGGTAATAAAAAGAAAAAAGCATTAAATACTGGAATGAACTAAACTTAAGTGAATAATATGTATATCATACTAGTTGGGGCCGGAGAAATTGGGTACTACCTTGCGCAACTGCTGCTTGAGGAAGAGCATGATGTTGTTGTAATAGACAAATCAGCGGAAAGGTGCGACAAAATCAGCAAGGAGCTTGATATAATTGCGACGCAGGGAGACGGCACAGAAACAGGCGTGCTTGAGAAAGCAGGCGTAAAAGAATGTGGTGCCATTGTTGCCCTCACAGGCCAGGATGAAACAAACATGATTATTTCTTTGCTTGCAAAAGAGCTTGGAGCCGCACAAGTTGCAGCAAGAATCAGCAAGGTTGATTATGACGAGGAAGTTTTGAAAAAGCTTGGTGTTGACATTGTAATTCACCCTGAGGCTGCTGCCGCAGGATATATTGCCGAACTGATTACAAAGCCTGAAGTGCTTGACTTGGCGTTCATTTCAAGGGGAACAGCCGAGATTATGGAAATAGAAATAACAGAGAAGAGCAAGATTGCTGGAAAAAAGGTTAAGGAAATAGAGCACCCTCCAGGCGCAGCAATAGTTGCATTGTTCGAGGGAAAGAACCTTGTTATTCCTGATTCAGAAACACTTGTAAAACCTGGTCAAAAAATACTGATTCTGGCAAAAAGAGAGATAGCTGAAAAAGTCAGGAAAATTATCTAGGGCGCCTGTGAGCAAGCCCTCTGCCCATTCTTGCACGCACACCCGGATGCTGGATGTGACGAATGTTTCTCCTTGTACGTGCGCCTCGTGCGCTCCTGGCAGAATGTAGTGGCCTAAAATGCTCGCCTCTAATGCGAACAATTGGCTGTCGCCTTGCAACCCTTCTTGAGGACTCACGCCTAAAAATGAAGTTAGCAAAGCCTGCAAGAACCTCACCAAAAAAAGGAATTCTAAGGAGAGCACTAGTTCTCTGTGTTTCAGGTCTTAGGGTTGGAGAGCGCTGCATGTCAATTCGCCTGGCTTGCTTTGCCTCAGGCTCCCTGGACAAAGCCCTATCAATCCTCGCCTGTTCTTCTCTTCGACTCATTATCACACCTAAATAACTAGGGTTGTGGGAATTATTAATTGTTTTGGCAAGAAAAGGGAAAAGGTTTAAATAGAAAAGGAACAATAGAATTATTATGAATGATTTACTTCACGGCTGCAGTGGATGCGGCGATGACAACGAGACTCCAGAAAGCGAAGAAGACGCTTGAAATAACTAGCGGAAGCACTCTAAGTACTGGAAACCAAATTTCTTATTCTTTTTCTTTTAACAAATATATAAACATGGAAAAAAATGGCTGCGGTGGTCTAACGGTTATGATCTTCGGTTGTGGTCCGATGGAACCGGGTTCGACTCCCGGCCGCGGCCCTCAAACTAATTTTGACAGTGATTTACTTCATAAACATCACTGAACTTGGAGGTGGATTGAAATGAATTCAAACAGAGACAAGACTATACAAGGTGAATTAGTTCACAACAGTCAGAAAGATAATTGAAAACGTAGAAAAAAGAGGAGACATCGCACTGCGCGATTATTCAAAGAAATTTGACAGCGAGTAGTCAAAGGAACAAAATTCAAACAGATGACATACACCGGGGTTCCATGGGAAATGGCAGAAAGATATTACCAAGAGGGAGCAGATGAACTTTGCTTTCTTGGCATAACGGCGTCAAGGGAAAGAAGAAATACAATGACAAAAGTTATTGAAAAGACCGTGGAGAAAGTATTTGTGCCAATCACTGTAGGCGGGGGTATAAAGTCTGTGGAGGATGCGAGAAAAGTTTTTGGTGCAGGTGCTGACAAGGTTAGTATCAACACTGCTGCATTACAAAGACCTAAATTGATCAGTGAATTAAGCCAAGTGTTTGGGGCGCAGGCAGTTGTGGTTGCAATAGATGCGAAAAAGCAAGGCGCGCAGTGGGATTGCAGTATTTTTGGGGGCAAAAAGTTTACTGACAAGGGAGCAGTGGACTGGGCAAAAGAAGCAGAGGCCCTTGGGGCTGGCGAAATACTGTTGACCTCGATGGATAGGGATGGCACAAAACAAGGCTTTGACCTGGAGCTAATTAAAGCCGTTTCACAGGCAGTAAATATTCCGGTAATTGCTTCGGGTGGCGCGGGAAGAATGCAGGACTTTGCCGATGTACTGCAACAGGGAGAAGCAGATGCAGTGCTTGCGGCAAGCGTTTTCCACTATGGAAAATACTCAATAAGAGAAGTAAAAAAATTTTTGGAAAAAAGAGGAATAGAGGTGAGAAAATGATACCAAGCATTGATTTATTGGATGGAAGAATCGTGCAGTTGCAGCAGGGAAGAAAAGTAAAGATCTGGGTAGAGGAGGAACCGCTTGAATTTGCCAGGAGATTTTCCTCTTTCCCGGAAACACAGGTAATTGACCTAAATGCGGCAATGGAAAACGGGAACAACAAAGAAATAGTTAGAGACTTGTGCCGTGTAGTCAATGCAAGAGTAGGTGGTGGAATTCGAACTAAAGAAAATGCGGAACAAATGTTCAGGGCGGGGGCAAAAAAAATAATTATTGGCACAAAAGCCAACAAAGAGTTTTTGGGTCTGTTGCTTAAGTCATTTGACAGAAACAGGATAATAGTTGCATTGGATTCCTATAATGGCAAAGTATCAGTTAAAGGTTGGAAAGAAAGCACGGAGGAAACTCCGATGGAAAGGGCAGAAAAGCTTAGGGATTATTGCGGGGAATTTCTTTACACCTGCATTGAAAAAGAGGGTTTGATGAAGGGCATTGACTGGCAAACAATTAAAAGGTTAAAAAGCATTTGTAAGAATGAATTAAGTGTGGCCGGCGGCATTTCGAGCCAGCGTGAAATAAAAGAGTTAAATGCCCTGGGTATAAAGACTGTGGTTGGAATGGCCCTGTACACAAAAAAAATTGGTGAATTTAAATGAGCTTCAAAACAGTTCGCGGAATGCAGGATTTTTTGCTTGACAGAGCGGCAAAGAAAAAATGGATTCAGGGAGTTTGCAAACAGGTTTTTGAGAGCTATGGCTTTGGCCCACTTGAAACGCCTACTGTCGAGAACTTTGAGCTACTTGCAAAAAAAGGAACAGGTGGAGAAGCAATCAAGGAAGAAATTTATTATTTCAAGGATAATTCTGACAGGGAGCTTGGTTTGAGGTTTGATTTAACTGTACCGCTTGCGAGAGTTGTAGCCAGTAATCCTAACCTAACGCTTCCATTCAAGAGATATGCGATTGGCAGAGTTTATAGGTATGATAGGCCACAGGCGAAAAGGTACAGGGAGTTCACGCAGGCAGACTGGGACATATTGGGGAGCCCCTCGCTTTTGGCTGACTATGAGATTCTCGCAATCGCAATAGAGGTAATGAAAAAACTTGGCTTCAAGGAAAACGAGTTCAAGATAAAGATTAATGATCGCAGGCTATTGGAGGAAGTTGCAATTGGGTGTAAGGTAGCCAAGAACAAGATTGTGGACTGCTTTAGGAGTTTGGATAAAATTGATAAGATTGGAAAGGAAGAAGTGGAAAAGGAGCTTAAGAAGAAAGGAATAAGCACACAAATTCTTGGACAACTTAACGCAAAAGGGCTCGTGAAATTAAAAATAAAAAACCCACTTGCTCCCTTAGTACAACTCCTGAAGGCAAATGATTTGGCAAAATTTGTTGAAGTGGATTTAAGTCTGGCGCGCGGTTTGGAATATTATACCGGAACTGTCTTCGAAGTCGCGGTAAAAGATTCGCCGAGCGTTGGCGGTGGAGGGAGATATGATAAGCTTGTTGAATCTTATGGTGGCAAACCAACTCCTGCAGTTGGGTGCAGCTTCGGAATCGAAAGGCTACTGGATTCTCTGGAGGAACGGATTGCAATTGCTTCTCCTGTGAAAATTTTGTTCATACCTTTGGGGGACAAAGCGGTTGAAGAAGCCCTGGGCATCTCGGCAAAGATTAGGGCTTTGGGAACTGGCTGTGAACTCGATTTGATGAATAGGGGTATTGGAAAAAACATTCAATACGCAGACAAGAAAGGAATTCCTTTTGTCACAATTCTAGGAGATAATGAGTTGAAAGAGAAAGCTCTAACACTCAAAAATTTGAAGACAGGAAAACAGCAGAAAGTGAAGTTCGCTGACTTGAATAAATTAGAAAAGATTGTGGGGGAATAAATGCCAGTGCGCCCAAAAAAACAAGCCCCATACTCCAAGTGGATGCATGGCAAAGATGTCAAAGCCCTTAGGATAAAAACTGCCACGGGTTATCAGTCACGCTACAGCCTAAGCCAGTCACACCCTTCATTTGCAAGAGGAGAGTACGGCAGAATCTTCAGAGGCCTTGTTACATTTGCAAATGGGAAAAGACAGAAAGTTGCAATAAAGATGTTTGATGAACCACTTTCCAACAAAGAGGCTGCGGCATATGAAAGGGCAATCCAAAAGATTGCAGAAGCAGACATTCCAACTCTGAAAACGGCCATGGTTAATTGGAATGGGAAATGGGTTAAAGTAAGTCCACTTCTGGAAAACAGAGCAGGCATAAAGCTGGCGAGAGTTAAAACAGATTATGGGCACGCAAGACAGCTAAGCGCACCTCGAACCCAAAGAAGAGTTGGGCAGATACTTGGTAAAATGATTAATGCGGGGTTTGCGGGTTACATCGACGCAATTGACTATCTTAGGCAGAGAGAAGCTGGAATAGTTGCAATTGACTTGGATGTTTTGGTTAGAACAGAACCAAGTTTTGAGAATGTGAAGCGCTTACTAGCAGAGTCATTGAATAAGTTCCCGGAGGAATCAAGGCGCCAGATACTTGAAAAGCATGTTTTGCCGGAAATAAGAAGACCCGCCCTGAGGAAGAAGCTTGCTCAACTGGAAGTTTGAACAAGGCAACCTAATCTTATTAAATGCTTTTTCTAGGGAAATTGGTATTGTTGCCCCTGTGGCTTAGTGGTAGAGCGCGTCCTTGGTAAGGACGAGATCGCGAGTTCAATTCTCGCCAGGGGCTTGCGTTTTCTTTTTAATAAAAACCAAAAAGCTAATTAAACCCCCAACAAAATCATTAAATATTTCAAAGCCCAATTATTTAGCGGTTTGAAATGGCTTTAACTGAGGAAATAATTGACGCTCTTGTCGAGAAGTATATTAAGCCAGATTCAATTCTTGCTTTTGGAACAAGCAATGATGCCGAGGTTTTTCTCAAAAAGATTGCTTTAAAGCTCCAGGATCCAGAGCATCACTTGGAGAACGTTTCTATAGTTCCAACAAGCTCGCACATCGCAACAATACTTAGTTCTGTACATATTCCGATTGCAGACATTAATGCAAGGGAAATCGATGTCGCAGTAGAATTTGTTGACTTGGTGGACCATCACTTTAATTATATTAAGCGCGATTCCCTTTCACTCGTACGTGACAAGATGATTGCACAGAGCGCAGCAGAAATGATTGCAATTGTGGAGGAAAAAAACTTTGTAAAGCGTTTAGCAGGAGTAATTCCTTTCGAAATTGCGATTTTTGGCTGGAAACGCTCACTTGTACAGCTAGAGGCGCTTGGAAAAGCAAAACTGCGCATGAAAGGTGGTCAGCCCTACAAGACTGAGACAAACCACTATATCATTGATGTTGAGGTTGACGAAATCTATTCCTTGGAGGATCTTGAGTTTGAATCCAAGAACATTCCAGGAGTACTTGAAGCAGGGCTCTTTATTGGATATGCTGACAGAATTCTCGCACATGGAAAAAGTGGCTTAAAAGTAAAGAGCAGAATGGATTACAGCAAGCAAGACGATGAAGACACTGTGGAAATGACCGAGGGCCTACTAACCCTCTAAATTTAAAATCTCTTGTTTTTCTAATACTTACTGTTGCCGGAGTAGCTCAGCCTGGTTAGAGCGTTCGACTCATAATCGAAAGGCCGAGGGTTCAGATCCCTCCTCCGGCACTAACCACTAATTCTAAAAAAGCGCAGGCAAAAAGAGTAAGATTTCAGCACTCAAAATCGTCGTCATTCCAATCCAAAAGAAAGGTCAGTGCTCAGCCTGCTCATCACAAATAACACTTATAAATTAATGCATTTAAAAAGATATTTAACAACTTTTTCTATATCGCCCCGGTAGTGTAACGGTTAAGCATATTGCCCTCTCAAGGCAATGATTCGGGTTCGAATCCCGGCTGGGGCATTTCAGTGACCCAGACGGGCGTAGAAAGATTAAAATAAAAGAAAAGACTTAGAATGGGGTTATGGGTTTGGAAATTAAATGGACGGACATAATAGCGTTTGTTCCAATTTTGCTTCTCAGTTTTTATGTGCCTTTTAATTATATCTACGAACAGATTCCTGAACTCGGAATTGTCATGTATGCTTCTTTGGTATTGTTTTGGTTCTGGATGTTGGTTGATGCTATTAGAAGACCATTGAAGAATAAAGAAACGACAATTGTTATCTTAGTGTTAGTGTTTTTCTTTGCCGCTTTTGGTTACTATCTTGGCGTAAAAAGAAAAGATTTGAAGAATGTCAACGTAGACACTCCGCTTTCGAAGGGTGTTGTTAAGACATTTGTAATTCTATTTGGCACAATGATTATATGGGCCGTGTTGGAATATTTCTATAGGAATGGAATAACTTTTCAATCATTGTACCCTCTCGTATTTTTACTCGCTATTTTCCTAATGATATTCCTACCACTACTATATATGTTCAAGCGTGCAAAACAAAAAAAACAACTTTAGTTTTCCACCAAAAACCCTTTTCCTCTATTCGCACCCGCTCACTATTTATTCGACCTAAACTATTACACTACCACGGAGGCAATTCAAAATGCAACAAGAACAGGTTCGAACACGCCAAACAACTTCAAACCAAGCAACCTCCAACCCACAACCCAATGAGAATCCCGGCTGGGGCACTTTCTGTTTCTTAAGGCAATAAATTTAAATATGTGTGTGCACATATTATAAATAGGTGATTTTATTGGTTAATGTTACTTTGGCTATGCCTGAACCGTTGTATAAGAAAATGAAATCCCACCCTGAATTTAAGTGGAGTGAGGTTGCAAGGCAGGCAATTGAGCAAAAAATTCAGGACGCGGAGCTTTTGGATGATTTGAAAGCAGTGGCGAAAGCTGAGAGGGAACACAAGGAAGGAAAGACTATTTCACACAAACGGCTTCTAGAGGAATTGGGGCTTTAAGAAATGGTTTATGAAATCGAGTACTCCTCTCGCGCAAGAAGAGAATTAAAGAAACTCGATAAATCAATTGCAATGCAAGTTTTGAAAGGCGTTGAAAAGATCGCGGAAAAGCCATTTCTTGCAAAACCTCTTTCAAATGTTTTCAAGAACAAAAGAAGCGAACATACAGGAAAATACCGGGTAGTATTCTCTATAAAAGGAAACACAATAATAATTGCAAAGATCGAACACAGGAAAAAAGCGTACAGGAAACCGTGAGAATCCCGGCTGGACGTACCAAGAGGGCAAGTTACCTGCTTTAGAAAAAATCCAGGAATAAGGAGCTAGTTTTTACCGCAGCTCGCTTATCTCAGCATTAATTTGTCTGCCGATTCTCTCGAGGTTCTCGAGTTCCATTACATTAGAGCAAAGGCTTACTGCGATTCCCCTTTTTCCCTGCCTGGCTGTTCTACCAATTCGGTGTAGGTAGGTTTCAGTTTCATCTAAAGCATCGAAGTTCACGACATGCCCAATGTTGTCAACGTGAATTCCCCTGGCAACAATGTCTGTTGCAATGAGAACTCCGCCCTGCATGTTCTTGAACTTGTTGAGGATTGCGTTTCTTGCACTTTGCCTTTTGTCTCCATGTAAGGCAATGGCGTTTATCCTGCGCCTTGAAAGCTGCTTCTCAAGCCAGTCAACAGTTCTCTTGGTTCTGCAGAATACCAGTGTTTTGACATTGTTGTCCCAGTTTATGATGTCTTGTAGGGCATCAATCTTCTGGTTCCGATTTAACATAATGTAATACTGCTCGACTTCATCAACCGGAGAATCATCCTCACTAAGGTTAAAGAAGATCTTGTCTTCTTTGAGGTGCCTGTCCACCATATCCTTAATAGTTTCCGGCATTGTTGCAGAGAAAAGCATTGTCTGCCTCTCCCTTGGGAAACTCCCGATAATCTTTTCGATATCATCTCTAAAACCCATGTCAAACATTCGGTCTGCCTCATCCAAAATCAGAAAACCTGCTTTTGAAAAGTCAAGATTCCCTCTCCCAATAAAGTCAAGTAGTCTTCCAGGGGTTCCGACAATTATCTCAGGCTTGATTTTGAGCAAGCCTATTTGCTTTTGAACGCTTTCGCCTCCAAAAACAGCAACCACTTTGATTCCACTGCTATTTGAAAGAGATGCAATCTCAGTCTTAACCTGGATTGCAAGTTCTCTTGTTGGCGTAATTATTAGAGCGGAAAATGTTTGGCCGCGCCTAATGTTTTCAATAAGTGGAATTGCAAAAGCTGCAGTTTTACCTGTTCCTGTCTTGGATTTTCCCACAAGGTCCTTTCCCTGCAGGGCAACAGGAATAACCTGTTCCTGTACATCCGATGGCTTTTCAAAGCCTTTTTCTCTGATAGCCTGCTTGAGGCTGTCGCTGATATTAAATTCTTCAAATTTCAAAGTTATTCAACTCCTTCGGCTCAGTAGAGCCTATGTTTTTGCAAAAAGTCAAAAAAACGCTATTCCGCAAACCGCGGCAAAGTTTTTCAATTGAGAAAAAAATAGAGTTCCCTTATCTTTTCGTATACATAATACGCGATTGGAAACCATTTTAAAGGGCGCTGAATACAGAGCAAAAGAGTAAAATAAGGTTTTTAGGCCCAATTAACCATTTGTAACAGGCACTTGAAATAATTGGTTCTCTGCAATAGGCACTTATTTAACATTTTTGCAACGAATTTCTATTGGGAGTTAAATGAGTTCTACTTCAAAGATAAAAGAGTATATTGCAATACTCGCGGATAAGACAACACACCTAGATGTTGCGAAAACAACGCAGGCCATTGCAAAGAAATTTGGTTTGAGTGACCGGCTTGTGAACTATACTCACATTGAACTCAGAAACAAGATGAACGAATTTGGCTATAGGCGAATTCCATTCAAGGATAGAGCCCTGTTTATTCCGCATTGTTTGAAAAATAGTGCAAAATGCAAGGCCCCCTATGGCGATGAAGGACTAGAATGCCAAAGATGTGGCAAATGCCAGATTACAGACCTAATTGGACTGGCAAAAGAAATTGGATATGGATATGTGTTTGTTTGTCCTGGGGGGAGCATGGTTCAAAAGCTTGTGCAAAAATACAAGCCAAAAGCGGTTTTGGGAGTATGCTGCTATGACGAGGCAAACATGGGTTTTGAAAAGTTTTATGGAACACAAATTGCCCCCCAAGCAGCTCTATTACTCTATGACGGGTGTAAGGATACGAAAGCTAATTTGATAGAAGTAAGAGAAAAAATGATGCTTATTGACAAAAATTAGGAAAATGGTGCAATCAACTGCAAAAACTCTTTTCTGGAAATCTGGAACTCCAATTTTCCCTCAAGTAAAACCAAACCTTTGGATGGCAAATAAGTCCACTGGCTTGAGAAACCGTTTTTTTCTATTTGAGCAAAGTACTTGTTGACGCGCTCCTTTTGTTTTTGGTCAACTGTTCCATTGATTTTCTCAAATTCTTTTTGCTGAAGTGCAACACAGAAAGGATAGATCTCAGGGAGAGTGCGCTTGCTTAAAGCAACAAAAGGAAAAAGACTGCATACTATAGGAGCAACCTCATGGACTACGCATTTTCCCTTTTTGAGCAGGGTGCAATGTCCGTTTCTGTCTCTCTTCAAAGCCAGCGAAGGTAGAACCAAAAAGTAGGGGGGCATAACAAATTCTTTTTCAACAAACTTGGCCACCGATGAAGGCAAAAGCTCGGTATTTACAGTTAAACCTTTCCTGGTTTTAGTGGAATAAAAGTGAACAATGAGAACGCATTTCTTTTGAATGAACTCTTTCTCACTTATACCAAGGGCTTTGGCCATTCGTCTGGCTTCCTTTGGCAGGAGAGTAATCCAGTAACGCTGACAGCACTCGCTGCAGGACAGGCCAATACAATCAAGCTTCATCAAAGAGCTTGTGTTGCATACTTTTTAAATGGTTATCAAGAAATAGTTTTTAGGCAGAAATGCCTCGGTAGCTCAGTGGCTAGAGCAGCCGCCTTGTAAGCGGCAGGTCGAGGGTTCGAATCCCTCTCGAGGCTTGCAATAAGACCCGGAGGCATTTTAATGGAAAACGTAATTCAATTTGTGGCAAACTATAAGGATTGGCAGTCAATAAAGAAATTAAAGATAGAGGAAAAAACAGGGCCTAAAATGATAATGGAATTTTTAGTGTCACTTGGAACAAGCTTTGATCAGAAAATCGAGGAGAACCTGCGGAAAGAAGTTGACCTCGAAAAAGTTGATGCAGCTCTGGCAGAAATAGAATTTGGAAAGAGCGAAGAGGAAATTGCCTCTGCAATAAAAGCTGTCAACAAAAGAAATGTGAGTGCTGTAATAAAAGAGATTACCGAAAATCTTGCACTGCAGAAGAACGAGCAAAAGGAATTGCAGCAGTTCTGCAAAATATATGCTCTTAGAAAAGCGCTGGCAAACTGTGGTTTGATGGTTGACTACAGCGAAGTTGATATTCCAGGAATGAAAAGAACAAAGAAGAAAAGAAAGGTTTAAATAATTCAGAATAGTTTTCTTCTTGATGGCTGACTTCTTTAGTATTGTAAACGGCTTTGACGCCTGGTTCTTGTCATTAGTACAAGCACTTGCAAGCGAACCGCTCACACCACTAATGCTACTGCTCACCTTTATTGGGCATCCTTTGTTTTGGATATTTATTATAACCATTTTTTACTGGGGGAACAGAGAGAAAGATGCTTTCTACTTAGGAATACTGAGCCTGTTTTCTGCGATCGCAATTTCTATTGCAAAGCCATTGTTTGGGAGACTTAGGCCAGACTCAAAAGTGTTCAAACAACTTATCCACGATTTTTACAGCAATCTCTCTTTTCCATCAGGGCACGCTACATTTGCTGCTGCATACTGGAGCTATGCCTCACATTACTTAAAAAAATTCCAAATAATCGTGTTCTTCGCAGTTGTAATTGGAGTGGCATTCTCCAGAGTTTATCTTGGGGTGCACTTTGTAACAGATGTCATTGCAGGAATTGTTCTAGGACTTTTGATTGGAAAATTGGTTTTATACTTGAAGAGCGAGGCGCGCTCACACCACCTAAAGCCAACAAAGGCAATGGAGAGCATTGCAATAATCGCAATCATAATCCTAGGAGCAGCAGCACTAGTGTTTGCCTCAAATGTTCCGCTGGCTGCTATGCTTCTGGGTTTCTTCGGAGGATTCTTCCTGCTGAAAGAACTAGGTTTTAAAGGTGAAAAAGTTACAGGAAAACTGTTGCTCTTGAAAGAAGGCATTGGTTTTGCAGGGCTTGGAATCCTAATTTTTGCAATTCCCTATTTCACGGGAATACAGCTTCCGTTTGGCTTTGGACAGCAAGGAGACACAAGAGGCTTTCTATTATATGGCCTTATTGGGCTATGGGTGAGTTTTATCTGGCCAATAGGTTACCAAAAACTTTTAAAAATACTTCAAACCAAATCTAGGTAGGAGAAACCCTCCTTAGCTTAGTAGTTATAGCGCTCGGCTGTAGATTTTTGATATCTCCAAAAAAGGAGATTGGTTCCCGTAAGGGAGCACCGCGAAAAGAGCGGTTACCGAGAGGTCCCCGGTGCAAATCCGGGAGGAGGGAATCCTACTTCTTTTTTATATTTCAAAAACAACTAGGACAATTTATTTAAATTAAGAAACCCCATTAGTTACAGGGGAAAAGGTGTTATTATGAGTGTATTGGTTTGGATTCTGGCTGCAACAATAGTCAATAGCCTAGCTGCACTAGCTGGGGTTGTAACACTTTTCTGCAGCAAGAAAACTCTGAACAAAGTATTGTTTGCACTTGTCGGCTTTTCGGCAGGTGCATTGTTAGCGGGAGCGTTCTTCCATTTGCTCGCAGAGTCCTTGGAAACCCTAACACCTGAAGCCGCTTTCGCATATCTCTTCTTTGGATTCATTTTCTTTTTTCTCATTGAAAGGGTTTTGCATTGGCGGCATTGCCATGAAGGAAATTGTGATGTTCATCCCGTAAGCCAGCTTATTCTTCTAGGGGACGGGATACACAACTTTATTGATGGATTAATTATTGCCGCAAGTTTTCTGGTTAACATTAGTTTTGGGATTGTAACAACTCTGTTGATTCTTGGGCACGAACTGCCACAAGAGCTCGGGGACTTTGGGGTACTAGTTTACAGTGGATACGACAGGAAGAAAGCATTGGCATACAATTTTTTGGTACAGCTCTCAAGCATTGCCGGGGGAATACTGGGATTCTTTCTCGGGACATCAAGTGGCCTCATGCCTATTCTGCTGCCGTTTGCGGCCGGTGGATTCATTTACATTTCGGCCTCAGACTTAATCCCTGAGTTCCACAAAGAAATGGACCTCAAGAAAACAATTCTTGCTTTCATATTCTTCATGCTTGGAATAGCGTTTATGGTTGGAACAAAAACCTGGTTGGGATGAAACAATAGCAGATTGAAATAGAATGAAAGCAACATTTTTGAGCAAGAAAGAAGAAGTACCCGGCATAAAGACATTTATGTTTAAACCCTCAGAGCCATATGAATATATTGCGGGACAGTTTGCATTCTTCAACTTTGAACTGAATGAAAAGAGTTTCAAAAAACATTTTACTATTTCAAACGGTCCAGGCCAAGAAAACATTGAGTTCACAACAATCATAAGCGAGAGCAAATACAAACAGGCTCTAGATTCTCTAGAAGTGGGACATGAAATAGAGTTGAGCGAGCCAATGGGTGAATTCACACTTGAGAAAAATAAGGAAAAACCACTTGCTTTTCTACAAGGAGGAATTGGAATAACTCCTGTGAAGAGCATGCTGGAGTTCTTGGCGGACAAGGGAGTGAAGCGCGACATTATTATTTTTTACAGTAACCGCACAGAGGAAAGAATCGTTTTCAGGGAAGAGCTGGATGAATTGGCTGAGAAGACCAGTGCAAAAATAGTTCACACCCTAACAAAGTTGGACGAAAAAGAAAAGAAGAACTGGGCAGGGGAAACAGGATACATTAACAAGGAAATGATTGAAAATCATCTTGCAAATGTTACAAAAACATTCTTCTATATTGCCGGGCCACCAAAATTCGTGGAGGCCATGCAGAAGCTTTTGACAAAAGATGTAGATATTTTGACAAAAGATGTTGCTGTCGAAAACTTTGCAGGATATTGAACCCTGCCCAAAGTGCCCAAAATTGGCGATAATTTCAATTAGATTTAATTTTTTAAACCTTGCCCTACTCAAAAGTCTAAGTAGGCGAATTTTTTGCCCCGGTAGTCTAGCGGTTAGGATGCGGCCCTGTCGAGGCTGCGACTCGGGTTCGAGTCCCGGCCGGGGCGAATTACTTTTTATGTGGAGTACGAAAAAAATGGAGAATGCTACCTCTTACAAAGAAATCTCGCTAATCTATGATGCTGCAATTGATCCCTCAACAAGCTTTCTGTCCTTTCTGCAAAGATTTTTGGGTAAGAAAAAGTTGAAGGTTCTTGATATTGGATGCGGAACAGGAAAATACTCCCTGCCCCTGGCAAAGGCAGGTCACAATGTTTTGGGCGTAGACTCTTCAAAGGAAATGTTGACTGTCGCACGAAAGAACGCTAACAAAGAGAAAGTGAAAATAAAGTTTAGGCAAGGAGACGCACGCAATTTGAATGTGGGTAATGACTTTGACCTTGTTGTAAGCTGCGACTGTCTCAACCACTTTTTGGAGAAAAAAGAGTTGACCGAGGTTTTTGAATCGGCATTCAAGACATTGGGAAAAAGGGGAAAATTTGTGTTCCAACTCTGCACCAGAAAATACTTTGAGAATATGAACAAAGAGGAATCTTATGCAGGAAGAGTTGGGAAAAACTTTTTTGTGTGGGAAGACATTTTCTATGAAGACATTTCCGAAATAAACATTTCAATCTTTTTGGATAAGGGAAATAACCTGTTCAAGCGCATTGAGGGAACGGTACTTCAAAGAGCATACCCAAAAAGCTATATTGCCGGAGCGCTGAAGAAAGCCGGTTTTGAAAAGGTAAAGGTTTTGGGAACACTATTTAGGGAACCAGAGCATGGCGATGAAACACATTACTTTGTTGCCAAGAAATGATTTGGTTTTAAAACTTTGAAGAGTTTGGAAAGGAAATCGGTAGACTTGGGGAAAATTTTGGTAAGCGTGCCGAGCGCAGAGGCAAAGAATTCGAAAAGGAAGTGCACAACGTCTTCGGGATTGTTGGACCGGGGGTCAAGCAACAGGCAGAGTAACGCAGAAGAATGCGAGAAGATGGAAAGGGTAAGCATATAGATTTTGATGCCTGATTTTATTTCTTCAAGTGTATTGTTTGTGTTGGGAAAGCAAACTCTATTTTTGCTTTTTCAAATTCCTTTTTTATTCTCATGCCAATTGTGCCCCTCACACGAACAAACTCTGCAAAATCATTTTTCTTGTTGTAGAATATTACGAGAATTTTGAGCGAGGAATCAGCAAATTCTTCAAACTCCACGATTGGATCATCCTCACATTCAGGATGCGCGTTTATTGCGTCAACAATTATTTTCTTGGCTTTATCAAGTTTGATGGTGCTAGTATCATAAGTTACACCCAAGTGCCAAACACATTTTCTCTGGGGCGCAGAAGTAATGTTTGTTATTATTCCGCCAGCCAACTGGCTATTTGGAACAATTACCATGCGCTTGTCGAGATTCCTGATTCTGGTGTGGCGCAGTCCTACTTCCTCAACGGTTCCAACAACAGTTCCAATCTCAATTGCATCCCCTACAATAAATGGCTTGGAGGCAAAGATTGAGAAACCGCCGAACACATCTGCAATAGTTTCTTTTGCTGCAAAAGCAAATGCCAATCCTCCAATTCCAAGTCCTGCCAGCAAGGTCGTTACATCATAACCAAAATTACTTATTATAACTAGTAAGGCAAGCACTGCAACCGTGCCCTTAGCAATCTTTGCCAGGACTGGAATGAGCTGGTCGTCAAGCTTGCTGTCGGTTCTACTCACCATTGGCGCAAGCATCTCTTTGATTACCCCGTCAATGAGCTTTATCAAAAACCATGCGACTGCAAACACTAGCAGGATATTGATTATATTGTAATACATCTGTCTTGTAAGTGCAGTAGCGCTCAAGAACTGAAAACCGGTTGCCATTCCAATAATAAGGGCCACAAGCCAAATTGGCTTCTCAATAATATCAAGAAAAAGGTCATCAATCTTGGTTTTGGTTGTGCCAACAGCTTTTCTAAGATAATTCTTTATTGCAAAACTTACTATTTTTCCAAGCAAAAGCGCAATGCCAACCATTGCTAAAAATAAGACGTATTGAAGCAAAGTACTTCCAAAGTATTGCTGCTGGGTTAAGACTGTTAAAACGTCTGACATAACAGCAAGATTAAAGCAGAAATTATTAAAAGGCTTTTAATGCCTGGTTTTGCAAAGTATTATAAGATATTATTTGAATAATCTTTTTATGCTGTTTGAGACAAAACCAAAGGGCATTCTTTTCAAAGCAGGAAAGACTTTTTCATTTGTTTTGATGTTAGGTTTCTTTCTGGCCGTGTTATACTTGATATTCTTTCAATATGGTTTCCTGGGAGAAAACCTTCTTTTGTTTGGAGCCGCTATCCTCACTCTTGTGATAATCAATGTTGTTTTCCCAAGAGTACTTGATGCAATTAAAAAGAACGAGCTAAGTGAGGGAATGAAGCATGGAGCAGAACTATTTGCTGAGAAATTCAGTCACGCGATAAGTGTTGCAACACTTTCCATTACCTATATTATTGGAGTTGGCCTGGTGTTTGTTGTGTCACGAATTTTTGGGAAAAGGTTTATGGAAATAACGCCTGCAAAAAAACAGAGCTATTGGCTTGATAAGAAAGAGATGGGAAAAAGCGACGAAATGTTTTAGGTGAAAACAGTGGATATAATTGGAATCGGATGTTATTATCACGACAGCAGTGCCTGCTTGATTAGAAACGGAAAACTTATTGCAGCCGCACAGGAAGAAAGATTCAGCAGAAAGAAGCATGATCTTGGCTTCCCGACCAAGGCAATAGAATATTGTTTGAAGGAAGGCAAAACCAATATGGGTAAGGTTGACTATGTGGCATTCTATGAGAAACCTTTCCTTAAATTTGAACGCCTTTTATATCAGTTTATAGAAACTTTTCCAAAGAGCTACTCTGCCTTTGTCCAGAGTCTTCCACCGTGGCTTAGTGAAAGATTACTAATAAAGTCCGTTGTGCAGGATATGGGTTTCAAGGGAAAAATGCTTTTCCCAGAGCACCATTTGTCGCACGCAGCCTCATCCTTTTTGGTTAGTCCTTTTAAGAGCGCTGCAATCTTCACAGTTGATGGAGTTGGAGAGTGGAGCACTACAACGCTTGGAAAAGGATATGACAACGAGATCAAGATTTTAAAAGAAATACAGTTCCCACACTCACTCGGTCTCCTTTATAGTGCTGTGACGGCATACCTGGGGTTTAGGGTTAATAATAGTGAGTATAAGGTAATGGGCCTGGCTCCGTATGGAAAACCAAAGTATGTTGACAAATTCAGAAAAGTTATTGATATTAAGGAGGACGGGAGCTTTGCACTTGACATGGATTATTTTACATACCATTATAAGATGTCAATGCCAAGCAACAAGTTTGTTGATCTCTTCGGGGAACAGAGACAAAACGACGGCCCGATAACACAGTACCACAAAGACCTGGCAATGTCTTTGCAAAAGATTACAGAAGAAGCAGTTTTTAACAGCCTGAATTATCTGCACGGTATTACTGGTGAAGAGAACCTTTGCATGGCTGGAGGAGTTGCACTTAACAGTGTTGCAAACGGAAAAATAATTCGCAATACTCCATTCAAAAATGTTTGGATACAGCCCGCGGCAGGAGATGCTGGAGGAAGTGTTGGAGCAGCATACTATGTTTACAATAGTGTGCTTGGGAACAAGAGGAACTTTGTTTTCAACGATGCTTTCCTTGGACCAGGTTACAGTGATAAGCAAATAGAGAGCTTCCTAAAAAAGGAAAAAATAAATTACACAAAATTCAAGTCAAGACAGGGTTTGTTGAAGACTAGTGCCGACATGCTTGTTGACGAAAAAGTTATTGGATGGTTCCAGGGCAGAATGGAATGGGGACCACGCGCTCTTGGTGCTAGAAGCATTCTTGCTTCTCCCCTTAGGTCTGAAATGAAAAATGTTTTGAATTTGAAGGTAAAGCACAGAGAATATTTCAGGCCTTTTGCACCGGTAATTTGCGATACTGATGTAGAAACGTTTTTTGAATCTGACAAACCTTTACCTGCCCCTGCATATTATATGCAAATGGTTTGGCCAATCAAAAAGGATAAGAGAAAACTTGTTCCGGCAGTAACCCATGTTGATGGTTCGGGCAGATTACAAGTCATAAGGAGAAATCAGAACTCGCTTTACTATGATGTCATAAAGGAATTTGGCAAGAGAACCAAAGTTCCAATCTTGGTTAACACTTCTTACAACATTAGGGGTGAACCCATTGTTTGCACACCAGAACAGGGATACGTGTGCATGATGGGGACAGGAATTGACGCAATGGTTGCAGGAAGCTTTTTGGTTGAAAGAGACAAAAATCTTAGGGATGCCTGGGACTCTGAAAACAAGGCCAAGGCATTTGGAAACTAACACTTTGAAAGTACTGGCTGTTGAAGCAATAGCTCAGCCATCTTTTTGTTACCATTCTCATCCAAGTGTTCGTCAAAAGCAAAGTAAAAATATTGGTCTGAATTTTTCTTGAATTCTGAGAGAAGGTCAATGTAGGTAATGTTGTTCTGTTCAAAGCTCTCTGTCAAATATGATATCCAAGGATTACGCTTGTCATCGCTTTTCCTAACCTGATTGGGTGCAGGAATAAATATTACAATAAGCTCGCTGTTGTTTGCGATTGCTTCCTCATTAAACTGTTTTACAAGTGCTACAGTGATTTCCAAGTCAGGCGTGAAATCTCGGCCCTTCTCAACTCCAACCAAAAAGTTGTTGGTTAGTGGAATGCTTCTAAGAAGTGAAACTATAAAAGAGTAACTGTAAATGTTCTGATTGAGCCAGCGTTTTAATCCAAGAAGGAAATGCGTTTGGCGTTCATCACTTTCCCGCCCAATCTTTGAAATTGGATAATTTTTGAGAACAAGTTCTTGGTTCTCAAGAACAAAGTAGGGCTTGGTTGTAGTGGTGTTGGCTGAAAAGGGAACTGCGTTGTCCTCGACATCGTTTCCCAAGAATAATCCAAGTATAATTACGTCTGCGTTCATTGGAAAAATTGTTTTTCTCGCAAGCAGCAGTTCTTGGTCTGTGCTATAACCACTTACGCCGAAGTTAAGGCTTTGGCATTGTTCTGTTTGAATTAAATCTGAAGCCCTGTCACCAAAGTCTATGCCATGGCCAAAAATATGGCTGTCCCCTACAAAGGCTATTCTTGTTTTGTCATCATCCAAAACCCATTCGCGGTCTCGAAAACCAAAACTATTGATATTGATATCAACAAGTCGCGGCGGCAGAACAACTCCTGAGTCTTTGAAGAAAGCGGGCTTTTGCTCCCAGCCATCAACACTGGGAATATAGGACCAACCAAGCTCTTCATTAAACTCCCCTAGCTTAGGGCTCGGTGGAATCCCAGGGGTAACGAAAACGGCTAGTCTCAATCCGACCTCAAGCAATAGGAAACCTATGAGCAGACCAAACATTATCAGAAGTAGATTTTGTGCAATTTTCTTTGCCTGTAGATTCATGACGGAATTTGTGGGAAAGCTGTTAAAAGACTAAGCAATGATTAGAATGATATGACCACCAATGAAACAGAATCTTTAATCAAATTCTTTGACACTATTGGGAAACTCAAACTTGAGAAAAGAAAGGGCTGGATTGAGCGTGGTGTTCAAAATCCTGAGAGCGTTGCAGATCATTCACAAAGACTTTCTGTGATGGCAATGGTGTTTGCCAAGAAGCTTGGCTTGGATGAAAACAAGGCTTTGAAGCTGGCTGTTGTACATGACCTCCCGGAGTCAATTGCAGGAGACACTGTTACGCGCATTAGGGAGGAGCTCCAGAAAATTCCGAATCACGAAAAGCGCGAGAAAGAAGAAAAAGCTCTTGGAGAATTATGCGAAATGTTGGATGAGGACAATGCAAAAGATTTGAAAGAACGTTGGTTCGAGTTTGAGGAAAAGAAAAGCAAGGAAGCACGGCTTGTTTATGAACTCGACAGGCTTGAAGCAATCTTCCAAGCCCTAGAATATGAACGGGAAGGAAACTTCAAAGTCAGCCTGCAGGAGTTCTATGATTATGCTGACGCAAGGCTGAAAACACCGGAATTAAGGCAAGTATTCAAAGAATTGATGGAAAAGCGTGAGAAAAAATAAGCGAATGCCCTAAAGCATTAAAAATGTTTCTGTGATTTAAAATAGTAATACAATCTCTTGTTTAGAGATATGTGTGGCGATTTTTCACGTGGTGAATGTTTGTCAAAATTGATGCCTTGGAAATAACTTTTTTATAGAAAATATGTTTATTCCAATCACCAGTCCGCTCGAAAAATTGCCGCTTTAAGTTTAGAAGTGGTGAAAGTTTTTGGTTTCCTCTACAATAGACCATTTTTTGGTCCCCAAACATTATTTGCTGCCAAAAGAACAGGCAGAAAAGACGCTTGAGGAACTGTCTAGTACACTAGAACAATTACCAATAATTTCTAAAACCGATCCCGCAATAAAAGAGTTCAGGTGCCAGAAGGGCGAAATCATAAAGATTGTGAGGAACTCTCCTACCGCGGGAAAAACCGTTTATTATCGAAGAGTGCTATAGTGGTGAGATTTTTGGAGAACTGGCCGGTTATTGAAAGCTATTTTAAGGGAAAAAACCTTGCCCAGATGGAAATCGATTCTTTTAACCAATTTGTTGACAAAAAGCTTGACGAGATCGTTGAAGAGAACAGCGAGATCATTCCAAAGATTGAGGAAGTTAAAGTCGAGCTTTCAGATATTGAGATTAGGGCTCCAAGTATTAGGGAAGCTGATGGTTCTCCAAGAGAAACTTTTTATCCAATGGAAGCCAGAATTAGGAATCGTTCTTACGCCGGCGAAATCTGGATCACAATGAAACTGTTCAGAAGAGATGTTGAACGGGATGTGCGAAGAACCTGTATTGGTGAACTGCCAATCATGCTTAAGAGTAATCGCTGCTGGTTAACCGGTAAAAACTTGGACGAAATCATGGAAATGGATGAGGATCCAATGGACCCTGGTGGATACTTTATTATAAACGGCTCTGAAAAGGTTTTGATGACACAGGAAGTACTTGCTTCTGATCGCGTGCTAATTGCCAAGGAAACCAAGGGAGTTGCCGCAGAAGTCATTTCAACCAAAGGCGCCTTTAAAGGAAGAGTAAGGGTTACAAGGAGCCCTGATGGAATCCTTAATGTTACATTCCCTGCTTCACCAAGAAAACTAATGCTATTCGTACTCTTGAAAGCACTTGGGTTAAAGAGCTTGAAAGAAATAAAAGACGCTTTCCCTGACGAGAAAGAAATTGATAACGATATTCTAGTTAACTGGGAGAACACTCTTGTCAAGACAGAGGAAGAGGCTTTGGACAAGATTGGGAAGTATGTTGCGCCAGGCCAAATAATAGATTACAGGCTTAGAAGAGCACAGGAAGTCATTGACGCTTTCCTGCTTCCGCATCTTGGGCAGACAAAAGAATTCAGGCTGGCAAAAGCCTACTACTTGGTAATGATGGCTACAAAGGGAATTGAAAAATCCTTTGGACTTAGAGGAGAGGATGACAAGGACAATTACAGTAACAAGCGATTAGAGTTAAGCGGAAAGCTCATGGAGCACCTTTTCAGATACAGTTTCAAGTATTTCATCAAAGATTTGAGGTTCCAGATTGACAGAACCATTACAAGGCGAAGAAAACTGAATATCAGCACGGTTGTAAGACCTGGAGCTGTAAGCGAAAGAATAAGATTTGCAATGTCAACAGGAAACTGGATTGGCAGGGCAACAGGCGTAAGCAAGTTTATGGATCGCGTGAATTATTTGAGCCCGATAACGGATTTGAGAAAAGTTAAAAGTCCGCTGAACAAGAATCGCGAGTTATATGAGGCTCGTGATGTTCATGGAACTCACTGGGGCAGACTTGGCCCGATTGAGACTCCTGACGGTCCACAGTGTGGTTTGGTTAAAAACCTTGCACTAATGGCAGATGTTACAACAGAAACAGATGAGACTCCTATTGAGGACATCTTAAACAAGAAAGGAGTAAAGCTCAAGTAGAGGTTGAAAAATATGGCTACAGCAGGAAGCAGCGCAAAAATTTACATTAATGGTAGGCTTATCGGATTCCACGCAAGCCCTGAGAAGCTAACAGAAGAGCTTGTCAAGTCAAGGAGAAGCGGGAAAATTAGTTCAATAGCAAACATTGCTTATCACAAGGATACTAATGAACTCTATATTAACACTGATTCTGGCAGAGTACAAAGGCCACTTATCGTTGTTGAGAACGGAAAATCAATGATTACCGAGGAGCACCTCAAACAGTTGACAGAGGGAAAACTCTCTTTTACCGATCTTGTAAAAGAAGGACTCATCGAGTACCTTGATTCAGAGGAAGAGAATAACGCGCTTATTGCTTTGGATGAAAAAGAGCTTGGAAAAGCGCACACACACCTGGAGATAAATCCTATTGGTATCCTAAGTGTTGTTTCATCAATGATACCTTACTTACAGCACAATATGGCTGGAAAGGCATTGCATGGAGCAAAAATGTTCAAGCAGGCTATTGGAATCTGCGGAATAAACTATAACCTTAGGACAGATACCGAGGGCTACTTGCTTTACTACCCCCAGAAAACCCTTGTTAAAAGCAAGACAATGGATTTTATTGACATTAACGCAAGGCCACAGGTCCAAAATTTTGTGGTCGCAATAATGCCATACTATGGCTTTAACACGCTTGATGCTTTGATTCTAAACCAGGGAGCAGTAGACCGCGGTTTGGGCAGGAACACTTACTTTAGAATGTATGAGGGTAGGGAACAAAGATATCCTGGTGGGCAAGCCGATAAATTTGAATTGCCAACCGAGGAAACAGTAGGCTATTTGGGTGAAGAATACTACAAAAAGCTGGGCGATGACGGACTAGTTCAATTAGAACAGTTTGTGAATGAGAAGGACATTGTTATTGGCAGGACTTCTCCTCCAAGATTCCTGGAGGAAATCAGCGAGTTCGGTGTTGTAAAGGAGAAGAGGAGAGACAGCAGCGTTACAACAAGGAAAGGAAAATCAGGTTTTGTTGACAAAATTGTTTTAACAGAGAGCGCAGACGGAAACAAGCTCGCGAAAATAAAGATTAGAAGCACTATGCTGCCTGAAGTTGGAGACAAGTTCAGCAGCAGACACGGCCAAAAAGGAGTAATTGGTGCGATAGTGCCTGAGGCAGACATGCCTTTTACAGCCGAGGGCATAAAACCGGATTTGATCATTAACCCGCATAGTATTCCAAGCAGAATGACTATTGGTCACTTGCTTGAGACGCTTGCAGGAAAAGCAGGTTGCATGAACGGCAATATTATTGATGGAACTCCATTCAACTCTACTCCACAAGCAGAATTGGAAGAAATTCTTAAAGAGCGCGGTTTTGACCCAAGCGGAAAAGAAGTGTTCTATGATGGTGTAAGCGGAGAAAAGATTGAGGGAACGATTTTCACGGGGGTAGTAGCATACAGGAGACTATTTCATTTGGTTGCACACAAGATGCAGGCAAGAAGCAGGGGCCCGGTGCAAATCCTTACAAGACAGCCAACCGAGGGAAAAGAGAAAGAAGGTGGATTAAGGTTTGGTGAGATGGAGGGAGAAACACTGGTTGGGCACGGAGCAGCAATGCTATTGCACGAAAAATTCATTGAGGACAGTGACAAGGTAGCACTCCCGGTTTGTGAGAAATGTGGTATTGTGGGCTGGAACGACGTGGTGAGAAAAAGAAAGGTCTGCCCGGTTTGCGATAGCAGTAAGGTATATGACGTTGAAATGAGTTATGGTTTCAAATTATTGTTGGATGAGTTAAAGGCACTTGGAATAATGCCAAAGTTATCCATAACAGATCGAGCATAGGTGAAAGAGAAATGTTGATGAAAAAAATTGACGCAGTTGAGTTCCAGATTCTGAGTCCTGCTAGAATCAGGAAAATGTCAGCTCTGGAAATAAAGACCCCTGACACCTATGATAAAGATGGCTACCCAATGGAAGGCGGCCTAATGGACCCACACCTCGGAGTAATAAACCCTGGTTTGAGGTGCAAGACCTGTGGACAGAAAATGAAGCAGTGCCCAGGACACTTTGGAAGCCTTGAGTTGGAAAGACCAGTTATTCACAGCGAGTTCTCAAGAAAAGTTGAAATTTTGATGCACGCAACCTGTCAGTCATGCGGTAGAATAGTGTTGCCAGAGGACAAATTACAGACTTTGCATAACGAACTGCAAACCAAACCAGAGAACAGCGAGAGCATTCCAAAGAAAATAGTTCTCAGGGCAAAGAAAGTTAAGAAATGCCCGCACTGTAAAACTGTAAAGGACAAGATTTTGCTTGACAAGCCAACAAACTTCTTCTTGGAGAAAGAAAGAATTTATCCAACACAAATCAGAGAGTGGATTGAAAAGATTCCTGACACAGACTTAAAGCTTTTTGGTTACTCACAGGAAAGAATTAGGCCGGAGTGGTTTATTGTCAATGTTCTGCCTGTTCCGCCAATAACAATTAGACCAAGCATTACACTTGAATCAGGAATAAAGAGTGAGGATGATTTAACACACAAGCTCGTTGACATTATCAGAATTAACTTGCGTTTGAAGGACAATATTGATGCAGGGGCACCACAACTAATTATTGAGGATTTGTGGGACTTGCTGCAATATCACGTTACAACTTACATTGACAACAATACTGCTGGTGTGCCACCTGCAAAACACAGAAGTGGAAGAGCACTTAGAACACTTGTACAGCGCCTCAAAGGAAAGAAAGGTCGCTTCAGACACAACCTAACAGGAAAGAGAGTTAACTTTGCCGCACGTTCAACCGTAACCCCTGACCCATTCATTGACATTAGCGAGATTGGGATTCCGGAGTCAATTGCAAGGGATCTAACTGTTCTAGAGATTGTGACAGAGTGGAACAAGAAAAATATAATCAAACTTGTGAAAGAGCCTGATAGAGCAGTTTACTTGATTAGGCCTGACAACACGAGGAAGAAGATTGATGAGAACAACAAGAAAGAGATTATCGAAGAAATCGATGTTGGCTACAAGATTGAGAGAAGATTGAGGGGTGGAGATATTGTTCTGTTCAACAGACAGCCTTCACTGCACAGGCTGAGCATGCTTGCCCACAAGGTAAGGGTAATGCCTGGAAAAACACTTAGAATTAATCCTATTGTTTGTAAGCCTTACAACGCGGATTTTGATGGAGACGAGATGAACATCCATGTGCCCCAAACCGAAGAAGGAAAAACAGAGGCAAAAGAACTAATGTATGTGCGCAACCAGGTTATTTCCCCCAGATATGGTGCACCTGTAATCATTCTTGATGAGGACGGTGTTTCAGGACTCTATATTCTAACACTTAATTCCACAGAATTCAGCAGAGATGAGGCAATGCGCTACTTCTACGAGATTGGAATTACGGACCTGCCAAAGCCTGATAGGGGCAAGAATTATTCAGGAAAGATTTTGTTTTCACAGTTACTGCCAAAAGACCTTGATTTGGAATACCAAACAACAACTTGTAAGGTAATAAAGAAGAGTGGCCTGTGCAAGAACTGTGTAAAGGAAAAGTGCCAGTTTGATGCATACCTAAAAATTGAAAAGGGTCAGTTGAAAGCAGGTGTGATTGACGGCATTTCACTTGGAGAAGCTGAAGGGCGAATTGTTGACACAATTGCAAGAAACTATCCAAGCGAAGTTATAGAAGAATTCTACTCACGCGTAATGCACATTATATGTCCATTACTTACAATGAAGGGAATGACTGTTGGTTTGGATGAGTATGAGGTCAGCGACAAGATAAAGGTTAAGAGAAAGAAGATTATTGAAGAGGTAAGAGAAGAGGGCAAGAAGCTTGTTGACAAGTACAAGAGAGGAACCCTAAAGCACATTCCGGGCAGAACGCTTGCAGAGAGCTTTGAATTAGGAATGATGCGCCTGGCAGCTGGGAGTAAGGACAAGCTGCAGAAAGAGATTATGAAAGAAAAACTAGAGCCGGTTTTAGGCAAAAACCCTGAGTTCAACACAATGGTTATGATTCTATCAGGAAGCCGCGGAAGCAGCATAAACCTGATGAACATCGCAGGATTTTGGGGACAGGCCTCTGTAAGGGAGGGAAGGCCAAGACGTGGTTTCCAGGGAAGACTTACAGCTTTGAACGAGAGAAACGATGTTGGAGTTAATGCAGGCGGATTTATTGACGCAAACTTCATGGAGGGCATGAACGCAAAAGAGTTCTTCTACCACAGCATGGGTGGACGCCAGGGAGAAGTTGACACCGGTGTTTCAACAAAGGTTTCTGGTTACTTGTACAGGAGACTTGCAAACAGTTTGAAGGATTTGATGGTTAACCATGACGGAACAGTGAGAACTGCGGACAAGGGCATTGTGCAATACAAGTATGGGGAAGACGGAGTATTCCCAATGAACACTATAAGAGGAAAGAGCGTTGACATTGAGGAAGAGTTCAGACTCTTTAAGAAAAAGAAGTGATTGATATGGTTGAAAAGAAAAAAGCAAAGGCAAAAGCCCCGGCAAAGAAGGCGAAGAAGCCTGTGAAAAAGAAGAAGGCAACTGAGAAAAAGCCAAAGAAGGAAGTTGTGCGGGAAATAGAGCCTGTGAAAAAGGAAACATGGGAAGGCCTGCCTTTGACAAAGAGCGTTATGGATGCCATAGCGGTTATTGCTGAAAGAGAGAACCTCAACAAGCAGAGGACAGACGATTTTATTGACATTATCAAGAACCACTTTGAAGGCATAAATGTTGAGGCAGGAGAAGCAGTCGGAATTGTGGCCGCACAAAGTCTTGGAGAACCTGGAACACAATTGACACTTAGAACAAAACACTATGCCGGAGCAGCAGAGGTTAGTGTTGGATCAGGAATCCAGAGGGTTGAGGAGATTGTGGATGGAAGAAGTAAATCCAAGTACCCTACGATGACAATCTTTTTGAACGAGAAGCTTCGCGCAGACCACGATAAGGCCGAGGCATTTGGAAAAACACTTATAGATGTTAGAATGGAGGAAGTTGTAAAACTCCAGGAAGACTTTGCAAAGAAGAGAATCATTGTAACGGTTAACGAGGAAGCAGTAAAGGAAAATGGCATGGATGTAAAAGAACTGATTTCAACCATAAAAAGTGGGATAAAGGACGCAAAGGCTTCGCAAAGAAAGAACAGCATTGAGTTTGTTTTCCCGCAAAAAGAAGCCCTCTTGAAAATCAGGAAAAACATACTCAAATTCATGAACTCAAAGGTCCAGGGAGTAAAGGGAATCGAAAAGTCGATTGTTTCAGAGGAGCACGGCGAGTTTGTGATAAAAACAAGTGGCAGCAACCTAAAAATAGTGTTAAAGATGGATGAGATTGACAGTAGCAGAACCACTACAAATGACATTATAGAGGTCAGTAAGACCCTTGGAATTGAAGCAGGCAGATTAATGATTGTGAATGAATTGCACAAAACATTGGATGAGAACGGGATTCTAATTGACTTGAGGCACATCATTCTGCTCGCGGATTTGATGACCTACACAGGTTCTGTAAAGGGAATTGTCAGAACCGGTATTACAAGAGGTAAAAGCAGTCCGTTTGCAAGAGCGGCCTTTGAGGAGACGGTTAAACACTTGTTGGACGCGAGCTTTAAAGGAGAGCGCGAGAGGCTAGAGGGTGTAGTAGAAAATATTATTGTTGGCCAGCCAATAAAGGTTGGAACAGGCATAGTCGAATTGACAATGACGAAGTAATTGGGGGATTAAGAGTGGATGTAAACAGAGAGATAAGGCGTGCCGTAGACACTGGAACAGTATTGTTTGGAGTGAAAGAAGCCGAGAAAAGTGTTTTAAAGGCTACCGCTAAATTAATTGTTATTAGCAGTAACACTCCTGCACAATTGAAGGAGCGATTACAGCAATTGTGTGGTGTTAGTCAAATTCCAATTCTCGAGTTTGAGGGAAACGGACTGGCACTTGGAAACATTTGCGGAAAGCCATTTGTGGTATCCGTATTAGGCGTTGAAAAAGAAGGAAAGAGCAAGATTTTGGACGCAGTCAAAAAAAAATAAGGTAAAAACAAATGAAGTTAGGCAGTGACGAAATCTTTTATATCAACGTCTTCGACAGCATTTCAGGTGCAGTTGCAAAGGATGTTATTGTACAAGGAAACAGTGTGGTGTTTCTTGTAAAGAAGGGGGATGTTGGAAAGGCCGTTGGAAAGAACGCCTGCAATGTAAATACCCTTAGAAAAAAATTTGGAAAAAACATTGAAATACTTGAACAAGGAGATAATCCGGAAGAATTTGTGAAAAAAGCCCTTTACACTGTGAAAATAAAATCCGTTGAAATAGTTGAGAACGAGGATAGAAAAAACGGTTTTGTTGTGCTTGATGCAGGGGAAAAAAGAAAATTGTTAAGCAACTTAGGAAGATTTAAGAGAATAAAAGAGATTGCAAAAAGAAATTATGGATTACATGAATTGAGATTGAAGTGATAAAATGGGTCGCGGAGAATTTGCAGGAAGGCAGTTGGAAGACGAGAGAAAAAAGTGGCGTTGGAAAGAGCCATACTACAAGCGCAAGCAAAGAGGACTTGACAAAAAGTTCGATCTTCTAGAAGGTTCACCACAGGCTCGTGGAATCGTAATAGAAAAGCGCGGTGTAACGGCAAAACAGCCAAACTCAGGCATCAGGAAATGCGTGAGGGTACAGCTTATCAAGAATGGAAAACAGTTGACAGCACTGGCTCCGGGAGACGGAGCAATAAAGTTTATCGACGAGCACGACGAAGTGAAGATAGAGGGAATTGGTGGGGCACAAAAAGGCCCAAAGGGAGATCTTTGGGGCGTGAAATACAGGGTTACGCATGTAAACAACCAGAGCCTTGAAATGCTCAGAACAGGGAGAAAAGAGAAGACAAAGAGGTAATTTTTATGTCAATGGCTTTTGGAAAATGGGATACTAGCGAAGTCGTGGTGTCAGATGCTGGACTTGCAAAGTACATGAACTTGGACATTAAGATTGTTCCACACACATTTGGAAAAAAGGCCAAGAAAAGATTTGAAAAGGGGCAGATTGACATTGTTGAAAGACTGATTAACAAGACTATGAGAAGCGGACAGGGAAAAAGAAAACTAAGTGGAAAGTATATTAGGGGAAGAGATAGCTGCGGGAAAAAACTGCAGGCAATGGAAATAATTGAAAATGCTTTTGAAATAATTGAGAAGAGAACACAGCAGAACCCTGTGCAGGTTTTGGTTAAGGCAATTGAGAACTCTGCTCCAAGAGAAGATGTTACGCGTGTAAAGAAAGGTGGAATAGTTTACAGTCAGGCTGTTGATGTTGCGCCATTAACACGTGTGGATGAGTCATTGAAGAATATTGCGATTTCAGCTTTTGCAGCATCATTCAACAATAAGAAGTCGGCCTCCACAGCACTGGCGGAAGAACTAATTATTGCTTCTACAGAGGATAGTAAGAGCTTTAGTGTAAAGAGGCGAGACGAAGTTGAGCGAATAGCAAAGGCTTCAAGATAAAGGTGGTAAAATGGGTCGAAAAGAGGACATGGTTAAACTTGCATCAGATCTAATGCTAAACAGAGAATACATTAGAAATATTGGAATAGTGGCACACATCGACCATGGAAAAACCACTATGACAGATAACCTGATTGCAGCCGTTGGATTGATCAGCAACGAGCTGGCTGGAAAACAGCTTTTTATGGACTCCTATGAACTGGAGCAAGAGCGCGGAATAACAATTAATGCTGCAAATATTTCACTTGTACACGAGTACAAAGATGACCAGTATTTGATTAACGTTATTGATACTCCTGGGCACGTTGACTTTGGCGGGGATGTAATTCGCGCAATGCGTGCAGTTGACGGAGTTATCGTGGTTGTTGACGCGGTTGAGGGAACAATGCCTCAAACTGAAACAGTTATAAGACAGGCTTTGAAAGAGAATGTACAGCCCACACTTTTCATCAACAAGGTTGATAGGCTTATTAACGAACTGCAGCTTGACGAGAAGCAGATGCAGGAGCGCTTTGTGAAAACAATTGCAAAAGTTAACAATCTCATTAAGAAGAATGCGCCAGAGCAATTCAAGGACAAGTGGCTTGTGAAGGTTGAGGATGGAAGCGTTTGCTTTGGCTCTGCCTACTACAACTGGGCTGTTAGTGTACCACAAATGCAGCGCACAAAAATCGGTTTCTCCGATGTTTACAATTATTTAAAAGAAGACAAGCAAAAAGAGCTTGCGCAAAAAAGCCCGCTTTACGAAGCAATACTGGAAATGGTTATAACACACTTGCCAAACCCAAAAGACGCTCAAAAATACAGAATTCCAAATATTTGGAAGGGTGAAGGTGAAGAGGAAATTGCCAAAGGAATGCTCACTTGTGATGAGAATGCGCCATTTGCAATGATGGTAACAGATGTGAGTGTTGACCCCCACGCCGGAGACATTGCAACAGGCCGTGTTTACAGTGGCACAATGAAACCTGGGATGAAAGTAAAGCTTGTTACAAGCAAGAAAGAAATCGGAGTGCAGCAAGTTGGAGTGTTCATGGGCCCAGAGCGAATTGGAGTAGACGCTGTTCCAGCCGGAAACATTGGGTGTATTGTCGGAGGCAAAGAAGTGTTTGCAGGCGAAACAATCAGCGAAGTTGAAATGCAGCCATTCGAGAGCTTTAAGAGCAATACAGAGCCAGTAATGACTGTTAGCGTTGAACCAAAGCAAACCAAGGATTTGCCAAAGCTAATTGAGGTTATTAGACAGATTACAAAAGAAGATCCAAATATCATAGCAACACTAAACCAGGAGACAGGAGAACACCTTATCTCTGGAATGGGAGAACTGCACTTGGAAATAACACAGTACAGGATCGAGAAAGATCATAGTATTCCAATTGAGGTTAGCCCACCAATTGTTGTGTATAGGGAAGCAATCACAAAAGAAAGCCCTACTTTGGAGGGAAAGAGTCCTAACAAACACAACAAGTTCAAGATTAGTGTAGAACCAATGGATCCAAAGATTTATGAAAAACTTGTTGAACTGAAGATTGAGGGTAAGGTAAAGCTAAAGGACCCTGCAACAATGGCCAGATTCCAGGAATGCGGATTTGGTAGAGACACTAGCAGGAAAATCTGGGCGGTTTCAAACAACAATGTTTTGGTTGACGCAAGTCGTGGTATTGTTGCACTGCATGAAATCAGAGAACTTGTTATACAGGGATTTGAAGACGCAATGAGAGAAGGGCCACTTGCAAAAGAAAGATGCATGGGAATGATGGTTTACTTGGAGGACGCAAAACTTCACGAAGACGCAATACACAGGGGCCCAGCACAGATCCTGCCGCTTACAACCAGAACGATTTATGCTTGCATGCTTTCGGCAAATCCAATATTATTGGAGCCAAAGCAGATTCTTACAATCAATGCCCCGCAGGACCTTATGGGTGCAGTGACAAAAGAACTTAGCACAAAAAGAACCCAAATAACCGAGATGAATCAGGAGGGCGACAGCAGCATTATTATTGCAAAAGCCCCTGTAAAAGAGCTAATTGGGTTCTCTGCTGACATGAGGGGTGCGACTCAGGGCAGAGCAATCTGGACCGCAGAATATTATGGTTATGAGCCACTGCCACGCGAACTACAAAACCAAGTTGTGTTGCAAGTGCGCGAGAGAAAGGGCTTGGACAAAACTGTGAAGAGCGCAGAATTCTTCCTTGAATAGGGCCAAAAACACTGCTTGAAGCATTCTTTTTTAAAGGTTTTGAAAGCAGAATACTTAGTCGGTGGTTTCCAATTTTTCCCTTAAAAAAAACTGGTGGCGAATTTGTAATTGGAGGTAATTTGCTATGGCGGAAAAACCGCATTTGAATTTGGTTTTCATTGGTCACGTTGATCATGGAAAAAGTACACTGGTAGGAAGACTCTTGTATGATTCAGGAGCACTATCCGAACAGGACTACAGAAAGCTTGAAGCGGAGGCAAAAGAGAAAGGAAAAGGAACATTTGCCTTTGCATACGCAATGGACAACCTGAAAGAGGAAAGAGAAAGGGGAGTAACCATTGACGTTGCTTACAAGAAGTTCGAGGGTAAAAAGAATAATTTTACTATTATTGATGCCCCTGGACACAAAGACTTTGTCAAAAACATGATTACAGGAACATCACAAGCTGATGCTGCTGTACTTGTGATTGCTGCAAAAGAGGGCGTACAGCCACAGACAAAAGAGCACGCTTTTCTAGCCCAAGTTATGGGATTGAAGCAGATTATTGTTGCAATAAACAAGATGGATGAAGTCAACTTTGAAGAAGCAAAATTCAAGGAAGTTGAAGATTCTGCGAAAAAGCTTCTAATGGGTGTTGGGTTTAAAGAAGAAAACCTTAGATTCATCCCAGTTTCAGCTTGGGTTGGCGACAATGTTGTCAAAAAGAGCGACAAATTGTCATGGTATAAGGGCCAAACCCTTATTGATGCATTGGACGAGTTCAAAGCATCAGAGCTACCAACCGGCAAGCCATTGAGACTACCAATCCAGGATGTTTATAACATCAAGGGTGTTGGAACAGTCCCAGTTGGCAGAGTTGAAACAGGAATAATCAAGCCAGGTGACAAGATCATTATTAACCCTCCTGGAGTAAAAGGAGAGGTAAAAACGGTCGAAATGCACCACGAGCAGTTGCCAGATGCAAAGCCAGGTGACAACATTGGTTTCAATGTTAGAGGACTTGGAAAAGGCGATGTTGCAAGAGGCGATGTTGTAGGACATGAGCGCGATCCACCTACAGTTGCAAAGGAGTTTATAGCACAGATTGTTGTGCTGGCACACCCTACAGCAATTCCAGTTGGATATACTCCAGTGTTCCACTTGCACACTGCACAGCTAAGCTGTACAATAACAGAGATTCAGAAAAAGCTGGATCCAAAGACAGGCCAAGTAAAGGAGGAAAATCCAAAATTCCTAAAGACAGGCGACGCGGCAATCGTAAAGATTGTGCCAACAGCCCCGGTTGTTGTGGAAGAGTACAAGAAATTCCCACAGCTAGGCAGGTTCGCTATTAGGGATATGGGTGCTACAGTTGCAGCTGGAATCGTGTTGGAAGTAACACCTAGAGAAAAGTAAAAGTAGAAAGCGGAAAGCAGTGCTTTTATTGCTTTCCAAATTTTCCCTTTTTTCATTTTTGGGTTTTAAAAAAAGTAGAGGTTATGGGAAATGCAAAAAGCCAGGATAAAACTGACCAGTCCTGATTACGAGCAGCTTACAGAGATCGCTAACAAGATCTTGGATGTTGCTGAGAGAACAGGGGTAAAACATTCTGGCGCAATTCCACTTCCTACAAAAAAACTGGTTGTGCCAACCAGAAAGTCTCCATCAGGCGGAGGCACAGAATCCTATGAACGATGGCAGATGCGCATTCACAAGCGCCTAATTGATATTGAAGCTGATGAGAGAACACTGCGAAGAATACTCAGGGTTGAGATTCCTGAAGCAGTGCATGTTGAGATAGAGCTAAAGGAATAACTGATTCCAATGCAAATTTTTACTGCAAGCGACCACGGCGGACTCAAATTAAAGCAATTTCTAAATAAAGAGCTCTCTGGAAAGCACAAGATAGAGGACTTGGGCTGCGAAAGCGAGGAAAGTTGCGATTATCCTGATTTTGCTGAAAAGCTTGCGCGCAAGGTTGCAGAGAACAAAGAAAGTATTGGAATCCTTTGTTGCGGAACAGGAATTGGAATGAGTATTGCCGCAAACAAGATTTCCGGTGTTAGGGCTGCAGTACTCTGGAACAATGAGAGTGCAAAAATGGCTCGCGAGCACAATAACGCTAATATAATTTGCTTGGGTGGATGTCTCCTGGAAGAAAAGCAGGCCCTTGATGCTGTGGAAACCTTCCTGAAAAGCGAGTTTAAAGGAACTGGGAAAGATGGCGAGAGACACAAGAGGCGAGTTGGAAAGCTTGATGAACTACAACCCTTTCCCGAGGTAGTGGTTGGAGCACTAATCCTAAACGAGAAGAACGAAGTATTCTTGATGAAGAGCCCAAAATGGGGTGGATTGTATATCGTGCCAGGCGGTCATATCGAGGTGGGCGAGAATAGGCTTGAAGCTCTGCGCCGTGAAGTGAAAGAAGAAACTAACATGGATATATATGATGAAAAGCTTTTTACTCTGCATGACGCGATTTTTCCAAAGAACTTTCACAAGAAAAAGCACTTTGTAATGATTGACTACTTGGCCAAGCCAAAGAGCACAGAATTCAAGGTTGACGGGCGAGAGGGTACAGAAGGCATTTGGATACAACCAAGGCTTGCACTCAAAGAACTAAAGATGGATGAATATACTAAGAAGGCTTTGGAAGATTACGTGAAAATAATAGACCTGGCCAAGGTGTTCTAGTGGACAAGTACTTATTCTTGGAACACACTGCTGACGCGCTCTTCCAAGCATTTGGAGAGAATTTTGAAGAACTATTGCTTAATAGTGCGGAAGCAATGCTAAGTGTAATATATGATGTTGCAAGCGTTGAGACAAAAAAATCTGTGAAAGTTAATGCAAGCGGCGACAACAAAGAAGAACTTCTACATAACTTTCTTGAGGCTGTGCACCTTGAACTCGAGCTAAAGGAAATGGTTTTTGGCAAAATTGAGATAACTCACTTGGATGAAGCCAAAAACACTCTTGAAGCAGAACTGCACGGGGAGAAAATGGACAGAAAGAAACACAACCTAAAAACCGAGATTAAGGCTGTTACCTGGCACAGTTTTTTCGTCAGAAAAGAGGAAAATAAATGGATTTCGCAGGTATTAGTTGATATATAGGTGTTTTGATGGAATTCAAGAAGATTGAAGAGGGTATTTGGAGACACCCCAAAGAGGGTAACATGGGTGCGCCTGCAAGAATTTATGCTAATGATAAAATATTTAATGAAATTGAGAAGGGAGCAATACAGCAATTGAAAAACGTAAGCACACTTCCCGGAATACAAAAATATGCTATAGGCCAAGCTGATATGCATTGGGGCTATGGCTTCCCAATTGGGGGAGTAGCGGGAATCGATTACGAAACCGGGGTCGTGAGCCCTGGTGGAATTGGATTTGATATTAATTGTCTTAAAGGAGACGCCAGGGTTCTTCACAAACTGGGTTATACAAAACCCATAAAAGACTTTGAAAAAACCTGGTTCAAGGATTCAATCAAGTGCCTGAACCCAACAAGCAAAGTGCTTGACACAGGCATAAATGCGTTCATGGAATTCAAGCCAAGGGGGAAGGTTTTTAGGGTTGAAACAGAATCAGGGAAAGAGGTTGTGGCAACAGCCGAGCATCCTTTCTTCACAGAAAAAGGAATGGTAAAACTCAAAGAATTGAAAGCAGGCGATGAAGTTTCAGTTTATTCCTTTGAAGGAGTCGGTTTTGAAGAACCTTCAAACAGAATAATTGTAAACAGGAAAGACATTGAGGCCAAATATCCCGGAAACAAAAACGGCTTAAACCAAATTATTAAAATACTCGAAAAGAAAGAATTGCTGCCCCTAAGAGAAAACAATGAAAAACTGCCTTACTTGATTAAACTGCTTGGTTTTATTCAAGGAGACGGGCATTTAAGCTTTTCAAAAAAAGGGGCTGGGCAAATTGCTTTTTATGGCAAACCAGCTGACTTGGAAAAGATACGAGAAGACGGAGAAAGCGCGGGTTTTAAAATATCAAAAGTACATGAAAGAGAAAGAAAACATTCAATAAAAACCGCTTACAATACGATTGAATTTGAGAGAACGGAATATTCTATAAGAACAGGATCAAGCGCCCTTGCCACACTGCTTTTTTGCCTGGGAACAACCGCGGGAAACAAGACAATTGAAGAGTGCAAGGTTCCAAAATGGCTGTTTAGCACACCACCATGGATGAAGAGGCTCTATCTGGCAAGCTTTTTTGGGGCAGAGCTAAGCAGCCCAAGTAGCGTAACAGGGCATGGCTTCAATATAGCAAGCCCATTATTGTCTATGAATAAAAGGGAAGCAAATATTGCAAATGGGAGAAAGTTCATCAAACAAATAGCAAAACTCTTGAAAGAATTCGGAATAAAAAGCGGCGTTATCCGAGAGAGAGATGAGTTTGTGAACAAGGAAGGTGAAAAATCCATACGATTGAGACTGCAAATATCATCAGCCGGACACAATTTAATCGGATTCTTTGAAAAAATTGGGTTCGAATACAACAAAGAGAAACAATTTCTCGGATTGGTTGCAGCGCAATACCTTAGGCTCAAACAGAAAATAATTAAAGAAAGAAAAGAATGTGAAGCCGAATCCAAAAGATTGCACAAAAGAGGACTGGGGGCAAAGGCCATTTATTACAGAACCAAAAAGGCCTATCCACGTTGCAATTTGAGATTTGTTGAAAGGTCAATTTATGGCGACAGAAAAACAGGCCCGAGAATAGCATTTAAATCGCCAAAATTTAGCGAATTTATAAAGGAAAAGACAAGAGGATTAGGAAAAACCGGGCAAGTTTGGAACAAAATAATTTCAAAAGAAGAAATAACTCTCAACGAACCTGTTTATGATTTCAATGTTGCAAGCGACCACCACAATTTCATAGCAAACTGCTTTGTGGTAAGCAATTGCGGCGTGCGGCTTGTTAAAACCAATTTGACTGAGAAAGACATAAGGCCAAAGTTGAAAGAACTTTTGGATTCATTGTTTGGAGCTGTTCCGGCTGGAATGGGTGAAAAAAGCAAGCTTCGTTTAAATAAAGAGGAATTAGCAGAGGCCCTTGAACAAGGCTCTGGCTACGTGGTTGAAAAAGGATTTGGCTGGAAAAAAGATTTGGAACACACCGAGGAAAATGGTAAAATGGATGGCGCACTTGCATATAAGGTTTCTGACAAAGCCATGAAACGCGGAATGCCACAGTTCGGCACGCTTGGCTCTGGAAATCATTTCCTGGAATTACAGCGCGTTGACAAAGTATTTGACAGCGAGATTGCAAAAAAATTTGGATTGAGTGAGGGGCAAATTACAATAATGATTCACTGTGGAAGCAGGGGCTTTGGACACCAGGTTGCCACAGATTATTTGAATGTGATGACAAAGGCTATGACAAAGTATGGTATTAGTGTTCCTGACAAGCAGCTCTGCTGTGCGCCAATAAACAGTGAGGAAGGCCAGGATTACTTGGAGGCAATGAAGTGCGCTGTAAACTATGCTTTCTGCAACAGGCAGGTAATACTGCATTGGGTGCGCGAAGTATTTGAAAAAGTTTTAGGGCAAGACGCCGAGAAGCTTGGAATGGACCTCCTCTATGATATTTGCCATAATGTTGCAAAAGAAGAAACCCACACTATTGATGGAAAGGAGAAGAAGCTATTGGTGCACAGGAAAGGGGCAACAAGAGCAATGCCTGCTGGCAGACCAGAAAACTCAAAATATTTTACTTCGACCGGCCATCCCGCTCTTATACCCGGAACTATGGGAACAGCATCCTATGTGCTTGTTGGAACTGAGAAAGGTTTGAAAGAGACCTTTGGGAGTTTGGCGCACGGAGCAGGCAGAACAATGTCAAGGCATGAAGCACTGAGAAGAAAGCGCGGAGAGCAAGTTAAGAAAGAACTTGAGGCAAAAGGCGAACTGATAATGGGTGCATCACTGCCTGGCTTGGCCGAGGAGATGCCGGAAGCTTACAAGGATGTTGATGAAGTCATAAAGAGTGTGGAAGTTGCAGGCATTGGAAAAAGCGTTAGTAAGCATGTTCCACTCGCAGTGATGAAAGGATAGTACTCAAAAATAACCATTAATTAACTAATTAACGTTAAATAGAAACATTTAAATACTTCTTCTGTAGCAATCTTTATAGCATGAAGTTTCACCTCGCAATTGGATTCCTCTTACTGTTCAGCATGCTTAGCTATGCTGCTAGTTGTAACGACATTGACATTAGGTTAGATGATGTTTCCATTGAAGAGAGCACAACAGACTATTTTGATTTTACAATTGAGAATGAAAGTGATGAAGACTTTGATATCACAGAAATAGATGCAGGAGATAGTTCAAGCAAGTTCACTGTAACGGTTTCAGATTATGACAACACAATAAGAGATAATGATGAGGGAGACCTTGAAATAAAAATAAGGGCTTTCTCTGTAAGCAGCAACCATGGAAGCGAGGGCTTTGTGAAAGTAAGGGGCCGCTTTGATGACGACAAATACTGTAGTTTTAGTGCAATTGGCACAGAATACTTTGATGTTACTGTTGAGAACGAGAGCAACCAGTGCTCTGACATAGAGGTTGTGGCAAGCAACGTTACAATGGACGAGGAAGACGTTGTATTCGAAGATATTAGGATTGAGAACAATTCAAACAAGAGATTTTATGTTGACGACATTGGTATAGTGGAATCATCAAGTCTGCTTGATGTAGATGTTGATGACCACGATTCTTCAATTCCCGCTGATGACGAGGGAGAACTTACACTAAGGCTTGAGAGTGAGGAAGTAAGCAGCGATAGAACTGTTAGTGTAAAAGTGAAGGTAAAAGGACATTTCCAGTCAGGAAGCAGCTGCTCTTTTAGTGCTACAGAGGAAGACAGTTTCACAGTCAGGATAGAGGATGGCACAAGCGGAGAATTTGTTGGAGGCGGAGAATGCCGCGACCTTGATATTGGAATCTCAAACCTTGAAGTTGAAAGAGGAGACACTGTTACAAAGAACTTTGTTTTAGAGAATAATTCACACGAGCGATTCTACGTTGATTTTGTTGACGTTTATGACAGGAGCAGCGAGATTAGGTCAGAGAGCAACGGTTATGACAAAAAGATACTTGCAAAAGCCGTTGGCACCATAGGCGTAAAAGTAAGGGCTTACGAGGACGCGGAGATTGACGATTATAAGGCTTATATTGCCGTTAGAGGCCATTTTCAGGGCGGGGATAGTTGTAGGCTTTCAGGCAACGAAGAGGATTTCAAAGTAGAAGTTGTTGAAGAGGAAGAAGAGACAGAATTTGTTGTGCCAGCACTCCCAAGATACAGTGATTACTGCAGAGGACTCATTTTTAGCGCACCTGCAACCAAGACAATACAGCAAGGCAGCACGATTAGCTTGAATATTGAGAATAATACCGCTTACAGGGCAACAATAAGATTTAAGGGAGAAGGTTTGGAAGTAGAACCTTCACTACTCTCTATCCCCGCAGGATTCAAGAAAGATAATTACACTATAAGCGTTTTCGCTAACAATACCCCAACCACTCTGAATTACGAAATCGAAACATACAACTGCATGACAAAGAAGAGCACAAGAATTGTTTCAACCACTGTGCAAGCGCCAGTGGATGATGAAGAGGAAGAGGAAAGCGTAGAGCCTGAGGAAGAAGAGCAGGAAGACGTTTTACAGGCAATCGCGGGAACCGCATTCGCAGTTCTTGGAGCAAACTCGGTCAACGCAGGCCTATTGCTTGTTGCAGCAGTAGCATTGATTTACGCTTTTTACGTTGCAAGCAAGCAGCCAAAGACAAAGAAGCAAACATTTCTCAAGTAAGAGGGAAAAGAACTCATTTTTTTAAAAACTAAACAACTCTAAAAGAGGTGAATATACTATGGCAAAGCAAAAAACAGCGAAAAAGAGAACTACAAAGGCTATGAAGAGAAAGACAAAGGTCAGAAAGGCTCCTGCAGCTAGAATAAAGAAAACTAGTATAAAGAGAACAGTAAGAGCTAAGCCAAAGCCAGTTGCTTTCTACAAACAACCAGTAGTTGCTTTAAGTAACAGCATACAGCAAGCTTTCAGTTTCTTCAAATGAACCTTTTAAAAAAAAGCTTCACCAAAAATAAAAAGGAACTGAAAAGCCCTTTCTTTTTTTTCAGAAAGGGGTTCATAGATAGCTTTAAATACCTTCTTTCTTAGAAAGTATTAATTCAGAACGCAAACTGCATCTGCGCCAAACCGGCCTGGATGTAAGTGCCAATCTTACCAATTTTTTGGATCCCAATGATTGGCTTTTTTTGCATTGTAGACGGCAGAATGGTATCTGTCGTAAATATAGTGGTGTAAAATAAATGGCAAAAAAGCATAAGCCCCGTTCGGGAAGCTTGGCTTTCTATCCTAGAAAGCGGGCTCTGCGTGAGACACCTAGCTTTAGCTCCACACCAACTGTTACTGTTGCAGAGGGAGAAACTTCAAAGCCAATTACATTTCTTGGTTACAAGGTTGGTATGACACATATTCTTGGAAAGGACGCTCATGAAAAGGGAGCAACAGCCGGGCAAGAAGTAAACATCCCTGTTACAGTTATTGAAACTCCACCACTCAAAGTATTTGGAATCCGCGCTTATGCAAAATCTGATAAGAGCTATGGCCTTGCAGCAAGCTTTGATGTTCTTGCTGAAAAGCCTGATAAATCATTGTTGAAAAAAATCACTAATTTTAAGAAGAAAAGTGGGAAGAAGGACAAGAAGGAAACCACGAAAGCAAAAACTCTTTCAGACCTTGATGCCGCAAAAGAAAAGCTTGTTAGCATTGTTCTGCTTGCACACACCCAACCGGGATTGTGCGGCTTTGGAAAGAAAAGACCAGATATAATGGAAGTTACTCTAAGCGGAAATGTTGAGCAGCAGATTACTTATGCAAAAGAAGTTCTTGGAAAAGATGTTGTAATTGGAGATGCTTTTGATGAACTCGAGTTTATTGATGTTAAAGCAGTTGACAAAGGAAAAGGAATGCAAGGTGTTGTGAAAAGATTCGGTGTAAAGGTCCACAGGCCAAAGGCAAAGAAAAGAAGGGTTGTCGGTTCAATTGGACCTTGGAACCCAAGCACTGTAATGTGGACTGTTGCACGCCCAGGACAAATGGGTTACCAGACTAGAACAGAGTGCAACAAAAAAATTCTTAGGCTCGGAGAGAACGGAGAGGGAATTAATCCTGCAAGCGGATTTACAAAGTATGGGGTTGTGAAGAACAATTATGTTATTTTAGCCGGCTCTATTCCAGGCCCTTCGAAAAGAGTTATCGCACTCAGAAAGCACAATAGAAAATTGCCTGGTGAAAAGCATAAGATAGAGGGAATCGATTTTATTGCAACAAGACCGGAAACAGGAAAGAACCTTGCGACAGATGAAAAGCTCCTGCATAAAGTAGAGATTGAAAAGGAAAAGAAAGTAGAGAAGAAGAGTGTTGCAGACGAGATACAAGCTGCTGTTAAGGGTGAGAAGAAATGAAGGCCGCAGTATTTAGTGTTGAAGGAAAGCAGTTGCGCGAGATAGAGCTTCCAAAGGTTTTTGATGAATCATTGAACAAAGAGCTCATAAAACGAGCTGTCTTAAGCATTCAAAGCAAGAGAAAACAGCCAAAGGGCACAAAAAAGAAGGCTGGAAGGGACAATACTGCTGAGCAGCGTGGAAAGAGATCACTGCCACAGTCAGAGAGAACAACTAACGTTGGCAAAGCAAGGCTCCCTAGATTTAAGAATAGGCGACACTTGCTTTATGGAAGAGTTGGAAAGGTTCCACAAGCTGTGGGTGGAGTAAGAGCACATCCGCCAAAGAGCGAGAAGGTTCAGGCAGAGGAGATAAACAAGAAAGAGAAGAGAAAGGCTCTTAGAAGCGCAATTGGTGCTTCAATAAATAGGGAGCTTGTTGAAAAAAGGCATGTGCTGGATGAAAAAGTTAAATTGCCGATTATTGTTGAAGATAAGTTTGCAGATTTCGAGAAGACCAAGGATATTACAAAGAGTTGTGAGACCCTGAATATCTTGGTGGATTTGGAGAACGCGAAATCAAAGAGAAGGCCACGTGCGGGAAAAGGAAAGCAGCGCGGTAGAACCAAGAAGCAGAAGATAAGCATTTTGATAGTTACAAAGGATAACGCAAAAGTTTACAAGGCAGCGAGGAACATTCCAGGCGTAGAAATAAGTGGTGTTGACAGTTTGAATGTTGAATTGTTTGCACCAGGCTGCGAGCCAGGAAGACTGGTTGTTTGGACTGAGGATGCGTTAAAGGCTTTGGGTGAAAAGGCATGAAGAAAACAGAACTTGCACAGTACGAGATAGTTACATATCCTCTCATCACCGAGAAAGCCATAAACATGATTGAAACAGAGAACAAACTTTGCTTTATCGTGAACATGAAGGCAAATAAGGCAATGGTCAAGGACGCAGTTGAAAAGAATTATAAAATCAAAGTTGACAGTGTAAAGATTCTTAATGATCGAAAGGGAAGAAAGAAAGCAATTGTCAAGATTAACGAGAAATTTAAGGCAGATGAAATAGCAACAAAACTAGGTGTATTGTAAATGGGTAATAGATTAAAGCATCAGAGAAGGGGAAGAGGAACCTCTGTCTTCAAAGCAAAGGCACGCGGGCTTGAATCAGCCTATGTATCCTATGAAAACAAGCAAAAGGAATCCGTGCTACAAGGTCAGGTTATCAATTTGATTAAGGAAAATGGAAGAGACGCGATTATGGCTCAAATGCTTTTTGAGAACAACGAGATCTCACACATTGTTACTGCAGAAGGAATGATAGTAGGACAGCACGTGGAATATGGTAAGGACGCAGGTATTGTAATTGGAAATGCTTTGCCCCTTGCAAACATTCCAGAGGGCTGCCCAGTATTTAACATTGAAAAGTCTCCAGGAGACGGAGGCAAGTTTGTTAGAGGAACAGGAAGTTATGCACTACTTGTTTCAAAGGACGGTAAGCGCGCAAACTTAAAGATGCCTAGCGGAAAGAGCATGGCAGTAAATTTGCTTTCAAGAGCAACAGTAGGTTGTGTTGCCGGCGGAGGCAGAACAGAGAAACCATTTGTGAAAGCAGGAAACATGTGGCACAGAATGAAATCAAGATCAAGACCATACCCAGTTGTGCGTGGTATTGCAATGAACCCAATCGCACATCCTTTCGGTGGTGGACAACATCATGCCGGAGGAAGCAAGAGTACCAGTAGGCATGCACATCCTGGAAGAAAGGTTGGTAATATTGCATCAAGAAGAACAGGGAGAAAAAAGAAAAACTAAGGTGAGATTATGGTAAAGAAAGAATTCACTTACAGAGGAAAAACATTGCCGGAATTAGAGGCAATGGAATTGAATGAGTTTGCGGCTTTGGCAACTTCAAGCGCGAGAAGAGGTATTACACGTGGCCTGGACAAAAAGCTTTTGAAAAAGGTTCAAAAGGCAAAGGATGAACTAAAACAAGGAAAAAATCCAAAAGTTATCAGAACACACCAGAGAGGCATTATTATTATTCCCGCAATGGTTGGAGTCAGAATCGCAGTTCATAGAGGAAACAGTTTTGAAACCATTGAAGTGAAGCCAGAGATGCTTGGGCACCGTTTGGGTGAAATGGTTATGACCAGAAAGAAGCTTATGCACGGAAAAGCAGGAATAGGTGCAACAAGGAGCAGTACAGCAATAACGGCAAGAAAGTGATGACATGGTTAAGAAAACATATCAAGCGGAAATTGGCACAGCGAACTCTGCAAGAGCTTATTCAGCCAACAGCAGAGTTTCAACCAAATATGCCACAGAAATTTGCCGCGAGATAAGAGGAAAGCGAGTTGACAAAGCAGTCGCTTTCTTGGGTAGAGTTGCTACACAAGAAGAATTCCTGCCGCTCAAACAGTATAACAGAAAAGTTGCACATAGAAAAGGAGAAAGTAAGAGCGGAGTAAAATCAGGAAGATACCCAAAGCTTGCGTGCAATGCTTTCATAAAACTGTTAGAGAGTGTTCAGGCTAACGCAGATTTCAAAGGTTTGGATTCAGAGAACCTCCTAATAGCCCATGCTTTTGCATCACAAGGATTTAGGAGATACAGTTTCCAGTCAAAGGGAAGAATCTCGGGCAAAAGAAGGCGAAGGAAGTCAACGCACATAGAAGTTATTGTGAGGGAAGCAAAATGATTGAAAGAGTTTTCATAAAGCAGGGAATGCGACAGATTGAGATAGAACATTATCTCAAAAAAGAACTTAACAGAGCAGGTTTCACAGGGCTAGAAATAGTGAAAACACCGCTTGTTACAAGAATAGTTTTGCAGGTTACAAGACCAGGCTTGGCAATCGGAAAAGAGGGTCAGAACATTAAGAAGTTAACAGGGGTCCTTGGAAACATGTTTGGAGTTGACAACCCGCAACTAGAGATACAGGAAACCCCGCAATCAGACTTAAATTCAACAGCAATCGTTAACAAAATGGCCTCACTTTTGGAGAGAGGCTACAGCTGGAGAAGTGTTGCCTTTAGAACAGTTAGAGATGTTATGGGTGCAGGCGCCCAAGGAATAGAATTAGTTTTATCAGGAAAGCTCGCCGGAAAAGGCGGAAGAAAGAGAAAGCAAAGAGTCGCAGAGGGTTACATGAAAAAGGTTGGAGATCAAACAAGCCTTGTGGACTATGCAAAAGCAAGTGCATATCCAAAGGCAGGCGCGATCGGAATAAAACTTAGAATTATTAGACCAGGAGTTGTCTTCCCGGATAAGATTGACATAAAAGAAGCGATTGCCAAAAAACAGCAAGCTGAAGAAAAAACAGAAGAAGAAAAAGTTGGAACAGTAGAGACAGCTGAAGAAGAAAAAATAGAGAAAAAGATAGCGAAAAAGGAAAAGGCTGGAAATAAAGAAGAAACTAAAAAGGACGAGAAGAAAACAGCAAAGAAAGTTGAGAAAAAGCCTGTTGAAAAGAAGGAAAAGAAAGTGAAAGAAGAAGAGAATCCTAAAAAAGAGAAAAAGGACAAGACTGAGAAGAAAGAAGAAGTCAAGGATGACAAGGCAAATAAAAATGACGAGGCTAAAGAAGCCAAAATCGAGGAAAAAAAGGCAAAAGGCGAGAAGGAAAAGAAAAAAGAATGAAGGTTTTTTGAATGAAGATTAACGAGATTAAAGCAATGAGTGAACAAACCCTACAAGAGCAAGTTGCCATATTTAAGGCAGATTTGGCCCGTGAAAAAGCTCTTGTTGCAGGCGGCACACGTCCAGATAACCCTGGGAAAATAAAGAGTGTCAGGAAAACCATTGCCAGGCTTCTTACCGTATTAAATGCAAAAAAGAGAGAAGAAAAGATAAAGAAAAACAAAAAATAGAGGTGACGAGTAGAAAATGGATGATATTTGCCCAAAATGTGGTTTGCCACAGAACCTATGTGTTTGTCAGGAGATAGCAAAAGAAGAGCAGAAAATAAAAATCAAGACTGACAGAAGAAGGTTTGGAAAAGTGGTAACAATTGTGAGCGGTCTTGAAAGTAGTGTTAATCCGACAGAAATAATGAAGGAACTTAAAAGAAAACTGGCTTGCGGCGGAACAGCAAAGGACGATGAAATAATTTTGCAGGGAGAACATAGGGCTAAAGTCAAAGATTTTTTACTGAGTAAAGGTTTCAAAGAGGAATTGATTGATGCTTGAAGGAAAAAATTACCGGATAACAAAGGAGAACATTACAGCACATGAATTGATTGGGCTGAAAGCAAAGGTTGTTGGTGGAACAGAAAAGTCGAGAATTGGTTTGAAGGGATTAATAGTGGATGAGACAAAAAATTTGATTTGTTTGGAAGCAGGAAAAGAACTGCGTAGAGTACCGAAAGTGGAGAGCGTATTCGAAATAGTTATTGGAAATGAAAAAGTTGAAGTTGACGGAAAAAAGATTCTGGCAAGGCCAGAGGACAGAACAAAGTTTGCTTGGAGGAAAAGAGCATGACGGAATGCAATGATACAAGATGCCCAGTTCACGGAAACATAAAGATTCGTGGCAACGTATTTGACGGAAAGGTTGTTAGCGCCAAGCCCGATAAAACAGTCACAGTGCAAAGAAAACTTGTAAGATATTTGCCAAAGTTTGAGAGATATAAAAAAATCCGCTCAAAAATTTATGCTCATAACCCTGAATGCATTAACGCAAAAGAAGATGACATGGTTAGGGTTGGAGAAACAAGAAAACTCAGTAAAACAAAGAGTTTTGTGGTAATGGAAATTTTGACCAAAGAGGAGAAGAAATGAAAGCAATCGGTTCCAGTGTAACAAGAAGCCTTTCGCAGAAAAGCAGGTGCTTTTGTACAGACAACAGTGGAGCAAAAGAAGTTGAGATAATCTCCGCAATCGGCTATCATGGGAAGAAAAGGACTCTTCCAAAAGCAGGAATTGCGGATATGGTTACTGTTGTAATTAAGAAAGGCAGGCCTGATGTGAGAAAGAAAGTTGAAAGAGCAGTTATCGTAAGAGTAAAACACGCTTACAGACGAGCTGACGGTTCAAGAGTAGCATTCGAGGATAATGCGGTTGTATTAGTGGATGAGAAAGGATTGCCAAAAGCAAGTGAAGTAAAGGGAGTAGTAGCCAAAGAAGTTGGCGAGCGATGGCCAAAAATTGCGGGACTGGCATCAGCAGTAATATGAAGTGATTTTTATGAATGTTAAATCAAGCAAACCAAAGAAGCAAAGAAAGTTCTTCTACAAAATGCCTTTGCACAAAAGGCAAAAGAACCTAGCTTCAAATGTGAGTCAGGCTTTGAGGGCAAGTGTTGGTAGTAGAGCACTTTCACTTCGAAAGGGCGACAAGGTTAAGGTAATGCGCGGGAGTAACAAGGGCTTTGAGGGAAAAGTTTCACACATAAGTTATGATAAATTACAGGTGTTCATTGAAAAACTTGGAGTAAAGAAGGGTGATGGAAGCGAGAGGCCTATTCCTCTGCATGCTTCAAACCTCATGATTACAAGCATTGACAAGAATGATGCAAGAAGAATTGGAAAAGAAAAAAAAACAACAAAAAAAGATAAAAAAACTGAAGAAAAGAAAGTCGAGAAGACAGAGAAAAAAGAGAAGGCTGAAAAGCCAGAAGAAAAGAAAAAAACTGTAAAAAAGGTGAATGATGATGGCGAAAAAGGGCGAAAGAAAAAGCCAAAAAAGAATTAGTGCTAGTAAAGTTGTCAAAATAGGCAGAAAAGCACACACTTGGCTATTGAAAGAAATGCCGGGAGCACACACTGGGCGTGAGAGCATGGCCTTGGGCGTTGTCATGAGAGACCTCATGGAGCTAACAAATAACATGCAGGAAACAAAGCTGGCGCTGTCAGCAGGAGCCATTTTGGTTAACGGAGTTATCAGGAGATCAACAAAATTTCCAGTGGGATTGTTTGATATTATAAGTATTCCGAGTGCAAAGAAATATTTCAGAATAATGCTTGATAAGAAAGGGCGCTTTGAATTGCAAGCCATAACTGAGAAAGAGACTGCAAGTAAGCTGTGCAAGATTATTGGAAAGAAAACTGTGAAGAAAGGAATGATCCAGCTTGAGACAAATGATGGTAAAACCCTGTTACAGAAGAAGAGCGATCTCAAGCCCTTTGATTCAATATTGGTTTCTTTGTCGGATAACAAGATTCTCAAAGAGATAAAGTTGGACAAAGGAAGAATTGTTTATATTGTCGGAGGAGAGCACTCTGGAGAAACAGCAAAAGTAAAGGATATCATTGCAGGAACAATGAAACGTCCAAAGCTTGTTTCACTTGAGGAAAAAGATAGTAGTTTCCTAACAGTTGTGGATAACATTTTTGTGATTGGAGAAAGCAAACCGGATATTGGTCTTAAGGTGAAAGATAATGAATGAGTCTAACAACATGAGGCAGATTCGAGTGGAGAAGCTCACTGTAAACATGGGTGTAGGCCAAAGTGGAGACGAAATGAAGAGGGCTCAAAAAATTATCGAAACAATTACCAATAGCAAGGCTGTTCAAACCAAATGTAAAGTAAAACAGCCAAAGTGGGAGATTAGACCGGGATTACCAATAGGGCTAAAAGTCGTGCTGCGAAGAGATGACGCGGTTGAGTTCCTAAAACGGACTCTGGATGCAAAGGACAACACATTGAGCAAGAAAAATTTTGATTTACAGGGAAATTTTGGATTTGGAATTCATGAATACATTGACATGCCTGGAATAAAGTATGATCCTTCACTTGGAATAAGAGGCTTTGATGTATTGGTTACACTGGCCAGGCCAGGTTATAGAATAAAAATGAGGAAACAGAAGAGAAAGAAAGTTGGCAAGAACCATATTGTAAGAAAAGAAGCCGCAATCGAGTTCATGCAGAAACACTTTGGAGTGAGAGTAGAATGAAGCGCGATATCCGAGAAGATAAGAAGAACAGGAGATGCCGTATTTGTAAGACGAGGCAATCAATTATCAGGAAATATGACTTGAACGTTTGCAGGCGATGTTTCAAGGATATTGCGGAAAAACTTGGATTTAAAAAATATGATTAAAGAAGGTGAAGATGGATGACAATGATAGACCCAATTGCAGATGCGTTAATAAACCTGAAGAACAGTGATGTGGCCTCTAAAAAAGAGTGTGTTTTTAGACCTGCGTCAAAGCTCTTGGGCGAGATACTAAAGGTAATGCAGAAAAAGGGTTACATCAGCACATTCGAGTTTGTTGATGATGGCAGGGAAGGCATTTACAGGATAGAGCTAACTGGAAAGATAAACCAGTGTAGAGCGATAAAGCCAAGGTATGCCGTGAAAAAGAGTGAGTTTGAGAAATATGAGAAACGTTACCTGCCTGCAAAGGACATTGGATTGTTGATAGTTTCCACACCAAAAGGAGTTGTAACACACCGTGAGGCAAAGGAGCAAGGAACTGGTGGAAGACTGCTCGCATATATTTATTGAGGCAATTTTATGATAAAAGAAAGTTTTAAGCAGGAAATTGTGTTGCCAGAAGGCACAGAACTCGAAATAAAAGACAGTGAGATAACCATGAAAGCCAACGGCAAGGAAAACAGCAGGGTCTTCAAAACCAAGGGAATTTCGTTCAAGAAAACAGATAAAGGTCTTGAAGTTGAAGCCACTCCAGCCAAAAGAAGCATGAATGCACGCCTCAAGACAATTGTCGGGCACTTGCAGAACATGGCAAAGGGTCTTCAGGAAGAGTATGAATATAATCTTACAATTGTGTTCAGCCACTTCCCAATGAGTGTTAATGTAAAGGGAGATGTGCTTGAGATAAATAATTTTGCCGGGGAGAAAAAACCAAGGTTTTCAAAAATACTATCCGGAACAACGGTAACCATAAAAGGTAAGGATGTTGTTGTGAAGGGAATTGACAAGGAAACCGTTGGGCAGACTGCGGCAAACATGGAGAGCGCCACAAAAGTCAAGAACCGCGACAGGCGAATCTTTCAAGATGGCATATTTATTGTGAGTAAAGGAAAATAGGTGTAGATAATGGCTGAAATCAAGAAAAATGAAACAGAGAAAAAAGTTGCCAAGAAACCGGTAAATAAAGAAAAAGAAGTGAAAAAGACAGTGGAGCCTGTGAAAACAAAGAAGGAAGTAAAGGCGCCAACGACTGAGAAAAAAGATAAGGTTAAGGAAACCAAGGACAAGAAAACAGAGAAGAAACCGGTTAAAGCAAAGGCGAAAAAAGAGAAAAAAGTTTCAACGAAAAAGTCGAAGAGCAAAGAAGTGAAAGCCATTGCTGAAAAAATTAAGGGAAAAAAGAAAGTGATGTTTAGAGGTCGTTTTGGAAACAGAAGCATTAGGCGAATATCAAATAAGAAGTGGCAAAGATGGAGAAAACCAAGGGGAATTGACATTTATTTTAAGCAGGAAGACGGACTATATCCAAAAACAGGGTATAAGACTGCAAAAGATATTCGGGGAGTGCACCCAAGTGGTTACAACGCGATTCTTGTAAATAATGAAGCTGAATTGGAGAGAGTTGCAAGCATTGAGAACGCAGCGGTAATGCTTGCCAAAACACTTGGAAAGAGAAAGAGAAATATTTTGGTTGAGAAAGCCGATAAACTTGGCTTGACGGTTTTGAACGGGTGAATTTGGAATGGATTTAAAGAAAGTTAAGAGAATTGCGGCAAGCGTACTTGGTTCAGGAGTACAGCGCGTTTGGTTTAACCCTGAGGAAGCCGAGAGAATCGCGGAAGTCATGACAAAAGAGGACGTGCGAGAACTTGTAACCGAGGGAGTCATTAGAAAGAGAAGGCCATTGAGCCAAAGCAGAGCAAGAGCAAGGAAACTCAAAGAAAAAAAATCAAAAGGGCGAAAGAAAGGAAGTGGAAAAAGGAAAGGAACCAAGAAAACCAGGGTTAACGAGAAGAAAACCTGGATGAAGAAGGTTCGTGCTCAAAGAAGAACGCTTAAGGAACTCAAAGAAAAAAGCCCAAAGGCCGTTGAAAAAATTGGTTACAGCAAGCTTTACAGAATGATTAAAGGAAATTATTTCAGGGGAAAGAACTACCTCATAGCTTATGTTGAAGAAAAGAAGGAGGCAAAGAAGGCATGAAAGCAACTAGCACTTATGAAGTTCCTTTCAGAAGAAGAAAGGAGGGCAAGACAAATTACAAAAAGAGACTTGCGTCAATAAAGAGTGGTTTGCCCAGAATGTGCGTTAGAAAGTCAAACAAGCATATTGTATTACAGCTTATTGCTTTTGAACCAAAAGGGGACAAAGCACTTGTCCATGTTTCAAGCAAGCATCTTGAACAATTTGGCTGGCTTTCAGGCAAGAATTTGCCAAGTGCTTATCTTACAGGAATGCTTTTAGCCGCCAAAGCAAAGAAGAGCAATGTAAACAAGGCAATTTTAGATATCGGGTTTAATACGCCGATTCATGGTTCCAGAATATTCTCCGCACTCAAGGGCGCAGTAGATAATGGACTTGATGTAAAGTTTGAGGAAACCGCCCTGCCAAGCGAGGAAAGAGCAAGCGGAAAACATATTGAAGATTATGCAAAAAGTTTGAACGATGAAGAATTGAAAAAGCACTTTTCAAAATATATTGAAAAAGGAATAAATGTTAAGGAACTTACAAAGCTGTTCAACGAGGTAAAAGAGAAGATAGCAAAAGACAGCGGAAAAGAAACGAAGGTGGAGAAATGAGAAGAACCCCAATGGACCCGGAGCTTAGAGCAAGCAGAGCGGCCGAAGAAAAAGAGAAGGAACTAACAGCCTGGATCCCAAAAACACGACTTGGGAAAAAGGTCAAAGCTGGAGAAATAACCTCCATAGAGGAAATTTTCAAGGAGAACACGCCTGTTCAAGAACCAGAAATAATTGACATACTGCTTAACCTCGAAGAGACAGTTGTTGACGTTAAGAAAACCACAAGAGTGGTTAGAGCTGGAAGAAAATTCTCTTTCAGGGTAGCCGTTCTTGTTGGAAATAAAAATGGAGTAATCGGGCTTGGAACAGCAAAAGACGCTGAGAAATGGCCTGCAGTAAAGAAGGCTGCGAGAAAAGCAAAACTTAATCTTGTACAGATTGCGCGAAGCTGCGGTAGCTGGGAGTGTACCTGTAGTATACAGCACTCTGTGCCATTCAGAGTAAGTGGAAAGAATGCTGCTGCAAGGATAACTCTTTTGCCAGCACCTAGAGGCGTAGGCCTTGTTGTGGGGGATAACATAAAGGATGTGTTGCGCTTTGCAGGAGTGTCTGATGTTTGGTGCAAAGTAACGGGTGCAACATCAACAAAACTAAATTTTATCAGGGCAACAATTGACGCTCTAAGCAAAACAACAAAAATGAAAGCGAGCAATGCAATAACCAAAAAGATGGAGAGAAGATAAGGAATGTTTGCTGCAATAAGACTCAGGGGAGAAGTTGACCTTAATCCAAAGATTAAGAGAACACTAGAACTACTCAGGCTTTACAAAGTCAATCACCTTGTTTTGGTTAAAGAGAGCGAAAAGAAGATGCTTGAAAAAGCCCAGGGCTTTCTGACTTGGGGAGACATTAATGAGGTCACACTCGCTTTAATGCTTAAGAAGAGAGCTCGCTTGACAGGAAACAAAAGGGTTGATGAATCTTTCCTAAAGGAAAATAAAATCGGTTCGTTCGAAGAGCTTGCAAAAAGCCTTCTAGACGGAAAAACCACCTTGGAGAAAGCAGGACTGAAACCAATTATAAGACTTAGTCCTCCAAAAAAAGGACACAAGAGAGCAGGAATAAAAAAGCCACATCATCTTGGCGGTGCTCTTGGATACAGAAGCGATGACATAAATGCTTTGATCAAAAAAATGACTTAGGTGTATTAAGATGACTGTAAGAAGAAGAAAAAAGAAGAACACGCTTCGTGGTCACAGAACCCATGGACAGGGAGACACAAAGAACAGGCGAGGAGCCGGAAGTAGGGGCGGACGAGGCAGAGCAGGTTCACACAAACACAAGTTCAACAAGTATTCTGGAGAATTTGGTACACAGAAGAAAAAGATTATTGGAAAGCCAAGAGGCGCATCATTAAACCTTGACCAGATAGAACAATTCCTCCCAGGATGGATTGCCGCAAAGAAAATTGAGCAAAAGGGAACGGAAATAATTGTTGATGGTAAAAAAGTTGGTTTTTCAAAGATTGTTAGCAGAGGCACACTTGTTTCAAAAATAATTTTTGAGAACGTTTCCGCAAGCAAGAAAGCACTTGAAAAGCTTAAGGCAAGCGGTTCAGTACTCAAGGAAGTAAAAGAAGAAAAGACTGAGGACGTGGAGGAGAAAACGAAATGAGTCTTCTCGATATGCTCGAGCCAGTTTACAGGGCACTCCCTGAGGTGAAGCCTCCGGAGACAAAAAACCCACTCAATAAGAGAATAATGTGGAGTGCGGTAGCTCTAGGGCTATTCTTTGTAATGGGAAAGATTTCTCTCATGGGTATTGTACCACAGAGACTTGCATACTGGGAGCAACTCCAGACAATTATCGCAAGTAATATGGGTACACTTATTAGTGCCGGAATCGGTCCAATTGTACTTTCATCTATTATCTTACAGCTTTTGGTTGGAGGAAAATTCATTAATATTGATCTTTCAGATCAAAGAGATCGAGCAAGATTCCAAGGTTTGCAGAAGCTCTTTGCGCTTGCACTGTGCTTTTTTGAGGGCCTTGCACTTGTTGCAAGTGGACAACTACTTGCAAAAGGAGGATTCTTCTGGATTGTTGTACTTCAGGTTACACTTGGAAGCATAATTCTACTTTACATGGACGAGCTTGTGTCCAAGCATGGAATAGGTTCGGGCATTGGATTGTTTATTGCGGGGGGAGTGGCAGGAACATTCTTCTGGCAGATATTCAGACCGGCAGTGGGTCTTGGCGATCCAGGTGGAGTTCTACTGCAGTTTGTAGCATCACTTTCAACTGGCGCAAATTTCCTATTGCTCCTGCCAATAATTGTTGCACTGGCGATCTTCGCGATTATAGTGTTTGCTGAAGGAATGCATGTGAACATACCAATCACAATGGGCCGGAGAGGAACTGGAGGTCGATTTCCAGTAAAACTTCTATATGTTTCAAATCTGCCGGTTATTCTTGCAACAACATTATTCATCAACATACAGCTTTGGTCGCAGCTCGCAACAAGCGTGCCAATACTTGGGCAAATACTTGGTTTGGCGGCGTGGGCAACAGACAGCCCATTCAACTTGTTCCAAGAGATACTTCTTAGGATTAGTGCCGAAGGATTGTTTGTTACCCTGAGTACAATGGCCCCACAGATGTTCCAGGCAGTAATATATCTTATTTTACTTATCGCATTTTGTATTGTTTTTGGAATATTTTGGGTTCAGATGGGAAGCCAGAGCCCTGAAGCAGTTGCAGAACAATTGCAGAGAAGCGGAATGTATATCCCCGGATTTAGAAGAGATCCAAGAATAGTGAAAAAAGTTTTGGACCGGTATATTCCAACAATAGTTATACTGGGATCAATTTTCGTTGGATTGCTTGCAGGGCTTGGGAACATGGCGCTTGGAACCCTTGCCAGCGGAACAGGAATACTGCTAACGGTTGGAATAATTTATAGACTTTATGAAGAACTTGCAAAAGAGCAGCTTGCCGAGATGCACCCAATGCTCGGAAGGTTTATGGGGGGTTGAAAGGGTGGTATCAAAGCATTTATATTCCATTGCTTCAACAAATCTTATACTCTTAAGTCTGCTTTTAAAAGCGGGTTTTTCCCACCGTGGAGGTATCTGAATGGTTTTCGGTAATGTAATGCTAGAGATTGCATTGGTTTCTCTAGTTATGAGTGGCATTTCCCAGATCCTGCAGAGAAAACTCATGGACAAAAAGGGTATGAAAGCAAGCCAGGAGAAAATGAAAGAACAACAGAAAAGAATCAAGGAGCTTGTTGGAAGAGAGGATCAGCAAAGCAAGGCTGAAGCAGAGAGACTGCAAAAAGAAATGTTAGAGCTTATGAGTAAAAGTATGCAGGGAACAATGAAACACATGGTTGTTTCCATGCCAATATTTTTGGGAGTGTTTTGGGGACTGGGATATCTTTACTCAGGCGCACTAATACAGCTTCCAATGGCCGTACCAGTACTACATAGGGATTTAAGTTTTGAGATAACAAGCGCAATAAGTTGGCTTTGGTGGTATATTTATACTTCATTTAGTATTGGAATTGTTTTGAACATGGTATTGAAAGTATTAGGAAAGGAATAGAAATGACTTCACCGGGACAGAAAACAAAAAAGAAGAAGAAGCGAAGAAGCGCAAAGGGAAGTAAAGAATATTATGTTAGAGAAAAGACTTCAAAACGACAGTGCGGAGTCTGCGGAGGAATACTGCAGGGCGTTCCACATGGAAAGAAAGATTCCGAAGTCAGAAAACTCAGCAAAACACAGAGGCGCCCAAGCGTTCCGTTCGGCGGAGTGCTTTGTACAAAGTGCCGCAGAATTGTTGCAGTGGAGAAAGCAAAAGTTGAGAATGATTTGAAAAAAATTAAGGATGTTGATTTGAAATTGCGAAAATACTTAGGGGTCAAGGAGGACTCAGCATGACTGGAATTGAAGTAGGAACAGTTTGCGTGAAAACCGCGGGAAGAAAAACCGGTGAAAAAGTCATAGTGTTAGATCTTGATAAAGAGAAAAGCTTTGCAACTGTTATTGGGGAAAAGGTTAAGAAAAAGCAATGCAGCTTCAGACATCTTATACCCTTGAACAAGGTTGTTAAAGTTAACAAGAGTATTTCGCAAAAGGATATTGCAGGGCTTTTAAAAGAGTGATTTGAATGAGTGACAAAAAAGAGAAGAAACCAAAAAAGGAATACCAAGAAAAGAGTGCAGAACCAAAAGAAAAAAAGGCTATGGACAAAGACCTTAGATATATCGTTAGGATAGCCGGAAAGGACCTTAACGGAGAACTTCCAATTTGGAGAGCACTCCAAGCCATCAAAGGAGTTGGACAGCGCGCCGCAAGAAGTATGGCAATTGTATTTGAAAAAGAAACAGGAAAAAGCTTTGAAACAAAGTTGGGAAAAATGGATGAACAGTTTGACAAGACACTTGAGGACATCGTTACAAACCCAGGCAAGCATGGTTTGCCTGTCTGGACATTTAACAGGAGAAAAGACTTTGAAACAGGACAAGACAGCCACATAATAATGTCTGACCTGGACTTTACACTGAGAAAAGACTTGCAGAGACTCAACGAAATCAAATCCTACCGCGGACTAAGATTGAGCTGGGGCCTACCTGTAAGAGGTCAGCGCACCAAGTCCACACACAGAGGAAAAGGTAGTGCTGTTGGAGTAATGAAGAAAGACGCTAAGCAAGGAAAGTGATGAATAATGGGCGACCCGAAAAGAACAAAAAAACACTACGAAACACCCAAGAAGCCGTTCGATAAGAAGCGACTTGACGAGGAAAGAGAAGTAGTTAGGAACTATGGTTTGAAGAACAAGCGAGAATTGTGGAGGGTCGAAACCATCCTACGAAAGAAAAGAGAGAATGCCAGAAAGCTTTTGGCGCGCCCACTTGAGGAAAGACTCAAAAGGGAAAAGGAACTACTGGCAAGCCTTGCAAAACTTGGCCTCCTGACCGAGAAGGCAACTCTTGATGATGTTTTGACACTCTCATCAGACAGTCTCCTGGAGAGAAGACTTCAAAGTATTGTCATGAGAAAAGGATTGGCAAACACAATAAGCCAGTCCAGACAATTTATTGTTCACGGGCATATTGCAATTGATGGAAAGAAAGTTTCAAGCCCAAGTTATCTTGTAACTGTTGATGAAGAAAGCAAGATTGGCTATTATGGAAAGCCAATGGAGCTTGCTCCAAAGGAAGAAGAACCAAAGAAAGACGTTAAGAAAGAGTTTGAAGAGGCAAAGCCTATAGAAGAAGCAAAGGGCAAAGCAGAGGAAAAAGCCAAAGCAGTGGAGAAGCCAGAGGCAAAAGAGACTCAAACTGCACCTGCAAAAGAGAAAAAAGAAGCTGCAAAGAAATTAAAAGAAGTGGCAAAGAAAGAGAAGAAACCAAAAAAGGAAGAAACCAAAGAGGAAACGCAGGAAAAAAAAGCTGAGGATAAGAAAGAGGTGAAAGAGAATGGCAACAAATAAGGGAATCATTCACATTTATGCTTCACATAACAACACGATTATTTTGCTTACAGATTTGACAGGCGCAGAAACAATCGCAAAGAGTTCTGGCGGAGAAGTTGTGAAAGCCCAGCACAAAGAAGGAAGCCCATATGCTGCAATGAAAGCCGCAGAGGCAATTGCAGAGAAAGCAAAGGACCGAGGAATATATGAGGTCATTGTAAAAGTGAGGGGGCAAGGCGGAAACAAATCAAACAGCCCTGGTTCGGGAAGTGAAGCAACAATTAGAAGTCTTACAAGAAACGGTTTGATTATAAAGTTCATTGAGAATGTTACTCCTATCCCGCATGATGGGTGTAGGAAAAAGAAGAGATTCAGGGGCAAAAAGAAATAAAAAAATACGCAGGAAGTGTTATTTATGGTTTCGGTAAAAAAAGTTGGTGAAGAAACAGGTGTAGTATACTTGGAAGTAAAGGACACTAACCCCTCATTTGTCAACTCCATAAGGAGAACAGTAATGCGAGATGTTCCAACTCTTGCAGTAGAAAATGTTGCAATATATGAGAATGACTCAGTGATGTTTGACGAGTTTGTTTCACACAGACTCGGAATGCTGCCAATAAAATCTAGTGCAAAAGGTTACAAACCAGGGGAAAGCCTAAAGCTTGTACTTGAGAAAGAAGGACCGTGCATGGTGTACAGCAAGGATATTAAGAGTACAGACCCAAAAGTCGAAGTAGCGGATAAGAAAATCCCGATTGTGAAGCTAGGGAAAGGACATACGCTGAAACTTGAGATGACTGCAGTCATGATGAGTGGAAAAGAGCACACAAAGTGGCAGCCCGCAGTAATCTCTTACAAACAGGATGACAAGGACGAAAAGACTTTCACATTTGAAATAGAATCAACAGGAAGCCTGACAACAAAAGAGCTGTTGGACAAGGCTGTTTCAGTATTACAAGAAAAAGTAAAAGAATTTGAAAAAGAACTTAAGAAGGTAAAATAGGAGTGATGCAGGGGTACCCAAGCGGTCAAAGGGGCGGGACTTAAGGAAACTTTCTCTCGAAAGGGAGTTTCACCAAGAACTGGAAACTCGGGTTTGAAGCGATCCTGTGGCTTAGTGCCTTCGGGGGTTCGAATCCTCCCTCCTGCAAAAAAATATAAGAAAAAATAAGAAAAATGGTGTTTTGATTGAAGAATAAAGGTCCAAAGAACGGAGAAGTCTTACAAACAGTTGCCCTGCTTGAGAAAACAGGCAGAAAAGAAAAGAAAGCATTTTGGAAAGACATAGCCAAAAGAATAGTGAAGCCAAGAAGACAGCGCGTCTCGGTAAATGTTTGGAAGTTGAATAAAGTTAACCAGAAGCTGGGCAAAAAGTTTTTGCTCGTCCCTGGAAAAGTTTTATCATTTGGAACTCTGGAAAAACCAATTAACGTCATTGCCTTGGAATATAGCAAGGCCGCGAAGAAGAAGATTTCAGAGAAAGGAAAAGCACTCAGCATTCGTGATGCCATAAACGAGAAAATTAAGACAAACGATATTGCAATTATTGGTTAGGTGAATAAAAAAAATGATTTTGATTAATGCAGAAGATCTCATAGTAGGAAGAGTTGCATCTTTCTGCGCAAAAAACGCGCTCAAAGGTGAAGAAGTTGTTGTGGTTAATGCAGAGAAAGCAATACTCACAGGAAACAAAAAGGATTTGCTGCACAAATTCCAAACTAGAATAAACCTTGCGGTTAAAGGCAATCCAATGCACGGCCCAAAGGCAATTAGGATGCCTGACAGACTGTTTAGGAGAGCAATCAAAGGAATGCTGCCAACTAAGAGGACAACAGGAAAAGAGGCATTTCACAGAGTAAAAGTGTTTATAGCGGTTCCGGAAGAATTTAAAGACAAAAAATTCGAGAACCTTGATTCCTTAAAAGTGGACAAGAGTAAGAAATACATGGTATTAGGAACCCTTGCAAAACTTTTGGGAGCAACGTGGTAACATGGTAGAGAAGAAGAAAAAGAAGAAAAGAAAGACCGGCATTAATATTAAGGCGAAGAAGAAGGCCGCTGTAGCGCGAGCTGTAATAAGAAAGGGAAACGGCAAAATAAAGCTGAACAAGTTAAATTTGAAGACAATAACCCCTGTGAGGGTAAAGACCTTTATTGAAGAGCCCTTGACTTTGGCCGGAGAGGTTGCAAAGACCGTTGACATCGATGTTACAATCAGTGGCGGAGGATTTATGGGTCAAGCTGTTGCAGCAAGAGGTGCAATAGCAAAAGCCCTTGTAACCTTTAGCAAGGACGCTAAGTTAAAGGAAAAGTTCCTTGCATATGATCGATTATTACTTGTTGATGACGCCAGGCGAAAAGAAAGTAAGAAACCGCTTGGCCCAGGTGCAAGAAAGAAAAAACAACAGAGTAAGAGGTAAATGGGAGTGGTTAAAAATGATGGTTCCTGTTAGATGTTTTTCCTGCGGGAAAGTAATTGGAAGTATTTACGAGGCCTTTGAAGAAAAGGTTAAGAAAGGAGAAAATCCAGAGAAAGCACTGGATGAGCTTGGCGTGAAAAGATACTGTTGCAGAAGAATGGTTTTCACACAGGCAGATCTAATAGACGACATCATGAAGTACCAGAGATGATAACATGGCTGAAAATACATTAGTTCCATTGGACAAATACTTGAAGACAGGTGCACATATCGGCACAAAATTCAAGACAGGAGATATGAAGAGATATATATTCAAAAAAAGAAAAGACGGCTTGAATGTTCTTGACGTGGAAAACATAGATGTGAAGATTAGAATTGCCGCCGAGTTCATTTCCGGTTTTGATTTGGAGAGAGCGATTATTGTAAGCAGGCGTGCATATGGTCAAAAACCAACAAAAGAATTTGCAAAAGCCATTGGCGCAAGAGCAATTCTCGGTAGATTTGTTCCAGGAACTTTTACAAATCCCCTTGGAAAAGAGTTCATTGAGCCAAGCATAGTTATTGTCGCAGATCCCGAAGTTGACAACCAGGCGGTAAAAGAAGCAATAAAAGTAAAGGCCCCTGTTGTCGCATTGGCATCTACAAATAATTACCTTAGAGACATTGATTTGATAATCCCAATAAACAACAAGGGAAGAAAGAGCCTTGCACTGGTTTATTGGCTGTTGGCAAGAGAAATACTCAAAAAGAACGGTTCAATCAAAACGGATGAAGAGTTTGACGACAAGCTCGCGGACTTTGAATACGAATTGAAAGAAGGCGGCGAAGAAGGCGAAGACAGCAGGAAAGAAAGGCCAAGGCGAGATAATAAAAGAAGTTATGACAAGAAAGATAGTAGATGAAAATTAGAGAAGCCGCTGTTGCCGGGAGCTTTTATCCCGGAGAAAAAACACTGATTCTAACACAACTTAAAGAATTCTTTGCAAAAATCCCAAAAACCAAAAAGGTAAACTGTATTATCGCACCGCACGCAGGATATGCTTACAGTGGGAAGACTGCAGCAATCGCGTTTAGCGCCCTCAAGAAAACAAAGACGATTTTTGTTCTCAGCCCGAACCACACAGGGCTTGGCAACCCAATAAGTGTAAGCGATGCAGATTACTGGGAGACACCGCTTGGCAAGATCGCGGTTGACTTGAGAATGCGGAACAAGCTACTTGAAAAACTTGGAATTGGAATGGATGATTTGGCCCACATCCAAGAACACAGTTTGGAGGTGCAAATTCCATTTATCCAATTTCTTTTTCCAAAAGCAAAGATAGTTCCAATAACCATTATGACCCACAGAATCAACGAGCTTGAAAAATTGGGAAGCGCAATATGGAGCATTGGGGGGAATGAAGTTGGAGTGGTTGCCAGCAGTGATTTCTCACATTTCATCCCTGAACAAGAGGCAAAGAAACAGGACAAAGAGGCCATAAAACTGATTGAAAAACTGGATTATACTGGTTTTCATGCTCTCGTGATGGAAAAAAACCTTAGTATTTGTGGTTTTGCCCCCATAATTGCCACAATGTGTTTCTGTGAGAAGAATGGCTTGAAGAAAGCCAGGCTTTTAAAGTATACTACTTCAGCCAGCACAACAAAAGATAAGAGCAGTGTTGTTGGATATGCGGCAATATTCTTTGAATAGCGCAAACACTCATTATTTCACCCTATAAGGTAAATTTAAATAGTTTAAAGTGCTATATTATATTGAAAAAGGAGCATAGAGGCTCTTTTGGGGTTTTTGAATGAACGGATCTTCTTTAAACGAATTACTTGAAAGTTTGGGTCTTACAGAGTATGAAAGTAAAACTCTTTCAACACTATTTGGTTTGAGTGAGGCTGAAGCCCCACAAATCAGTAGGCGTTCACAAGTCCCAAAAACTCGTGTTTATGATGTTCTTGACAAGCTTGTTAAAAGAAATCTTGTCATAGAAATTCGCGGTCGTCCAAAGAAATACAGGATTTTGGATGCAAGAAAAGTTCTTGACAGCCTTATTACTGACAAAAAAACAGAAATAATGGCAATTGAAGACAAGGCAAAGACCTTTGCCGATTCACTGATTGCAATGGAACAGTCAAAAATCCCTGGTAGTGGGGAAACCGTGATGAAAGTAAAGGATACACGGGACTTTGAAAAGATTCTGAGCCAGGAAATAGAAAAGGCAGAAAACCATGTGATGGCATTCAGTGAAATTACCGACAAGCACAATGTGCTAAGCGAAGCAATCACAAAGGCCAAAGAGAAAAATGTTGTAATCAAAATGCTGAACCACTTTCCAAACACACTTGTAAAGAAAAGTGTGAAGGACGCCAAACACTTTGAACACGGGTTAAATGCTTTTATCATCGACGGGAAAAAAGTTGTAATGGCACTAAGCGATTTCAAGAGTGAACAACCAGAGTATCACTTCACAATTTGGCACGATAACAAGCCAATGGCAAACGCGCTAAAACACTACTTTGACAAGCTCTGGACACAGGGCAAAAAGCTTTAAATACAAGAAACTGCTTTAATTTAGTATGCGAACAACTTACATCCTATTGGTTTTGATACACCCAGAACTGGGACCAGCCGTCAAGCAGCGAGGCAGCACAGCAGTTTCTAACCTTGGACAGCAAAATACAGGCAAGCGAGGTAGGTAATGTTCTGATAGTGTATGCTGCAGAGGAATGTGAACTAGGCGGAGCAATGGATTACATGACACCGCCAGTACTTCCGGACTAAAAGCAGAAAAGCATTTTATAGCCTTTTCTTCTTCTATTAATACTGGTAATTATGTCCTTAACAGAAGACGCTTACAGGTACGCAATCAAGAACGCTTTCCTGCATGAGGGAAAAGCGGATGTGGGCGCAATAGTGGGCAAAATGAAAGCCCTGCATCCTGATTTGGATATCAAAGATTCTATGCCAAGCATAATTGAGGCTGTGAAAAAAGTAAATGCCTTGGGGAAGAAGGAAATTGAGGCAGAGTACAAAAAGTTTGAAGGAAGCTATGAGCTCAAGCCTAAGCAAAAAGATTCAATGCTCCCAACCTTGGATTGGGCTGAAAAAGAATCAGTTGTAACAAGATATGCGCCAAACCCAAACGGACCTTTTCACTTGGGGAATGCACGCGCCGCAATACTGTGCGATGAGTTTGCAAAGATTTATGGCGGAAAAATGATTCTGCGCTTTGATGATACCGATCCAAAAATAAAGAAGCCTATTGAGAACGCGGAAGCAATATTCAAGGAAGATCTTGAATGGCTGGGCTGTGAGATTTCGGAAACATACTTTGCATCGGACAGGCTTGACATTTACTACAAATATATGAAAGAAGTTCTGAAAAAGGGTCATGCATATGTTTGCGATTGTGATGTGGAAAAATGGAGAAAACTTATCAAGGCAAAAAAGGCCTGCAAGTGCCGCGATATTTCTCCAAAAGAACAGTTGCAAAGATTTGAAAAAATGCTGAGCAACGAGTTCAAAGAAGGGCAAGCTGTTTTACGCATTAAAACTGATTTGAATCACAATGATCCAAGTATTAGGGATTGGTGGGCGGCAAAAGTTGTTGACAATCCGGTGCATCCAAACCCAAAAAGCAAAGGAAAACATGTTTGGCCAAGCTACAATTTTGCTTCAGCAATAGATGATCATGAGCTAGGGGTAACACTGATACTCAGGGGACAAGAACATGCGCAGAATCAGACTAAACAAGAATTTTTGTATGATTATTTTAAGTGGACCTATCCCCACAGCTTCCACTTTGGAAGGATTAAGTTGGCTGACACTGTCCTAAGCACAAGCAAGATAAAGGAAGGAATTGAAAAGGGTGAGTACAAAGGCTGGGATAACCCAAGACTTGGCACAATAAAAGCTTTGCGAAGGCGCGGTTTTCAGGCTAGTGCGCTAAGAAAAGCCATTTTAGATGTTGGCGTAAAGAGTTCAGGAGTAAGCATCGATGCAAAGAGGCTGCATGATTTGAACAAGGAGGAACTTGGAGATGTCAAACGTATTGGTTTTATTGCAGAGCCTGTAAGGCTTAGCGTGGATTACGCCCCCGATGGCACAGAACAATTTGTTGTTGACTCTGCAACTCTAAAGAAGCTCAAGGTTGGAAGTGTTTTCAGGTTAAGGGAGAAATATAATGTTAAGATAACCAAGAAGGACCCATTGGAAATTTTCGGGCAATTTGTTGGAACAACCAACACAGGAAAAGAAGTTGTTGGATGGTTGTCAGATAGCATTGATATTGAATTAGTTATGCCTGATGGAAAGAAGATGGCGGGCCTTGCATCCAAGGAACTCTTAGAAGAAAAAGAGGGAAGTATTATACAGCTTGACAAATTCGGATTTTGCAGAATTGACTCAGTGCAGGAAAACAGGGTTGTGCTCTGGTTTGCACATAAATGAGATGTGATTATGCCTAAAATGAAGAAAAGCAAGAGGCGAGTGAACCTTGGAGAGTCCATAAACGAGAAAAGGCGTGCTCTAAAAGTTGAGAATTTTCCCGCCAGATTGCAGCGCACGTTGGGTGCGAAAACACTAACCGCTGTTAAGGCATTGCACCGCTTTAAAGGCAGAAAGATGACCTGGGGCAAGAACAAGAAAGGCGGGGCAATTCAAATGGTTTTCAAGCCTGTACTGGGATTTGAGACTATAGCTAGGGCAGAAGAGGAATTAAGCAAAGTACAGATTCGTCGTCATGAATTTAGAGCAGATTATATGCATGGGTTCAAGGACTGGGCAGGTTTTGCAGTAAGATTCATGGCTTACCCTACCGAAGCCGAGGTGAAAAAGCATACTTTGCTGCGGCGACTTGACCACTATGAATGGCCAAGGGATTTTGTGCTGCCTGCAAGAGGGGCTGTAGGATATGTTGGCGGCATGGTTACCTTTGTGGGCAGGGAGAAAAAACCGACACTTTTTATTCAGGCTATTGAGATTAGAGATGAATACTTCAGAATAACCACCGGGCCTTCAAGAGAAAGATTTGCAAAACACTGGGGAGCAAAGAAAGTCGAGCGGATGAGAGCGGATGCAAGGGCAGTGAAAAAGCGTTATACTGGTTGGTGGAAGCGGTGGGTTACAGAAGTTGAGGGGCAGTGCAAGCGCGCTGGTTTTGAAAGAGTTGCAATAGTTCCAAGCACTGATTCTTACTTTCACATGCGAGGGGTAACAGTAAAGCCGGAAACTCGGGACTCTTTATATCACAAATTTCCAAAGGCCACAGGATATAGTCTGAGGAATGTTACAGTGCCCACAACTGAGGGAATGAAAACAGTGAAATACTACTGTAAAAGCCTCTAATTAGGGGTTTTGATTAACTTTTTAAACATTCCCCGGGGTAATTATTTTAAGAAATATAGCAATTTTGCTTTTTTTCGCCGATGACGATGAAGAAGCCCTATATTGGGATTCTAAGGAGGTGTTCGGATGGTGGATTTTGTAAAGTTTGAAGTACCCGAAAAGCTGATGACAGACCAGCTTGCATTAATTGCAAAAGTAAAGAAGAACGGGAAAATAAGAATTGGAATAAACGAAGTGACAAAGGCTATTGAGAGAGGCAGCGCAAAACTTGTTTTAATCGCAAGTGATGTTGAGCCTGCTGAAATAGTAATGCACTTGCCACTGATCTGCAATGAGAAAGATGTGCCTTTCAGCTATGTTAAAACCAAGAAAGACTTGGGTGAAGGGGTAGGCATTGGTGTTGGAACCGCTTCTATCGCAATAGTTGAAGAAGGAGATGCCAAGAGCGACTTGCAGGAATTGACAAAGAAGCTGGAAGACCTTAGGAAGTAAAGGAGACTGATTTGATATGGATCGAGGAACCCCAGCAGAAATTGTGGAGATAATAAAAAGAACCGGCGTTCATGGAGAAATAGTCCAGGTTCTGTGCAAAGTTATGGAAGGCCCTGACCAAGGCAGGGTAAAGAGAAGGAACATTAAGGGAAACGTCCAGATGGGCGATATAGTTATCCTGCTGAGCACAGAAAGAGAAGCCAAGGAAATAAAGACAAGGTGATGACATGGCAAAATGTTCGTTTTGTGGAAAAGCAATGATGAAAGGTAGTGGAACTTTGTTCGCTAAAAAGGATGGAACAGCTTACTTCTTCTGCAGTAACAAGTGCCAGAAGAACATGCTATCCTTAAAGAGAAGTCCTCATGCAACCAAGTGGACTGAGTTCCATCATGATGAGAAAAAGGCTGTGAAAAAGACAGGTAGAAAGCCTGCCAAGAGAGCCAAGAGAAAAGGAAGCAAGAAGAAAAAGAAGAAAAGGTGATTGAATGGAAAGAACTCTTGTAATAATAAAACCTGATGCAATAAACCGATGTCTTGTGGGAGAAATCCTAAGGAGATTTGAGAAAAAGGGATTGAAGATTGCCGCAATGAAAATGGTTACGTTGCAACCCTATGTGCTAAAAGAGCACTATGCAGAACACAAGGACAAAGTATTCTTCAAGGGTCTAATCAACTATATGACAAGTATTCCATCAATTCCCATTATTCTGGAAGGAAAAGATATTGTAAACGTCGTGAGAACAATGATTGGGTCTACTCAAGGTAGGGAAGCAGAGCCAGGCACGATCAGAGGCGACTACAGTGTCAGCAACCAAAACAATTTGGTGCACGCGGCCGAGAGCAAAGAAAAGGCCGAAGAGGAAATTAAGAGATTCTTCAAGGAAGATGAAATATACACATACCAGAAAATGAATTTCGACTGGATTTACAGCAAGGATGAAAAGTACTTGAAGAAATGAGGGTGCAAAACTTGAAGGTAAGAGTAAAGAGACTGAGCAAAGACGTGAAAATGCCAGGCTATGCCCATGCCGGAGACGCTGGCGTAGATCTCTATGCAACCCAAGAGACAAGCATTGAACCGGGAGCAATAGCTCTTGTTCCAACAGGAATAAAGATTGCTTTGCCAGAGGGATTTGAAGCGCAGGTTCGTCCAAAAAGTGGACTTGCCTTAAATCACGGTTTGACAGTACTGAATACTCCTGGAACAATCGATGCAGGTTACAGGGGAGAGATAGGCGTAATAATTGTGAACCATGGGAAAGAGGAATTCAAGATTGAAAAAGGAAAGAAGATTGCCCAGATGGTTTTCAACAAAGTAGAGAAAGCAGAACTTGAAGAGGTTGATGAACTGGATGAAACACAACGCGGCGAAGGCGGTTTTGGTTCAACAGGACTGGAGTGAGGACAAAATGATCAGGCAGCCCATAATTACTGTGCTGGGTCATGTCGACCACGGTAAAACAAAATTGATGGATAAAATCAGAGGCACAGCCATAGCTGAAAAAGAGGCAGGGGCAATAACACAGCATATTGGCGCAACAGAAGTACCCGTGCACATAGTGAAAAATATTGCCGATCACTTGCTAAAAAAATACGGTTTTGATGTGAACATTCCCGGATTGCTTTTTATTGACACGCCTGGACATGAAGCATTTACTTCTTTAAGGGAGAGAGGCGGAAGCATTGCTGATCTTGCTGTCCTGATAGTTGATGTTACACAAGGACTTCAGCCACAAACACTTGAGGCAATCGAAATACTCAAATCATTCAAGACTCCTTTCATTGTCGCACTGAACAAGATTGATTTGCTGCACGACTGGAATTCAAAGGAAGGGGAATTCAGCAAAAACCTTGCGGAGCAAAGCGAGAAAGGAAAGAATGTACTTGATGAAAAAATTTACCAGCTTGTGGGCAAGCTGTTCGAACTTGGCTTTGAAAGCGAGCGCTTTGACAGATGTGAAAACTTTACAAAACAAGTTCCAATCGTGCCAATAAGCGCGAAGGTTGGTGAGGGATTACCTGAAATACTTATGCTATTGACCGGTTTGAGCCAGAAATTCTTGCAGAAAAATTTAGAGATCAGTGAGAACGATGCAGGCAAAGGAACCATAATAGAGGTCAAAGAAGAACGCGGGCTTGGCAAGACAGTTGATGTAATTCTCTATGATGGAATGATAAAGATTAATGACGAAATTGTTCTTGGGACACGCACAGGAGTTATCCAAACAAAGGTTCGCGCATTGTTAAAACCGAAACCCCTACGCGAAATGCGGGAAAGTGGAGATAGGTTTAATACTGTTAAAGAAGTTCATGCGGCAAGCGGTGTGAAGATAGCTGCACCAAATCTTGATGAGGCTTTGGCAGGCGCACCAGTAAATGTTGTAAAGACAGGGTTGGAAAAAGATGTTATTGCAAAGGAGCTGGCGTCAATAAAGATTGAGACAGAGAATGTTGGAGCTGTATTGAGAGCAGATACCCTTGGTGCACTGGAAGCCCTTACCCTCCTACTCGAGAAACAGAGTTTGAAAGTCAAAAAGGCCGATGTTGGAAATATAACAAAAAACGATGTGATGGAAGCAAGCAGTGTAAGAGAGAAAGACGAGTTCAAAGGAGTAATTTTTGGGTTTAATGTTAAGACAGATGAAGGAGCGGTAGAAGAGGCAGAGAAGCAGAAGGTGAAAATATTTTCAGGGGCAGTTGTCTACAAGCTCTTAGAGGATTATGAAGCCTGGGCAAACGAGACAAGAGAACAGAAAAAGAAAGAGGCCCTACAACACCTTACTCTTCCGGTTAAAATGAGATTCTTAACGGGCTTTATTTTCAGGCACAGCAAACCTGCTGTGATAGGCGTAAAGGTTTTAGAGGGAAAAATAAAGAAAGGAATCAGACTCATGCGAGAAGACGGAACGATTATTGGCAGTGTGACAGGATTACAGAGCAAGAACGAGAGCATTGAGCAAGCGGGTAAGGGTCAAGAGATAGCAGTAAGCATTGACAAGGCCGTTGTTGGAAGAACCATTGAGGAAAACCAAGTGCTGTTATCCTATATTCCAAGAAACCAGTTCTCTGAGATCCTAGAGTTGCAGGGCCTACTGAATCAGGATGAACAGGAATTATTAAATGAAATAAAGGAAATCGTTGAAAAAAGAAAGGAGGATGCAGAATGAACATAGTAATAGCCGACCCAAAGAGCGGCAAATCTTTTACCAAAAAAACAGAGGAAGCAGTGTTTGTGAACAAAACCATTGGCGACGAAATAGAGCTGGGAATAATTGGATTGACTGGCTACAAAGGAAAAATTACCGGTGGTAGTGACAAACAAGGTTTTCCAATGATAAAGAGCCTGCAGGGAGGCGGCAGGAAAAAACTTTTGATGAAGCACGGTGTTGGCTTCAAAGCCAAGATCAAGGGGCAAAAAAAGAGAAAGAGTGCGCGAGGCAACACGGTTAGTGCGGAAATAATGCAGTTAAACCTTGTTGTTACAAAGCACAGTTCAAAAGCGATTGAAGAGTTCTTCAAGACTGTTGAAGTGGAAGAAAAGAAAGAAGAGACTGATGAGTCAGCAAAAGAAAGAATGGTAAAACAATCTTTGAAGAACGTGGGAAATATGGAGTTGGCTGAAGAGGCCAAGAGCATCAAAGGCAAAGTCAAAAAGTAAAATGGTAAAAAGTGATGTCTGAGAAAAAAGAAACAAAGGCGCCAAAGAAGGCGAAGAAAGAAAAAAAGGTTGAGGCAACGCAGGCTGAACTAAATATTGGCATGATTGGCCATGTCGATCATGGAAAAACGAGCTTGACTCAAACCCTGACAGGTAAATGGACAGACACGCATAGCGAAGAGCTTAAGCGAGGAATCTCAATTAGACTTGGATATGCGGACATTACCTTCTACAAGTGCGCCAAGTGTAATGAGGGCACGTTCTACATAAACAAAGAGATCTGCCCAATCTGCGGAAAGAAAGCCAAGAAACTTCGCACAGTAAGCTTTGTTGACGCGCCAGGACACGAGACTTTGATGGCAACCATGCTAAGCGGCGCTGCACTAATGCACGGAGCTGTACTTGTGATTGCAGCAAACGAAAAATGCCCACAACCACAGACAGAAGAGCACTTAACTGCCCTTAAGATTGCAGGCGTGAAAAACCTTGTTGTTGCACAAAACAAAATTGATCTGGTGGACAAAGAAGAGGCATTAAAGAGCATGAAAGCAATAAACGATTTCCTTGAAAAGAACAGATACAAAGATGTACCAATAATTCCTGTTGCCGCACACTTTGGAACGAACATCGACCTCCTAATAGAAACAATAGAGAAAAGCATTCCGACGCCAAAATTTGACTTGAAAAAACCATTGTTAATGCACTGCGCAAGAAGCTTTGATATAAACAAGCCTGGTGAAAAACTGGAAAAGCTCAAGGGGGGAGTCCTAGGTGGTTCGATACTGCAGGGAAAAGTAAAGGAAGGCGATAATATACTTATAAGCCCCGGCCCAAATGGAAAGCCTATTGAGACAACGGTTGTAAGCGTAAGTTGTGCCTCAGGGCCAATAAAGGAGGCTCATGCAGGTGGCCTTATTGCAATAGGAACACTTTTAGATCCAGTGATAACCCAAAATGATAAGATGCGAGGTCAGGTTATTGGATTGCCTGGAAAAGTGTCCAAACCAGTAACAAGACTCGATTTGAAAGTTGAGCAAGTGGAGAGGGCTGTTGGTACCAAGAGTGCCAATATAAAAACAAATGAGACCATTGTATTGACCGTGGGAACAATGCCTGCAGTTGGAACAGTTACAAAGTATGCAAACAATTCTATGACTGTGGCTTTAAACAACTCGGTTGTAGTAGAGAAAGGCCAGAAGATTGCGCTGAGCAAAAGAGAAGCCACTAGATGGAGGTTGGTTGCCTTTGGCATTGTCCAGTGAAAGAATTGCTTTGGACACAAACATGTTATTGGCGATTCCACGGTTCAAAGTTGATGTTCTGAGTGGAATAATAGAAAGATTTGGCCGCATAAAATTTGTTATTCCAAAAAAAGTTTTGGAAGAATTGGAAAAAATGGCAAAAGAAGGAGTCAAGAAAAAAAGTGATGTAAGCATTGTGATTGAGGCAATTGAAAAGAACAATGTGAAAGTTATTGAAACCGGAGCGCGCAACGCCGATGATGCCCTGGTTGAAATGGCAAAACAAGGGTTCTGGATTGCATCAAACGATCGCGTGCTAAGAAAAAGGATAAAAGAAATTGGAGCAAAAAATATTTATTTAAAGAGAAAGAAACTAATAGAAATAGAGTGAGGTTGTGACAAAATGTATTTTCTGGTGAATGTAAACGAAAAAGTAAGGGTTCCACCAAAAGATTTTGGCGGAAAACTAAAAGATACAATCCTTAAGATTGTGCAGGAAGAGTATGAGGGTGTAGTTGATGAGGATCTTGGACTTGTTATCGCAGTAACAGGAGTAGGTGAAGTCGGAGAGGGCAAAATTGTCCTTGGGGATGGCGCAGCGTACTATAGAACTGAGCTTGAGCTGTTGATGTACAAACCACTTATGCACGAAGTAGTGGAAGGATCAATAACAGAGATAACTGAGTTTGGCGCATTCATGCGAATAAGCCCTATTGAAGGATTGGTGCATGTGAGCCAAATAATGGACGACTACATTAATTATGACGCAAAGATGCCTGGTTTTATTGGAAAGAAAACAGGGAGAAAGCTTACTGTCGAGGATGAGGGCCTTGCAAGGATTGTCACGATCTCGTTAAAGGGAAACATTCAGAACAGTAAAATCGGATTGACAATGAGACAGCCTTTCCTTGGAAAAGAGGGTTGGACAAAAAAGGATGAGAAAAAAGAAAAGGACGCGGCAAAAGCTAAAGAGCCGGTAAAGGAAAAGAAGGAGAAGAAGGGATAGGTGAAATAGATGGCTAAAGAAAAGGCTTGTAGAGCATGCAGGAAAGTTGTACTAGATGAGAAAGAGTGCCCAAACTGCGGTGCAAGTACATTCACTACCTTCTGGAGAGGCTATGTTGTGATAGCTGATCCTGAAAAAAGTGAAATCGCAAAAAAAATGGGAATTACTTCAACTGGAAAGTATGCATTACAGCTAAGCAGATAAGGATTATTGAAAAGGTGGTAAAATGAAGATAAATATTAGTGATAAGAGTGAAAACGTTGTACTAAAGAGGACAGAAGTAAGTTTTGATGTTGAGGAGGCCAACATTCCTCCATCAAGAAAAGAGGTGAGAGAGAAGATTGCCGCACTCCAAAACGTGAAACCGGAGCAGGTTATTATTGTAAAACTCTCACATGGCTTTGGTTCACAAGAGGTTCAGGGAACCGCTAGAATTTACGGTTCTGTGGAAGAACTTGAGAAAACCGAACTAAAATATATGGTTGGCAGAAACATTGGTGTTAAGAAAGGCAAGAAAGGAGAAGCAGGACAAGCTGCTCCAGAAGTCCCAGCACCTGCAAAGGCAGAGAAAGAAAAGCCTGCGGAAGCCAAAGAGGAAAAGAAAGAAGAGGCCGAGCCAGCTCCAGAGAAAAAGGAAGGTGAATAATTTTGCCAATGAAAGATAAAGAAAGAAAAGGAAAACGAGAGAGAAAGAAGCACGAGATAAAAAAGAAAGGCGATTACTACAAGAGTGAGGGGGACAAGGCTTCTCGAGAAAAAAGGTTTTGCCCAAAGTGTGGAGCCGGAGTATTCATGGCTGAGCACGCTGACAGATTTCACTGCGGTAAATGCTCATACACCGAGTGGAAGGACAAATGATTGAGTTTGCAATAGATTTTTTGATAGACCTGTTCTTCTTCCTGTTCCCGATCTCATTTGTTTCAAGACAAATGGGTTTGAAGAACAAGAAAGTCTCGGATTTAAAGCCTGCTTTGGAAAATCTGGGGTTCAAAAAAATTGCTATCAAATCTTTTGCAAAACAAACTATTGTACTTTTCGCAGTACTTGTTGTAACTGCAGTTGCGCTGTCTGCATTATTCAGCTTTTTCCAGGTTAATGATCTGGCGAATGTTGCCGAGGGAATTGGAGCGATTGCAACCTTCTCACCGCTCCTACTAGCATACTTTTTGATCGTGCGGATTTTCACCGAGGAAGTTTTCTTTAGAGGCTTTTTGGTAAACAAAGTTGGTGTTATCCCATCAACCGCGGTGTTTGCACTGCTACACGCATTCTACTTCTCTTACGCAGAAGTAGCAGGCGCATTTGTCCTTGGTTTAATTCTAGCTTTATGGTTCAAAAAGAATCAGAACCTGATCCCTGTTATTGTGGCACACATGCTCTACAATTTTTTTGCACTTGCATTTATCTTAGGTGGGATTTGAATTGGTTGAAGTAATAAAACAAGAAAATGCTCTTGAAAAAGCGGTGGAAGTCCTGCAAGACGGCGGCATTATTGTCTATCCCACTGAGACAAGCTATGGTATAGGGGCAGACGCACTCAACTCAGAGGCTGTTGCAAAAGTGCATAGTACAAAGAAGCAGCCAGAAGACAAGCCGATAAGTGTGATAGTAGCAAGCGAAAAACAGGCAGAAGAGATTGTGGAATTGAATGAGCAAGGCAGAAGAATTATACGGGAATTTATGCCTGGACCTTTAACACTCATTTGCGAGCAAAAGGATACTGTGCCTGAAAACCTGACTACAAATGGGGTGGCTTTCAGAATTCCTGGCAACGAATTTGCCCACAAGCTTGTTGAAAAGTTTGGAAGAGCAATTACTGCCACAAGTGCCAATATCCACGGGAAACCAGCGATTTTCTCGGCGAGCGAAGCCGCTGAGACTTTTAGGGATAGTGTGGATCTTATTGTTGATGCTGGAACACTTCCAACAGCAAAAGCCAGCACCATCTATTGCAACTTTAATAATATCCTGTTTAGAGAAGGCTCCATAAAACAAGAAGAGTTGGAAAAGGTTTTGGGCCACGAAGTGCAGAGGAGATAAGAATGATTTGCCTTGGAATCGAAAGTACTGCACACACCTTTGGAGTCGGAATTGTTTCGGATAAGAACGACAAGTGCGAGATACTTGCGAATGAAAAGAATTCTTTTACTACCGATGCAGGTGGAATAAGACCTAGGGATGCTGCAGATAGCCATGTGCAAAATGCGGCAAGTGTGGTAAAGAGTGCGCTCGAAAAAGCCGGGGTTTCCTGGAGTGATGTTGATTTAATCTCATTTTCACAGGGCCCTGGCATTGGTCAGTGCTTGCAGGTTGGTGCAGCAGTTGCAAGAGCACTTTCCCTTGAACACAAGAAAACTTTGATTGGAGTAAACCACTGCATTGCACACATAGAAATTGGGAAAAACCTTACAGGAGCAAAAGATCCAATAGTGTGTTATGCAAGCGGGGCCAATACCCAAATAATCGGATTCGAACTCGGGAAGTACCGGGTTTATGGAGAAACTCTTGACATTGGAATCGGAAATTTACTGGATAGTTTTGGCCGGGCACTTGGCCTTGGTTTTCCCGCCGGCCCAAAGATTGATGAGATGTACTTTAAGGCAAAGAACTATGTGAAGCTTCCCTACTCTGTTAAAGGAATGGATCTTGTTTTCTCAGGATTGCAGACTGCTGCAGAACAAAAAATTGGAAACGTTGACAGAACTGATTTGGCATACTCACTCATGCACAATGCTTTTGCAATGCTAACAGAAGTAACAGAGCGGGCCATGGCTCACACTGAAAAGCAAGAGCTTGTTATAACCGGCGGGGTTGCTGCAAGCAAGGCATTGCGGGAAATGATGGGAAAAATGTGTGAGGAAAGAGAAGCAAAAATGTTTGTGCCGCCTGTCCCTGTTTGCGTGGACAATGCAGCCATGATTGCCTGGCTTGGAATAGTTATGCACAAGGCAGGTAACAAAACAAAGATAAGTGAAAGCTTTGTGATGCCAAAACAAAGAACTGATGATATAGAAGTCAATTGGCTTTAGTGGCCAGCGAAAACTTAAAATATAGCCTTGCACTTATTCTTGGCATTAAGTCTGAGGTGATTTTGTTTGGAATATAAGATTTCTGGAGATATTTTGCAAACCGTTGACATGGTGTTGAAGGCTGGGGACAAAGTTTACTGCGAAGCTGGCGCACTTGCATGGATGAGCGACAACGTTAAAATGGAAACAAAGGCAAAAGGTGGGATAATGAAAAGCCTTGGAAGAGCCCTCACAGGAGAATCCTTTTTCCTTGTCGATTATTATGTGGATGAAGGTGATGGCCTTGTAAGCTTTGCCGCAGAATACCCTGGAAAAACAATTCCGTTTGACCTAAAAGCAGAAGAAAGTGTTATAGCACAAAAAGATGCTTTCCTCGTTGCCGAGAACAGCGTTAAAATGGAGGTCTTCTTGCAAAAAAAGCTTGGCGCTGGAATCTTTGGAGGCGAAGGATTTATTTTACAAAAATTTACTGGCCCTGGAAAAGCATTTGCAAGTGTTGGCGGAGAAATACTTTCACTTGATCTGGAGCAAGGACAAAGGATAAAGGTGAATCCAGGATTTGTGGCAGCATTCCAACCGCAAGTAGGGTTTGACATTCAAAGAATAAAGGGCATTACAAACATGTTGTTTGGGGGAGAAGGACTTTTCCTCGCAACCCTGACTGGCCCGGGGAAAGTATGGCTGCAGACAATGCCAATAAGCCATCTTGCAGCGAAAATAAGAGAATTCATTCCCTCCGCAAGGCAAGGGCAAAGTAGAGGCGGAGGCAGAGGCCTTACGCTTGGACCAGGCGGATTAGGATTTAAGATTTGATCACCATGGATAAAGCACTAGCTTTTGTATTGACACCAGTAGTGTTCATAGGAATATTGATTGGGGCAGTCGTGCTCTCGGCTGCGCTCGTAATATTCTTGGCTCTCAACCCCTTGATAGTGTTTGGCCTTGTTGGAATAATAGCAGTGTTAGCATTGGCGGTAATAATATTTGGATTCTTAATGGTTGTACTGTTTGTTGGGGGAATGATTTACTATGCCCTGCGGGATGTGAACGAGCCGTTCCAGCGAAGCTCTAGCAAGAACTATTCACTTAATCAGCAGGACGAAGTGGGTAGGAAAGAGCAGAGCATATAGCTAAGCAAACGCTCTGTCTTAAATAATTGTTCCACTCCAAATTTTACAGATTCTAATGAATGGAAAAGAGCTTTTGATCGTACTGGCTTTCGGCATAGCCACTTTTGCCCTTGGCTATCTCTTGGCATTGCCAACCGAACCAGAACTTATCCGGCTAGAGCCTCTTCCTGAAAAAGAGTTCACTGCAATGATTGACGTTGTTGCTGTTAAAGTGCAAAGAGAAGTTGGAATTGTTAATGTTGCAAGTGTTGAGGTAAAACCAGGGAAAGGCAGGGTGCTGTTTGCATTGAATCCTTTTGTTGAACCTGATACGCAGCAGAGCGCAGAGATAGCCGCAAGTGTTGCCGAGAATATTACACAAAAAAGCTTAGCTGAAAAAGATGTGATCTACAGCATTGAAGCAGGGGAAGTGCAATTGGTTGGAGGACCGAGTGCTGGCGCAGCCCTTACTATTGCAACCATCGCAGCCATAGAGGAAAAAGATTTGAATGAAAGCGTTGGGCTAACTGGAAGCATTTTGTCTGATGGAAGTATTGGACAGGTTGGTGGCATAATAGAAAAAGCTGCGGCAGTTGAACAATCCGGAAAAACCATTTTCCTGGTTCCACCAGGGCAGACAAGCTTTACATATTATGAAAAGCAAATTAGGGAAGAAACGCGTGGTCCATTTGTGTTCCAGCGTGTAAACTATGTTCCAAAAACCCTGGAATTGAACGAGTTTGCACGGGAGCAGGAGTGGAATCTAAACATAATAGAAGTAAATAGTATAGAAGAGGCGCTCCTATACTTCTTGAGCTAGTCGGCTATATATATATTATACCGTGAAAGTTTAAGGAGCCATAATCCAACAGGGCCCCTGAAAAATTGAATTTGAGGCCATTTTTTCACTCAAAATAGATCAAAAACACATTTTTAGGGGTCTATTCAGGTCGTTTTACCTCTTATTTGGGAGTTGTCCCCATTGTTGCGAAAACTATTCCTAAATACAAAGTAGAAGGGAATTGCCACTAGGAACACTATTAAGCTGATTGCAGCGATTTCGAAGGAGAAGGAGAGAAGCATATAACTGCAGCTTACGACGCCCAAAAAAGGCAATATTGGGAATCGCCCTATACTAAGAGGAATCCTGAATGGCCGCAGTGCATTTGGCTGGTGGAAACGCAGGAAAATTACTGAGAGATTTACAATTAAGAATATTATGAAAATCCCGAAGTCTGTTAAGAATGCAACTACTTTTATGTCCTGGAACAAAGCAAAGATAATTGCAAGGAGGGCTGTTGCGGCAATGGCATAATACGGGGTTCTGGTCTTTGGGTGCACTCTCTGAAAGCAGTTTGGAAGACACCCTTCCTTGCTCACTCCATAAAAGCGCCTGCTGACCGCGATTAAGAGAATTAGCACAGTGTTAGTTGTTGCGAATAAGGCGATTACCGCAAGGGCGATTCCTGCATTGGTGCCAAGGGCACGCTCTGCAACAAGGGCCAGGGGAGCAGCACTTTCCGCTAGTTGCTCCCAGGGAACAATACTGACAACACTAAATGCGACTAGCACATAGATTATGGTTGATATTACAAGTGAGAGAATTACTGCACGTGGAATTGTTTTGGTTGCATCATTAGTTTCTTCCGTTATATTTGCCAGACCCTCAAAGCCAATGAATGCAAAGAAAATTAAGGCGGTGGCCACAGTTATTGGGGAAATGAGATCTTGTGGTGTTACAGCTGCATTTGGCCCGACAAAGTAATCAACATTCCCAAGAAAAGGCAGTCCAATTAATATTATTATTATTAGGCCGCCGACCTCGATGAGCGTAAAAACGATATTAAAATTTACCGACTCTTTTATCCCCCAAAAATTTATGATAGACATCAAGGCTATCAGGCCTATTGCGCCAAATATTATTGGAATTGGAGCAAAGTAAGTCAAATAGTTTGCAAAGCCAAGTGCAACCGCTGCAATTGAAATAAAGCCTGTTACAATTGAAATCCATGCAACAAAGAATGCTATCCACTCTTTCCCAAGAGCCTTTTTCACATAGAGAAATTCTGCAGAGTCCCTTGGAAATATACTGCTTAGCTCGGCATAACTAAGCGCGGTAAAGGACGCGATCATGCCGGAGAAGATAAAGGATAGCCAGAGTGTGTTGCCGGCAATTCCTGCTGCTTTCCCAATCAAGGCATATATGCCAGCGCCCAATATAATTCCAACACCATAAAGTGTGGCCTCGAAAAGCGAAATACTTCTTTCAAGAGTTGGTTTCTCTTCAGCCATAAAAAAACCACAAACTATTTTCTATACCAAGCAGTGAAAGAATAAAGATAGTAAAACAATGCAAGTCCCACTATTGCAATTACCGCGTTCAGGCTAGTTGATAGCGGCGGCCCTATTCCCTGTTCACTCCAGGGAATAATTTCCATCACAGGATCAAACCATGCAACAAGGGTTATCACAACTGCGAATACAAAAAGGAACTGTATTAGCAGGAGTGCTGCTGCTCTTGGATCCTGCTTTACCTTTGAAAGCTTCTCTTTGGTCTTATCTTTTATTGTGGAGGAAGCCTGTGTTTGGGCTAGGAACATTTCAGGCTGGCGTTTCTTGATTACAAAGTATACTGCTACAAGCATTACTATTGTAACAGCCAAGAAAAATAACAGGGTTAGATCTAGAACAGGGTTAATGGAAATGCTTCTTGTTTCAAACTGCACTTCAAAGCCAATTAGTCTTGAAATCAAGTAGACAACAAGCAGGGCATCAACTAACTCTATCAAAAAGAGGCCGATTGGAAGCTTGTTCACTGAAACCTTTTGCTTATCAATTTTAATCATCTTAGAATAAGAATTGTTTTCCTATATAAAAAAGTTATTGATTGCCGCAATTGCCGTGCCAGGGTCAAAAGAAAGCAATAATATTGCGATTAGCCACAAAACCTTGAGAAAAGTGCTTTTATCAAACACTAGGAGCAATCCAGTGAGAAAAAGCACTGGGAGAAATATTATCGGACTTAGAATCAGCCACGCCGCTCTGGTCAAAGGCTTGCCGTGCTTGAGTCTCTTTGTCAGAGCATGTCTGGCAGCCGTGAAAGAGTTCATTGCATCAGTATCACTTGGAAAAGACTGGAAGAGTAAAGAGATTGCCAGCCAGTAGAAGAATAGTGAAATTGGATTGTAGAACAACAGGAGTTCGTTTGCAAAGAACAAGAGCCAGATTCCGAGAACATTGTTCAGGGCAAAGGGCGCAAGGCTAATTACAATTGCTTGGGGGGTGGTAGGGTTTGCGTGCTGAACAAAAGCCTCTTTTGAGTCAAAGAGCTTTACACTGTAAACTTTTACTCCAACAAGCATGCATGCCAAGTAGTGCGCGAGTTCGTGAAAAATTACTCCTGGGAACATGAGCTTGAATAACATGATAAAAAGAGAGGGGGTAAAGTTTAAATTAAAGTTTTGCCCAATTATTATTGATTGAAATGATACCAAAAGGAAGAAGAAAACCTAAGGGCTCTGGATCGCACTTACAACCACTTGGTTCTGGACAAAGGGCAATGCATGCAAACAAGCAAGCTGTTGCAAGAATGCAGGTAGAGATAAATGAGCTTAGTGCACTACCTCAACGAACAGTGGGACAACAAAGAAAACTTGACTGTCTTGTAAAAGCCAAGATACGGGTAATTCGTGACAGAGAACTTATACGCGAGTAGGATTATACCTACCAAAAAAAACTGCGGCTGAAAAAGAAAAGATTGACATAAAAATGTTTTGTCCAGAGAGATTGGTAGTAAGAAGGTACTACCATGTTGGCAAAACCATTTGATTCGCCGGATGAATTATATCCAAATGAGCTAATGCCCGATATGCCCGCATCCAGGTAAACCGTTTATTTAAATTTGTTTCCCAACGCAACTTTTTTGGTGTTTTATATCGTACACTACAGAATTTAAGGGTTTTTGTTCTCTTTCTTTTAATTGTACAGCTATGGAATCGGAGATGTTTTAGATGGCGCTAGATTTGCATGAGATAGAGCAGAAATGGCAAAAGAAGTGGGAAACAGACAAGGTTTACAAGTTTGATGAGCAGAGCAAGAAACCTCCTTTTACTATTGATACCCCACCACCCACTGTAAGTGGCATTATGCACATGGGGCATGCCTTTGCTTTTTCACAACAGGATTTTATTGCTAGATACAAGCGAATGCGTGGTTTTGAAGTTTTTCACCCAATGGGCTTTGACAACAACGGGCTTGCGACAGCGCTCATGGTTGAGAAAAAGCTCAAGATAAGGCAGAATGATTATTCTAGGGAAGAATTTGTTAAGCTTGTGTTAAAGCATACAGTCGGACAGGAAAAAGCCATGGAAGAGAGTTTTAGGGGAATTGGACTTAGTTTTGATTGGGATCTTTTATACAGAACAATTGATGAACTTGCGCAGAAAACCGCGCAGTACAGTTTCTTAGATTTACACAAGCATGAAAGAGTTTACCAAAAAGAGGCCCCTACAATGTGGTGCCCAAGCTGTGGAACTGCTGTTGCGCAGGCTGAGCTTGAGGACAAAGAAGTTGAGAGCACTTTCAACGACATTGTTTTCAAAACCAAGGATGGAAAAGAGATTGTTATTGCTACAACTAGACCTGAGCTCTTGTCAAGCTGTGTTGCAGTATTTGTGCATCCAACAGATAAAAGGTATGAGAAACTGGTTGGACAAAAACTGAAAGTTCCATTGTTTGACATTTGGGTTCCGGTCATAAAAGACCCTAGGGCTGATCCTGAAAAGGGAACAGGAATTGTAATGTGCTGTACTTTTGGAGATCAAACAGATATGGAGTGGTATATGGCTCACTCCCTGCCAATGGTTATTTCTATTGACCAGCACGGGCGGATGACAGAGCAAGCCGAAAAATATAAGGGCATGAAAATAAAGGAAGCAAGAAAAGCAATTATTGAGGATTTGAAAGAACAAGGATTATTGAAAGAACAGAAGCCAATAAAGCACAGTGTTAATGTTCACGAGCGCTGCAAGACCGAGATGGAAATATTGCACACAAGACAGTGGTTTGTCAAGTACCTTGAGTTAAAGGACGAGTTTATTGTAAAGGCTGATGCAATACGCTGGATTCCAAAACACATGAAGGCGCGCTACGACAACTGGGTTAAAGGTTTGCAGTGGGACTGGTGTATTTCAAGGCAGCGCTATTATGGAATTCCTTTCCCCGTTTGGTATTGTAAGAAGTGCCACGAAGTTGCTGTTGCAGATGAGAAGCAGTTACCTGTGAATCCTTTAAAAGATAAGCCGCTTGGAAAATGTAAGTGCGGCAGTAATGAATTTGAACCTGAGACCGATGTTTTGGACACCTGGTTTACAAGCAGTTTAACACCCCAAATAAACGGACATTGGGCTGAGAAAACCAAGTTATTTGAAAAGATTTTTCCAATGGACCTGAGGCCACAGGGCCACGATATTATTGCGCTCTGGGCGTTCAACACTATTGTGAAGTCTTTGTTCCACCAGGGAAAAATGCCCTGGAAAAACATTATGGTAAATGGCTGGGCGCTTGATTCCAAGGGAAAAAAGATGTCAAAGAGCCTGGGAAATGTTATTGCCCCAAAGGAAATGATTGATAAGTATAGTGCAGATGTTCTGCGTTACTGGGCAGGTCTGCCAACAATCGGGGAGGACATTCCTTTCCAAGAAAAAGAAATGGTTGCAGGCAAAAAGTTTTTGACAAAACTGTTCAATGCAACAAGGTTCGTTGATGGCGCAAGCAAAGACCTTGGAAAAGTTGATGTGAAGAAGCTCAAGCTTTGGCCGGAGGATAAGTGGATGCTAAGCAGGCTTAATAATCTGGAGCAGGGCGCGACAAAGGCAATGGATAAATATGAGTTTAGCAAAGTGCTTAATCCTACAAGAAACTTTTTCTGGTTGGAGTTCGCGGACTACTATATTGAAATGGTGAAACACAGGATTTATGGTGAGGAAAACGAGAGCAAGAAAGCAGCCCAATATGTGCTGAGAAAGGTTATGCAGGACACGTTGTTATTGTTGGCTCCATTTGTGCCTCATATTACAGAGGAAATTGCGCAAACGATGTTCAAGGATGTTTTCAAGGAGAAGAGCGTTCATTTGGAAAAGTGGCCGGAGGGCAACAAGGAAAAGGTTGATGCAAAGTTAGAGGAAACGGCACTTCTAGCCATATCAATTATTGCCGCCATAAGAAAAGATAAGAGCGGACAAGGCAGGCCTCTGAATACCCCTGTCAAAGTTGCGACGATCAAGGTTGTCGAACCAGAGAAGGTTGAAGAGTGGGCTGAAACAATAAAGCAAACTATGAAGATTGAAGACATAAAGTTTGAGAAGGCTGAGGCCCTTTCCATTGAACTTAAATTCTAACGGTGGGATAATGAAGTTGTTAAGACGTGGCGCGGAAGCAGAACTCTATGAAACTGATTTTGAAGGCAAGCCCTCTCTTTTGAAGAAAAGAGTTAGCAAGAGTTACAGATGCAAGGAACTTGATAATGAGATCAGGGCAAGCAGAACAGGCTTGGAGTCAAGATTACTTGGAAACGCAAGGAGCCTTGGAGTGAAAACACCGCAAGTATACAAGCTTGATAAGGAAGACAAGGAAATAGTGATGGAGTTAATTCCTGGTGAGAGAGTAAAAGATGTTTTGAATGAGAAAAACTTTGGGAACATTTGCAAAAGGATTGGACAGGACATTGCAAAGCTCCATTCCTATGAAATAGTGCATGGAGACCTCACAACAAGCAACATTCTTCTACATAACGAAGAGCTGTTTTTCATCGATTTTGGATTGGGAAGCCACAGCAAAAAGATAGAGGACAAGGCAGTTGATCTCCTAGTGTTCAAAAAGACGTTTGAAGCAACTCACGCAGATTTGATGCCAAAAGGCTGGGAAAAAATCATCGAGGGTTATGAGGTCAAAATGGGTCAAAAGGGCAAGGATGTTGTAAAGCACATTGAAAGAATTGAGAAGCGGGCAAGGTACCATTAGGTCTCGGGACAGCCTTTTTAAACCTTTTGAAGCGCAATTTACTTACAATTTATGACATTCTTTTTTGCGCCGGAATGGGCAAAGAAGTGAAATTATAGGGAATTTGAAAGTAGCAAAGGTTTGATTTGAATGGCTAGAATGCATTCTGGAAAAAAGGGAAAAAGCAAAAGCACGAAGCCCCCTGTGAAAAAGGCCCCTTCATGGGTTGAGTTAAAACCCAAAGAAGTAATTGAAGCCGTAATTAACCTAGCTAATGCTGGACACTCCCAATCAGAGATTGGAAGCATGCTACGCGACCAGTATGGCGTCCCAGATATAAAGGCTGTTGTGGGAAAAGGCGTTGAAGATATTTTGAAGGACAACAAGCTTTTGGGAGACATCCCAGAGGATTTGATGAATCTTATCAGGAAAAGCGTGACACTCAAAAAGCACCAGGAGAAAAACAAAAAAGACTTCACTGCAAAGAGAGGTTACCAGTTAACAGTAAGCAAGATCAGGCGACTAACAAAGTACTACAGGAAAACAGGCAAGCTGCCTAAAACCTGGAGATACAGTGAGGAAACGGCTGCATTGCTTGTCAAGTGATTTTAATGAAGATTGAGGCAAAGATAGATAAAAATGGAAAAAATATTTTTGCAATTGATGGAGAAAATGTTGAAGAAGTTTTAGGAGAACTCGACAAAGTTGTGAGCAAAGAATCTAAGAAAAAGTAAAAAGTGATTTTTATGGTAGAACAGAATATAAAAAAGAAGAAGTCTTCCGGAAAGAGAACCGTTGACAAGTGGAAGAGAAAGAAATGGTTCAAGATATTTGCGCCAAACGAGTTCGACAGAAAGGAAGTTGGAGAAACACCTGCTACCAAGGACAAGAACGTTATGGGTAGAACCATAAAAATCAATCTTGGCGATTTAACTGGGGAGAGACAGAAGCGACACATCAACCTCACATTCAAAGTTTACAAGATTGAGGGTCAGCAGGCATTTACGACAATTGTAAAGCAGGAGATAAATCCTATTTACATTAACAGAATGGTTAGGCGAAGAATGAGCAAGATAGAGGCAGTACAGGTCGTTAATACCGCTGACAACAAAAAAATCAAGGTTAAAACAATTGCATTGTCACAGAAGAAGCTTGATCGCAAACAGGAAACCATGATTAGAAAGCACATTACTGAAAACATTGAAAATAGTGCACAGAAGAAAGAGTTCTCGTCACTCATCCAGCTAATAGTATTTGGCGTGCTTGCCTCAAAACTATTTAAGGACCTTAGAAAGGTTGCCCCACTAAGAAGAGTTGAAATTGTAAAGACTGTGTTAGTGGAAGGGTAAAATGAGTTACTATTTAGAAATAGCTTTGCTCTTAACAGCGCTTGCTTTTTTCTCAATTGTCTCAGTCAAAAAAAAGTCTCTGGACTGGGCTGGCGTACTAATAGCGAATGTTGTTGGTCTTTCAATATTTTATTTTGGCGGACTACAATTTTTTTTTATAGCAGTATTGTTCTTTATTGTCGCTGAAGGTGGCACCAGATTTGCCGCCTCAAAGAAACCTGTCCCACACGGAAGAAGAACTATTGGAAATATCTTTGGGAACAGTGGAGTTGCTGTAATAGCACTTTTACTTGGTTATCCAATAGCATTTTTTGGAGCCATGGCCGCTGCTTTGGCTGATACCCTCTCAAGCGAACTAGGCATGCTTTCACCCACAAAACCTGTGCTCATAACCACTCTAGAACAAGTTCCTGTTGGAACAAATGGAGGAATAACCGGTCTTGGAATGTGGAGCGCGCTTGCTGGTTCCCTTGTTATTGCAACAATACATTTTGTACTATACCAAAACTTTTACATTTTCATGGTGCTGGTTCTCGCAGGCTTCTTTGGTTCTGCAGTTGACTCTTTCTTTGGAGCGGTATTTGAGAGAAAAAAGCTATTTGGGAACACAGAAGTTAATTTTTTGGGTTCAAGTGCAGGCGCATTGCTTGCATATGTACTCTGGCTATTCTTATGACTGCACTGTTACTGGAACCTGAAACAGTCCTTGTTTGAAACCAAAGCCAAAGCGATAACCCGCACTAGAGAATAGTTCAAGCAGAGTTGGCTCAGACTTTCCATAATCTGTAAAAATGGGGTTCTCGATTCCGGCTAGAGTTTTAACAGCCTCAATGGCGCCATCTCTTGTGCCAAGCTCATCAATAAGGCCCAAGTCAAGTGCTTGCTCGCCATTGAGTATTCGCCCATCAGCCACCTGCTCAAAACGAGTTCTTTCTAGCTGGTCACCTCTAAATTTGATTATGTCATCTTTAAATCTTGCAAATGCTCCACTTAGAAGATTCTGAATTATTTCCTTATCTTCCTCACTCAACTCAGAGAACATTGAACCAATGTCCTTGTGTTCGCCCTCTTTTAACACAGTTACTGTTATGCCCAACTTTTCAAGCAAGCCCTCTATATTAGGAAAAACGCTTATTACCCCAATGCTACCGGTTATACTATCGGCATCTGCCACAATATGGTCTGAGGCTGCAGCAACATAGTATGCGCCGCTAGCGCCAACCTCGCTAACCCATGAGACAACAGGCTTCTTCTCTTTTGCTTTGGAAACCTTTTCAACAATCTGCCTTGTAGCCACAACGCTTCCCCCACCTGAATTAATCTCCAAGAGAATCGCACCAATTGAGGGATCAGATGCGGCGCGATCAATCGCATCAGCGATTTCCATTGCGGACATTTGATCGGAGAATGCCGCACCATCCATTACTATTTCCCCCTTAATTGGAATTACTGCAATGCCACTTGAAGCCATGGGTAGTGAAACATCAAAGGAGAAGAGAAAAGAAACAACCATTGCTAAGCCAATAAGAACAATTATCCCGAGAAAAAGCACGATAACAAGTTTTTTCATGGTTAAATCTCCAAAAACACTAGAAGTAAGAGGGGGCAAACATATAAAAAAATAATCCATTTTGTTCTTTGTATATGATAGATTATCTTATTGAATTCTTCGCAGTTGTGATTTTGGTTATTATTCCCATTTACTTGAGCAATAGCCTTGCACTTGTATTTGGGGGAAAAACGCCTATTGACTTCAACAAGAATTTTTCTGACGACAGACCCATTTTTGGACCGGGAAAAACTATTAGGGGTGCAATAGCCGGAATATTCTTTGGTTCTCTTACCGGAATTATTGTAAGTGTTTTTATTCCGCAGCTTACAGGATACTTACCTGTGGACTATGTGCAATATGCAATACTGCTCTCGGTTGGAGCAGTTGTAGGAGATATTGCAGCAAGCTTTTTGAAGCGCAGGATAAACATTGAACGCGGAAAAAGCGTTTTGATTCTTGACCAACTTGACTTTTTGATTGGTGGACTAGTGATTGGTGGAATTATTTTTGTGCCAAGTATACTGCAAATTGCATTCCTAACAGTGTTCACTTTTTTGATGCATCGCTTTGCAAATAACATTGCTTTTCTGACCAAGCTGAAAAAGGTACCCTGGTGATAGCATAAAAAAAGAACTAGTTTTTTTGACAAAATTTTTTGCCATATACCTGGCGTTACAAGCAATAATTATGCTCGCGCCCTTATCCCCCCTACAAAATGCGATTGCAGGATTTGAAGCGGGTTTACTTGGATTGGCGCGAGATGGAAATGTCATTGGAATTGCCGGTGGACTATTTGTTGTTAGCGCAAGCTGCACAGGACTTGTGAGTGCAAGCGTTCTTGCCGCAATAATATTTTCCCTAAAAAAACCGGTGTTGAAAAAGAAGCTTGTAATATTTGCAACAGGGGCAATAGCTCTCTTTCTCCTTAATCTTGTAAGAGTTTACATTGTACTGTTAGTTGCAATCAACTTTGGTTCTGCTGCTGCGGACCTCGCGCATACAATTAGCTGGTTTAGCACAGCTGCATTGATTCTTGCGGCATGGTATTTGGGCATGAAAAAGCTTATTGGAATAAAAGATTTCTCAGAACTAATGTAAAATTCAGTACTTCGAAATTATTTCTTTTGCGATTTCGCCGAACGCAGGCCTGGTTATTAGAACTCCGACCAGAACACCAACACTTGTTGTGATTGCAAATCCAACCAGTTTTCCTAAACCAAATCCGATTAGGATTATTGGCAGCATTGTTGCAAGAGTTGTTGCTGCTGCCGCAATAACCATGAAGAATGCGCGTTTGATTCTAGCTGCAAGGCTTCCTTCCCCGGAAATCGCGCCTTTCATTAGCTCGTCTGTAATAATTATTTGGTCATCAACTCCTGTTCCAACTGCGGCAATTATTCCGGCTACCGCGCCCAAATCAAACTTGCTGATTAGGGAGACAATTGCGATTGTGATGAAAACTTCGCTCAGGGTAATGAAAACAATTGGCGCAGTAAGCTTTAACACGCGGTAACGCAGGAATATTACAATTGCAACCACTAGGAGAGCAAGAATACCTATTATGCCTGCGTTAAACAGGAAGTTTTCTCCAAGCAGAGGAGAAATTGTTTCCTTGCTAATGCTCTTTACTCCAACTGGCAGAGAACCGCTTTCAAGCAGTATTTCCAAGTCGGCACGGCGCTGTTGTGATTGCTCAAGAGTTGGGGCAAATCCCCTAATCACAAGATTTGAGATTGCTTCGGTTCCGGCTTTTTGTTCGTCAGGAATATCAACATTGGTTATATCCTCACTTAGAAGAATAACTTGTTTTAGGCCAGTGGCCTGCCAAATATAAGGAATTTCATCATCCACAAAGGTTTCATTGAGTTCGAAACCAATGTCGAGCAGCTCCTGCTTCTGAGAAGGTAAAATGCTTGTTGGAACAATTGCAATTGGATTGGTGGAAATATCTATTTGTAATTCTGCAAGCTGTTCCTTTGTGAAACCGTCTTGCTCTACCACAAAGTTTGGCATGCTGGAGTTCAAGAGTATTTCTTCGATATCTGTTTCAAGTGGAATGTTCTCATTGAGGTTTCCCTGCAGTAAAAGAATTCTGTCCAACTCAAACTGGTCCCTTGGAATCACTAAAATGGATTCTTTTGGTCTGTCAATGTAAAAGTATGTTCTATCGCAGTCATACTGGCGCCCTGTGTCCTGGGCATAACCAATTAGTGTACAGCGATGCCAAGTAAGGTCCTTGAACCTTTCGGCCGCATCGCTCTTAAGAACAAATGGGAGAACCCACATCACAGAGTCTCCTTGTGGCTGTAAGCTATAGCCTCTGCTCGGGTCCTTTATGATGTCTATTATGCCGTCTCCCATGAAAATGGTTTCGCCGTCAATGACCACTTCAAAGCGACCCTGCTTCATCAACAGGGATTCTATTCTTTCAATGGTTTCAGGATCGGTTTCTGCCATTTGCGCAATCACAAATTCGTCACCAAAAAAGTTCACAGTAGTATCGCGCAGTCCTGTCCAATCCAAGCGCTGTGAAATCGTTGTTGTGATACGCGCACGCTCCTCCAAATCAAGGATTGGCTCGTCAAACTCTATTTGGAACAATGTTCCCCCTTTGAAGTCTATTCCGAATTCTGCGCCCCTGATTCCAAGAATCAGAAAGCTCGCTATCAAAAACCCTACAAGGGTGATAATCTTGATGTTTCTCAGTAATTCACTCATATTTTCTTCCTCTGTTTTTCAAGGTACCACAAGAGCACAGGAGCATTCATGAACCAGGTTGAAGATATGTCGATAACAAGACCGAAGAGAAGCACTATTGCAATCTCGTAGATGACAAGCATCTGCGCAAAGAATGACAGGGTAAGCATTGCAAACAATGCTGCAATGGTTGTAGCATTCATTGTCAAACCGGTTATCATCGCATCATATACTCGCTCGTGCACCACCCCTTCTTTTCTCTGCAGGAGCTTTGTTGTGAGCATTACGTCTGTGTCAACACTGTAACCGACAAGCATTAGGAGTGCGGGAATAGAACTCAGGGTTAACGGAATCCTGAATATTGCCATTAATGCAAGTGCGCCAAGAACATCAAGGAAAGCAGAGGCTATTACTGCTAGGCTTGGCACGACTTTTCGAAAGAAAAGGAAGATTACTATTGCTACAAGTATCATCGCAAAGATTGCTACATTGAAGGTCGTTTCATAGAATGCTTTGCCAAGTGTTGGAGAAACTTCTTTCTTTTGGAAGGCAACATCTCCTTTCAAATCAAAGTGCTCTACCACTAACTGCTGAACCCTGTTGTTAAAGGATTCCTTTGCATCAACCAATAATTCTGAGGCCTGTTGCACAGCAGTTGCAGGATCGGATTCCAATTCAACTGGTTCGACATAAGATTCTAGTATGTTCACGGTATTCTGAGCATGCTGCCTGGCTGTTTCAGGGGTTGATTCAATAGAAGACTCTGCAAGCGAGAGTTCTGCTTCGGCATTCACAATGTCGATGTTTTGGGCAAACTTTATTGTAAGGCCATTCCCACCCAGGGGGGATGAGGTTGATACTACACTCAGGTCTGTGAGTTCAAAGTTATCGGATAGAAGCTGCTTGGTTTCCTGCGCGTCCAAAGGCTGGTTTGAGCGTATTATTATCAGTGTTCCGCCGCTAAGATCGATTCCGGTTGGAACCCCTGGGAAAACAAATGCGAGAAAAACCGACAATACGAGCAAAATAAGTGGTATTGCGATATATCTCTTATAATTTCCGGTATAAAGTTCTCTAAGTACTTTCAATGTAAAACACCTGTTTTTTAAACAAAAACGAGCATTAAAATCTTAATCTGAAAGGGTTTAAAATGGTTTGGTGAACGAAAAATGTATCTCAAAAAAGTGCCAAAGGACAACGAGCTGCTTGATATTGCCCTGCGAAAAGCGAGGAAACTGGCAGACCAGCTTCCAAAGCAAAGGAACAAGCTAAAAGACGAGAAGAACCACGAGATCAGAAGAATGGAGGTTGCGGCAAATTATATCTTCAAGATTCTCGACCAGACGGTAAAAGATTTTCCAAGCCTGAATAAGACAAGTGATTTTCAAAGGGAACTTATTACCTCTATTGTTAATGTGGATGAATTGAAGCAGGCTCTCGCGCAAATGAGTTCGGTAACAAAGATTCTCAGGAGCCTTAAGGCACAGCACATCATTAGTGTGAAAAAGCTTGGGCGCGGCAATGAAGGCAAATCAAAAGAGGTTAGCAGGCAATTTATCGGGAGACTTTCCTCAATTGTGAAGAGCCTCAAGAAGAGTATTGCAATCTATAATACTGCGGCCGAAAAGCTTCGTGAAATGCCTATCATTAAAGAGGACGCAACGGCAATAATTGCAGGTTACCCAAATGTTGGGAAAAGCACTTTGCTTCGCAGGATAACCGGGAGCGATCCAAAAGTAGCCTCATATCCTTTTACCACCCAAAAACTTGAGATGGGTTATTTTAAACACCATTATACTCCGGTGCAGATTATTGATACTCCTGGATTGCTGGACAGGCCGCCTGAAAAGAGAAACGATATTGAGAAGAAGGGAACAACCGCCCTAAAGTATTTGACCTCGCTAATAGTGTTTGTTGTTGATTCAACAGAGCGATGCGGTTTTTCGCTGGAACAGCAGGTAGAATTGTTGAAAGGATTCAAAAAAGAGTTCAAGGACAAGGAAATCATGGTTTATTTGAGCAAAACCGATATTGCGAGCAAAAGCGAGTTGAGAGAAGCCAGGAAAAAGATGGTGGGCTTTAAAGTTCTTGACAATAGCGCTGTGAAAATACGTGAGGAAATTGGCTCAAAAGTTTTGGCTGGGTAAAGTTTAATTTAAATTGGTTTCTGTGCACAATGGACTCAAGCTAAGTGGATTTTAATTTACTTTTCCAGTTAGTGCTGGTTTCTCGGTGATTGGATGGATGCGGAAATTAAAAAAGAGCTTGAACACGCTGTCGAATTAATGCAGGAGATAGTTGATGACAGGGGCGTGCCCCGAAACATCCGCGGTGTCATAGAAAAAGCCCTGGACAAGATAGGAAAGGAGAGCGCGGAAACAATGGACTTTAGTTCAGCTATTTATTTGCTTGACGACATAAGTAATGACATAAACATGCCTTTTCACACAAGGAGCGATATCTGGGAAATCATCTCTAAACTGGAAGCTGTAAAAGAAAAGATGAAGTGACCCAGTTTGGAAATAGACAAAGCTAGAGAGAAAGAGATAGTTGAGCAGGCCAGCAAGAAACAAATGTTTCTGGAAAAAACTGCTTTGCAAGTGCTCTCAAAAACTCCTGATTTCAAAAAAGTCCTTGAACTACTTGAAAAAGAAAACGTTTTAATGGTTGACAAGGCCACTGTAGAAAAGAAACTCGAGCTAATAAATGAAAGGCCAAAGAGCGAACAGCCCGAAGTAACTGTGAGTAACGCGAGTTTTAGGCCGAAGGCAAAAGACTTTGAGGCCAACATCAAAATCCTAAAGGAATATGATGTCACAGGCCAAAGTTGCAGTGAAGGAAAGGCCGCGGATTTTGTAAACTATTTCAGAACAAAATTTGATTTGCTCTCAGGAATGCTGAAGAAAAGACATGTGTTGGCCCCGAAGCCAATAAAGAGACTTGGGGGGCTTGCTAGGAACGAGGCAGTTGACCTAATTGGAATGGTCAACAAGAAGTGGGTTACAAAGAACAAGGGGCATATTGCCCTGCAATTTGAGGACACGGAAGCAAGGTGTGTTGTGCTAATACTCAAAGACGACAAGCCGTTGACAGATATGGCTGAGGCAATAATGCCTGATGATGTTCTCGGAATAAAAGGAACCAAGTTCACAAATGACCTTGTTATTGCAAAAGAAATACTATTACCAGATTTACCAATGCGCCCACAAAAAACTGCTGAGAGAGATATATGCATTGCAAGCATTAGTGATTTACACCTTGGAAGCAAACTCTTTTTGGAAAAAGAGTTCCACAGGTTTTTGGATTGGATTAACTGCAGAAGCAATTCCAAAAAAGAGAGGGAGAAAGCAGGCAGCATTAAATACCTAATGGTTGTTGGAGACAATGTTGATGGCATTGGAATCTACCCAAAACAATTTGATGAACTGAATATTAGAGATATAAGCCAACAGTACGCCGAGTTCTCAAAACTCATGCTGGAAATACCTGATTACATTGAAATAGTTATTTGTCCCGGGCAACACGACGCGGTTAGGTGGGCTGATCCACAACCTGCAATTCCAAAAGAATTCTTGCCGGATCTTTACGAGAGGGATAATATTCATTTTGTTGGCTCGCCAAGCTGGCTTGAAATAGAGGGATTGAAGGTAATGCTGTACCACGGTGGAAGCTTGCACGACCTGATTGCAAATGTTTCTTTTCTAAAGTCGGACGAGCCTGAGAAGGCAACAATAGAACTTTTGAAGAAACGGGATTTGATGCCGGCATATGGATTCAGGCAGCCCTATGTTCCTGAGAAAAAAGATTATATGGTTATCAAGGAGGAGCCTGATCTTTTCTTTTTGGGGGATATGCACCACAGCAGCTGTGGCAACTATAGAGGCACAACCGTAATACATAATGGAACATGGCAAGGCCGAACCAATTATCAGGTTAAACTAGGGCACTTTCCTACCCCGGGAATTGTTCCAATAATCAATCTCAAGACAAGGAAGGTAACGCAAACAGACTTTTTGGTGGAGGAGAAATCACATGCAGTTAAAGCTTGAGATTGAGGCCGAACCAAATGTAAAGGAATACTACAAAAAGCTCGCGGAGAAAACGCTCAAGCAGTTTGACAATGCTTCGAAAGCCAGGGCAAAGGGCTTTGATGTGAGTGAGGCAGTGGAAACGGTTCCTGTGGCAGACCTGGCTGACAGAACAGAGAATATTATTGGCCCAAAGGGAATTGCAAAGCGCTATAGGGAAGCTATGAAGGAAACAAAGGATGACAGATTGCAGGCAATCTTCAAGATATTTAAAGAAATGATTGAACAAAAATGGTGCAAAATAGAGGATCCCTCCAAAAGAGTTGAGCAGGCAATCAAAACAGCCCTAGTGCTAAACACAGAGGGCGTTGTTGTTGCGCCACTTGACGGTGTCCCACAAATAAACATTAGCAAAAATCCTGATGGCACCCCCTACATAAATATTTACTATGCCGGGCCTATCAGGGCGGCTGGCGGAACCTCGCAGGTGCTCCCACTTATTCTTGGAGACTATGCAAGAGAGCTCATGGATTTGGATAGATACAAGCCTACGGGTGATGAAGTTGAGAGGTGTGTGGAGGAATGCCAGATTTATGAGGAACTTGTTTCAAGACAGTACAAGCCAAGCGATGACGAGGTTAGAAAAATAATTAAGGGCTGTCCTGTGTGCATAAACGGAGAGCCAACAGAGGAAAGAGAAGTCGCAGTACATAGAAACCTGAGCAGAATTCCAACTAACAGAGTTAGGGGTGGAATGTGCCTTGTGATAAGTGAAGGGGTGGGCTTGAAGGCAAAGAAAATACTCAAATTCAGCAAAACACTGGGACTGGATTGGAGTTGGCTGGAAGAAATCATCAAAGTAAAAAAACAGGATTCCGAGAAGCTTGAGCTCTCGCCAAACTGGAAGTATTTGGAGGGAACAGCTGCAGGCCGACCAATACTAAGCTATCCAATGCGCCCAGGCGGTTTTAGGATTAGATATGGCAGAGCAAGAAACATGGGTTTAATGGGAAAGGGAATGCACCCTGCAACAATGTATATTCTAAACGGTTTTGTGGCAACAGCCACACAAATAAAAGTTGAGAGACCTGGAAAGGCAGCTGGCATGGCCCCGGTTGACAGTATTGAAGGGCCTATTGTAAGGCTCTTAAATGGCGATGTTGTAAAAGTGGAAACAGCACAGCAAGCGCAGGAACTAAAAAGAAGGTTGGACAAAATCCTTTTCCTGGGGGATTTACTGGTTAGCTATGGGGACTTTAGACATAGCGCTCATCCACTTATTCCTGCAGGTTATTGTTCTGAGTGGTGGAAGCAGGAGGGCATAGAACAAAACAAGAAAAGCCAGGTTGTTGGAAAAGAGTTTGACAAGGATTTTGAGAAACATGCAGACGTAAGCATTGAAAGGGCCTTTGAGTTAAGCTCGAAGCATGGTTTGCCACTGCATCCAAACGCACTGTTCTACTACTCGATTCTAAAGAAAGAGGAACTTGCAGAACTTGTTTCATTCTTGGAGAAAGCTGGAAGAGAGGACAAGAGAATTGTTTTTGAGAAAGATGAAAAGATTAAGGAGCTACTTGAGAGAATTGGCGTAACCCACACGGTAAAAGATAACAAGATTTTTTTGGATGAAGAACCATCTGTCATATTTGAGAACACGTTCGGATTTGGAAAGGAAAAAGATTTTGCAAAAATTGCGGCTGAAAGTAATAGTACACTTGCGTTTGTGGAGTTGGCAAGTGGACTTAGAATAAGGGATAAGGCCGGAACGTTTATTGGAAGCAGGATGGGCAGACCTGAGGCAAGCCGGCCCAGAAAGATGGTTGGAAACCCGCATGTTCTCTTCCCAATTGGATTGTATGGGGGAAACACCAGAAGCCTCAACAAGGCTATGGAGAGCTCCAGCAAAGAGAACGGGCATGGAAAAATAGAGGTTGCGATTGCACTACACAAGTGCCCGAAGTGCAAGGAAGTAAAAGAAGAGTCTTATTGCCATGATTGTAAGGAGAGAACAATTCCATATTACATTTGCCCGGGCTGTGGTGCAGAATCCTTGGAACCAAAGTGCAAGCGCTGCAACAAGGAAGCTGTTGGATTCAACAAGAGAAGCATTGATCTTGGAAAGCTTGTGAGTGAGGCATCACAGAGGCTTGGAGTAAAAGTGCCTGATATTGTTAAGGGGGTAAAGGGAACAATAAACCAGCAAAAGATTGCCGAGCCATTGGAGAAAGGAATTCTGCGGGCAAAATATGATTTGCATGTATTCAGAGATGCAACAATAAGATATGAGATTATTAATGCGCCTTTAACGCACTTCAAGCCAGTGGAAATTGGGACAAGTATTGAGAAATTGCATGAAATGGGTTACACCAAAGATGTTGAGGGAAAAGAATTAGAAAATGTAAACCAGCTTGTGGAGATTCTGCCACAGGACATTGTGATTCATGACGAGGCAGGGGACTTCTTTGTAATTGTCACAAAGTTTATTGACGATTTATTGGAGAAATATTATGGGCTCGAGAAAATTTTTAGGATTAACACCCGGGAAGAGCTTGTTGGTGAACTGTTGCTTGGTTTGGCTCCTCATACTTCTGCTGCAATAGTTGGCAGAGTTGTTGGCTACACAAAGGCAAGGGCCTGCTTTGCTCACCCATATTTCCACCAGACAAAAAGAAGGAATATTGATGGAGATCAAGACAGTCTAATGCTTTTGATGGATGGGCTGCTCAATTTTTCACACAGTTATCTTCCTGCAAGCAGGGGAGGCAGAATGGATGCGCCACTCGTTTTTACTGTGGCATTGAAGCCAACCGAGATTGATGACGAGTGCTACAACATGGAAACCTGTAATGAATACCCTTTAGAATTATATGAGAGGGCTTTGAAGCTCGCTCCGCCAGAAATAGATGGAATTGAAACCGTTAACTCAAGACTAGGTAAGAAAAACCAGTACTCTGGCTTTGGCATTACACACAAAACAAGCTGCTTTGACTGCGCACCAACAACCTCCAAATATGTTGAACTTAACAGCATGGAAGAGAAAATAAAGGGTCAGGCAAAGCTCCAGAACATGATTGCGGCAGTAGATGGAAAGGATGCTTTGGAAAGAGTTATGGTAACGCACTTCATGCCCGATATAATTGGGAACGCGCGGTCTTTTAGCAGACAGACATTTCGCTGCACAAACTGCAACGAGCGCTTTAGAAGGCCACCACTAAACGGGAAATGCACAAAGTGTGGCAAGGATAACATTATTCTCACAATTCACGAGGGTTCTGTGCGCAAATACATTGCAATTGCAAAAGAGATGACTAATACTTATCAGCTAAGCGATTATTTGAAGCAGCGGATTGAGTTGATTGAACAGGAAATCGACAGCATCTTCTGCAATGACAAAGTAACGCAAAAAAATTTGTTCGAGTATGTATGACTACTTGAAAAGTTCTTTTTCAAGTGTATCCTTAATCTTTTTGGCTTCGAACCCGAGTTTTATTAATCGCGTGGATCCCCTGATTCCCTTTCCACTTGGAGTAGTGAGAATTAAACCATAAATTTCAAGCTCGCTAATGTACTGCCTATACCATCTGCTACTAATAATATTTTGTTCAAGGGATTTTGCAATGCGCTTGTACTCATCATAGATTTCTCCTGAAAACAATACTCCGTCTTCATGCGCACCTGTAATGCGCCTTACCCCTTTGTTGTTGACTGTGAGAGAGGATATTGCGTATAGAACAAGCTGTTGTTGGCTTGGCAATGTTTTAATCATGTTGAAGATTATTTCTTCCTCAACCTTTCTTTTTGCCCTCTTTACCTCATCATCTGTAACGCAGTTTTTGTTTGCCTGGTCTGCAAGTTCTCCTGCGCGCAGCAACAGCATTACAGCAGTTCTCGCATCCCCGGTTTCTTGGGCTGCCAAAGCTGCCGCGCAATTTATTGCGCTGTTGGAGATTGCTTCTTTTTTGAATGCTTTGAGAACCCGATCTTCGAGAATTGCCTTCAGTTCCGGGGCATTGTATGGAGAGAAAACCATCTCTTTTTCGCACAGGCTGCTTGTAGTACGTGGGTCCAATCGCTCCTTGAACAAAAGATTGTTGCTAATTCCAATTATCGAGATACTTCCTGCTTCAAGCTCGTCATTGCTTCGGCTTAGCGCATAAATTAGTTCGTCAACATCCTTGACCTTGTCCACCTCATCCAAAGTGAGAACAATTTGTTTCTTGTTCTTGTTTGCATACTCCAAAAGCTTTTCGTAGACAAAGGCTGCGGAAAAACCAATGAAATTTTCCTCGGGATAAAATTTTCTAAGTGCAGACAACAGTACTTTGTACTTGCTGTTATGTGTTCTGCAATTAACATAAGTTGTTTCGGCAGAAGCATTGTGTTGCTGGGCAAACTGTTCAAGCTGATGCATCACATATTTTACCGTTACAGTCTTGCCAGTGCCCACCTTCCCATAAACGAAAAGGTTGTTCGCTCGCTTTCCTTGGAGAGTATTACCAATAATCTCGGTTATTTCCTTTATTTGACTCTCCCTAAAGGGTAGTTTTTGCGGGGTATAGTGTGGACTCATGATGTTGCGATCGAGGAAAACCGTTTGGCCCCCCATAACACTTTCAAAAATATTCTTCTGCATCAACCCCACCAAAAAAATTCGCTCAATAATAATAGCACTACAACTAATAAAAAAACTTGGAGTTGTGGAAGCAAACCACTTCCGCTATTAGAGTTTGGGTTCCATACTTTGATTCGACATAATTAATTTTGGTTATGTTTTATTTTCGCATTACCTTTAAAATAACATTCACGGAAAATATACTAGGAGTTTTTAACCTAAGGGGTGATGCCTTAATGGCTTTTTTAGAAAAAGTTCTTAAAAGAGAGGAAGGAATTGACGTCGAAGAGTTTTTGAATAACCTGGATGCTGACGACGAGAGTATTTACGAGGATGCAGACGCATTTGTAAAACCTATGACACTTATGTCCACGGAAGATACCGATGCTGTCCTAAACGAAGCGAAACAAGGGAACATTGTTCTGTTGAATATCGGGGACTTGAGCAAGAGAAATGCGATAAAGCTCAAGGAACTTGTCACAAAAGTCAAGTCCGATATCGAGGAAATCGACGGAGACATCGCGAGGATATCTGCCGACCAAGTATTGGTGACACCAAGCAAAGTTAAAATTATTAAGAAGAAAGAAGCCCAATAAATAGATTAAAATGTTTTTGGGCGACCCTTCTTTGCCAATTGCTGTTAGTGCTGATAAAGCAAAAGAACTAATCCAGACAGCGTTGGCGAGCAGAAACTGGAAAGATATTTTTGTAGAGAAAACAAAGCTTTTTCTTGTCCCCTACTATTTTTTTGAATATCACACATACAGTGAGAAAGAACATAACGGCGAAAAGATTGTAAGTGAGGTAAAAAAAGGCGTGCTTGTTCTTGATCCTGAGACAAGCGAGATAGTAAAAGGAATTGCCGAATCTTTGCCCCCTGAAAAACAAATGATGCGCGAAATCCCACAAGAACAAGAATTTGAGATAAAAAAAGCAAAATTAGAGATTGGGGGTGCAAAGAAAATAGCGTTGCTTAAGACAGCCGAGATGATTGAAAAGCCATTGGATAAAGTCAGTATTCTGAATTTAAAGAAATTTTATGTTCCGCTTTGGGAGATGAGTGGGAAGATAGCCAAACAAGATATAGTTGTGCACATAAGTGCGGTAGATGGAAACATTCTTGAGGAAGACCTACTTCCCTACCGGGAGAAAAGTGCCAAAGAAATAACTAAGGAAGCACTGAACGAATTAAAAGATCCTAAGACTTGGCTTAAGTACACTCAAGAGTTAGTAGAAATGGCGGGAAGAAACCGTGGGGGTGAGAGGAGTGCGCTTATGGAAACTATTATGGCAAACAGATACAGAGTTGCAAGCGTGATCCTCGTTATTGTTTTGATAATAATTGTTTTGTTCCTGTGAAGACCAACCTATTAACCCCTAGTGCAAACAAATTTTTTGGAATCTTATTGTTTTCAAAGTATAACGCATTGCCAAACAATAGCAAGGGCCTGTCGAACTCTTTGCCCTCAAAACTAAAACTATACTTGGCGCACTCCCTTTTGCACGGAAATATCCCTATCTTTTTTGAATGCGAAAGCTTGTCACAATTAGCAGTTAAACAGAAGCGGGTGGCTGCAATAAAAACACATGGATAATATAGTGAGCCAGCCAAACCAGAGCCAGTGAGATTTGTTGTTATTCCTTGCAAGAGATTATCGAGTTCAACGCGCTTTACATTGTTATCCAAAAGAAGTTTTTGAAATAGTTTGCTTGCCGCATGACTCGAGCGCAAGTGGTCTGTCATTGCGTCCGGGGCCCCCTTGAAAAGAGAAATTCTTGGATCGCGATACTGCCTGTTTAGCAAGCGCCCAGCAACCAATTCAATATTTTCGAATTTCGCTGCCTCCTTCAAAATCCCAAAGTCATTTACAATCAGCTCCTCATTGCCAAGTTGTTCAAGCAGCAACTTGAGCTTTTTCACTCCCTGGTTTGTACAGAAGGGAGTAACAAATGAGAATGCAAGACCCTTCTTTTTACAGAAAATCATGGCCTTTTTTAATTCGGTTGAAGAGGGAATAAGCCTATCACAGGTTTCATCTCCAAAATATACCCGGTCAAATTCGTTCAGGTTTTGTTTTTCAAATTCTGAAAGGTTTTGCACCAAGATTGCTTTCTCAAATTTCATTCCAAACCAGCTCCGGCATAATAACAGTGAATGTAATCGCAGGAATTGTGGAACAAGTCAAAGTAAATACCCTTGCAAACTTCCTTGAATTGTTCCGCATTTTTGGTGCTAGCTAGATTGATTGCCTTTTTTGTTGCTTCAACATCGGAAATCTTTTTCTCCAACGAGTGAGCTCTGCCCGCAATTTTAACGGTGTCAATACCAAATTTTCTGAATTCACGCACTGCACACAAGCCACAGTCGCGCAGAAGGGTGTTTTCCCAAAGTTGAACATGGTTCTCGGAAACACGCTTGCTCTCCTCTGGCCTCGAGGATATCGCGGTTGCCTTGAAAGGCATTCTGCATGCAAGCGGACCTGCAGGAACAAAAGAAATGTTTTTCTCAACCAAGTGCTGAAAAGTGCACAAACCATCAATGTGTGGGCAGAGCACATTGAGGACAAAACCCTCGGTTGCCAAGCCAATTTTTTTTGCGTGTTTTGAAAGCTCTTCAATTTCTTTGAGGGAAAGATGCCTTGGGAAAACAACACGCGATACTCCTAGTTGTTTGAAAAAGTCTAGTGCTGAATTGTTGAAAACGGGGTTTCCTGTGCTCAAGGAAACATCGGCATCAAACTCTTTTCTTAGCTCAGGAATTAAAGCTGAATCGGCAACAATCAAAGAGTCAACGCCTAAATCAAGGGCTTTGCCTGCCTGCTTCATTACAATTGGCAATTGTTTTTCAGAGTAATAGTGCGCGTTAAGCGTAAGAAATACTTTTGCACTCTTGGCATGTGCTTGTTTAACAGATTCCTCGAGTTCTTCAAAAGAGTTTAGATTGGCTATTTTGTCGTGCCTTAGATTAATGCTGCTGACATAACCATATTGTTTCTCCCATTGTTGGTCAATTACCCCGCAGTAAAGTTCTTTTGCGCCTGCATTGATTAGGGACAAAATCTCATCCTGGTCTGAGAAAGGAGCAAGTATGTTCATACAAATCACTCTATATTGTTATAATTAAACCTTAAAATCATTTTTGCAGAGAAAAGAGTTATGCAATTGGTAAGTTTGGAGCAGTTGGCGAAAAGAGGCATTGAAAAACGTGTTTTTGGCCATGGTTTTGTTTACAGGTATCCTGAGTCAAAGGACTTGCCAGAGCTTAATTCCGAGGAATTGGCTGATTCCATTGAGCATAATCCGCCTGAAAAATTGGCACTATATTTTCACACTCCATTCTGTTCCAAGGCATGCGCTTTCTGCCACTATTATAAGGAGATGCTTTCTTCGGCTGGCATTCTCGATAAATATGCTGTGGCCCTGAAAAGAGAACTGGCTGCCTATAGCAAAATAATTGGTGAAGACGCAAAGATACAAAGCGTGTTTTTTGGAGGGGGTACGCCAACCCTGCTTAAGGCCGAGGCGCTTGCAGAAGTGCTGACAGCTGTAAAAGAATTTTTTTCACTTGACGAGAAGACAGAAGTTTCAATTGAAAGCAGTCCTGAAACACTTAACGAGGAGAAACTTTTTTCGTTGAGAGAACATGGTTTTAACAGGCTTAGTGTTGGCATACAAGATTTTGATGAGAAAGTGCTGAAAATTGGAAATCGGGCGCACAATCCTGAGCAAGCCGAAAAGGCTATTGGTCTGGCAAGGGAAGCTGGGTTTGAGAATATTAATGCAGATTTCATTTATGGTTTGCCAAAGCAAGATATTGAGAGCTGGGGGAAAACTATTGAAAGAACACTGGAACTTGGGCTTGATAGTATTACTGCCTCAGACCTTAGAGTGATGAAGGGAACAGCATTCTTTTCAGCAGATCGGAAATTGTTTCCTTCTGTGGAAACAATGCGTAAAATGTACTATCTTTTTGTGGAAAAATTATCAGGCAAAGGTTATTTGCAGCAGTTCCCCTACCAATTTGTGAGAAAAGGAAAAGAAATGCGCTTTTTGGATAACCAGTGGAGTAATGGAGAATTTGTTGGAATAGGAGTTAGCAGTTGTTCTTTTGTTTCAAGCTGGGATTACAATAATGCAATGCCTACCCATGAGTACTTTCATAGTATTGACGAGAATGAAATCGGGGCCGCAACAGGAAAAGCGCTTTCAAAAGAAGAACTAATGGTAAGGTTTGTTGCACTTGGCCTGAAGAAAAGCGGTTTGAACAGAACTGAGAACGGAGTAAGCCTGAGGGATTTTCGAGAACAGTTTGGTGTGGAAATTGTAAAAGTGTTTGGCCCTATTTTGAGTGAATTGAAACAGGGTGGATTGGTTGAGGAGAAGAACGGTTTTCTTGGCCTTGGTTACAATGGACTGTTCTTCCATGACGAAATCGCGAGAAAATTATTTTAGTTTTGTCGAGGGAAAGCCTTGATAGTTATCTCTCCGACTTTTTCCTGGTTCTCGTCGAAGAGGAATACGCGATGCTTTACCATATCGGCTACAGCAATTATCTTTCCATCATTAGAAGCCGCTACTTCCAGCACGCTTAGCGCATAACCAGGGAAATCGCCAAATTCTCCAAAGTGCGAAAACTCCTCTGTTTCAAAATCGTAGACAATTACTTTTCTGTTTGTGTTGTCAGCGAAAAGCAAGTTTCCTTCACCATCCAATGCAAAGCTTTCGTTGAACTCACCGCTTAAGTTCCTTCGCGCATCAACATCGCCAATGCTCTCAATTTTGTTAAGCTGCAGGTCAAACACTTCAATGGTTTTTGCCTTATCATCGGTAATATAAATTCGGTCATCTGTTGCAATAACTCCAAGTGGGAGAGTAATTCCTTTTTCCTCACCAATAGCGCCAAGGTATTCTCCCTTGTCATCAAACATCAGAACTTTTTTAGAACTGTCCTCGCCAACAAATATTGTTCCGTTTGGCGCAACATGAACTGCAACAGGCCAGAATAGTTCAGCATGCTTTATTGTGGCAATATAGTCAAAGTTCTTGGAGAAAACCTGTATCCTGTGATTTTGGCTGTCCCCTACAAACAGTCTTCCCTGCGAGTCAAATGCAAGCCCCTTTGGAACATTGAACTCAGTGTTGGAAAAACCTCTTCCACCAAGTTCTTTCACATATTTTCCGGTCGAACTAAACATGGTGATGCGATGGTTTAAGGGTTCTGATACAACAATTTGTTTTTCAGGCCCTATGGCAACATAGAACGGAGAGAAGCTCGTTAGACTTCCACCGCTAATTCCTTCGATAGACATTACTGTTTCAAGTTCTTTGTCAAGGATTTGCAGTCTTGCGTTCCCGGTTTCAACCACATAAAGTTTGCCCTCAGAATCAAGCTTTATCCGGTAAGGGTCATAGAATAGTCCTCTAATGCTTCCAATGCCACCAACTTCTCTTTTGAGATTGTGTGCAGAGTCAAAAACTTTTATTTTGTTGTCCCAGGCGTCTGCAACATAAATTTTGCCGTCTTCTCCAACCGCTACTGCTGCCGGTTGTTCCAATCCCTCAGATATAGAGGATTGATATTCAAGTTCTGTGTCAAAAACCTGGATTCTGGAATTGCCGCTGTCGGCAATGTAAACTAAGCCATCATGCAGGGATATTTGCCTTGGAAAAACAAGGTTTGTTTTGCCAGAGCCTCTCCCCCCAATTGCCTTTATTAGTTTTAGTTCTGAGGAAAATACTGCTGCCGCACTACTGAGTTCATCAGAAACAAATATTTTTCCATCCTCTGCAACAGCGATTGAAAGCCCTGCGCCATCAACTTGTGGCGTGTCCTCCATTTTTGGGAAAGTGTCTAAAATGTTTTCTTCAAAGCGAAGAACATCCAATACTCTTCCATCACTTGAAAAAACTTGGATTCTTTTTTCGCGGTCAATTATATACAGTCTTCCTTTTGAATCAATGTCAATTGCCGCCGGGAAAAGAAGTTCTCCCTCGGCATTTCCGCCCCCTGTATAAACAAAGCCTTTCTTGTCATTACCTTCTCTTGTCTCGCCGATGTTTGCAATGTGATTTCTCTTTGAATCATAAACCATTATCCTGTGCCTTGACTCATCCAGCACGAATATTCTGTCCTCAGCAAGGTTGACCGCAACATCTGAGACTGAAACTGGCTGTACATAGAAAGGATCAATGAATTCAGGGCAGTCTCCACACTCACCTCCACAGTCAACTCCTATTTCACCCTCATCCTGCACAGCATTGTGGCATAGATCAACTTCAATTGGAGGCATAATCGGTGGAATAAAAACAAATAACCAGAGTAAAGCAATCAATATGATGGCTACTACGGCAATTGCGATATACTTTTTTTTGTTGTCACCGTCATTTGCAGCCTGTTCAACCATGCCCCTGATTTCAGGAATACTTGGTTCTTTAGCGGGATTAGAGTCAAAAACCATTGTTAGTAACACCGAACAATAATAACTAATTAATCCTATTTATAGGTTTCGCTTGAAGAAAATAGGTTTTACTGACGAATGAATTTTTCCGAAGAAGCAAGTGGATCCAGAGCATAAAGGGATTTATTTACACGTAGTGCAGAGAACCGGCTTCCAGCCATGCATTGCATTACATACTTGCAGTCATGACACTGCTCTGCAATAAACTCCAGGGCATGCATTTTCTGCATGAAAGGTGATTCCCAAGCTTCCTTAATTGGGGTTTCAAGTGCCGAACCTAATTCGCGATTAAGAAAATAACTTGGTTTTATTTCAAGGCTTGAATTAATGAAGAGCGAGCTATGACCATCCTCCCTTATTCCCCCCAAAGCAACTTTGCTGACATTCTCGGGATTGGCACAGCAAAAGGGCAAGGCATTCTCGATTAAGTGGAACTCGTCATTCTTTCTGTTTTTGTTGATTGCAACAAGTTTTTCTACTGCCTCCGCAATTTTTGTGCACGAAATTGGATTTAGATCATTGGAATTTGGAATTGGACGGAGCAAGACCCACTGCGAAACCGGCAAATTTTCTAACGTTTTATTGAATTCTTCTAAGGCGGAAATGTTCTGGCCTGAGAGTATTGTGGAAGCCCTTACAAATACCCCTTGGTTTGCAAGATCTTTTATTGCACTGATTTTTTTATCAAATAACCCTTTTTGACCGCAGAGTTGCTGTTCTGATTTGTCGTTCAGCGCATGGAACGAAACAAGCACATCATCTAAAACAGGGGCAAGCTCTTTTGCACTTTCCTTGGAAAAAAGGGACCCATTTGTGTTAAGGCTCGTGAATAAACCTTGTTGCTTTGCAAATGAAATTATTTCTTGTAAGTGCGGCCAAAGAAGTGGTTCGCCACCTGTAAACCTTATGCGTTCTATGCCCTCAGCCGCAATTTTTTCAATGACCTTCTTTGCCTGCTCTCTGGAAAGATCTATTCTCTTGTCAACAGAATTTTTCCCAAAGCAGAATTCGCAGGAGTAGTTGCAGGAATCATTTACTTCTAATGATATCTCAAAGGGTTTTTTGATGCCCATAAAAAGAGAATTGCTTGAAGTTAATAAAAATTAATACGAAGCATGGCTGCTGTGGCTGCTGTGCGGCACATAACTCAGGTGAGTGTGATTATGCAGAGTATCGGCTGCAACATCCTTTAGCTTAGTTGAAGCAAGGGCTGCGCTAGCCAGAATTGCGCCAAGTGAAAGCACAGAGTGTTTTGTTATTCGACCGTTCTCCTCATTAAGGTAGTTGGAGAGCGTGCGCTTTATTTTCGGAATCTTTTCCTGCATAGAATCAATATTATAGATGTTTTTGGGTTTTATAAAGATTTGCCCTTGCCAAGCCACTGCAACAAAGTAGAGCGGTCCTTTGAGAAAAGCTTTTCAAAAACATATTCAAATTGGCTTTGCCTGATTTTGCAATCCATATTGTTATAGAGCAGTGGAATAGGACTGTTCTGTGAGGAATAAGCCATTACAGGACAAAAGCAGCAATATGCAGTCCACTTGCACTCGTTGCACAGCAAACCAAGAGAAGAGCTAAGTGAAATCATGTTCAATGCATTTGGGGAAGTGAAGACTTTGGAATATTTTTGATTTACTGTTCCAATCTTAAACAGGGGAAGGGCTTTTCCCTCATCACAAGTATAAATTTCACCATCAGGCTGGTATGAAGCTTGCATTAGTGCTCCGCCACATGGCTTGCTGAAGCAGGCGTGGAAAGCGGGCTTCGTACCTTGAAGCTTTTGTGCAATCATTAAAGAGAATTGTTCAGTCATTGGCTTTCCTTTCTTAGTGCGGGCAAAGCATTGTTCTACAACTTTTTTCCAAAAAATGGAGTATTCGTCCGCACTAAAACCGATTTTGTTCCAGTTTTTCTTTGCTCTGCCAATGCTTCGCACAGGAACAGGAGTAATATCGGGCAATCCTAGGTTTGCATGCTCTTCAACGATTTCCCGCGCAAAAGGCAGGCTGTGCTTTGTTACAGTGCATAGGGTACCAATGTTCTTGAATCCAAAGTCCTGTTTCAAAGAACTGAGCCAGTGAACAACTTTGGAGTGAGAGCCGCCATGCAGTGGTCTGTTATAGTCATGCACTTTCTTTGGACCGTCCAAACTTGTGCAAAGGTCATTCACATTGTTCTTTTTGAGCCACGTGGCAATTGTTTCATCCATCAACGAGAGATTTGATACCATTCTCCAGTGAACATTTTTCTTAGGTCTCTTGTTTGCTACATAATTTATTATAAATTGTATTGTTGAAAAGTTTGCAAGGGGTTCCCCCCCTTGGAATTCTATTACAAAATTTTTTCTGGGGGACTGCCAAATAAAATCGATTGTTTTTTTTGCTGTTTCTTCGTCCATATCAAAACCCTTGCGGGTAATAGGGGAACTGTCAGCATAACAGTAGAGGCAGTTCAGGTTACAGCGCATTGTTGGATTTACAATATGAAGGGAAACACCGTGGGTCAGGTGGGAAAAAAGATTTGTATAATCTTTTTGAATGGAGGGTTTGTTCTTATTTGTGAGAATAATTTTTTTTGACTCAAGGCGCTTTTGAAGTTGCTTTTCTATTTTGTTTTCTTTGATTGAATCGAGTTCTTTTTTGGAAACATCTGTCCAGTTTCCAACATCAGTTATTAGCGCATATTTGTCTTTGTTGATTTTGTGGACAAAAAATTTGTTCAACTGCATTAGCCCAGCTCCTGTTTAAGAGCGAGCGCATAGTTCATGAACTCTAAGGCGATTTTCTCACAACCTTCTTTCCCAAATGGGGTAATTTCTACTGTCAAGCGGTTGCCTTTTTTTGCCGATTTTGTTGAACACAATTTGTTGAAAGCACTGGCCGTGTGGTTAATTACTTTTTCAGGATAAAAAAACGGGTTTAAGTCAAGGAAAGCCCGATTTTTTTCTGTGTCAATTTTTAGTTGATGGATAAAAACACCTATTTGTGTGAGTGTGTGAGAAAAGCCTGTTTTATGAACTCTTCCCTGATCTGTTTTGTGCGCGCACTCTGATCAAAGTTCACTGCAAAATTGATTAGCTGTTGGTTGAATTCGTTCGCAAGCTCTGTGAGATTTTTGCCTTTCTTTGGCTGGAGAGATACAACCAATTGCTCCTCAGGGTTTCCGTCAACAACAATAAATGCTTTTTCCAACAGGACATAGGCCGCAGAGAAAACCACTCCAAGCGAGTATATCTTTGGATTAATTGAGAGTAGAACAAAGTTCTCGCTTTTGTTTATTTCAAAGTTGTTGGAACCAGACATTTGTATCGTATGATAAGAGCACTGAAAACCATTTAAACAAAACTAACACCAAGGCAGGAAAAAAGAGCAGAAGAAAGTTAGTAGTGTGCCGACAAAAAGCAGGGGTGCGAAGGGCAGGGTTTCCTGTACGAGCAAGGAGTCAAAACGAACCTTCATTTCCTTTCCTTTCTGTGCAATTAGATCAATATCTTTCTCACTTAGGCCTTTTGCACCTATTTCCAGAACATACTTGGTTTTTATGTCCTGGAAGGCATTTACAAGGCTTGGGAAGAATAGCTTCTTTTTTTCGAGGATTCCGTTCTTTTCGACGACCCCCTCAAGCAGAACCATTCCTGGCTTTAAATCCTTTAAGTCTATGCGCTTTCCAAAGGCAAAAAAGCCAAGGTAAAGGATGAAAAAACGCAGGAAAACCATTGAAACAAAGATTAGGGCAAAGAGAATCCAGAAATTGGGTTGAATGAGCTCATTAACGTTTAGTGCGGCGAGCGGTGCAGCCAGAACAGCGGAAACAAGCACCACTTTCTTTGGGAAAACGCGTTCCAACATTGAAATGAAGAGGAAGAGAACCAACACTATTAGAAAGAAATCTGTTGGCAGTGCGATAAAGGAGAAAACATAGAACATTATCCAATAGAAAGCAAAGATTATTACAGCCAGCGAGGCCAAGAGCTTTGGCTTAAGCGCAGTTTTGAGTGACTCCACTTTTTGCGCGGTTGTTGTCTTGATAATCGCGAGAAGGAACAATGCGAGGAATGCCGGGACAAAAGAGTTTAATGCAAGCGAAAAAGCTGGGAATAAAACAAAGTTTTGCGGGTAGAAAGGGAGGGGAAATAGCATTGCAAATGCGAGGAATAGTTTGCTGTCTCCGGCACTCCACAACCGCGCGAGGTAAAGGGCAAAACCAAAAACAAATGCTATAAGCGCATTGGTGAAAAACAGCAAAAAGTTTATGTCATTGATGATTGCGAGAATTAAACCCAAAGCCATCATTGGGAAAACTAAAATGTTCAAAATTTTACCTTGCTTGATATCAGTGTAAGATGATATCATTCCAAGTATGGCGATCAGAATAATATTCAGCGTATAGAACATTGCAATCGCCAATTAGGTTATCTGCGCAACCATACACTCTTTTTCAGACCATTTTGGAATAGCATTCTTTACACCATCAAGTTCTTTGAGTAGACTCTGTGGATTCCACCAGAAGCGTATGTTGGTACTGTCCTCTGAAACACATATTTGCCCCTCACCAATAAGGTCAACTACGTCCTGAATAGATGAAACAACAAAACCATCCATATTGCTTAATCCTATCTGTGATTGGGCAACTGTTTGTGCAGGAGAATAGAATTTCGCAGTGCTTGTAGTACAGCTGTCTGTTAAAGCCACACTCATACTCTTTGGAACAAAGAATACTGCTTCAATGAACATTTGTTGAGCATTAGGCGCGCCTGGGTACTTGAATCCGTAAGAGGTGGGCTTCTTTAGTTCACAAATTCCGTCTAATCCTACTACCGATACATCTTGCTGCCTGTAGGATAAATCTAAACCATTAAATGCTGTGCAGTTGGATGGGGGATCCCCCATTGTGCTTCCCGCTCCGCTCCAAATATTCATGAAACCTGCACTGCTAGAAATTGGCGTTCCTTGATCACGATCCAAAATATAATAGAACGCTTGTGCTTCAGAATCTGCTGAATTCATTTCCAATAGCACTGGAGTCGCAATACTTGGCGAGAATGTCATTACATCCCCTGTTTTTGCGATTGAAAATAATTCTCCTTTGCGTCCATAGTTTTCTCCGCCAAGATTAACTGTGGAGAAGTCCTCAATAAAAGCAGTTTGAATTTCTCTTTTGCCCGAATCTGATTCTGTTGAAACATAAATTGCGTCTCCAGGACTTCCAACAATAGTTATTATTCCACCCGGGTTGCTAAAGCTAACACCATAGCCTTGTCTGTCATAGCTTCCGTCCGGTCGCCTTCCTATTGTTCCATCAATAGGCATGCTGTAGAACGGACTGGCGATAAGTGGGTCGGCAATCTTTGTGAAGTTCACCGTTATATTTCCAAGTAAGTCATCGCCTCCACCTGTTCCATAGAATATGTAGTCTTCCCCATCAAAGTTGAACGTAATGAACACATCATATAATCCTGGTTCAAGAGTTTCTGGATTAAACACAAGTCTATCTATATCTGTCAAATAATTTTGCCACGGGTGGTCCAGAGAGAGTAGACTTTCTTCCGGGTCTGGAGATGCTTCTCTTAAGAGGAACCAATTCAAGTCTGCTCTGAAGTCATCTGTAATAGAATCTTCCATTAGATAAGCATTGAATAACTTGAGTTTCTGAATTCTCGCCAAGTTTTCTGTTGAAAAGCCTTGGCTCGCTACCTCTCTTATTTCTTCAAGCCTGTACAGCAAGGATATTGTGAATTGTGTCGCATCACAATAAATGTAATCCAGATTTTCTTCGCTACATGTTTCCTTATCAATTCTGTCCCACTCCCAATTAAAGCGCACTCTTGGCTTGTTATTTGCGCCTGTTACACCTGAAACACCGTTGTATGCAAGACACTCTGTTTGTGTTTCCCCCTCAAGTCTTACATGGAAGTACTCCTCCTCAAGCGTTCTCTCCGTTACTCTTGTTGTAATTTTGGCAGTTATTGTGGCGTCTGAGTTACTTGTTTGTATTGGCGCACCTAACTCTTCAAAGTAAATGTTGATTCCAGGGGTAGTAGAACTAACATTATAAACTACACTGCTATCAGTGGAAAAACCAGGGACTACGAGTGGAATATCAAAAGTTATTCCTGTTTTTTCATTTTGTTCGGCAGGAATTATGTCTTCTCCATTATCCGACCCAATATCTTCGAATTCCTCATAAAAGTACAATTCTTGCGAAAAGGATTCGACAGTAATATTATCTGATGCTTCACCGTCATTGATTAGAACATATGCAAGAACTTCTTGTGCTTGTCCCAAATCAGCTACAAAGTCAAGTGTAAAAAGTCCGTTCTGGTCAATGTTGGCACCGTCTCCTTTCTCACCAAAGTGCCAGCTATCAGCTAAGTAGAAGAATATAAAGAAACTACGCAAACATTCTTCAGGTGGACCTTGATCTGGAGTACATACGGTTGACAAATCAAGAGTAAAGCTGTTTACTGAAACAGGAGTATTTGCTAAATCTGTTGCAACATCTTGGAAACTGGCGTTAAAGCTATCGGAATCACTTAGATCTGTGGTTGGATCAAAGTCATAAGTTGCTGTTCTTGTTCCAGAGTCAGGGTCTGCGGATATTCCAATCATTTTTTCTATTGCAATTGTTGTGTCACTGGAAATCATTACATCTGCGGTGGTTGATTCTTGCACAGCAGTTGCTACAACAAACCAGTTAAATGGGGAGTTTTCTTGTCCAGGATTTTCTCCGCTACCAACAGAGTCAGTTGCTTTTAACAAAGCATAACTTTCTCCTGAAACATTATTGTTTATTACCTCAAATTCTATTTTTCCATCATGATCCTCATCATAGTTTTTATATACCCAATTAACCTGAGTTAACCAAGTGTTCTCGCCTTCGATTTCCAAGATAAACTTATCGGCTTCCAGGCCAATGAAGTAAGGTGGTAGTGTTTCGCTGCTTCTAAATCTATCTATTGAGCATTCTATTTCATTGTTGCAGATGTTGTGCCTCCCCTGCCAAATCGGAGCCTTGCTAACTTGGGTTTTATACTTTGCATTTGCCGGGTGAGCAGTATCTGTATCAACCCAACCATCTTCATTTGGATCATTGCTGTTACTTATCACTGGATCTGCAACACTACATCTACTTGGATCTTGACGCTGGGTAAGGCAACCCAACCTCGATCTTGTCAGAGGATACTGACCGGTTATATTGAAACAATCCCCAATAATCGAACCCGCTGGAGACGCAGTGCAACCGTCTCTGTTTAACTGCGCCCAAACACGGTGCCTGTCTCCACTATTATGTTCTTCATCAGTCATATAAAAGTCAATCCACTGCAATTCAACAAACCCTTGGTTTGGACTAATTGATTGCTCATAGTTTCCGCTTAATTTGTATTCAAGCACTTCCACCATATTGTGCGCCTCTGGATTTGTTTTTCTCAAAAGTGGTTGGTTTAGTGTAATTGCCTCGGGATTGATACCATGCATTCTGGTAGTGTCAAGCGCTGGAAGTGAAGTGTCCTCTACATAGACAAAACAATCATTGACTATCAAACCGTCATCGCTTCCTTGCTTCAAATTAAATGAACTCTTCATCTTAGAGTCATCTCCTGGCAAATCAGGGTCGGCAAGCCTGAAACAACTATCAGGATCTGTTACAAAGACCCTTGCTTTTCTGAATGGTGCACTGTAAGGACCATCAGCAAGAGTGAAAACACCATCGTCATCCCCATCAAACCTTGCTCTTATACTAACATAATATTCACCGATTGCAAGTGGATAGTCTGCCATGATTGGCACTTCTGCTGCAACATTTATTTCTTGGAAATCATCCGTGTTTAGAACAACTACATCCTCACTGTCAACAATATCGCCTCCAATCCTCATTACAAGTTCGCTCTCGAGGATAACTTCAACCATTCTATTGCAGTCATTTGTTTCCACATTGAAAGAATCGCTATTACCCAGATCCCGCCTTACTGCAAGGGCATTATTGTCGATGTCTATGCATGCAAAGTCAGGGCTCCAGACAACTGTTAAGCCGCCGACAGGAATAGGAACACTAAATGTTTTGTAACCTGCTTTCCTTATTTCAAGAACAACTTCGCTTACTCCGAGTAGCGGCCCTTGTATTGTGTTGCCGAAAGAAAAGAAACCATCGGCACTGGTTCTACCCGCCGTAACAATTTGTTCTGCAGGACTTGGAACAATAAGCTTTAATACTGCCCCCTCCAATGGATTTCCTGTTTCAGCATCAACCACAATTCCAAACAAATCAGGGTTTGCCGCTATATCTGACAAACGCTCCGGTAGACTCTGCACATTTATTGCATTGTCCGCAGAAATGGAGAAGTAAATTGTTTGCTCGATCCCATTTTGAAGTGTTGGAGTTGTTACAAGTGTTAGCACGACATCTGTTAGACTCCCCCCGGTCTCAAGCATTGTCAGCATTTGTAAGGGGCCAATTGTTTCTTCATTACTTGAGATAATAGTGCTTTTTGGGAATGGTTCTGTCAAAACTGCAAACGGTTGTTGTCCAGATAGTTCTGGGAAGCTTATTGCGTTTGACGGATTTTGGTTTGACACACTTAGATTTGCTTGAACATCAAAGTTTGAACAATTGTAAATCCAATATCCAAGATCATACTCGGTTGAAAGAAGTAAAGGATATGCTTCTTCGCTTGCTTCAACACTGAAAGTGTTTCCATCCGCAGTATTTGTGAGCTCAAATCCCCATGCAACATCCTGCCCCTCACAAAGAACTTGACCGATTTTGAATAGCTTAACTTTTTCAAGCGTACTGTATTCTCCACTTCCAAGATTTGCTTTTGCCTGATAATAGATTGGAATTTCTGTTTCATCCTCCAAGCCAGGCTCTATGACAAATTTAATTGTAACTGGGATTATGCCGTACTGCATTTCAGCCCACTCAACATTCGCCATTTTAGCGTCAAGCAAAGTAGAGCAGTCTGAGGAATTGTAAAAGTTATTTGTTTCATCCCAACAGTCCGAAAGAATTATTGCGTTTGCTGCTGCCGCTCTCACCTCCTTAAGCTTTATTTTATAGTCATTAACAGGAATGGCGGTCATTTCGTTTGAGCCAACACGGATGTGCTGCTTTATGTCCAAGTAAGTGTTTTGATCATCTACAGGAAGAATAAGATTGAATCGTGCATAATATGTTTTTGCTCCTTCTTCAATATCATTACTCTCAAGTTTGTTTGGAGAACTGTCACAATCCCAGTCATCACACAATTGAACAAACTCGGAAATTATTTTCTTGTCAAGAGGAATGCTGGTTGTTGGAATCAAACCGAGTTCAATGTGTTCAGTTGACCCATCGACAATACTTATTTCCTTATCACTTACAATAGGAACAAATTCTGGAGCAGTTGCTCTTGCATAAACTATTTTGTCCGCTCCAATTAGATTTGAAGTACACTTCCCGGCTGTATCTGTTGTGCAGGAGTCAATCAATTGACCTTTAACATTTGGCGGGGATATACCAAAGAATTCAACACTTGCGTTTTCTATTGGGGCTTCTTCAGCGCTCTCTGCATCAAAAACAGTTACTTCTATATCCCCTTCGCCCAACACAAGAGTAAGAGTTAAGAAAACAAATTCGGCTGCATCAGCAAACACTGCTTCAGATTGCCCGTCTTTCTCATTGGCAAGGGCCTTTGCAAAGTATGTTCCTGGTGCAAGAGAATCAAAAACAACGTTTCCATCGACATTAGATTTTTTTGCAGGGTGATTTAGCGGGAGTTCCGGAAAGTCATTATCGTAAATCCAAACTGAAGCGTCTTCTACTGGCTGTTGTTCTTCATCCACAACCCTCACAAATATCACGGGGTGATTTACAGGGGGAACAGTTATCTTCTTTGTGATTTTTATCAAGTATGGGCTGCTGTCTGAAGCATCCTTGACAGGAATGTCAACTGCAATACTTGTCAGATAATTTGGATGGGTTATGACTGCTTTGTAGGTAAGAGTTTCATCAGAAATCAGTTGGCGAGCAGTTCCATCTGTTCCAGTAGTTTTTGAATCAACCCTATCCGAACCTGCGTAAAAAAGAAGTGTTGCATTAACAATCGGGTCATTTCCATTTAAGTCAACAACTTTTACAAAAAGATTTTTCCCCTGAAGAACTTCAGGCAAGTTTATTGTAACATACTCTGTGTCTCCTGCGGAAACATCAATACCGGTTTTTATGGCTGGCGCACCCTCTATCGGAGAGGCTCCAACTTTGTATGAACCTGGTTCAATTTCATCAAACTGATATGTTCCACTTGTTGCCGTGGTACCAGAATCAACTTCCGCGTTTGTGGTTTCATCAAACAATGAGAGTAATGCATCAGGCGCATTTGAACCATCAAAGTTTTTGACAGTAACATGAATTTTTCCAGTACTCTCAACAGGAGCTAGTTCAAGACGGGTGGTACTCTGTGTTAAGAACTTGCTTCTTGGTTCAAAACCATTTGCCCTAACCGTTGCAGTAATTTGCCCACAGTTGCTTGAAGGAGTAACTGTGAATGTTGCATCGCTTCTGGTTTGGGTTGGAGGGGCGGCATCCCCCGTAGAGCAACTAAATTCGATTGTTGCAGAGGAATCAATTTTCACGTTTGTTCGTGCGTTAATAAGGAGGATTGTTTTTTGACTTACCGAGGGCCCTAAATCAATTTGCTCGAGCTTGAGTTTAACGGTCCTTATTTCATCTGAAATCAATAGTACCTCGTCATCGAAAGTATCAAAGCTTTTTAGGGATACCTTTGCATCAACGCTAAGCTCGTCCGCTGGAATTTTTAACTGAACTTCACCCCAAGCATCAGTTGTGTCAGAGAAAGTTTCCTGGAAAAGCTCTGAATCAATTTCTATTAGTGCACCCTCTAACACTTTTCCGCTGGTATCAGTTACTTTTATAGTGGTATTAAATTCTGCGGGAAAAGTGAAAATTGGAAAAAGAGCAATGAAAAGTATTACAAAAAACACGAAGAGAATTAACAGCAGGAATGAGGGAAATACCTTGTCGATTGGATCAATTATTTTATAAATTGGGACTTTTTTGTTTATTTGATCAAGAACGCCATAGTAGCGATCCTCAAGGCCAAAGTAAATCTTTTTGATGCTTGCGAGAATGTCTCCACCAGTAAACCCAGCTAGTTTTGATTTAATATCATCTAAAGGCAATCTTTACAGCTCCACATCAACAATATAGCAAAGAATAATACTTTCTACATTAATAAGTTTTTGGTTACTGTGTTTAGGCGCGTTTAAATCGCAGAACAAGCAGCACGGAGAACAAAACTAACAATATTGTGATTGGCTCTATTTCAGGAATGTTGAATTCGCGGGGCTTTACTATTACAACAATATTTTTTTCCTTGCGACATGGGAGACAAGGAGTGTCAGCTATTTCTGCAACAACCCTGTAATTACCAAGGTCCAATATTCCGAAAGTAATGGCAATCGTTTCTGATGCTCCGCCTTGCAAAGTAATTGTTGATGTGGAAAGCTGCTGGTTTGTTATTGCATCAAAAACTGATACTTCCAATTCACGCCCTGCCTCGGAATTCACAATAATTATATTTCCGGCAAACTCATCACCATCATATAATATTGTGGGAATTCCAATTTCATTTACTCCAATTATAGAATGCACTTCGAAAGAATGGCTCGGAACTTCCTCAAAGTCTCCATAAACCCAGGTGTTTACCAAGTCGTTGTCACCAAGAGTTAAATCCAACCTTGGTTCTGATCGATCAGCCGGACAACAATCAAAAACATAGCGGTGCTGGCAATCTACATTGTCAAAGCCAAATGGAAAACAATTTGTAAGAGGATTTATTGACACGTCATTGGGTCTCGAGCAGCCTGTCCAAGAATGCACGTCTCCACCTGCCAGATTATCTGAGCCCCCGGCAATAGAATCATGCCAGTACACTTCTTGAGTCTCAAAAGACCCACCATCGTTCAGCTTGGCAATGCTCAGGTTACCCATCTCAAAATCCAGCAGTGGAAAATGAGCTGTTGCACTATATATTCTAAGATAAGCATCGTACTGTCCTAATCCAACTGGATCTCCAATTTTGTTTATCCCATGCCAATTTATTACAACAGGAACATTGCCCTCTGCAACTCCTTCAAAAATCACATCCTTTGCACCCGGGCTGTAAGGATCAAAACCATTAAGAGGGAAATCAAGATCAAGAATTAATTCATAATATACTTTTGTATTTGTAGTGAACGAAAATCTCACTCCTTTTTGAGCATCAAATGTTGTGTGTGATAAAGTCTGAGTAAGTTGGGGGGCTAGGGTCTTCTCAAAGAACTCTGGTCTTATAAGATAAATTCTGTGCTCAGGATCTATTGTTGTGTTAGTTGAGGTATATCTTTCTGGGAGCAGTGTATCCAAACAGGTTTCGGAATCACGTTGTAGTGGAACACTATATCTCAAATTAGTTTCTACGCCTGCATTGGAATACGTGAGGCCTGAACTGTTTGAAACAGCTACCCAATTAAATCCATCGGACCGGACAAATTGTTCCCTGAACAATTCCCCTTTACAGTCGCCGCCAAAAAGCTCTGTTCGACAGGACTCAGGACTATCAAGAGATTTAGCTAGCACAAAAAAATTCCTGGTGAACACACCACCACGTGTAGATAGATGCCACGTATCATTCCATACTCGGCCCTTGTTTGTTCCAACAATATTTATTTTCCAATTTTTAACTCCCCAAGTAAATTTTTGGTTCTGTAAACCATCACAACTAGCACCAGTAATGCCTGCGCCAAACCTTACCTGCCAAACTCCTTCCTCGTTTGCGGTTTTCGGTATCAGGCAATCATTATAATCAAGATTACAACTTTCATTTGACAATTCTCCCGATGGACTAACAAACTGTATCCAATAGTTAGATGAGGGTTGTCGATCTAAGGGCACGGTAGGAGAATTACCATAATCACAATTACTGGTATTATCATTAGAAAACCATCGGTTATATTCCGCCTTAATAGTTTCATACTTTTTTACATCAACATTGAGAGAAACATAATTTGGGTCTGGTACCAAATCAATATCAAAGCTATCAACAATCAAATAGAACTCAGTGTCGTCCATCCCCTCGGCAAAAGCCAGGGGCAATAGAACAAGCAAAGCCAATACTAAGAAATACTTTTTCATCTCACTCAAATAGGGCTTTTTAGAATATAAGATTTTGTTTTGGCCTCTAAACCTTTTGGCTGAGCTGTTGCTTGATTTGGGATGCCGTTCCAGGGCCAAGTATTCGACCTAGGTCCTTTGCATCTGTTTTTTTGAGTTGTGCAACGCTCTTAATTTTTGCGCGCCAAAGCCGTCTTGCTCTAACCCTTCCAATATAGCGAACCTCACACAAGTTGAGCAGCTCTTCTTTCACACCGTACTTCAGGCGCTTTCGCAGCTTGGAGATTGGGGCAATGTGCTTGTCCTCTTTTAGGAGGCGAGCGAGTTCAAGTGAAGCATAGGCAAGCCAATCGCAGATACGAAGCTTGCTGTGGAGAATTCCTGGTTGAGTATTATATTCTTTCATTACCTCCTGCTCGGAAGTTTCACGAACCCAGGATTGGAGTAAGAGTGATGATTGGAATTTTCTAAGCAAGTTCAAATCAAAATACATTTCTCGTTCAACATCAACAGGCAAAAGCTTTCCATCCAATTGCAATTGCTCCCAGAGTTCTGGCTCCTTTTTCTTTGGAACTCCAAGCCAGGGCCTAAATTCAGAGCTCTGTGTAAACAGAAAAAGGTAAGTTAGTTCTGAGAACTTTCTTTTGCTCTGCATTGCCTCTACCATTTGGTGGGCTGTAAAAGGATCCAAGTAAAGCTCGCTCACTCTTTTTCCAAGTGGAGTTGCCACAATCTTTTTCTCGTCCGACTCAATGAATTTCCACTCCTCGAGCTCTTCAAGAATGCTTTGGACCTTCTCAAAGAGTTCTGCTAAATCCCCATACTGTTTTGCGTAAAGAGTGCAGCCGAAGAACTGTTCCATTGAATCAAGGTCAAAGACAAAGTGCGAAGCAATAAGGGAGAGAAGATGCATTCTCAGGATTGGTTCTATTCCGAGTTTGGAAGTAATATCTTCCATGTCCCCGTCAACGTAATGTTCAAGGATTTCCTCTGCTTCTAGATCGTTTTTGGCAATAACAATACCTCTTCCTTCCTTATCATATTTTGGCCTTCCTGCCCTACCAACCATCTGCTTGTATTCACGAACAGGAATGCGGGTCATGCCCGCCGCCTCAAAGCGATAGAGTGAAGGAATAACAACCGTGTGGGCCGGAAGGTTTACGCCTGCAGCAAGAGTTGGAGTAGCAGAGATTAGCTTTACTCTATTTTCGCGAAACGCCTCCTCAACAATGCCACGCTGTTTTTGCACTAAGCCCGCGTGATGAAAGGCTGCGCCATGCTTTACAAGGTCAGCAAGCTTCTTGCATTGCTCTGTTGGAGACTCGAGAATTGATAAAATTTTTTTGGCATCCTTTTCCAATGCAAGCTTTTCTTTTGAATCTAAAGATTTTTCTGAGAGAGTGGAGAGTTTTTTTGCCATACCCTCTGCATTTCTCCTAGTATTTGCAAAGATAAGTGCCTGCTTCTTTTTTTTGTGTAGTGTATCATCAACAATTGCTTCTACAGGATTACCATCACCCAAAGATTCTGTCTTGCGGTTGGCATACTTTATTTCATCATTAAAGTACACTCCTTCGCGTAATGGTATTGGACGATAATTTGATTTGGCTAGTTCCGCCTCCAGCCAATCAGAGAGCTCCTCGGCATTAGGAATTGTTGCCGATAAAGCCAAGGTGCGCATTTTGGGATTCATTCTGCGCAACTTGCAGGCAGTAACCTCTAGGGTTGCCCCTCTTCCTGAATCAAGTTCATGCACCTCATCAATAATCAGCAAACCAACGCTTGAGAGCCAGTCTGCGCGATGACGGATGAGGGAATCGAGCTTTTCATAGGTCGTGAAAACAATATCATAGCGGCTGAGGTATTTGCTGCTTGAGTCAAAGTCGCCTGTACTTACAGCCATCCTTATTCCAAATTGTTTGGAATACTTTTTTTTCCAGTCATCATAGTGTTCGGATGCAAGGGCGCGAAGTGGACAAGTGTAAATTACTTTGCGCTTGTTTTGGAGGATAGAATGCAGCGCACCAATCTCAGCCATAATTGTTTTACCGCTGGCCGTTGGAGCAGCTACAACGAGATTTTTTTCCTCCCAATTCTTTTTGAGTGCCTGACTTTGCATTGGATTGAAAGAATCAAACCCATTGGCCTTCAAAACAGCTTTCTTCACATCCATAAATGAAAAGTAATAAGAGGAATATAAAAAGAATTGGAGAGAGTGGATTTCCAGTATTCAAAGAGATGCCCATTTGTTAATCTCTTGGAGTGCATTAATACTTGCATCGATTTCGGCAAGCTTTTTTTCTAGCTCTCCAATTTTACGACTGCTTTGTTCGCTGCGAAAGGATTGTAGTTCTTCCGCATACTTTGCAACCTTTTTGTCCTTTGCATAAACTATGCTCTCGTCAACAGTTTGTGTTAACTGCTTTCGATAATCAAGGTCATTTACAAACATTTTGACCATGGGCTTCCAGCGCCTGTCTGCAACAAGATTTACCGGAAGCTTTACCTTATCTGCATCGTTCCGGTAGTCTTTGTTTGAAAGATACTTTGCCATGTGCTTCCAGTAAAGCGGCTCCTTGAGTTTTTTAACATTATTAACTGTGAAATAAACCTGTGCCTGCTGGAGCTTTTTTCTCCAGTCAACAAGGCGCTTATGGTATAGCTGGCGGAGCTTGTGCAACTCGTCAACCTGGGATTTTATTCTTACTTTGCCAGGATACAAAAGTTTTGGAAAATCATCACTGCTGTCAGAGATTCGAATTATTCCGCCTTTGGAAAAATAATGCTTTAGCGCCTCTATTCTCTCAGCATATTTTGCACGGTCGACACTTTTCGGAAGTTTTTTCGAGAAAAGCGCATAGTTGCTAATAATGTTGCGCGTCATCTTTCAAAAAAATTGATGGGCAAAGGAATTATAAGTTTTCTGGCACCGCCCAGCACTTTAATTCAAAAGATTTAAATATAATAAATGTAGATATATTGTCGAAAGCATGACCAAAAGAATTCTCTTTTTGCTAACTGCACTGGCGTTGTTTGCAGCATCTGCTCTTGCACAAGAACTAACATATTCAGGAGATGTGCAAATAAAACTAAACCAAAATAATTTTCAAAGCGAGGAGGAACTTGCTGCAGAAATAACTGTTTTTAACAATGAAGAATTCCCAATTGCTGATGCTTATGTGGTTGTTGAAATTGCGAAGGGCGGAGAGTTCTCTTACCCCAGCCAGTTTGCCAGCTCTGACAATGTTTTTTTTGAGGAAAAGGTTTCCGGAATAAATCTTGCGCCAAACAGCAGTAAAAAAATTGAGTTCACTTACGAGTTGCCAGATAACATTTCGCCCGGAAGTTACAGGCTTGATGTTTACTTCAAAAATGTTCGCACAGGAATTATTGGTTATGCTCACATCTTCACTAATCCTGAATCAGCATATTTTTCAGTCCTGGGCGCGGGGAGCTTTCCAAGTGCAAGAATTGTGAGAGATGAAACCGTTTTCAATGATGTTCTTGGGCCAGTTGGATTTCCTGTTGAGGCAGATGAATCCATAACAGGGAAAGTGTTTGTTGCAAATGACTCGGATTCAGCGCTATCAGACTTGAAGCTTGTTGTGAGTGTTTGTGAGTGGGATGATACTGCTTGTGAAGAATTTGTGGAAACAAAAGAAGTTGCAGTTGGACCATTGGTTGCAGGACAAGAAAAAGAGATTGCTGTGGGACTACAGCCCCTTGGAAAGACAAGTGCTTATGCGGTAAGACTGGAACTACTACAGGGAAACCAACTACTTTCGCTTTATAGAAACAGAATAATTGTTGTGGGCCCGGGCAAAAGAATTCACAAAGTTTATTTGAACAATTTTTATTTTAAGAGGGGGGAAACTGTTGAAATAAATGCGCTTGTTGGACCAAGCCCTGACCACTTCAACAATCCAGTACTTGCGGGAAGCAGTCTTGTGTTAAGTGTCAAGGATGTGGAAAGTGGAAACAGTCTTTTCAGTGAAACAATTGGCCTGGAGGGAAATGGCAAGTTTGTGAAAAAGAGTGCCTCTTTTACAGCCGAGAGCGAGCTTAAGAAAATAGAGGTTTGTGGGAAAGTTGTTAAGGGAACAGTGCAGTATGATGAGTACTGTTTTGAGGTAGATGCAGAATTGTTTGCTGAGACACAAGAGGCAACAATTGCAACAAATTGGAAGTATGATGGGGACACTTTCAAATTATCGCTAGAATTTTGTGCACTTACCCCTAGCAAGTTTGTTCAGCCAATAAAAATGAATTACTATTTGCAGCAAAACGGGCAAACGATTGAAAAAGGTGATATTGAAGCTGAGGGCTGTGCTGAGGAAGAAGTTGTGGTTTCAATTGGGAAGTATGAATTAATTGTGAATAATCTTGAAACAAAAAAGCAATCAGCTGAAACAATTGATATAGTTACTTATTTACAATCCTGTGAGAATGTGAATTGTGACGATGGAAATGCTTGCACCCAAGATAATTGTACAACAGGAAAGTGCAGCCAAGAAGTGCTTCCAGATGGAAGTGCCTGCGAGAATGGGCAATGTCAAAGTGGTGAGTGTGTTGAATCACGCTTGCCTTTAGAGTATTTAGTTGTAGGGATCGTTGGATTGGCAATAATATTCTTTGGATATACTTATTTGAAGGGGCGAAAAGAAGAATGAAACTAAGAAAAATTTGTGTTGCATTGTTTTTGGTTCTCTTGCTAAGCTTTGCAATGGCAGATGATGAGCGCCCGGAAGCAGATGCCGGGGATACTATATATGATGGTATTTTTGGTGTTCCAATTACAATTTCAGGAGAATGTACTGATGAAGATGATATTGGAACAAGCGAGGGCACACTTAATAAATGTGATTGGAACATTCATTCAGGCTCTTGTACAAAAATTGGTGAGCAGCAAAGAACAATTATCGAAGACAATTATAACACTGCAGATTTTACGGTGAGCTGCAGGTGGACTGGGAGTGATACTTCTAGATGGGCAACATTATGGTTAACTGCCGAAGATGAGACAACTAAAAGAGATCGTGACAGCATGCGGCTGAGGATTTCAAAGCCAGATGATGTATATAATTTTGATTTTGGTTCATTTGATCCTGAGATAGATTTTGGCAATGCAGAGGCAACTGATTTTTCACATGATAATATAATTGCGGTTATTCTAAATCATGGAGCTAGTGTAGAAGATTTTGATTTTATATTAAGTGGAAGTGGAGAAACTCGCTATCCCAACGCAGCAGTAAAAGTTGAAATAACCGATAGGGATGGAGATGTTGTAAGCAGCAGCCTTGTATGGGACAATTTGTTAAGTGGGAGAACAATTAGTGACCCAATAAGTATCTTCTTTCCAAATTCGCTTGGCCATGACCAATACTACTATCTTGATGTATATTATGATCGGGTAAGCCAAATTAGTGCTCCTTCAATAGATTACGCGTATGTTCAGTATTATGCCCATGCAGACAATTCACCAAACTGGGTACGTGTAATTCACCAGTATTTAGTTACGGTGGGACAAAGTGTTGAATTCTACTGCGATGCCTATACTTTTACCTCCAATAAAAGTTTTTCTGAGGATGTTGGTTCTACTACTTACAATGCATCGCCAGCTAATATAACAGCGCAGGGAAACCGACTAATCGTCAATGGTTTCAATCCTCTAACAGCAAGATGTGTTAATGGGGCAGCCGAATCCCTTAACCCAGTTGTAAGGGTTCTTGTTTTTGACGCAGAAACCGGTACACCAATTGGAAATGAGAATGATTACACAAACATCTCAGGTGGCGTTGACAGTTACTCATTAGGAGATAGTATAGTTGTTCCAATAGACACTCCTGGAATCTACACCTACTCCGTAGAATATAAGACCTGTGAACGTATGACAGAGGAGGGCGCACATAGCTGGAACGCGTTCTTGAACGCTTATGTCGGAGAAAATGTTGGAACCTGGACCGAGAACGCAAGTTATACCATACTTGTACTTGATGCTGATGACATGGAACTTACAGCTACAGGCAATGACACGGAATTCTATTTTACCCCCTATGATGAAACACACACTGCAACAATGAACTGGAACTTGTACAACAACACATTTGACACAAACCCGACTAGCGTAAACAACAGCTTTGGACTTGAATTGGTTGATGTGGATGTTGTTGAATCAGGAGGCCCGATTGTTGGCACTCCTCTTACCCCCATCTTTTTCACACTTGAGGCAAGTGAAAATGGGATCATGATTTCAGATATTGAAGTGCCCTTGCTATTGGAAGAAACAGTGAGAACATTTATCCTAACCTTTACCTATGATGACCCCTGGGGTTTAAGCACTATTCCTGCAAAAACTGTTCAAACTGAAGCAAGAATAACTTTTATTCCGCCCCCAGGAGATGTGGTGTCTGTAAGCGATATAAAGATTTATCCTGCGAATAAACCTAACCCAACTAATATTTTGGCAAAACCAAAGGTTGAAACATTTGATGTCGAGATCACAATGACAAACTTTTCAAATACAATTGTTAGCCCTGATGTTGACCTCATATTCCAAAACCTTATAACCAATCAAGAGCTCACTATTCCAATAAGTTCGCAAAGGATAAGCATACTTCCAAATGGACGTAGAACCTTTAGGTTTACAGGCATTCCTCTTAAGAACGAAGACCAGTTTAAAACAGGAACAAATTACAAGGTTAGCGCAGATATAGGAAACCCTGGAGTGGAAAGCATTATTATAAACAACGAGAAGCAAAAAACTTTCTCAGTTATTCTCCCAAAACCCAGAGCAAACATCCCTGAGATTTCCCCTATTATTGTGCTGCTCATAGGACTTATAGTGCTTGGAATTTTGAAAGTTAAGGAAATTAGAAAGTAATTAAAGGCCTATGCTGTTTATTTTCTTTTGGTGAGATAAAAATGTTTCCTGGACTAGGTGGAATGGGTGGCGGAGTAAACCCAAAGCAAATGCAAAAAATGATGCGTCAGCTCGGCATTAAGAGTGACGAGTTGCCAGCAAAAAAAGTTATTTTTGAGTTAGAGGACGGTAGCAAACTTGTTATGGAGGAGCCGCAGGTAACAGTAATAGATATGAAAGGTCAGAAGACCTACACTGTTGCTGGTGAGGCTGTAGAGGAAAAAAAGGGTATTCCTGAGGAAGACATCAAAATGGTGATGGGGCAAGCCGAAGTAGACAAAAAGAAAGCTGAAGCAGCACTCAAAAAGAATGAGGGAGATATTGCGGAAGCAATCCTCGAACTAAAAGGCGAATAGAAAAGGTCTTTTTATTCAAAAGCGCTGATTTCATCTATCTTATTTCTAACTAGAGTATAGGCTACTCTAACAGTTACAGTATCGCCTACACTGTGTGATTTGGAGAAAGCAGTGTCAACCAAACCAGATTCTATTTCATATGAAGTTTCATCATCCCAATCTACTTTCTCCAGCACTATTTGACCCTCTTGGAGCACAAGGAATGTTTCAAAACCCTTATCTTCAATGAGATTCTTTACGAGCTCCATTTCTTGAGAAGCATCTTCACTTTTAAGGAAGGCTCCACCGGTTGCATGTCCAATTGTTTCCTGTATTACAACTGCTGAAAGTTCAAGCTCATCAAGCTTTTCCTGCAACTGCGCTTTTAAGGGAGCAAGGTCTGTTCCATCTTCGAAGAAAAGGCTTGCTCTAAAGGAAATTTCATTGTAGAAAATTGTGTCATCGCTTAAGCTTGCGACTAAAACGTTTAGGTCTGCTGCTTTTTCCTCGCTAATATTAGTATCATTAATAAGAGAAATCTTTGGCTCGATGAAAGGTTTGAAGAGGTTTGTATCTGAAAGCCCTGGCGTGTTAGCGAGCTCTGTTTCCAACTCCTCGAGTAGTGGGAGTTGTGAGTAGTTTGTTGTTATATCAAACAAGAGTTTTGGCTGGAGGGATGCAATCTCAGCTTCTACAACTGCTTCTCCCGGCACAGTAATTATGCTTGTATTCTGGAGCTCATAAGCAAAGAGATTGAGAGGATCCTCGCCAATAAATGTTGCTGAAAGATTTACTCTGAGTTCATCTCCTCTTTCAGTGTCAAAGGCTATTAGGGCTTCGCTTTCCGCCCTTCGCAGAGAATGTGATTTTGTGATATCAAGTTGAGCGTTGATAAAATCTATTTCGCTTGGGAGTGTTACGAGCGCGAAGGGGAAGCCCTCTGCCTGCTCTAAACCTGGCTTCTCTTTTATTTGTTCAAATACTTCCTCTGCATCTGTGCCTGCAATTAATTGTATGTCTGCCACATACATTAGGCCTGCGGCAATCTCACTTTGGTCAACCTGACTGTAGAAGCTTGCGATTCGCTTTACACCCTCTACAGAGTAAATGCTTGTGTCGAGTTCCTCGATGTTTATCTCGGAAGTTTCTGCGACAATTTTTAGCTTGGGTAGTATCAGAACAACTGTTGCCTCAATGTTACTGGCTTCCATCGAAAGCTGTGTTGGCTGGATATCATCAGGATTTGTTGTTGGTGCCTGTGAAATTGGAGGTGGAGTAAAGAGAAGAGAGGAGCCAATGATGCTTCCAACAAAAAAGACTGCAATAAGCAATGCACCTATTTGCGCTTTATCCATAACAAAACCTTTTCCCCGACAATTATTTTAACTATTAGTATAAGCGAAGGTTTTAAACTAATCGCCAGAGGTTATTTCAACTTCGTGCGCACGCCTTAAAATCTTTTTCAACCCAGTTTTACTTATGGGTTTTGGAAAAGCGTGGCTTGTTGAAATGCAGGACTATCACTACGGCTGCAAAGACTCTGTTCTCACTGAAAAGCTGCATGACACTTCTCTGCGGCTAATTCATCACAACAAGCTTGACAAAAACACCCTTGAAAGCTGGAGTGTTTTCACAGGACTCAATGCAAGCAAGGCCTGGAACGAAATAAAGAAAATAAAGCAGGTCAAAAACCCAAAGCTTGTTTGCAGGGAAAAAGGGAGACTTGTTGTTTTCGGAACAACTGTACAAGACAGCTTTTTGGACGGCTGCTTTCTTCCGGCAAAAAACATTAAGCTGGATTTTGTGGCAAGGGACGGTATTGAGCACACAAAAATCGTTTCCTTTGAAAAACCCAGCAAACTTGCTTCAAGGATAAGAGAGGTTGCCGATGTCAAAAAGGTTAGGAAGAAAAGAATTCGTTCTGCAGCAGAGCTGTTCAGGCACTTGAACGGCCACAGTCCAATTGAAGTGCTAAGCGAAAAGGAACTCGAGTATTTGAGGCAGGCCTGCTCTCGCGGCTACTACGACTGGCCAAGAAAAACCAATCTGAAAAAGCTGGCTAAAGGAAACCAAAGCTCGCTAAGCAGCTTCTCCGGCGCGGTTAGAAGAGCTGAAAGCAAAATGCTGAAAACAGCGCTGAAATAGTATATACTGCTTTAGAAACAATTAAATTCTCGGAAAACATAACATGTTTGTATGAACTGCAAAAAATTGGCTACTGCCCTACTCCTGCTGCTGTTTACTATCGGAACACAAGCCGCGACCTTAAACCTAACAGAAACAGACGTTCAAGCTAATTTAAGCTATGACCAAAGTTATACCAAAAGAGGAGTTCAATGGAAATGGGACATTTCAGGGCTTCCAGGAGGGGCAACAATCACAACCGCGTCCCATCAACTGTATCTTGCAAGTGTAGACGGGACAATGGATAATGATGTTAGGCTGTGGTATATTGCAGACCAGTCTTGGGATGAAAGCAGTTCTTACGCAGATTTACAGGACCAAGAAACAGCCAATCAAGAAGATAGCACTTTCAGCTCAATAGAGGTATCAACATGGGCCAATGTAGATGTAACAGACCAGCTTCAAGCAGCAGTAGATAATGGAGACAGCTCTTTCACAGTAAGAATGGAAGACCCCGATGGATTATTAATTCCTGTAATTTTTGAAGGGGCAAGTGCAGCTAATTTAAGATTTGCTAGGGCCTCTGGAAACGAATTTTATTTTGAAGACAGGGCAGACAATCAAGAAACAGGATAAACCCCCAAACTAGACATAGAATATGTTCCCGAATTCTTCGGAATCCACTTCGAATGGTTTGAACTAAGCTCTGGGTTACTCGCTGTTTTCGTTGTAGTCGTATTCGGCTGTGCTTACTCACGAAAAAAATAAAATAGTATATACCGCTTTAGAAAGTATTAAATTCCAAGATATATATATATATTCGAATGAGAGCAAAAATTTTGATTGTTTTGGTTTTGCTGGCGCTGTTTGCTAACAGCGTTTTTGGAAAGCCGCCATGTACTACTGTTGCCCCAGGAGGGTGTATAGTCACTTGTGTTGGGAAAACAGAGGCAGTGTGCGGAGACTATTTTTATATGACTAACGGCGTTGGTCAACCCTGTGCTTGGACAGGAACTGCTTGTGGTACAGGTGGTTCTTGCGACCCACTATGTTCACTTGGTGGAACAGGGGTCTGTGCAACAAGAGTGCCAACAACTACTTGTGTGGGTCTTACTAAAGCGGCGTGTTATACACGTTATGAAACTGGCACACCTTCCCGTATATGTTATTGGGATACGCCTTGTGCTGCTATGGCCGTGTGCATTCCAGAGTTCATGGGAATTGAATTCAATGAAATGGAGTTCTCAACAGGAATAATTGCTTTAATAGCAGCAATCGCGCTGCCAACGATTTTGTTCAGAAAAAAGAAACAGTAGTTATTCGCTTTCAACTGCTTTTATTTCAGCGATTTCTCCCCTTACAAGATAGAAGCCAACGTCAACTGCAACTGTTTCGCCTGCTGTGTGCGGGCTGCTGCGGGGGCCAAGATGCTTACTGCACAGAGGACAAGGTTTGTGGCATAGACCCAGGAGAATGGGGTGAAGGTTGATTAGAATAGCTACCAAACCCCACCTTTTAAAACCTTTCTGGGGAAAAATTGATTAGTTATAAAGGCTGATTTTTACGCAGCGATTTTTTTTAAGAGGTGTTTTATTGAAGGAAGGAAGCATTGTTGAAGTTAATTACACTGGAAAAGTAGTTGTTAGCAACGAAGTTTTTGACACTACTGTTGAGAAGAAGGCGATTGATGCCGGAATTTTCAACAAGCAAATTAAGTACAAGCCCGTTACGGTTATTGTTGGAGAGCAAGAGCTTCTCAAGGGGCTTGATGATTCTCTCAAAGAGATGAAGGTTGGCGATGAGCGAAAAGCCTCAATAAAACCCGCTGACGGTTTTGGAGAAAGGCAAAGCCAGCTTGTAAGAGTGCTTCCAATGCGCGAGTTCAAGCGCCAGAAGATGAATCCAATCCCTGGACTTGTTTTAGAGGTTAATGGTAGACAAGGAAGAGTTCAAAGTGTTAGTGGTGGAAGAGTAAGAGTTGACTTTAACCATCCTTTAGCTGGAAAAGACTTGGAGTACGAGCTCAAGGTTGTGAAAGAAGTTACCGGTGCAAAAAACCAGGTTCAAGCGCTCTTTGATAAGTACTTTGGGGGAATTCCGGAGAAAGAGAAGAGCATTAAGATTACAGACAAGGAAATTGAGATAGGGCTTGACGCAAAGTACACTGCGGCTGCCGCCAACTTGAAAAAGAGGTTCTCAGACCTTGTGACAAAGAACATTAAAGGTATTACAAAAGTAAAATTCGTTGAGGAGTTCAAAGAAAAGGTTGAGAAGAAAGCTACAAAACAATGATTTTTAAACATTTGCTTGTAGAAAGATTTTCATAGGCTCAACTAATTGTGAGATAATTTTTTTGGGTGATTAATTGGAAAAAGACCTAAAAACAGGAACTACAACCGTTGGATTAATAACAAATGCTGGCATAGTGTTAGCTGCCGACATGCGTGCAAGCATGGGGCACCTGGCTTATGATGAGGAAAGCCAGAAGCTTTACAAGATAACAAACCATATTGCTGTTACAAACGCTGGCTCGGTAGGAGACAGCTTGGCAATCATAAGATTTTTGAGGGGCCATGCACAATTATACGAGGTTGAGCGAGAAACAAAAATTACACCAAAGGCACTTGCAAGCTATTTGGCAAATGTTCTCAACGCAAACAGGTATTATCCTTACTCAGTACAATTCATTATTGGCGGAATAAACAAGAAGCCAGAACTATATGAACTAACCCCTTTTGGCGGAGTACTTGAAAGAAAGAAGTACGCTGTTAGTGGAAGCGGAACAGAGCTGGCAATGACAACTCTGGACCAAAACTATGAAGTGGGAATAACTGAGGAAGAAGGAATCGCACTTGCGATAAAGGCCATAGAAGCTGGGAAAAAGAGAGATATTTATTCCGGGGGAAAAAGCGTCAGCGTACTAGTAATTGACGCGCAGGGCGCAAGGGACCTCAGCGAAAGCGAAGTAAGCAAATTCATAGAGAAAGCCAAAACTCCGCAAAAAAGCTAAAATTATTGGCTTAAATCCCAATTTGCCTTAGAATTAGATTCTTTTCTTACTTGAAAGAGAAGGTTAAAAACACATGAAAATACTAAAAGAAATCAAAGACTTTGTAGGGGAAACCCTTCCAAGTAAAGCAGAAATAACAAAGATAGAGATGGAAGGCCCTGAAGTAGCAATATACACTAAAAATCCTGCTACATTCTTTGAGAACGAGAACTATGTTGCAAAAATAGCTTTCGAGCTCAAGAAACGCATTAACATTAGAACAGACAAGAGTCTGCTTATTGACCAGGCCGAGGCAAAAGAAAAAATAATGAAACTCGTTCCAGAGGACGCTGGAATCAAGGACATTAGCTTTGAAAAAGCGTTCTCCGAGGTAACTATTGAAGCTGTAAAACCAGGGCTTGTTATTGGAAAAGGCGGAGGAACCAGTAAAAGCATTATACTGGAAACAGGTTGGACTCCAAACATTGTTCGCGCGCCAACGCAGAACTCGGAAATACTGCGGGGAATAAGGCACCATTTACATCGCTATGCTGATGAGAGAAAAAAGATACTGCAGGACACCGCCAAAAAGATTTATGCCGATGCCGAGACAAATGGCAATGACTGGGTTAGGATGGTTGCGCTCGGGGGCTTTAGACAGGTGGGCAGAAGCTCAATATTGGTTGAGACTCCTAGCACAAAAGTTTTGATTGATTGTGGAATAAACGTTGCGTCAAACGAAAAGCCCTACCCTTATCTTGACGCACTGCATTTTCCACTCAACGAACTTGACGCTGTAATAGTCAGCCACGCACACATGGATCACGGCGGATTTGTGCCCTATCTCTTCAAGAGCGGTTATAGGGGGCCAGTTTACTGTACGGCACCAACCAGAGATTTGATGGCATTACTTCACTTTGATTATATTGATGTCCTTGGAAAAGAGAGAAAAGAACCTGCTTACAACGAAAGCGATGTAAAAGAAGTTATAAAATACTGTATTCCAAGGAATTATCGTGAAGTTACAGACATTGCACCAGACATGAGACTAACTCTACATAACGCTGCCCACATTCTTGGAAGCAGTTCTGTGCACCTCCACATTGGAAAAGGAGCACACAATCTAGTTTATACTGGGGATATGAAGTTTGGATTCACAAGGCTGTTCAACAATGTTGACATAAAATACCCAAGACTGGAAACACTAATACTTGAAAGTACTTATGGGGGCAGAGACTGTATACAACCAGACAGGCAGGATGCAGAGGAACGCCTGCTGCGCGTCATAAAAGAGACAATACAACGCGACGGAAACATTCTGATTCCTGTTTTTGCGGTTGGAAGGGGACAGGAAATAATGCTGGTGCTTGAAAACTTTTACAAGAAAGGATTATTGGACGCAAAATGTTATGTGGATGGTATGACAAGGGAAGCAAGCGCCATTCATACTGCTTACCCCGAGTATTTACGGAAGGGAGTACAGCGCAGAGTACTACAAAACGATAGTCCATTCAATGCAGAAATATTTGAACTTGCAACCAGCAAAACCAGGGACGAAATAGCTGAGGAAAAAGGAGTAATAATCATAGCTTCAAGCGGAATGCTGACAGGTGGAACAAGCGTAGCATACTTACACAAACTGGCTGAAAGCCCAGATAATGCACTTATATTTGTTGGATACCAAGGCGAGGGAAGTCTTGGAAGAAAGATACAGTCAGGCATAAAGTCCATTCCAGTTACAGACGCAAAAGGCAGAACAAGAGCAATGCAGATGGCTCTGCGAGTGGAAACAATAGAGGGATTCTCAGGGCATAGTGACAGAAATCAGCTTGTAAGTTATATTAGAAACTTGAAACCAAAGCCAAAGCGCGTACTGATTGGACACGGAGAAAAGTCCAATGCACTTGATCTCTCCAGGTATATATCCAGTAAGATGGGCATAAATGCTACAGCACTACGGAATCTTGATGCCGCAAGATTAAGATAGGCAAAAATCTTTTTCCTTTTCTAAAAGATTATTCCCTTTAGGATATCTTATACATAACCGCTATTTTTGGAGATTTCCAGCTCAAGAAAAGTTTGAAAAAAAAGGTAAATATACATAAAAATAAAGGCCAAACTGGGCTTCTTTTTCGCCCTAATTCCCGTAATAAAGTGAATAGCAAAAAAGAAGGCCAAATCTCCCTTTTTCAAGCGAAAAGTATTTAAATGAGTTAGGATATACTATAACCGAAGGGGTAAATGAAATGAAGGAAATCCTTAACACTGACAATGGCAAATTGTCTTTTGAAAAGGCATCCGAGCTAGGCAAGACTCTGAGTAGAGGGGGCATTACCCTTGCAGACAATGTAACTGCTTTTACAAAAAAATATGCATTTAGGTAGTGCTCCTATTCACCCCTTCTATTTTTCACGCAGATCGTAGACTACCTCTAATAAAGCCCTGAAGAGCTCGTAATCCTACTTTTAAACAAATCGCACAGCACTAATATTATGCGATTAATAATCACTGGTTCTCCAGGCGTAGGCAAGACAAGTACTGCAAAGGCCTTGGGCAAAGCTCTGAAATATAAGGTTGTGAATGAGAAAGAGTTTGCAGTAGATGAGAGAATTGGTAAGTGGAGTGCGAAGGAAGACGAACTGATTATTCCACTTGAACAGTTTGCAAAATCCCTGAAAGAACTGCTTGAAAAAGAAGAGAAAATTATTTTAGAAGGACACATGCTTTGCGAGCTAAAGCTCCCCGCCGATTTTGTAATTCTTTTGCGATGCCACCCCGAGATACTAGAATCAAGGCTTGAGGCTCGAGGATATACTGCCGAGAAAGTTCAGGACAATGTTTTCTGTGAGGGCATTGATTACTGCAAAAAACACGTACTAAGGCGCTATCCAAAGGAAAAGGTCATTGAACTGGACGTGAAGAAAACTATTAAAGAAACAACTGCACATATAATAGAAGAGCTGGGGGAGAAGGGAAAATTATGAAAAGAGGCCTTATACTTACTTTACTGCTGCTTTTGCTCGCAACACAAGTTCTTTCTGAAACAATCTTTGAGAGAAGCTTTGAGGAAATGGGACACTCAGACTTAGAGGTTGACGGACCAAATATAAGAGATTGTATAGATATTCCTTTTGTTTTTCCTACAGATGCTAATGTAATGGCCGAAGAAAACTATCCTATTGCCTCGCTTAATATAGAGCTTCTGCCGGTGAAAGGAAAGGACTTTTATGCAGAAGTAAAGCTAAATGATGAAAATGTGGGTATTTTTCATAATGAAAGCTTTTTTTGTGAGGAAACTTGCTGGGCAAGAATTGCGCTGCCAAAAGAGCTTATTGAGGAAGAGAACATATTTGAAGCCTGCCTTCAGAACTCACCTCCAGTAATCAAAAGCATCCTTAGAAGCGAGTCTTCAATGGGGATCTACCAGATAATTGATTTTTCAAGCGAAGATAGTTTTGTGGAGCAGGCTGACAAGATCGAGCCGCTGATTGGTGAAAAAGTAAAGATAACCATACTTCTACATAATGCCGGGAGTTCCTCTGGCTTTATGGAAATGAAACACGCACGCGCTCTGGCAGAGGATAAGGAGGCTTTTGTTGTTGTCGACGGTAATACTCAGTACAAGGGTTTCATCAAGGCAGGGGAAACCATCAAAATGAGTTATACCATAAAACCACGCGTTCTAAACAGCATTTCCTTGCCCCCTGCAATACTCTATTATAGTAATGAATTCGGGGAACCCAAACAAAAATTTGGAAAAATGGTTACAATCAATGTTCGAGAACCTGAGAGGAAGGTAAATGCTTTTGTGGTAAAAGAGAAAGAGATTAACCTTGTTGGAACAGAAACAGAGATGCAGTTAGCTGTGAAAAACGATGGCCAAGACACACTATTCAACCTAGATATCCAACTAATATTACCTGCGAATCTGATTTTAACAGAAGAGGCAACAAGCGAAATAGATGTACTGCAATCCGGAGAAACCAAATACCTAAATTTCAGCGTAAGATCAACTAAGGAAGGCGAATATAAAATTGGTTGCAGCGTAAACTACATTGACCTAAATACAAGCGAGAGCAAGTGCGAACAGTCAACTCTCATTTTTGAGAAACAGGAAGTTCCATTTGAGTTGTGGCTTGGACTCGGCTTAGTTGGAATAGCGGTTGTAGTATACTTATACATTCAAAAAACAGGGTAAATAATTCTATGTTGTCTATTGTTTCTTTTTCCTGAACAATAGCATTGGCAAAGCAATTGCCCCTATAAGTGCGATTATTCCTGTTGAAACTTGCATTTCATTGAATTCA
>NZBU01000004.1 GCA_002688035.1 Candidatus Iainarchaeum sp. | reverse complement strand
GGATCATGTCCTGCAAAGGACTGCGGTGGAGAAATGATAATTCGCAAAGCCAGAGTAAGTGGCAAACGCTTTTTGGGCTGCAGTAATTATCCGAAGTGTACTACTTCCTACCCCCTGCCGCAGAAAGGCAAAATTGCTTCCACCATGGATCTATGTCCTGTATGTAATAATCTGATGGTAGAAGTGATTGCAGGCAGGCGCCGCTTTAAAATGTGCATTGACCATAATTGCCCGTCCAAAGACGAGTGGAAGAAAAAGGTTGCTAATAAAAATTAGGATGAAGAGGAGCAAACAATAAGAGCCTGTTTTGTCGGTGAGCCTACCCCTCTTCAACTAGATTCAACAATCTCTTGGATCCCTCCTAGTGGTGTTTCCTCTAACATATTAGACGCCTGCAATCTATATAACAATTATGAAACCTAACCTGTCCCAATAAATACACTTAAATGCTTTTTGTTATTCTATAATTCATAGAATAACCTTTTTTTCTTCGTAGGGGGGGTTTTGTGGCAAATCAGATGAAGGTAACTGATGAAATCAGAATCAACATCCTTAATGCATTACTTAAGATCCATAGCGTCCAACCAAATATCAGGCAGATAAAAAAACACACAGGTTACCACAAAGCAACCATTAAGAGCAGCCTTGAATTCCTAAAAAAAGAAGGAGTATTGCAAGGATATGGTCCAAAAGTAAGTTTTCGCAAGCTTGGTTACAATCTTGAAGTGCTTAGTTTTACCCAAGCAGACCTGAGTGAACAAAAAACATTTGAAAAATATATGGAAATCATTGGCAAAGACCCGCATGTCTACTGGGTGAGCAGTGTTGTGGGTAATGGAAACTGGAATTTTCTAACAAGACAAGTCTACCGTGACATTGAAACATTTCATGCTGAAAATCAGAAGAGGTATCGTTCAATGCCCGGCTTTTTCGATTTGGTTAAGGACACCCAGAGTTTTTTCTCGGTTGAACCAATTTTCAAAAACACGAGCAGAACAAAAACGATTATTGAACTCATAAAAAGTGGTGGGGGAAGCAATGAAGCTTGAACTTGACTTTGAGAAAAGTGTTGAAGAAAATGCTTCTAAATATTTTGAGCAATCCAAGAAAGCCAAAAGAAAACTTGTTGGCTTAGAGAAGGCCATTGAAGAAACTAAAAAGAAACTTGCCAAGCAACAAAAAACCCAGGTTGAGAAGCCAGTCCTTGAAAAGAAAAAGAAGAAAGAGTGGTTTGAAAGCTTCCGTTGGTTTTATTCATCCGATGGTTTTCTGGTTGTTTCAGGGAGAAGTGCGAAGAGCAACGAACAGATTGTAAAAAAATATTTGGATAAAGAAGATTTTTTCCTGCACGCAGATATTTCCGGGGGTGCGGTAACAATAATCAAAACAGCTGGTAAAAGAATTCCTGAAAAAACTTTTCAGGAAGCAGCGCAATTTGCCGCCGTTTTTAGTAGAGCCTGGAAGAACTCATTGGCAACAATAGATGTTTATGCTGTTGAGGCCAGTCAGGTTAGCAAAAGTGCTCCAACAGGAACCTCCTTGGCAGCCGGTTCATTTATGATTTCAGGAAAAAGAAAGTATTTGAAAAAGACTCCACTCAAATTGGCGATTGGTCTGGCTAAAAGCAACAACCAGCTCTTGGTTGGACCGTTCTCAGCTATAAAAACCAAGGTTGCAAAGCCACTCGAGTTACGGCAAGGGAGTGGTACAGCTGCCAATACAGCAAAAGAAATTCTTGAGATCCTAAAGGCACATTCAAAGAACCTTGTGCAGGTTTCGGTTGACGAAATTGTCAGCGCAATTCCAGGGGAAAATGTGGAGTTAAAGAAGGAGTGACTAAGATTTTTATTACTTGCGGGAAATGAATTAGGTATGGGTGGAAAAAATGAGCTGATGTTAAAGGTTGAGGAACCAGATCCAACCCATGTCGGCAGAAACATCGTTACCCTTGATCGTGTAACAAAAACAACCCTTAATGTTACAAGTGGAGATATCGTTGAAATAGAGGGATCTAAGCACACTGCAGCTATAATTTGGCCTGCACGAGCAGAAGATGAAGGCAAGGGCATAATTAGGATGGATCACTTTATTCGCCAGAACGCAGGAATAGGCCTTGGCGACAATGTCACAGTAAAAAAAGCCGATGTCAAGGAAGCAAAAAAAGTTGTTTTTGCGCCAACTCAAGAAGTAAGGATAATAGCAAGTGGCTATGATCGAATTCTTAAAAAAAGTTTTTTGGGCCGCCCTCTAACTTCCGGAGACACCGTTTGGGTGCCCATATTTGGAAGTGGTTTTGTTTACAAGGTTGTTGACACAAATCCAAGGGGTCCTGTGAAAGTAACAGATTTTACACAGTTTGTATTAAAGGAAAAGCCTGTCAAAGGTGAACTCGAAGGTGTACCCCGTATAGCCTATGAAGATATTGGTGGTTTGGATGAACAAATCCAGAAAGTGAGAGAAATGGTTGAGCTTCCAATGAAACATCCTGAATTGTTCAGAAAACTTGGGATTGCGCCTCCAAAAGGAGTTCTATTATATGGTCCGCCGGGAACAGGAAAAACGTTGCTTGCAAAAGCCGTTGCCAACGAAACACAGGCACATTTCATTTCTGTTAACGCTCCCGAAATAATGAGCAAATTTGTCGGCGAAGCTGAGGAGCGCATAAGACAAATATTCAAAGAGGCTGAAGATAATTCTCCAAGCATTATTTTCATTGATGAGATAGATGCCATTGCGCCAAAAAGAGAAGATGTTGTTGGAGAAGTAGAGAGGCGAGTAGTAGCACAAATACTTGCGCTCATGGATGGGTTAGAGGCAAGAGGAAATGTAATTGTTATTGCCGCAACAAATCGTGTTAATAGCATTGACGAGGCTTTGCGTCGCCCAGGTCGTTTTGATCGTGAAATCGAATTTCCTGTTCCAAACAAAAAGGTTAGAAAAGAAATACTTCTTATTCATGCTCGCGGAATGCCCTTGACAACCGAGGGTAGTGGTGAAGTTGATTTGAATTACTTTGCTTCAATAACCCATGGTTTTGTGGGTGCAGACCTTGCTGCCCTTACAAAAGAAGCGGCGATGAAAGCACTGCGAAGATATCTCCCAAAAATAAATTTGGAAGAAGAGAGAATTCCTACAGAGGTATTGGAGACCCTTGAAGTTAACAAGAATGATTTTTTGAATGGACTTAAAGATGTTCAGCCTTCTGCTTTGCGCGAAGTGGCAATTGAGATTCCTAACGTTAAATGGGAAAATGTTGGCGGTCTTAATAACGTGAAGGATGAACTCAAGCAGGCTGTAGAATGGCCACTAAAGAAGCCTGAATCATTCAAAAAAATGGGTGTAAAACCCCCCAGCGGAATTCTGCTCTTTGGCCCACCTGGCTGTGGTAAAACCCTTATGGCAAAAGCGGTTGCAACAGAGAGCGAAGCCAATTTCATTAGCATTAAGGGCCCAGAGCTCTTGAGCATGTGGGTAGGTGAAAGTGAAAAAGGGATAAGAAAGATATTTAGAAGGGCAAGACAGGTTGCCCCCGCAATAGTTTTCTTTGACGAAATAGACAGCATTGCAACAAGAAGAGGGGAATCAGGCGACAGCCATGTGAGTGATCGAGTTCTAAATCAGTTGCTAACAGAACTTGACGGGGTAGAGGCACTGCGCAATGTTGTATTCATAGCGGCTACAAACAGGCCTGATCTTATCGATCCCGGTTTGCTGCGCCCTGGCCGAATAGACAAACTCATTAAAATTGGCGCTCCTGACCTTGAAGCCAGAAAGAGCATTCTTCAAGTACACACAAAAAGTATTGCTGAAAAGAAGATGCTTGGCAAAGACATTGACTTGGATGAAATTGCAAAGAGAACTGATGGTTTTAGTGGAGCCGACCTCGAAGGATTAGTAAGAGAAGCAGCGCTCCTAACTTTGAAAGAAAACAACCTCAAGCCCTCACCCATACTCAAGAAACACTTTGAAGCGGTTATGGTAAAGAGAAAGCCAAGTGTCAGTGATGAATCTGAAGAAGCTTACGACGAATTCCAGGAAAATTATTCAACCTACAAGCCAACTTATGTAGGCTGATTCTAAAGAAAGAAGAATGCCATAGCTATCGGGAAAAATACCAGGCCCCAAATAACAGGATTCCATGAAAACACTTTGCTTCCGTCCAAGGGTGGGAAGGGAATCATATTAAACAGTGCCAAGAAAATGTTGATTTGAAAACCCATTCTCCCAAGAAGCTGAGTCCAATCATTGATTTGAAGAAATGTAAGCCCGAAAAAAGCAATTCCCACTGCAATATTTGTCAATGGCCCGGCCACTGAGATTATCCCATTTTCCTTTCGGCTGATATTACCAAAAATGTAAACTGCTCCTGGTGCCGCAAAAATAAATCCCATAAAAGAGGAGATCAGCGCGAACAAGAGGCCGGCCTGCCATGCCCTGTATTCTGCATGTGCCCCAAACTTGCGCGCAACCTGCCTGTGTGCAAGTTCGTGGGAAATAAATCCTGTGCCCACAACAATCGCGCTTATGGGAAAAGCCAGCACAAAAGAGGTTATATTAAAAAAGCCCGGGCTGGCTAGAATTGCAAAGGCAACGCTAATTGTCAGCCAGCTCACAATTAAATCGTTTCTTTCTGTTGTTCGCATAATAAAATTCTAAAATAAAAATCATTAAAAACACCCCCCTCATAATTCGCTTTTTAACGAAGCCAAGCAAAATTTTTTAAACAGCTCTTTGGAACAACCTTTTTATGTTTAAAGATATTTCACAGAAGGCACAAATCTCCATAGAACTGATAATCGTTCTTGCGGCCGTTGTTGCTCTTGTCCTGCTTTTTGTTTCTCAGTTGCGTGAAACAAGTGCAGAGGGTGCTAAGGTTATTGGAGATAAGAGTGATAAAATCTTCAAGGAAATCGAAAAGATTTGATTGCAATGCCGAAAGCACAGGCCAGTATAGAATATCTCTTGCTTTTGGCGGCAGTTCTTTTCTTTTTCTCTTTAATGATTCCACTTCTGCAACAGAGTCATGAACTCGCTTTTTTTGCAGTGGACATTGGCAATGCCAAAAGTTTTGCAAATGAATTGCAATACACTGCTGACAGCTTGGCTTTTCTCTCAAACGGATCTGCAGCACGCTTGGAAGCCAGGCCGGTTGGAAAGTGGATTGTTAGCGCCAAAAACTCCACACTCACAATAATTGTGGAGAGTAATCACTCCAAATCTCTGAAATCTTTTTCTGTTGTATGGCCACGATTTTGTCGCGGTTGTCAGAGCCAAAGATATACACAAATTTTACACTGTGTTGAAGTCTGTTTCTTCTATGAGTAAATATCATGCAAGGACAATATCACGTATCTTCCTGAATACAAAATCACGCCCCCCAACCTATTTAAGAGACTTAAAAAAACAGGGAACTATTTCTTTCTGATTCTGTTTACAACAATAACCGCTATTGCCCCGAAAGCCAGAACTGCAACTACAAGTGGCACATTCTCCAGAATAATCGTGACAAGCGGTAAGCTTTCCACCATGGTTTCAGCACCCTTTTCAACAGCCATAGGGGTTCCTGCTGCAGCAGTTTCCATCACACGGTCTTCTGCAAATTCTTTGACCGGCGCAGCCAGATTCATTGTGCCGCTTCCAATAAATGAGTATAATACGGCGAGAATTCCAATAATGCTTAGTACCAGTACAATGAAAATATTGCCTGTTGTTTCAGGCTCAAGTATCCTGTGTCCCTTCTTTGTCAGGCTGTAGTACTTCCATTTCCTACCCTCATCAATACACTCTGTCAAGCCCGCATCTCCCAATAACGCCAAGTGCTGTTTTATGGTTGGCGCAGCCAGATTCATTTTCTTGCTTATTTCGCTTAAGGTATAGTTTCTATTCCCTAATAGCTTCACAATACCTGTTCTTGTTTCGGAAGCCAGTGCCTTAAATTCGGTGCTAGTAAGAGTTATCTCATCCATTATGATCACTTAAAGTATTAGTACAACGAAGAAAAGCAGTACAAAAAGTATTGTGGCAAAAGTCCTATTGTAGTACGCTATTAATGCCAAAACAACGGGAGTCAGCAAAAGGTAAATATCAAATTGTGGGAATCTTGGCACAATATAGTAACCATAAAATGACCCAAGAGAAATCAGCAAGAACAAGAAAGCAACAAATGTTGAAATTCTGTCACTCAAATAACTACTGAATTTATCGAACGCCGTGTCTACAGTTCCAAATAATTTAGGCGAAGCCTCGGCTTTTTCCTCATTCCCCATACTTTATTACTGTTTCAAAGAATTAAAGAATCTTTGTTTTTTATTAGTAAATAATATATACTACTTTTTTCATAGAGAATACTATGGCTTTAGACTTAAGCGGGTTTGTACAGAATCCAGTGGGTTTTATTGGTATAGAGTTTCTGCCTGCATTAATGAACCTTGATATAACCGCAATAGCAATATTCACAGTCGCAATAATAATTATATTCTTTCTTTTAATGTTATTATTCAACTTTTTTGCATAGCTCTTTTCTATTGTAAAGAGGTTCATCCTGTTTATCATTGTTGCCGCTTCTTTGGGCGCATTCTTTATTCGCTTTCAATCAGAGCTTCTTGCCCCCTCACCCCCTTGCCCCTCTGGGGGCGAAACCATTAAATTCCCAGATATATATATATACATCCTGTATGAGGGCAAGAATTCTGTTGTTACTGGTTTTGCTGGTGCTGTTTCCAGCCATGAACATTCTCTCAGTTACGCCTTGTACCACCCAAGCCACTGGGGGCTGTATAACAGTAAACCAGTGTGATGGCAAAAATATTACAACTTGTGAAAACTATTACCATATAACTAATACCATTGGGGTAGGCTTCACATGTAACTGGCATACTCTAAAGGGCAGTTGCACACTTGGTAACGCTGGTTGCAATATACCATGTTCTTTGGGCAAAGGCTGTGCTACAGGCTATGCAACCTCAACAACTGCCTGCACCAATTTTAACGGTGTTAGTCAAACAGCCTGCCAGAAACAGTATCAAACTGGCGTAACAGACAAACGCTGTTTCTGGACTGGAACCACCTGCACACCACAAGCTTCTTGCATCCCCGAATTCTTCGGAATTGAATTCAACGAAATGGAGCTCTCAACAGGAATAATTGCATTAATAGCAGCAATCGCTTTGCCGATGTTTTTGTTCAGGAAAAAGAAATAAAGCCGCCCGTCAAACCTTTTTTTAGGCAGCTCTTCAATTTTACTTTTTTTCACTTAACAATGCTTTAATTTGCTGGGCATTGCGTTGGGTAAGGTTATATTTTAGCCTGATTTTTGCTATTGAAGGTTTTCCCTTGTCGTCCAGCAATGAATCAATTCTTTTGATTGCTCTCTTGTATATCGATTTGATACTAATTTTATTTCGTGAAGCCGATTTTCTCTTTGTTTCAGAGAACTCCGCATACCACCTCTTCACATTTTCATCAAAGAACTTATTCTTCTTTTTTTCATATGCTTCAGCCAATTTCTTTGATGGCAGAGAAATTAAAATGCGTTCAATCTCAACTATTTCCTTATTTGGCATTTGCACTCTTGGATGGCTTAAATACAATTTACTTGTGTCAAGCGGTGCGAGCATGCTCCAGCGGAAATCCGCAACACTCCGCTTCCGCTTGAAATCCACTTTCTTGAAGATTGCAACGCCATCAATGCCGACCCTGCGAATAATACTGTCAATCCGGCCTGTGGTTGGTGAGGTATAAATAATTACAAAGCGTTTGAAGCGAACTGTCGAAACGACATATGCCATTATTTTGTTTATTTTGGTCATAGCACTTCGGCTGTCTGCTCCCTCTTCACTGCCGCTGACCTCATCGAACAAGATGCAACTGCCTGGTCGCAAGTTGCCGTCCTTGATTAAGCGAAGGAATTCCTCGACCGAAAAGCAAACCCGCTCTATGCTGAAGTCTTTGTCCAGATCCTCACAAAATCTCAAGCCCGCATAGGATTTTCCGCTGCCAAGTCGCCCAACGAATAGTAAACTTATTCCCTTGTTCTTTCGTCTGGGGTCAGTCCAAACTTTCCTCAAAATGAAATTTCGTTTAATGTATGGCGGTATTGGTTCTGTCATTCATCCCCCTTCTCCCAGCCCAAACGGACTGCTTCCCATTTCGGAATGGAGCAGTAGAGCGTTCCCTTAATATCAATCAAAGTCGGCATTTAACCACCCTTAAAGATTTATTAAAACTTTGCATAAAGAAGTCTTATAGATTGGAATATAAAAACGCTAAGGAGACGGAAGGGTTATTACTCTTTTAGCAGTAGTCTCTCCGGAACCCTGCTTCAGATTATAGTCGAAATGTGGCCCAGGTCAAAGCCTAAGTAATTCTTTTCCATTCCTCTTTCATCAACAGTGCGTCTCCCTCCAAATTAGGGGACTCACAAATAATCACGCCGGCAACTTTCTTGGCCTTCAAAGCTTTCAAGAACTCCTTGTATGCAAAGTCCGCTTCACTCATGTTCAAATGATTTCTCTCGCCTTTATCACTATAGTTTATTCCACTCACGTGCATCCTCAGTCTCTTCAGATATGTGGCAGGGACTCTATTCAACAACTCCAAAAAATCTTTCTTATCCTTAAGACAGCCATTGCACCGCGCATGCAAGTGTGCAAAATCAATCATTGGCTGCACACCCTTTAATCTCTTGCACAATTCTAGTGTTTCTTTCAGGCTTCCGAATACACTATTCTTTCCTGTTGTTTCTGGAGCAAGCTTTATTTGCATGTCCTCTTTCTCAAGTTTCTCTAACAACTCTTCCAGGGCCTTTTCCACAGCTTGTATGCACTCTTCTCTTGAACTCTTTCCCAGATATGCTGGATGAAAAGTAACAATCTCTGCTCCTGCTTCTTCCCCCACAACAAGCGAGTCCCAGATTCTCTTCTTACTTGCCTCTGTCTTTTTTTTGTCCTCGCTATTCAGATTAATATAGTATGGTGCGTGCACGCTCAACGCAACTTTGTTTTCAACCGCAACTTTCTTTACTGCTCTTGCAGTATCTTTTCCCATATTTACTCCGCGAACAAACTCAAGTTCCATTGCATCCAAACCAAGCTCTTTAATTCTCTCAATTCCTTCAACAGAACTCCTCGCTTTTGCAGAGTGTGGCACGCCTGCAGTTCCAAATAATAACTCGCTTTTAACCATATTACCAATATCTGTTTGTCTGCAAAATATTTTAACTTCTTTTGCACTACTATTGCCTATATGTCAAAGAATATTTTTGAAGGGGGGAGTGAAGAAAACCTTATTTTCAGGGATGAACGCTTTCTTTACCCCGAATTTGTGCCTGAAAAGCTTCCACATAGGGATGCCGAAATTGATTCCCTTGTTTTTGCCCTAAAACCGATTACAGCAGGAAAAAAACCACAGAATTCAATTGTTTTAGGTCGGAGTGGAACAGGCAAAACGGCTGCAGTAAAATATGTTTTAAAAGAACTTGAGGAGTTCTCGGACAGGGCCAAATCCCTGTACCTTAATTGCTTTGAATTCAATACAAGGCATGGTGTGCTCACAGAGATAAGCAATTTTTTGGGCGAGCCAACTCCAAGACGCGGTATTGCAACCGATGAGGCCTATTCAAAGTTGCTGGCTGCCTTAAAGCGCGCTTCATTTACCCCAATTATTGTCCTGGATGAGGTTGATCAATTACTCCAAGGGAATGAGGCAAGCAAATTATTCTATGATTTGCTGCGCGTGGTAGAGCATGAGAAAAACGGATTTGGATTAGTGCTTATAAGCAATGATTTTTCTTTCTCCACAAAACTTGACGCGCGCGTAAAAAGTAGTTTGGCGCACCAAAGCATTACATTTGAACCATATTCTCCGATGCAATTAAAGGACATCCTGCGCGAGCGCGCACAATATGCATTTCACCCAAACGCTCTTGACAAAGAAGCGATTAATGTTGCCGCCGCACATGCTGCCAAGCTGGGCGGGGATGCCAGAATAGCAATTGAATCACTGCTTAAAGCAGGTCGCTTGGCCGAAAGGGAGAATGTAAAAAAACTTTTGCCTCAGCACCTACAACAAGTGTTTGCAGAAGTTGATGCATCCGGTCTAAAAAAATATGTGTCCTCGCTCTCAGAGCATGAGCGAAATCTATTATTGCTTGTTCCAAGCAGCTCTGAAATAGGTAGTGGGGAATTGTTGGAAAAATATTCTGCCTCTGTTGACACTCCTCTTACTCCAAGAAGCTTCCGCTCAATGCTTTCAAAACTCGAATCTCTAAATCTTATTAGGGCCAACTTCACTGGAAAAGGAGTTAGGGGTCGAACAAAAAAGATTTCGCTTTTAGTGCCAAAGGCAGCAGTTCTCAGGGAGTTGGATCAAACGAAATGAATTTAAAGCCTTAAACCTCAAGTAATATAACGTATTAATTATGTGGAGTTAAATGGGGGTTGTGTATGGCTAAGAAGAAAACAGTAACAAGGACTATTTACAAGAAGCAGTCTGGTTTGCCTGACGAAGAGGTTGCCTACAGGCTTGTGAAAATGTACTTTGAGGATGTTGCAAGAACAAGCCTCAAAAGAAAGGTTGATCTTGGTGAAATAGTCAACGCTTATTTTTATGCACTCCAACGCGTTAGCGACAGAGAGAAAGAACTGAAAGCAATTCAGCGTGTTGTTGAGGAAGAACAAGTAGAAATGGCAACCGAAACCAAAGAACAACTTATACCGGAACCCAGCAAAGAAGACAAAGAATAATTACTGGTTCCAATCTTTTTCTTTTTTTAAAATGATATTGAGAGATTACTTTCTCTTTTTACTTCTATTTCTATTCGTAATCCTGTGTTGAATCCCTTTTCGGGTTAGACCTTCCAAACCTTTTTTACCCACAATCTGTGAGGCAGTCCTGCCTCTGGCAACTAGGCCAAAAATTATTTTATTTTGCCTTGCAACCACTTCTTGTGTAAACCTACTTCGCCCGCTTTTTCTTTTTCCCGCAGTAGCTTGTCTCATAGATTTTGAACCGGTTATTCTTTGGTTAATTTGGGACAGACTCAGGTCTGCTCCGAGCATTTGCATCAGCTCAACTCTTATCGCTGCACTTTTATTCCCAGCCAATACCCTTCTCTTTATTATCACATTCTGTTCGACAATCTCCGCCCGTGAAAAAGAGGTTGTATGCATGGCCACTCTCTTATCCAACACTGTTTTGTCAGCTCGCCTAAGTCTGTCACGTAATACCCCCGTGGATTTCAACCCGGTTCTTTTTCTCAATTCTGCATTACGAATTGTTGGATTAGTTTCAATTAAAACCTCTATAGCGCCAACTTCAAATGCCACGGGGTCTTTTATTGGAACCTCTACTTTTTTCCCGGCCAAACGCAGAGCATAAATATCCTTGTATACCTGCCTGCGATTTGTGAAACGATTTTGTTTCATTGCAATAATTTGTTCGACAGTTTTCCTCGCATTAAACTGGTCCAACAGCCAATTGCGCCTGTTAACCACTTTTTTGCTTCTTGGCCCACGGGTTTTCGCCCTGTCAAACGGAGATTTATATTTTCCAGCTTTCTCAAGATCAGCAAGAATGCGATTCGCAGTGTCATATGGGATGCCTGCACGTGCCAAGCTCTTAGCAGTATGTTCGGGTGCAGTTCTAAGCATTTCAACAATTTGCGCGGTTATTTTCCTATAATTACCTATTTGGCGAGCTCGCTGTGTCCCATAGCCTTTTTTCTTTGGCGCCAGCCCTTTTGCACGCGGCCTTAATTCTTTTGCACGAGGCCTTTTTCGAGGTTTCATAAATATATTTGTGCAATTCTTACTTAAATATTGTTCCCCTGCCCTAAAAAGAAATATTAACCAGTTTGCACCTTTTTTATCCAATGCAATACAAAAGAATACTGTTAGCTTTGTTCCTTGTACTGTTTGTTTCCTCAGCCTATGCTCTCTATTGCAGTGAGGGGGACACCGGAGGAAAGCTCCTTAATTTTACTGTTAAGTGCTTTGGCAAAAACGCAATCGAGTTATACTGTGAGGATGGTTCTGAGAGACCGCAATGTTATAAACGCAAAGAATGTGATGTTGAAGAAGTTTGTGTAGATGATAGAACAGGTGAATATAAGACAGGATGCAAAGCCGATTGTCAGGATGAAACAACCTTCGTTGAAATAACCTGTGAACCATTGCCACTCACCAGTCCATCCATAAACCTGCCATCCAAGAATCAAATCGGCTATATTGATAAGAACTTTGTAGTGGAAGGGTTTGCTGCTGACAACCAACTCATAAAAGATATTTATTTTGAATCTATTCCATATTGCGACCTCAATCAAGTTAAAACAGGCCTTGGAACAGTATCAGCTTCTGTTGAAGCAACATTTACGTGCAATCGAGTATTTGTCAATCACGAACTAAAACTTGTTACAAAGGATATGTGTAATGCCACTATTGAATCAATTGGAACTCTTTCTGTTGAAAAATACTGCGGAAACGAATGCGTTCCAAGAAAATATCCCCAATGTGACACCAATATAATGGATGAATGTATTGTTGATGGGGAATGCCGCGAACTAAAAACCACTGAATGCGAAAGTGGGTGTGCTGGTGTTGAATGTTGTATTCCTTTTTCATGCCAAGACCTTGGTTTGGAGTGTGATTTGGCTGTCAACAATTGTGGTGAAAACATTTCCTGTGGCGGTTGCAGTGAAGGACTGGACTGTGTTAACAATTTGTGTGTAACTCCTATTGATCCAAACCTTACTCCCCAACCATTCAAAATATTCGGTGCTGATCCATTACTTATCGCTGGTCTCATAATTCCCATCGCAATTGCCATAATAATTTACATAAAGTTCAAGTCATAGCTTTGGATAATGTTTTATTGGTTTTCTAGGCAAAATCTTTCATGCTTTGGCCAGATAACTACTTTCCACAGAACTTTGAACAGTTTATTGGAAACGTCGAAATAGTAGAGCACGCTGTGAAATGGGCTGAAGAATGGGACAAGGGGGGGAAAGGAAAACCTCTACTTTTTTTTGGAAATACCGGAACCGGAAAAACCTGTCTGGCTATCTTACTTGCACAGCACTTTGGCTGGGAGCTCTTCGAGCTTAATGCAAGTGACTTTAGAACAAAGGATGTAATTGAAAGACTAGTGGGAGCGGCCTCGCAGGGTGCGTCTTTCAGTGGCAAGCGAAGGCTAATACTTTTGGATGAGGTTGACGGACTACAAGCCCGAGATAGGGGGGGTGCAGCAGCAATAGTAAAAATTCTTAAAGAATCAAACAATCCAGTTATTTTGACTGCCAACGACATTTATTCAAATCAAAAACTTTTACCCATCAGAGAGCAATGTGAATTGCGCCAATTCAAAAAAATAAACTATTTAAGCATTGCAAAGCGATTGCGCGCAATTTTGGAATCTGAAAAAATATCTTTTGACCCTGAAGCAATAAAACTTCTCGCTAGAAATTGTGGGGGGGACTTTCGCTCTGCTCTTTTGGACACACAGGCGCTTTCTTTCAGCGGCCCCATTTCATTTTCAAATGTTGAACAATTAGGCTATCGTGAGAGGCAAGAGAATGTTTTCAACGTTCTAGATAAAATCTTTAAAGGAAAAACGGTGGGGGAAGTGAGAAAGGCACGTTTCCAAAGCGAAGTAAGTGATGACTTATTATTCCGATGGGTTGAGGAGAATATTCCAAGAGTTTATTCTGATATAGGAGATACTGCGAGAGCATTTGATGTATTATCCAGGGCCGACATTTTTGAGGGCCGCATAATGCGCAGACAACACTATGGTTTCAAGCGATACAGTAGTGAACTCTTCACATCAGGAGTCGCTTTAAGCAAACAAAATGAGTACCATGGTTGGCTGAAGCTGCAGTTCCCTCAATTGCTAAAGAATCTTAGAGCTTCTTCCGCCCGTAGAAATCTCAAAAAAGAACTCACTCGAAAGATTGGGTTGAAAACACACAGTAGCAGCAAAAAAGTTTCTACCGAGGACTTACCCTTCATGAAGCTCATTTTTCAGGACAAGACCCTTGCCCCCAAGATTGCAGCCGAATTTGAATTAAACGAAAAGGAAATAGCATTTATCCTTGAAACTAAGCCATCTGCAAAAAAAGTTCAGAACATTTTTGAAGAATCCCAAAAAATAAAGCAGGAAGTGATGATTGCAAAGAGAAAACCTTTAGAGGCAATTTCAACTCCTTTGCCTAAAGTGGATGAGCCTGTTGAAGTCAAAGAAGAACCAGACCCCGAGGAAAGCCAAAAGCAGACAACTTTATTCTAACTAGATTTCCAATTCAAGTACAACCGTCTTCTGTTCAAGTCCAAACTTGTTGAGTGTTGACTTTGAGACCTCGCCAATGAAACCCTTTCTCTTTCCAAGGGCCAATTCGGCTTGTTTTCCTTTCTCCAAGAAAGGCAGTTGTGTTTCTTTCAAAGAATATGTTTCCCCTTTGTTTGAGGTTATAGCATCCAACACACTTTTAATTGTGTTAAACTCTGCGCCCTTTCCAATAAGAATGATACACAAGGTGTTCTTCTCGTTTACCCCTGTTTCACTTTTAGCATCAAGTTCCAGTGTCTTCCCAACCTCAAAGATTTTCTGAGGATAACTATTGTGCTTGTTTTTTGAAAGGAATTCCAGAAGTTCTGGAAACAATCGCTTCCTGAAAATCGCATAGTTCTCACTCATCGGATTTTCTATCTCAACAAACTTCTCTTTCTCAGGATCTAGATCTATAGTCTCGGTTTGCTTTTTCTTTGAGGTCATTGTATATGTTAGAATTTCTTGTAAACCTAATCCAACACAAATGTCTCGCGCCAAATCAACTTGTTTGGTTTCAATTCTCTCGGAACCGATAGTTGCGCTTTCTATCGAAGTGGGCTCTATATTTCCATATCCATAGGAGATCAATACATCCTCAATAACATCAACAGGGTGCAAAATATCCTGCCTGTAAGAGGGATATTGGCAAACTACCTTCTTCCCGCTTATCTTTGCATCATACCTTGCTTTTTGCAACAGCTCTACTATCTGCTTGTTGCTCAAATCCATTCCAGAGAAACTACGAATACTATCAAGGTTAACACTCACCTTCTTTGGAGTAAAATCCGGAGTAATAACAGTCCTATTTGGGTAACGCACTTTTACACTATAAATATCAAAACCACGTTCGGCAAGTGCTGACACCATTACATTGAGAGCAGTATTCACTCTTTCTTGATTATGCCCTGTTACTTCTACAAGAACCTCTTTCGTGTTCTCGCTGACCTTTCCTGTAATCTGCGAATTAATTATAGGCGGCATTGAAGCAACCACTCCATTATTATCTTCAAATATTGGGTATTTGTTCTTACCCTCGAGCAAGTGTTTGTATTCTCTTCCTGTCGGATGGTCCTCGAGTATTTCCTCCAAATCCATTTCAACTTTGTACTCGAGTGGAATAAACTTTTTCTCACGCGGCTTGTAGGCCCTATAATGCATTGGGCCCTTCAACTTTGTCCAGTCATATAATCCAATGGCCGCTTCCTTTCTTTTTCGCCCAAACGTCAGGCAAACTTTTTCCTGCAATTGTATTATTTGGATAAGAAAGTCTTCTGTAACTTTCACATTCTTCACTATTGCGGCCGCGATATATGGTCGAATGTTTGCAACGTTCTTATCAACCAGGAGTTCAATATTGCCCTTTCTAATCTTATATTTTGTAATTCCCCTGTCCCTCGTAATCCTGCTTCTAATTTCTCGTGCAAGTCCCTCTGCGGACAACAGGTCTGGTCTGTTAGTATCTTTCATATCAACAGTTATCATATCTCCTTCAATGGCATCAACTTCGCCTTTGGCATAAAGAACAGCTTCTTTGAACTCTTTGACTGAGAGTTTTTTCCCAACAAGCTTTCCAATATCCTTTAGACTAACGTTAACATTCGGCATCTTAGTCCACCTTCACCATTTTGCTGTCTCTCAACCATCCAAGGTCCTGTGCAAATAAATATCTAATATCTGATATTCCAAGTTTGAATGCCGCCAGCCTATCAATTCCAAGACCCCAGGCTATTGCCCGTCCTTTTATTCCAAGGGGTTCAATCATTTCGGGTCTGAAGATCCCTGCTCCGGCAAGTTCCACCCAACCGAGTTGGGGGTGTTTTGCAGACAATTGCACGCTTGGTTCTGTGAATGGATAGTAGTCAGGGAAAAATTTTACTTCCTCTGCTCCGCCAACCTCTATTGCAATCTCTTTGAGTATTCCGAGCAAATGCCTAAAATTCATATCCTCCCCCACAACAAAACCGTCAAGTTGATTAAACTCAACCAAGTGTGTTGCATCCAAAACATCGGGCCTATAACATCTGTTTATCACAAAGTATTTTCCAGGAACATCAACTCCCTCAACTAATTGTCGTGCATCAGCTGTTGTCCCATGTGCGCACGGCATTAGTCTTGAAGCAATCTTTTCATCCCACTTGTATTCCCAGCCCCTGCTACCTGTTCCCCCGCCATTCTCATGTGCGGCCTTTACTTTTGCCACTATTTTCTTGTCAGGTAGTCTTCCAAATGTTGGTTGCTTTAACTGGTAGGTGTCAGTCCAACTGCGCGCAGGGTGGTTTTGTGGCTGGAACAGCACGTCAAAATTGTAAAATTCCTGTACAATCAGCCTTTCCTGCATTTCCTTAAATCCAAGGGAAATCAGTTTTTTTCTCAGTTGGTTCAAAAATTGAATGTAAGGCTGTTTCTTTCCAATGAATATTCTCGGCACTTCGCCCTGTACATTGTAAGTCCTTTTTCCAACACTTTCAAGTTGCTTTAGTATGGTTTCTCCGTTTGCGTTTAGCAGCGCGGTTCTCTCAATGTTCATGGTTTCCTCTGCCAAACCTCTTTTCAACAATTCACCTTTATCTTTCTCATCCACACTCTCTTTGCCCTCAGTTGCCCGAAGCGCTTTCTCCAGAGAATATTTTCCCTCAAGCAAGTCTTTCTCAAGTCCTGTGAGCTCTAACTCAATTCCTTTATCAGTCTTTTGAATAGAAATCCACGCGTTTCTCTTTGCCAGGCCCATGGCGGCATGATACTCCGGGGTGTTTAACTGGCTTTTTTTTCTCACAGCACCCATCAGTGCCTTGCCATTTAATTCCGCAAGGGCTTCAACAAACATTTTCTCTGGAAGTCCTTTCCTAAGACTGCTTTTTCCGGCAGGCATCAGCTTAAGACTTTTCTCCTTGCGTTCGCTTAGATCAATTAGGCTTTTCTCCTTGAGCCACTGCAGCGCGCGTCTCGCAGAATCAATCGGCAACTTCGCCTCCTCGGATATATCTCTAGGACTCTTCCCCTTGCCCTTGTCCAAAGCCTTTAGTGTTCGCCTTTCTATTTCTGATAGACTTGCTGCTATTTTGCCTGTATCCAAAAAAAACGCCTTTCCAATGATTTTAAAGTATTTAATATATAAAAGATTAATAAGTAAAATGTTTGTGATAGTATGATTCAATTGTTGGATTCGGCGGCAGTTCTCAATGACGAGGGTTTTTATTTCAACAGCGGGGAGGACTTTCTCACAACACCCCTGATTGTTGACGAGTTCAGGGATATGCGCAGCAAGAATCTTGTGGCTAATGCTTTACAGAATGGTTTGCTCAAGACAAGGGAGCCAAGCCAGGACAGCACTGAAAGAATAAATGCTCTTGCAAAAGAAAAAGGGTTCACAAGACTCAGTATTCCTGATGTTTCATTGCTCGCACTCGCCCTTGATTTACAGCGCGAGAATCGCATTTTTGTTATGCTCACCGATGATTACAGCATCCAAAACTTTTGTAAGGTCCTTGGCTTCAAATTTAATTCTGTTATTCGTGGAAAAATAGAGAAAACAATTTCTTTCAAAAAACGCTGCAAAGGCTGTGGCAGAGGCTTTCCGCCCAATGTCCTTGTTACCAAGTGCCCTGACTGCGGTTCACCCGTAGAAAGCAAGCGCTTAGGCTAAATTTTCCACAAAACTTACAATCACACTTGCTGCAAATAGTATTACTGCACCCTGCAAACTCACCATTGGTTTCAGTTCTGTGAACCCCTGGGTATATGCAGCCAGTAATAGGATAAATGCAAATACGAAGAATCGTATTGAGTGCAATGCAATATTGTACCATCTGCCTTCATCCTGTTTTGGCTCATTTTTTTTGTCTTCCCCCATAAAATCACCTAGGTTGTATCAATGTATACTGCGTAAATCATTCCGGCAAATGCAAGCAAACCGGCTTCGGTAAAAAGGTTTTCAAACTCATTAATTCCCAAAGCGGTAAGTATACCTAGCGCAATGAATGAGAACAACACAAAGGTTGTTCCGCCGAAAAAAGCTTTCTTCAAACTTGGTTCTCCGTTTCCCATTTTTTTTCACATCAATAAGTTGAAAACTACCCATAATGCAAAGAATAATCCAAGGCCAATCCACGCCTTGTGTCTCTTGAAGATCTTTGCGTCAGACGTTGCCTCCAAAGCAATGTTTCCCGAGATAAGCCAAAATTGCATTTCAACAGAAATATGCCAGCCCAGTATATTCATTAAGTCTGAGAATGCCCAGAGCAAAATGATAAGCATGCCCAAATAGAATAGCCTATGCTTCTTTCTTTTCTGAAAGAAAACCATGGTCATTGCAAAGATAAATGCCCAATGGATATTTGCTCCAAGTAACCATATGAACCACCCAAAATCAAGCTGAAACAGCGCATTCAATGCATCCAAGAAAACCAATTTTTTCACCTACAACGTAACAAGATTTGTTTCAAAGATTCCCATTCCAAGCAATAGCATCAGGCCCCCAACAGTTATAAAGCCGGAGTCAAAAGGATTTGCGCCAGCAGCCTCCAAAAAAATGATGGCTATGAATATAAAGAGCATAAAGCACATCCCAAATACTGCTTTTTTGAACCAACCCATTTTTTTCTACCTCATGAAAAGATTGTATATTAGGAGCAGAGCCAGGAACCGTATCTCACTCACTATGATAAGTTTGTTTTGAAGTGAAGGCGTATTCTCTGCAAAAGTCAAGATCGCAACTTTTGTTATGTAGTAAACTGAAAGGAATCCTCCGACAAATAGAATCCATCCGCTCATGAGCTCGAAGTCTATCCAGGTCCAGGCCACAACACTGAGCAGGAAAAGTCCTGCAATTGTCTTGTTTGTCTTCCCGTCCCAAAAGAAGAAGCACAGTGCAATAAAGGCAAACAGCCAAAAAATGTTGGCTGACACTAACCAAACGAACCAACCGAAGTCTAGATTTATCACAGCATTAACAAAATCGAAAAACATGGGACTCTAGTAATATTAGGTCCAAAACTCCTATTTAAACGTAACTATTTCACTAAAAAGAGTTAATTTTAGTCTTCTTCCTCTCCTTTTGAGAGGTCGCTGTGTTCCATGATATACTGCCCTATTTTGCCAGAAATAGTCTTTCTTTTCCAAAAGAGGCCCAGTATCAATATTATAATAATTCCTATAATTATCGGAAATATATTACTGCTCATAATGTCCTCTAATATTTCCTCGAGATTGATTGAGGAAATCTGTTTCCATAGCACATACTCAAGCGAGAGCACATTTGTGCTTTTGTAGCCATTCCAAACTATTCTGTTGCCTGAAATGCTCGCAGTTGGCTTAATGGGTTGAACTATCTCTGCCTGCACAGGCAAATCAATTATTATTGTGGTGTTGCTTGGTATAACCAAAAAGTCTCCTTCCAAAAAACCGTTGAAGAATTTTTGATTAAGGGCAAACTCTATCATCCTACTGGTTTCGCGTGTTCTCTGCATCAAAGGTTCTGTCATTGTATACTTCAGTTCCAAGTACTTGTTCTCGGTTTCCACAAATCCAATGTCACTAACAACAACAGTGTCAGGTCGGCCAATATTTGTCTTGAAACTATTGTTCAATTCCTGCCATGCCGCAAGGTCAACGCCAATGCTTTCGCTTTGATCTCTGAACTCGCGCAATTCAAAGTTGTCTGGAAAGAACAGAAAAAACTTCTCGGTTATCTCAGCGTTCCCTGTTTCATCAACATCAATTTCTATGGTGTGAGTGCTAATCTGAAATATTTGCGCATTAACAATGCTACACAACAACAGTGTGAAAATTAGCAAACTAAACTTTTTTTCCATTTAATAACCCCAATATAATATTTCTTTGTTTAATTTAAATCTTTTCTTATCTCTATACTGTGCTCTTTAAATGCCCTTTCTCCGAATATTATTTAGAGGAAGCTCATATGGTGGATATACAGTACTTTGGTCATTCTTTTTTTAGGGTTGGTTTTCCGGATCGAAACATTCTCATTGACCCCTTTATCAATTCCACGAATAACACTGTTGATTTCAAGCGCCTTATTCAGTGTGGTGCCAAAAAAAAGGATTTGTGCAATATTGCAATGATCCTTGTGACTCACGAACACTTTGACCACTTTGACAAAGCAACAATCGAGGACATTGTTGCAAAAGAGAACTGCTGTGTTGTTGCGCACGATCACATTTTGAGTGAGCTTGATGTGCCAATAAGGTTTAAAGCACCGATAAGAATGGATCAGTCGCTTTGCCTGCGCAACATTAATATCAAAGCGTTGTCTGCACACCATCCAAACGCATTCTATCCGGTTGGTTTTTTGCTGGAATTTGAGAACCAGCGCGTTTTCCATGCGGGAGATACTGCATTAACAAATTCTTTCAATGAGATAAAAACCGATATTGCCATGCTTCCTATAGGGGGAACATATACCATGGATTGTGTGGATGCAGTTAGAGCAGTAAAAACAATGAAGCCAAAGTATGTTATTCCAATGCACTTTGGGACATTCAGTATGATAGAACAGGACCCAAAAGAGTTCAAACAGAGAATTGAGAAGAGTGTGCTGAAAACAAAAGCAGTTGTGTTAAAGCCTGGTCAAAAAATTAAAATAAAACTCTAAGTATTGTTTCAAGGACTACTTGTTTTTCTGTTTTAACAATTCCTCTGCTTCCTCTAAATCTTCCTTGCTGCTGATGTCAATACATTTCCCATCATACAACTTGAATCCAACCCTGCCCTTCACAGCCATAATCTTGATGCTATCTGTAATCTCAAACTCGCCCCTGTCGCTTTTCTTGGTGGCTTCAATTGCTTCAAATATCTTTGGTGAGAACCAATAAATTCCGGCGTTTATAATCTTGCTTGGCTCCTGGCCAATCATCGGTTTTTCAACAATGTCAAGTACTTTGTTATCTGAAATTTTTAGTGCTCCAAATCGCCATGGGTCGCGCACATTACGTCCAACAATAACAGCGTCAAACTTTCTGTCAACTTTTTCAACAGCCTCATCAAACACGTTTCCCTTGTCTACTGCAAATTCGCTGACAAGTTCTTTGAAAATTCTTTGGTCGGCTATCACATCGGTGTAAGTGCAGATAAAACTGTCTGCTCCCACAAAATCCTTGGCCAGCCCAATAGCTTTTGCAGTTCCAAGCTGTGTTTCCTGTTGTAAGTACTGTAACTGCATTCCATTGTAATTGTTGCCTAGTCGCTCTTTGATTTTCTCGCCCAAATAACCAACAACAAGTGCAGTGCTTTTAATGCCGGCGCTCCCGAGGGCATCAAGCACCCACTCCAGAAATGGTTTTCCGTTCAGTTCAACAAGGGCCTTTGGCTTGTCCTTTGTGAGTGGTCTTAAACGTATGCCTCTGCCGGCTGCCAACACTACTGCTTTCATAACTAACTTTAATATCCATTCTATTTTTTATCTTTTCCCAAAAACAGTAACCCGAATAATGCCACGCTCACAAACAGTGCGGCTCCGGTAACCACAAAAGGCATTGCATATCCAAACAAATCCGCCGTAATACCCGATATTACCGCACCCACAAGTTGGCCTGAGTATGATGCTAACATCAATGTTCCAAATACGCTTCCAACCCTTTTCACATTGCTCAACTCAGGCACAACAGCTTTTATGCCAAGTATTGCAAGCGCATCACCAAACTCGTGCACAAGGCGACTCACCAAAACCATTGCAAACGTAAATGTCCAGAGATAAAGAATGTTTCCAATTCCGCTTGCAAGAAGCCCGATAAAAATAATTGCCTTGAATTTCTTTGTTTTGTCAAGGAATCCAGCACCAAGCGGCGTGAACACCAAAATTACTGCCATAATCCACAGGAAAACAAGACCCATCTGCGCAAAGTCGAGGCCTATAACATTCTTCAAGAACAGCGCATGCGAAACCTCTTCCGACCCAAAGTGAAGTGCCAGAAAAAAGTACCCCAGAAAAACCATCTGGATCTTTTTGTTCCCAAGATCTCGCTTATACTGGGAAATGTCAAATTCAATTCCCTTGGTTTTCTTCAGGAACAATGAAAGTAAAATAAGTGGGATTATTGCAAAGAATGCCATGTTCAACAAAACCAAGAAGCCAATACTTACTAGAAGCAGGCCAGCTATGAATGGGCCAAGGCCATATCCCAAAACCCTGCTCATCTCAACTAAGGCAATCTTTTTGCTATTATGCCCACCCCCAATGGTTTTGTAGTAAAGCGAGAAAAGGCTTATGTAAAAAAGCTGCATTCCAATTCCGCCAATTATAAAGAGGGGCACCATTTCAAAGAAGCCTTTTGCCTGCCCAAGGCCAAAAACAAATATTGCGGACAGAACAAGTCCTGCAATCACTAAATGTTTTGGAACAATTCTGTCTGCGAAAATCCCAAAGGGAATTGAGAGAATCATTGCCGTAATAGGAATCAATCCTGCCAGCAATCCTATTTGCCAGTTCGCAAGACCAATTTCCTGCAAATGCAGCGGCAAAAACATGTAAAAGAATTGGAGTATGAAAAGCTGGCCAAAGAACAGAATGTTAGGTAAACCAAAAATCTGAAACTGTTCTCTTGAAAACATTGGACCACGTTACAGTGTCATTTTCATTAGGTCTTCTGCAACAACAACGTCTGCAAATTCCTGTCTTGCCTCGTTCTCAAGTTCCGAGTTCTTTTTGTGCCTTGGGCTAATATGTGTCAGCACAAGTTTTTTTGCATTTGTTTCAACAGCAACCCTTGCAGCTTGTCTCGCCGTGGAGTGCTTTGTTTCTTTTGCCCGCTGCTCAAACTTATCTGCAAAAGCCGACTCATGAACCAAAACATCGCTGTCCTCAATGTAATCATAATAGCTTGAGCTTGGCAAAGTGTCCATTACAACACTGACCTTTCTTCCCTTTTTTCCCTTAGTGTAATCCATGACCTGCTCTGGCTCAATTGTTTTGCCCCTCCACTTTACTGCTTGGCCTTTCTGCAGTTTTCCCCAAAGTGGACCCTCTGGCAACAGTTTTAGTGCTTTTGCCCTCTGGAATTCTCCATCCTTATCATTTTCCTTAAAAGAATAACCAAGGCAGGGCACTTCGTGCTTAAGCGGGAAAGCGGTAACTTCAAAAAACTCTTCGCTAACAATTTTTCCCGTGCGCTTCAACTCTGTTACATTAATCTCAAAATCTTTTCTCATGAGGCCCAGGTTTAGCGAGCGTTTAATTCTTTCCTCTGTCCCCTTCGGGCCAAAAATGTGTAAAGGATAATCTCTTTCATGCATGCTCATCGTTGCAACAAGTCCAGGAAAACCCAAGAAGTGATCTGCGTGAAAGTGTGAGAAAAAAATGTACTTTACTTTCATATAGGAAACATTGCTTTTCATCATTTGTCTTTGGGTTCCTTCTGGACAGTCAAATAACATCCATTGACCCATAAAGCGAAGCGCTGTTGCCGAAAGGTTTCTCTCAGAAGTAGGGTTACTGCACCCTGTTCCCAAAAAAACCATTTTCATCTCACTCATAACAAAAAAGAAGTGGTTCAACAATTATTTTAATGGAATGGTAAGGCAAAAAACATTACTTTAAAACACTTTTTCAGTCTAATTAAATTATGCCCTCTTCCTTGCCAAAGAACTGGAAGTCAACCGATGAAGTGAATGTTTCGGGAAAAATGATTGATCAGGTTATTGGCCAGGACAACAGTGTTGATCTAATTAGGAAGGCCGCGGTTCAAAAGAGAAATGTTCTATTAATCGGATTGCCGGGTACAGGTAAAAGCATGCTTGCACAGGCAATGGCTGAAATACTGCCGATTAGTGCTCTACATGATATAATGGTTTATCCTAATCCTGTCGATGTCAACAACCCTAAGGTAAAGGTTGTTAAGGCCGGTGAGGGAAAAAAGATCTTACAGGAAGAAAAGCTCTCTGCGCAAAAAGAAGAGGACAACACGCGTCTCCTAGGCTTTCTTCTTCCGCTCGCATGGTTCTTAATTTCGTTTATAATTTGGTACCTCAATTGGATTCCTGATGTGGTCTATGCGGCAACAATTATTCTTGGGGGATTCTTGCTCATTGGATTTGCTTTAGGGACTCAGATGCGTTCCCGCGAAACAGCCAGAACACCAAAACTGTTGGTTGGAAATGCCGGGAAAAAGATTGCGCCATTCATCGATGCAACAGGCGCAAGAGCAGGCGCACTATTAGGTGATGTGCGACATGACCCACTTCAAAGTGGTGGCCTTGGGACACCTGCACATTTACGTGTTGAACCCGGTATGATTCACAAGGCATCCGGTGGCATACTATTTGTTGATGAGATTGCAACTCTCTCGTCAAAAGCACAGCAGGAACTTCTAACAGCCATGCAGGATAAAAAATATAGTATTAGCGGGCAGAGCGAACTCTCAAGCGGCGCAATGACCCATACAGAACCAATTCCATGTAACTTCGTGCTCGTTGCAGCAGGAAACTATGAGGATTTGAAAAAGGTACATCCTGCGCTACGCTCACGTATTCGCGGTTATGGTTATGAATTATACATGAATCTTGACATGCCTGATATTCCTGAGAACAGAGAAAAGCTGGCGCAGTTTGTCGCCCAAGAAATAAAGAAGGACGGAAAAATTCCTGCTTTTAGCAGAGAGGCCGTTGAAGCAATTATTCAGGAGGCCAAGAGACGATCTGATAGGAAGAACAAGCTCACACTAAAATTGCGTGATCTCGGCGGACTTGTTAGGGCTGCAGGGGACATTGCGCGCGAAAAAAGCCACAAGCTTGTTCAGGCTGATGATATCTACCAAGCCAAATTCTCGGCCAGAACACTGGAACAGCAGATGGTTGACAAAATAATTGAAATGAAGAAAGATTATGATGTTTATCTTACTGAGGGAAGTGCTGTCGGTAGGGTCAATGGTTTGGCTGTATTGGCAGAGGGCTCAGCAGGTCTAGTTCTTCCAATTGAAGCCGAGATTGCTCCTGCTGCAAGCCGATCTGAAGGAAAACTAATTGCAACAGGAAAGCTAGGGAAAATTGCCAAGGAAGCAGTCCAAAATGTTTCCGCTATTATAAAAAAGCTCTCCGGAAAAGATATCAGCAAGCATGACTTGCACATCCAGTTTTTACAGACTTATGAGGGTGTTGAAGGAGACTCTGCGTCTGTGAGTGTTGCAACCGCAGTCATTAGCGCGCTTGAACAAATTCCTGTGAAACAAAATCTTGCAATGACAGGAAGTCTCTCTGTTAGAGGAGAAGTTTTACCTGTAGGGGGAATAACTGCCAAGGTGATAGCTGCAATGAAAGCAGGTTTTAAGGAAGTTATTATTCCAAAGGCAAACTTCCAGGATGTTGTATTACCCAAAGACCAGTTGAAGACAATAAAAATTATTCCTGTTGCCTCACTCAAGGATGTTTTACAACATGCCTTTATTACTTCAAGCAAAAAAACCAGGCTCTTGTCCGCTCTTGGAAAGATTTTGCAAAAGATTCCCACTCCAATTGGAAAGAAACTGATTAGACCAAACACGACTTAACCCAAAACTATTTTTCCACTCACAAAAGAGAAATCTTTTCTTGTTAGTTCTTTCTTCTTGTTGGTTTTATTGTCTACAAAGAGAACAGCATTCTTCCTCTTGTCCACTGATTCAATCTTTCCAAGTATTAGTCCTTCCTTGCTATAAATCGGCAGACCAACAAACAGCGCACTGACCTTTCTCCTGATGTCCATTACCTCGCTTATTCTGAATGCTATTAGCAGCACTATAAATGAAACAAGTATGCTTGCCAAAAACCAGTTTAAGTCCGCCTGCCTAAGGAATACTAAAGTCCCTGCATCCAAAATGAACCAAAGTAATATTATTGACACGGCACTCAAAAAGTATTTTTTGAGCAAGTAAGCTTTATTGAAATGTATGAGGTCAATGCTTCTGCCAATTACAACACTCAATGCAGCCAGTGCAATGAAAAGATAGGTGGGTTGGGCAATGCTAATGCTGTCAATGAGAATATCACCTATGGGGGTGGTAAGAAACTTGTTGTAAGCGGTTATTATGCCAAACGCAATTATGAACAAACTACCCACATAGAAAGGGAAGCTCGTGCGCTGCACAGAAATGCTCTCAGTAATACTGTTGAATGCGTGCAGTATCCGATCCTCTATTCCAAATCCCTTCAAAAGTAAATAAAATCCAAATAGGAATGCAATAATCTGAAATGAAAAGCTTCCAAGCGCAACATAAAGCAATAATATTATTCCGGGAATCCCAAAAACAATTCTGCTGACAAAAGGATCTTTCAAAACCTCTTTGATTGTGAAGTATGCTGATTCTATTTCCTGGGCCTGTCTAACGACAACCTTCTCTTTGCTTACTATTTTCGCCCTGCTCTGCAGTATCGGTATTATTTGGTCGTCCTCAGCTCCATCTGTTACAAGCACAAAGCCGTCTGGCTGAACTGCCTCCATTACAACATCAAGTTGTTCGTTCAGAATCTTATCGCTCTTAAAACCAATTTTTCCCCAGCCAGTAAGAGTCGCTATTTCGGCATCAACTTTTTCGGCCTTTAGCTCGTCAAACTTCTTTACTCCGGCAAACATAGAATTGGCATCTGACTCGCTGGGGTCAGCCAAAGCAAGTGCGGCAGCAGCCTCGAGATTCTTCTCTCTGCCTATCACAGGGCCATTTATACCTGTTTTCTTACCCAAATCGTTGTCTCTGTCAACACACAATACAAGCAATTTTCCCAGTTTTTTCACACTAATCCCTGCTGCATTAATAACATTAGTATTATATATAAAGATTGCTAAAAAATATATTTAAAGGTGTTTAAAAGAATGGCTTCAGATAATCTCAAATATGTGGTATTCATCTTCCTTATTTTATTTGGAATTACCCTTGCCTTCGTGTTTTTTGCCAACGCAGATGTCTTCATGCAGAACATTTTGTGGATTGGCCTTATCGCCCTCTTCCTTTTAGTGCTTTGGAAGTCTGACTTCTTACTATTGCTAAAGGAGTATGAGCGTGCGGTAATAATGCGCTTTGGAAAAGTGAAGAGAGTAGGTGGGCCAGGTTGGTGTTTGATGCTTCCCGGAATTGAAGCCGCAACAATCATTGACTGCAGAACCCAAACAATTGATGTGCCAAAGCAGGATGTTGTAACAAAGGACAGCATTGAATTGAAAATCGATGCAGTAATTTATTTAAAAGTAAAGAGTGACCCTCAGAGTGTGATTAACAGTGTTATAGAAATAGAGGATTACAAAGAGGCAGTAAAGCTTTACATTGTCTCAGCCATCAGGGATGTTATTGGTAGTATGGATCTTCCCGCGGTTATTGCCAGTACCGATATACTTGAAACTAAGCTCAAAATGGAGGCTGCAAAAATCTCTGCAGGCTGGGGAGTCGAAGTTGTCAGCGTTGACATAAAGGATGTTGACATTCCAAAAATTGTTCTTGATGCAATGCACGATGAAAAAGCAGCCATTCAAAGAAAGCTTGCCAGAATGGAATCTGCCCAAGCTCATATGGCTGAGATTGATGCTGTTAGAAAAGCCGCTGAAAGCCTAAGCGACAAGGCACTGGCATACTATTACATTCGCGCCTTGGAGAAGCTTGGTGCTGGCAAGAGCACAAAGATCATTTTCCCAATGGAACTCAGCAAGCTTGCCGAGGCAATTGGAGGTCGAGTAACAGGAGCTTCTCCGAACAATGTTGAGGACTTATTCAAAAAGTATGCCCCTGCAATAACCAGCATTCTAAGTAAAACCGAGAAAGAAGAAGTAATCAAAAAAGCAAAGAAGAAAAAATAGTTACAAGGACTTCAGTGTCGCCCATTGCCTTTCAAAAGAAAACTTTGGTTTAGGCCAAAACAACCACGCAAACCAAATTGGACTGCTCTTGACAGACGCCCAAAGATAACCACTTTCAAAGTCAAGGGGACCAATGTTCTAATGACCCTCACCTGGCCCCAGACAACCACGAAGGCACAGGCAGTCATTACTAAAAAAAGAGGACCTAAAATTATTATTGATGTCGAGGGTCGGCTTGTTGAAAAGATTCAGGTAAGCATTGGTGTCCCAGGCGGCGTGAGAGTAAAGCTTCGCGATGGAACAATTTTAGATGGAGTAGGAGAGATGGGTCTTTTAACCCTTAGAAAAAGAAATATGATAAATAAAATAGAGCAATGGACCTAGAGCGATCCAACTATTATCATTGCCTCTATCAAAGCACCGATGAAAAGAAGTACCAATGCAATTACAATAGTTATTAGCGCGTCTTTTGCTATTATCGCAAACTCGTGTGTCCTGTGTTTCTCCTTGATTATTGCCACGCCAATTATTCCACCGGCTATCGCACCAAAGAAATAGCCCAGTGCTTCAGGCAGACCATGTGGCAAAAGCCCCAATCCCCTGTAAAGGCCTGTGGCAAATGATTGCAGGAAATTCCCGCTTATAGCCATTGAATGTATAACTTCTTTTCCAATGACCACGCCGATTACAGAAGCATTCCAACCAATTAGGAACACGGCTCCCGCTCCATAAATAAAGGAGAACAGCACAGATAACAGCATCACAAAAGTATTATTGTAAAATACGAGTTGGAACCAGCATCCAACATCCTTTCCGCAAGGTCCGCCTTGCAGTGTGGCATTGCCTGTCATCCTGCTCTTAAGTTTCTCTATTCCCCCTAAAGCATTCTCCTGCTCCTCAAAAACTTGGTTCCTCATATCTGTTAGACCCATTATCGGCAGGAAAGAATACCAAAAAGCATAGCTAATGATAAGTCCAATAAAAAACCATGCGTAAATTTTTACCACAGTAAAATGCCTTTCAAGAAAGTTTGGGGTCCAGCTGTCTGACTCAGCCTCAATGGCTTCTTCCTTGACAAAAATGCTGTGCATTAACGGCACAAGCGCAATCGTAACAAAAGCAATTCCAAGAATACTGCTGCTCCCTGGAAATGTCCAGTAGGCTATCCAAAGGCCCGCAGCACTAACAATAATTGATATGAACAGCATCACCAAAGGGTGTTTCATAAGTTCTTTGCTTGACACAATTGCTTCCAAAACCATATTAACACCTTGATTTAAATAACTTAGGGTTACTAGAGTATATACAAGGAAATATAAAAAACACACTGTTTTTGTTGGTGATTTTTTGGTAAAAAAGAGAGTAATCCCTGGTGACTTCCTAAGTACAGAGGAAGAATTTGAGCCAGGTCAGAACGCATTTATAGAAGAAGGGTCAATCAGATCCGATTCCATAGGAACTGTTGTAGAAAACACTGAGCACAGAACAATTTCCGTGGAAAAAACAAAGAATGTTATCCCAATAAAAAAAGGAGACATAGTATTTGGAGAAGTGGGATTAGTTCGAGACAGTAGCGTTATTCTATACCTTTCTACAGTAGAGGCTGATCACACCAAGAAAGTACTGTCAGTAACGAGAGCTTCACTTCCTATTAGAATGGTGAGCAGGGATTATGTAAAGCACTTGAAAGAATTGTTTAAGATTGGAGACCTAGTAAAAGCCAAGATTGCGTTTGTCGCTCCTTATGGAATTGATGTCAGAACAGACGAACCTGAGTTGGGAGTTATAAGAGCTTTTTGCGCAAAGTGCCGCAAGCCACTGCAGTTGTTTGGATCACAGCTAAAGTGTTTAGGGTGTGGGGATACCGGCGGAAGAAAGTTTTCAACAGAGTACTCACTAAAATAATTTTCTCGGAGGGTTTGATTTGGAGATTGAAGTAAAAAAGAACACGAAAAACGAGCTTGAGTTTATTTTAAAGGGTGAAAGGCATACTTTCACAAACCTACTTAGAGCTACACTGTTAAAGGATAGCAAAGTAGTTTTTGCAGCCTACAAATTGCATCACCCTTATGATACTGATGCAAGTTTTGCGGTTCGAACAGAGGGCAAAGCGCCAAAGAAGGCTTTGGTAGATGCGCTCAAAAAGATATCAGGCGAGTTAAATGACTTTGAAAAAGAAGTTAAAAAGGCTTTGAAGTAATCTTCTTCTGTGAAAAACAGCATTAGCGTTTTGGCTATTGATGACGGTTCATTCAAACCAAAGAGTCGTGGCAAAACCGTTCTAATTGGTGTTGTCTTCAGAATTGACGGCAGAATTGACGGCATCCTGAAAGAAGATGTTGGCATTGATGCTTTGGATTCAACAAAGCAAATAATCAAAATGTGCAACAAGAGCAAGTTCAAGGACCAAATAAAATATATTCTTCTTGACGGAATTGCCGTTGCAGGTTTCAATGTAGTTGATGTAGAAACCCTGTTCAAAAAGACAGGCAAACCAGTCATAAACGTTTTTCGCAAAATGCCAAGGTTAAATCTAATTGAGGTAGCGCTCAATAACTTTAAAGACAAGCCAAAGAGGCTAAGTCTGATCAAAAAGGCCGAAGACATTTATTCTTTTAAAAACATTTTCTTCCAGTGTCACGGCATAACTCCCAATAAAGCAAAAATATTGCTGAAAAAAACAATATTTTATAGTGGTTTGCCAGAACCAATTAGAATAGCGCACCTAATTGCAAGCGCTGTAACTACTGGAGAAAGCACGCGTCCGTGATAACATGTTTAAAAAAATTTCCGCAATCAAAAAAAAGCTGAAGTGGATTGATCCCTTCACCTATGTTGACATGTTTATTATCCCGCGAGTTCACGCTCTCCCCTCTGTTTTGCAGTGGGCCTCCTTTGCCCTAAGTTTTGTTGTTCTTGTTGCTCTCATATCGTTTGTGTTGGGGGCAACTCCAATATTCTTCGTTGTTATCGCAGCCTTTTATGCATACCTCCTGTTCTTTGAGAGAGAGGAAGCTGTTGACTGGGGAATATACCTCTTATCCGCATTTGTTTTTGCATGGGCAATCTACTCGATTCTTGGCATAGCCCTTGGAACCCATGCCCCCATGGTAATTGTTGTAAGTGGTTCCATGGAACCGCTCTACTACAGAGGAGACGTGATTCTATTGCAGGGAACAAACTTTGATCAACTGACAGGACAAGAAGTAACACTAAACCAACCTTTAGCAGAAAGTCCGCTTGAATCTTTTGCCGAACCGCATTATACTTCGGGCTCGAACGGCGTGCAGGTAAGTACCGTAACATTTAACAACGATTCCACAATCCCAATAACCAAAGAAGGCAGTATTATAGTCTATTACAGTCCACTTTTGCAGCAACCTATAATCCACCGTGTTGTAACAAAGATTGATGCTCTTGATGGCCAATATGTTCTAACTAAGGGAGACAGCATCTACAACAACACTCTTGACCAGGACTGTGGAACTGTAAGATACAATGTGCCTGAAAAATCATGCATTACTCTTTATCCTGTTAAGACCGAGGAAATCCAGGGCAAAGCATTTTTCAAAGTGCCTATTGTTGGTTGCGTAAAACTCTGGCTCTTTGACAACATTGGGTCTCTCATTGCAACAGGCAAGCTCCCGCATACTTTTCGCAGGGTATGCTAATTGGCAGAGGGGCAATGCCTGAGAAAATAATCTTTACCTGGAGTGGTGGTAAAGACAGTGCAATCGCTCTCCATAAAATTCAAGCTAACAAACAATATCATATCCTGGCTCTCCTTACCACTATAACCGATGCTTATGATAGGGTAAGCATGCATGGTGTGAGAACCAAGCTTCTTGAAAAACAAGCTAAGTCAATAGGACTTCCACTGGAAAAAATGCCAATAACAAAAGACGCTTCCCACAAACAATATAAATCTAGAATGAAAAGTATTCTGCAATCCTACAAAGAAGAAGGAGTTTCATCTGTCGCATTTGGAGACATTTTCCTTGAGGGCATTCGCGATTACAGACAAAAGAACCTTGACCTGGTTGGAATGAAAGCGCTCTTTCCCATTTGGGGAAGCAATACAGGAGAACTTGCCAATCAATTCATTGCAAGTGGTTTCAAATCAATTATCACGTGTGTTGACACAGAGCTCCTCCCAAAAGAGTTTTGCGGAAGAGAATTCAACAAAGCTTTCCTGGAAGATCTTCCAGAGGGAGTTGATCCTTGTGGAGAGAACGGAGAATTTCACTCTTTTGTATATGAAGGCCCGATATTTCAGGAATCTGTTGCTCACAAAATTGGTGAGAAAGTGCTGCGTGAGAACCGCTTTTATTACTGTGACTTGCTTCCGATTTAGCGGAATAGCATTTTAAACTTAATTGCATTCAATCTTAGTTGGTGTTGGGATGAAGCTTGTTTTAGAGAAGGCCGTTGATTTTCAGAAGAGTATTGCGGCTATCTCGGTTCTTATTGACGAGGCCGAATTTATTCTTGATGAAAACGCTCTTATTCTAAAAGCTACTGACCCTTCTCAGATTTCAATGATTGACTTTGAACTCTCTAAAGGGTCCTTTAAAGAATACAGCGTTGAAAGCAAAATGAAGCTCGGGATGGACCTCGACTATTTAAATCAGATAATGTCCAGGGCAAAGAGCACTGATATGCTTTCACTTGAATTAAGTGAGGACAAAAGCCGTTTAATAGTGCAGTTCAAGGGAGCAAGCACCAGGCGCTTCCAAGTTCCACTGATTGACATTAGTTCAGTAGAACTTCCAAATCCAAAAATTGACTTTGATGCAACTGTAAAGCTTAAAGCCGCTGTTTTGCAGGACGCATTAAAAGATGCGGCTCTGATTAGCAGTCACGTTTCTTTTGGAGTTGAAAGCGATAAATTCTTTGTTAAAGCAAACAGTAGCAAGGGGTCTTTGGAGAATGAAACTAAGAAGGATGACAAAAACCTCATTGAACTAAATGCTTCAAGCCCTGCATCAAGTATGTTTCCACTGGACTATTTGAGGGACATGCTTAAAGTACCGAGTGGAGATGCCGAGGTTAGCATTAAACTAAAGAGCAACGCTCCTGTTGAATTATCCTACAGCATTGGCGCAGCCTCACTAACCTATTTTTTGGCTCCAAGAATAGAGTCCGAGTAAGAGAGAAAAAACTTATTAACCCCTTTATCCTTATTCTTCCTACATGGTTGAAACAAAGATTAAGATTGGGTTTGTCATATTAACACTTGTCATACTTATGACAATTGGCACTATTGCATTTACTTTCCTTGAGGGCTGGAGCATTGTTGACAGCTTCTATTTTAGTGCGATGACCCTTACAACAATTGGCTATGGCGACCTTGTTCCAACAAATGATTTGAGCAAATTATTCGCCGTTTTTTATGCAATAATGGGTGTTGCCCTTGTTCTCTATGGATTAGGGGTTATTGCAAAGTGGTATGTGGAAAGAAGTCAACAATTTGAAGAACATGAAATCCAGCACTTGCGTAATCTCCTGTATAGACACAAAATACCCGAAAATATCGATGAAGAAAAACCATAACTCCTCGTCGTTTGCCGAACATTGTTACGATGAAAGTCTTTTTATTGCCTTTTGGTTTCTATTTGTTTACTGGGGTTTGTGCGGGGATCATCCTATGAACTTGCGTGGAAAAAAGATTGTTGTATGTGTAACCGGGAGTGTTGCAGCCATTGAAACGCCTAAGCTTGTCAGAGAGCTGCGTAGACTAGGCGCCGATATTTTCTGTGTAATATCAAAGTCCGCTAAGGGTATTATACACCAAGATGTACTGGAGTGGGCTTCAAACAACAAGGTTGTAACTAGAATTACCGGGAATGTTGAACACGTAAAACTAGCAGGAAATGTTCCTGAAAAGGCTGACCTTATAATAGTTGCGCCGGCAACAGCCAATACAATTGGCAAGATCGCAAATGCAATTGATGATACAGCAGTCACAACTTTTGTTACAACTGCTTTGGGCACTGGAATTCCTTTGATAATTGTGCCTGCAATGCATGGTTCAATGTACAAGCATCCTATTGTCAAGGAGAACATTGCCAAATTGAAAAGAATTAACGTGTCTTTCATGCAACCACGAGTGGAGGAGGGCAAAGCAAAGTTCCCTCCTGTAAAAAGTGTTGTAGAAACAATTTCCAACAGCCTTGCTGAAAAAGATTTGGCGGGAAAAACAATTCTTGTTACTGCCGGGCCAACAGTTGAAGCAATTGACAGTCTAAGATATTTGACCAACAAAAGCAGCGGCAAAACAGGAGTTTGGATTGCGGATGCTGCAGTAGTACGCGGAGCAAAAGTAATACTGATTAGGGGTCCAACAAAAGTCGAGCCGACTCAGCAAATGAGAGATATCAAAGTTAATAGTGCAAAAGAAATGTTCACGGCTGTGAAGAAAAACAGTAAAGCAGGAATAATGATTCATACTGCCGCAGTCGCAGATTACACCCTCAAAGAAAAACAGGGTAAAATTGAAAGCGGAAAATCTTTCTCGCTTAAACTCACTCCAACAGCAAAAATTCTCGATCAGGTCAAAAAATGGAACAAAAAAATTTTCCTGGTTGGTTTTAAAGCAGAGTACGGTGTTCCCGAAAAACAGTTGGTTGAAAGTGCTTTCAAAAAACTCAAGGAATCCAAGGCAGATTTAATTGTCGCAAACGATCTTAAAAAGAAGACAGGGGGAATTGGTCATAATAGCAACGAAGTTTATGTTGTGGACAGGGCCAAAAAGGTTCGGCACTTTGGCCTAATGCACAAAAAAGATATTGCAAACAAAATCTTGGCTCTGGTTAAATGAAAAAAATCAACTTTTCAAAAATAGGAGTTGGCAAAAAAATAGTGATGCTTACCGCCTATGATTGTCAGACGGCAACCTTGCTTGAGAGTGCAGGCGTAGACATTGTTCTTGTAGGGGATAGTCTTGGCATGGTTGTGTTAGGGTATAATAATACGAGAAATGTTTCAATGGATGACATGCTGCACCACACCAGAGCTGTTGCAAATGGAATTAAGAGCACGCCGATTGTTGCAGATATGCCGCGTGGCACTTATAGCCTTACAAAAAAAGCAGTGTCTAACGCAAGACTCCTGCTTAAAGCAGGGGCAGACGCAATTAAAACCGAGGGCCTGAACCCAAAAGTAACAAGCGCACTTATTAAGGCAAAAATTCCAGTTATGGGTCATCTTGGTTTATTGCCTCAAACAACAAAGCAATATCGTGTGCAGGGTAGAGAGGAAAAAGATGCTGAAAAAATATTGAAGCAGGCAATGAAGCTTGAATCACTTGGCGTATTCGCCATAGTGCTTGAGTGCATCCCGGAGAACCTCGCTGAAAAAATAACTAACACCATCAATATTCCGACTATTGGCATTGGCGCTGGCAAGCATTGCAGCGGTCAGGTTCTTGTTACAAACGATCTGCTTTGTCTAAACCCTGAATTCAAACCGCGTTTTGTAAAGAGATATGCTAATCTTTCCGCCAGTATAAAGAAAGCGGTTACAAACTTCAAACAGGATGTAAGATTAGGGCGCTTTCCCAGTAAGGAGACTTCTTTTCAATAAATTTTGGCGGTTTTTTTATGCGAGTAATAAAAAAATTGGCAGAAATGCAAGCGTTTGCAGATGAGCAGCGTTGCAGCAAAAAGAAAATTGGTTTTGTGCCTACAATGGGTTTTTTGCATGAAGGACATTTGTCCCTGGTTGATCAAGCAAAGAAAAAATGTGAGGTAGTGGTAGTTTCCATCTATGTTAATCCAACTCAGTTTGCACTGGGAGAGGATCTTGACAGATATCCAAGAGACTTCAAAAAAGATTTGGAGCTTTGTGAGCAAAGAGGCGTTGATATAGTTTTCGCTCCGGACAATGATGTAATGTATCCTTCCGGATTCGAAACAACTATTCACCTAAACAAGACAACAAGTGATCTTGAAGGAAGCTCCCGCCCAAGTCACTTTGACGGAGTTGCAACCATTGTAACAAAACTTTTTAACGCGGTTAAGCCACATATTGCTTTCTTTGGCCAGAAAGATTTCCAACAATCCCTTATTGTAAAGCGATTAGCTAAAAACCTTAACTTTGATTTGAAAATTGAGGTCTGTCCTATTGTAAGAGAAAAGCACGGATTAGCTATGAGTAGCAGAAACAATTATCTTTCCACAGGAGAGCGAAGTGCAGCCTTGGTGTTACACAAAGCAATAGAGTTGGCGAAAGAAATGGTTGAGCAAGGCAAAATCGATGTCGCAGCAATTGAAAAGGAATTAAATAATTTTGTTGCAAAAGAGAAATTGGCAAAAGTGGAGTATATTGCCTTAAGAAATAGGTCAAACTTAAATAAAATAAAAGTGCTGAAGAAAGGAAAGACCGTGTTATTGTTGGCTGTTAGGATTGGAAAAACAAGGTTGATAGATAACGAGTTGTTGTAGGTAAGAACATGATACTTGGAATAGATTTTGGAATAAGCACAACTGATGTGGCTCTACTTGAAAATTGCCGCGTAAAAAAAACCTTTTTCATCAAACCCGGGGCACTCAAAAATCTTGAAAAAGCCATAGCCAAGAACAATATCAATCTTTCTACCATTGACCATATTGCGCTTACTGGGGACAAGACCAAACAAAAAAATATGTTCGGCAAACCCATTTATCGTGTTCCAGAGCTCAAAGCAATTGGTTTTGGCGGAGCATTCCTCTCAAAATATAAGAATGCTCTTATTGTTTCCATGGGCACTGGAACATGCATCGTTTCTTTTAAGAATGGGAAAATAAAGCATGTTGCAGGAACAGGCTTGGGTGGCGGGACAATAGTTGGTCTCTCACATAGGCTTGTCGGAGAAAATGAGGCCTCCAATTTGGGGTCCTTAGCCAGTAAGGGCGAGTTATCCAAAACAGATTTAACCGTTAAAGAGGCAATTGGTTCGGGCATCGGCTTAGTTCCTGGTTCCGCCACTGCAAGTAACCTTGTAAAACCGCACAAGGTCAAGAAAGCTACATTGGCCCTCGGAATCCAAAATATGGTGGCTGAAACCAATGCCGTTATTGCTGCATTGGCTGCAAAGAAGGAGAAACATGATAAAATTGTTTTTATTGGTAAGACCTGCCAATTTCCAATGGTAAAAAAGGTTATCAAACGAGTATTAGCTTATTATGGTCCAACCCCGATGTTTCCAAAGCTTGGGGGGAGCGGTACGGCCATCGGCGCAGCAGCCTTTCAAGGAAATTGTTTTAAATAACATCGGCCCCATTTTTTAATGGGGGAATGGATGACTATCGAATTAAAGAATGTTGACCAGTTGCGTAAGGCTATAGAGGCTATCTCTTCTTTCATCTCTGAGGGCAATTTTAGGTTTTCAGAGAACGGCATCAGCTTTAAGGCAATTGACCCCAGCCAGATTGTTTACGTTATTTTTGATATGGATAAAAAGGTGTTTGAGAAGTACTCCATTGAACCTACTTTTGTGGGTGTTGACCTGGTAGAAATGAGCAAAATCTTATCAAGGGCTTTGCCAAACGACAAGCTTGTACTTGATCTAACAGACTCCGAAATGCTCCTGCGTCTTGAAGGATCTATTCGCAGGTCGTTCTCACTGCCTCTAATAGATGTGAGCGACGACGAAGTCAATATTCCAAAAACAAGCTTTGACGCAAGCATTGATATAAAGAGCAAAATTTTAAGAGAAGCACTAAAAGACGCTTCCCTATTTGGAAGTAGTGTTGTTCTGCGTGTAAAAGACAACCAACTCATCATTGAAGCTAGAGGGAGCAGTGGAACCCTGAAAAGTGTTGCCAAGCAAACCAAATATGTTTCGGTTGAGAGCAAGTCAGAGGTCGTCAGCAAATACAGTTTGAACTTTTTGCAAAGTATTGTGCGGGAAGCAGATCCCGATAAAAAGATTCTGTTAGAACTCAAGAGTGATGCTCCGATGAAAGTCAGTTATAAGATAGGGGCCTCCCCAATAGAGTTCCATCTCGCTCACATGATACTGTAACTCTTTTTATTACTTCTAACCCATTATTTTCTATTATGCCGAGTTTGGAACAGCTTCAGTTTGCGCAAAAATTTCCTTTTTCCCCTTTAGCTAAGAGAATATTAAAAGAATCAAATCTTAGTCTTGAAACAATTGATGAGGAAACGATGAACCGTGCCGCAGTAATGATCTCGCGCGCCTTCAAAGGAAAAGAATACACCCTTGAAATAAAAACAACAGATTTACTTGAACAAGAGATCGCGGCTTTTCCAATAGCAAAGATTCTTGTCTCACTACTGGATGATAGATCGTTCTACAAACGATTTGCATTAATGGTTGCACGCTCAACTTTTTCATATCTCGAAAGTTCGCAGGAGCGAAAACAGTTGGCGCTTGATTTGGCTGAGGGTCTTGACATCAATTTTAGCATGCTTGAAAAGAACGATTTTTTTGTATCTGTTCCACTTACACAATTTCTTTCGATAAAATTTAATGATAAAAATCTCAAACTCGTTAACCAGCATGTTGAATCTGGAACTGTTTTTCTTAATACAAATTCTTTCCTCCGATTCTTAAGCGAGATTGTTTTTGTTCGAATACTAAGCGATTTGCCAGTCCCAACAGGCGCCGTTCCAAAAAGTTTTAGGGCATTTGCAAAACAAATATCCATCGATGCAAAAAAAGCGCAGACCCGTGAGTTTAATTTCAAAGTCGAGGGAAAAATGAATCCAAACGCTTTTCCGCCCTGTATGGCTTCACTTTATCAAAAAATTATTTCAGGCGAGCGTTTGCCTCATATGGCGCGCTTCTTTCTTGCCACTTTTCTTAATGCCATAGGGATGCCCCAAGATCAAATTATTTCCGTATTCAAAAAGAGTCCAGATTTTGATCAGAAAATTGCGGGCTATCAGATCAGAAGAATTGCAGAACAAAATTATGCTTTGGCAAGCTGCGAAAAAATAAAGAGTTACGGTGTCTGTACAAGTATTGAGTGCAGAATAAAACATCCTTTAAGTTATTACAAGCGAATGCTGCGCGAGCTCAATCGCAACAATCAAACGAAAACCATCAGACCAAACAAATAAATTATAGAAAGTATAATTGGAATAAGGTGGAGGTGAGTTTTTGATTGGAGAAACCGCACATTCTTTGAGTGCAATAGTTTTTTTGGTTGCGTCGGCTGTAGTATTGGTTATTCTTGGATTAGTATTCTTTTCCATAAACCTTTGGATCATTGCTTACAGTGCCGAGTTACTGTACAACGCAAATATGTTGAATGCAAAACCAGCAGCAGAATTTGTAGTTTTGAGTGCGGCGCTTCTTAGTGCAGCATCAATGATCGGTTCAAAGCACGGGAAAAAGGAATAACTTTCTTTTTTCTGACTTTTTTTTATTTTTATTTTATTTCTTTGCACAATAAAAATATTTTTTATTTTTTAAAAAAGTTTTTACACAATTTTTTGCGAGTGAAACATTTAAATACTACTTTCAAGGTAAATAGAACTAGTTATCTATTATTCATTGAAAATTTTTTTTCGGAGGTGACATTGAAAATGGCGGCCAAGAAAAAAGTAGCAAAGAAAAAGCCAGCGAAGAGAAAAGCTAAGAAGCGTAAGGCTAAGAAAAAGCCAGCGAAGAGAAAAGCTAAGAAGCGTAAGGCTAAGAAGCGTAAGGCTAAGAAAAAGCCTGTGAAGCGTAAGGCTAAGAAGCGTAAGGCTAAGAAAAAGCCTG
>NZBU01000003.1 GCA_002688035.1 Candidatus Iainarchaeum sp. | reverse complement strand
GGTTTTTTCTTTCGTACTGGTTTTTTCTTTCGTACTGGTTTTTTCTTTGGTCTTGCCGGTCTTCTTGGTCTTGCTGGCATTTTTTTCCCTCCGTTTTTTGGTTTCTTTTTAGTAGTCTTCTTCTTTACTTTTTTCTTTACTTTCTTTTTAGCGTCTAATATAATTGTGCCTCTAAAGCTTCCGATATGCTTTCCAGATTTAAATCGTCCAGATACTTTTCTGCGTCTAGTAGCCATATGCTTCACATATATATTAACTGTTTAACTATATTTAATTCTTTTCTTAGCTGCCTAACTATGTATACATAGGGGTGCGGTCTGACTCAATTTTCGTGGTTTCTTCCTGGGTTTTCTTCATCTGCTTTAAGTGCTCAAGCAAAGCCTTCTCAGTTTCTTTGGCCTCTTTTTTAAGGGGGGCAACATCAAGCCCGAGATTAAGTATTTCACTGAGCTTTACAAGGATTGCCGAAGCGGCATTATAATCAGCGGCAATCTGCACATTACCCATTAGCGAGAACGCTTCTATTTTGTTGTCCTTCAAACCCAACATTATAAGTGCTGTTACTCCAGAGGTAATGCCTTCGTTTATGAGTTGCACTTTGAAATCTTTCAAGGTTTTCTTGCTTGCATTATCACTTGCGATTCCATAAATCACTTCTTTGCCTTCTTTGCTTGGCACTGCGCGAATTCCGCTTAGTGAAATAACACGCTTTATTTTTTTCCTCTTAATCCAGGAAACAACTTCTTTTGCAAATTTTTCAACAAAAAGCTGGGGTATTATCTGCTCCGAGATCAGCAGAACAAGTTTCTTTTTCTGATTGATATAAATCCTGCTTGGGTGAACAGGCAGTCCATCATGAATCCTGATTATTGGAACAAATACTCTTGCCTCAATACAGCCAACTTCCTTAAAGTCAAGTTTTTCTGTAAGATATTTTGCACCGATTGTTCCAACCAAACCCATTCCCGGAAAGCCCTCTATAAGAGTGTATCCGCTTAGATTTGGACAGTGCTTGTCAACAAAACTAACCATTTCATCCTTGTTCTCAGCCAATATACCACCGACCTATATTTGTTTTAACTATTTAATAAAGCTTACTATCCTGGAATCAGAATATGGGGGGGAGCATTGGCTCTTAGAACTATTTTATCTTTGACAGTTTTACTTTCCGCCCGTCCTTGAGCTTGAACTTGTCTCTGAGTGAGATAGCCGCAATAACCTCTATTTCATCTCTACCATGTGTACTTCTTTCCGGGAAAATCAGGGCCGCTTTTTCTTTGCCCTCAACCAAAACATTGTATGCAACAAGGTTTCCAAAAGTTCTGTTGTTTGCGTCAAATCCCTTTATCTTTATTTTTTTGATCTTTGAAAGGAAGTCTGCAAGCACATCCTCTTCCACCGTCAGATTTAGTGTTCCGGGATATGCTTTAAACCCAAGTTTTTCAACAAATTGTGTTTGGTAGCCCTTCTGCGAAATATAGTATGCTCCTTCTTTCAAACCAGCTTTGGCCCTGCCTGTCATACTATCCAATGGCTTTGTGCCAAGCAGTCTGCCTTGCTCCCACTCCTCCTTGAGTAGCAACTGCATTCCATCGGAACCAAGTTTGTAATTAATCGTGTTCTCGACATGGTTGCTGCTACGCAACTTCAAAATCTCGAGTGCCCTCTTTCTTCTGCCAAAATCCTTGGTATTGTAAAAAACAATCACTCCATCGGCCAAAAATTCTTCCACCCCTGTCCTGCTGTAAACATCCGGGTTCTGTTCTGTTTCCCCAATCACAAGGTTAACCGAGTTGTAGCCCTCCAAAAATTCGAATAATTCCCGCACATACTTTCTGTAGCTTCTCTCATCTGCAAACGCAATCGAGAGAGCGCTAAGCGAATCCACGCAAATCCTGTCTGGCTTCAACGGAAGCTTCATCTGCTTTGGCTGTATCCTAAGTGTGCCAACTCTTTTTGCAAGTGTTCCTTCAACCATTCTCGCTATCTTGGCGGGATCCATTTTCACCATTGCAAGTTTTCCTTCTTTCTCAAGCTTGTCAAAGTCCCAGCCATAGTTCTTCAGCATGTGGTGTTTAATTTTGTTTATATTTTCTTCAAACGAAATAAAAACTCCTTTCTCGCCGTTCATTGCGCCATGGTAGAGACTTTGCAGGCAAAAAGTTGTTTTTCCTGTTCCTGCTCCCCCACTTATGAGGGTAGTGCTGCCTCTCTCCAAGCCGTGGTCTACAATTAGTTTGTCAAAACTGCTGACCCTAGTTGGCAATACTTCAATGCTGTTTGATTTAGGAATACTTCCTTTTGCCCTGTCAATAATAGAACTCGTCATTTTCTCCCCCTCATATTAAATGTTACCTTATTTTTAATTGTTTCTTTACTTCGCTCAATTCTGCCTCCAATTCTCCTATTCTCTTGTTGTAGGCTTCAACTCCCCACTTTCCTTCCTCAAAGTACTCTTCCTGCAATTTTTCTATGTCTTTTTCCAGGCTCTTTTTCCTCTTCCCCAAGCCTGAGATCTTGGTGCTTTTCTTTCTTTGAGGTAGCACGAGGAAGAATACTGCGGCCAAAATAACCAGTGTTATGATTGCGAAAGGTGCGGCTTCAATTACTTTTGAGAATAGGCTTTCTCCAATAATAATGTCAAACTCTGTGCTCTTGGAATTGCCAAATCGGTCCATTACAAGTACAACTATTTTCTTTGCGCCAATATCATCTTTATCCAATTCAATGTTATGAGTAAAAGTGCTCCCTGCGCCTTGCATATCGCTCTCTTTTTTCCTGAAGGAAACCTTGGCGATTGCTCCCTGCAAGGGCTTGCCATTGAAGTAACTTGCTTTTATTTCAAGCGCCACTGTGTTTCCGATCTCAAAGTTCTTTGTGTCAGGCTTAACAATTTCAATCTCGATTGGCGTGTTTCCAATTGAAACATCTACTCTGGCTTCTCCGCCCCTCACTACTCCATTGATGTCTTTTTCCGCGGTAACAATAATTCCCCATTCCTCAAGTGAAGTGTCAATTGGAATAGAGTATTGCGCGCCGTACTTTCCCGCTCCAAGTGCAGTTAGCTCGAGTTTCTCTCCTTGCGCGTCCCATGCAACTACTTTTGCGCCATCCACGTTTTCCTCAGCATCAGTTACTCTCACACTAATATCCGTGTCAGTGTATCTTGCAATTGTTCTCTCACTTGGACTCAGAAATCTAATCAAATAATATTCGCTATCCCTCACAGGTTTAACCCTTATTCTGGTTTGTGCATCTTCCATTGAATATTTTATAGGCTTAATTGCTAAGGCGTTTAGCCACCAGGGGCCCGCAGGATCAAGGAATGATGTTTGGTAGCTGTAAGAAAAAGCGTTTTCCTCGCAGTCAACTGTTTCCTCCACTACGTCTCTCGTAGCATTCAAGAAAGCGATAAGCACAGTCTCAGAATCGCAGGACCCAGTTATAACAATCTCTTCTCCCTTGAAATATTCCTCTTGTTCAGATTCAATGCTCAACGCACTTGCCCCTAAAAGCAATAAAACAAAGAAAAAGGAAATGATAAAACTACTTGCTTGTCTTCGCACTTTTGTCCAGCTCCCCCATTTTTTTCTCTACCTCGCCAAGTTCTGTTTCATACGTTTTAATTAACTCCTGGTACTTCTCTGTCGGAATCGCGTTTTCGTCAAAGTATTTTTTCTGTAGCTCCTCTGCCAGAGAGTTCAGCTGCTTGCGCCTCTTCAAGAGCTCTTCCCTAGTACCCTTCTTTAGGAGGAGGTTCCTTGCAAACAAGCCAGCTCCAACCAACACAATTAATCCAACTGCAATTGGAATAATATTCTCGCCGGCAACAAATCCTAAAGAAGTTCCGCTAACAAGCAAAACGCTTTCACTGTAACCCTCATTCCCTGCGTCATCAACAACTGTTATAACCAACTTTATTAGGCCCTCATCATTGTCGCTAAGCGAGTAGTTTGTAGAGAACAGGCCACCTGCCACTGGTTGCAATTCCAGGTCTATATCCTCTGCACCAGTTTCAACGTGCTGGATAACTGCTTTTACATCTGCTTTAAGCACCCACTCGGTTTCAGAGTAACTCAGGAATACTTCCGGCGCAATATTCTCACCAATCTGGTAGTGCCTTTTGTCAGGGCTGAAAACTTCAATATTGATAACAGCTTTTTCCACCTTGAATCTTACTGCCGCACTTCCCGCCATTGTTCCGCCTTCCCCGCTCTTGCTTGCGGAAACACTTATTTCCTGTGAGCCAAGAGACAAATCATATGGGATTGTATAAGATCCAGTATAACGCCCTACTCCATCAGGCAGCATTTTCTCAATCTCCTCGTGAAGCGGGCTAAAAAGCCTCATGCTTGCGTTCTCTATGGCTTTTCCAGAATCGTCTTTCACTGTCGCATTTATCACGATTTCAGAGCCGCGCTTGTAGCTTTGCTCTATTCCCTCAATTTCCACTTTCAAAAAAGCGGCTTCATCCGGTTTTAAAAGTTTTATCTCCTGTTCATGGCTAATGCTGTTACTGTTTGCATCTGCACCATAAACTCCAATGGTCCAGGTTCCATTTGGATCAAGCAGTGTTGTACGAAACTCTGTTTGGAAAGAACCATCCAATGCTGACTCTGTGTCGGTTTCAAACAACTGTGTTTGTCCGCGCATTATTTTTATTTTTAGGGGCAGTGCAAACCTGTGTTCTTTCTTCTTCACAATTCCTTTTATCGGGATTACATTCCCAAGCCTGTGATTTGTGTTAACATCAAGTTCCACTCCAAGAGTAGGGTCAATCTGGAACGAGTAATATTTTACTTCTGTTACTTCTCCAAGAGTTGCTTTCAGGCTTAACGCAGGCCTGCTTCCTTTAACCTCGGGATCAATGAAAAAGCGGTTTGCATAAATTCCGTCTGACGCAATTTCATCCTCATGCTCGCCGTCATCATAAAGCACTATTTTTCCGAAGACTCCTGAGAGTACTGCTTCCGCGCCCACAACATTAGAGTTCTCAGAGCTAAGCTTGATTTTGAACAATACCGGTTCTCCCTTAAAGAACCCCTCAGTCCTATCAGGGTTAAGCAGTTCAAAATCAATTGTTTGTGGCTCGCAGTCATTGGAGCAACTTCCAAAGCTTTCCCCAAGCTCACACTTGTTGTTGCCGCAGCAATCGTCAATTATTTGTGCTATGCATCTGTCCTTGTCACAGCCATAGAAGCTACATTCTTTGCCTGGAACAGGGCCGCCGCAGTCATCACAGCCTGCGCCCTGGGCAAGCAAAGATACAAATATAAAGAAAACCAATAATGCGACAATCTTTGTGTTCTGTCCAATCATATGCAGCCCCAAGAATCACTAATAGAAAGTCTTTTTGCATTTAAATTCTTTTGCTCAGGGTTGCCAGTTCTATAATAGGAAGAACTGCGCCGCATTGAAAGAGATAAGGCTTATAGGAAGCAGAAAGGCAGCGTATACCAATACTTTTTTTGGGTTTCCCTCTAATAGAGCCACAAAAAACGCGGCAAGCAAAGAGTATTCTACAATATAAATCTGATTTGCGAGGATTGTTGACTCAAGCAGTGCCCCTTTCTCGGCAGCACTTGCTCCAAATTCTAGGAGCTCCAAAGCGGCAAAATCCATTGAGCCAACCATGCCGACAAGCAGGCCAAGTATTGCAGGCACTATAAAACCACCTGCAAAGAGCAGGGTATATTTCTCAATCACAAGAGCCGCGTTTCTCTCGCGCAGAATGGCATTTGTTTCAAGCAAATCGTCAGCCGTTTCCCTGAAAGTAGTGCTCATGTCTGCGCCACTCACATATCCCTGCTTGAGTAGTCTCATTGCCCTCCCGACAATATCGCTCCTGCATCTCTTTGAAATATTGTCCAAGGCTTGCTGTACACTTGCCCCTTTCCCAATCTCGAGTTGCGCTTTTTCAAATTCCTTTCCAAGTAATCCAAATCGTGCATTAGAAAAATAGTCAATTATTTTTCCAAAAGAAGTTCCTTTTGGAAAAGCGCTTGCCTGCAATAGTATGTCCGGAATAAGCTGCTCTCTTTTCCGCTTTTTTAATTCAGAAAGGTAGTGGTGGAGCATGTAGTGTAAAGGGAAGGGGGTAAAGAAGGCAGCCAGAGCAACCATTGTTATGTAGAAGTTAGTGGTGTTTTGGGTAAAGAGGATAAGGATTGTTGCAATGCTGATTGCAAAACTTGCTACCCCTGTTGTTTTCAAAAACCATTCGATGTCTTTGCCAGAATTATCCTTTAAGAGATATTCAAATTCTTTTATGAAACCCATTTTCTCATTGCCTGCTTTCATTCTCTCACCTCTGCAAAAAGATCGGCGTCTTTAACCTAATGTAATAAAGCGCTGCTAAATCCACTATGGGGAAAACTACTACAATTATAATAAATATTTGGCTTGCCGTTAAAGTTAGTTCTAGAATCATGCTGCCAACAATCACAAAACTTTGAAAGAGTGCAGGGACAACAGCCGAGATTGCGACAAATAGCAGGGAATATACGACCAGTTTTCCCGAAAATTCTTTTGACTGACTGCGTTGCTTTGCAAGCATCTCCTTGGAAAGCATTTTTAGCGATTCCCCGCCAGCCCTGTGGCCCTGTTCGTATATGCTCACAAACAATGCAATTGCACGCTTTACCTCTAAGGACTCAATTCTTTCCCCGAAATGCATTAGGGATTCCTGGACAGAGGCTTCCTGTTGTTTGATTTCCCGCAGAACTTTTCTGAACTCTGAACCAATTTCATTATTTTGTTCTGCGACATGCCCAAGAATCTCGTTAAACTTTAAGCCTAAATTAATTTCAACGGCAATATTCATTAGTGCAAGCGGGAGTTGACTTTCAACCAGTGCGGCATACCTTTTTCTTTTGGCAATTGGCGCATACTCCATTATTCCCAAAACAAACAATCCACCTACCATTCCAACTAAAAGGGAGAACAACAAATCCTCCAAAAACAGTCCTGCCGCAAGCCAGAAGAACAGCGCGAAAAGAGCTGCTTTCAATATATTTTGCCTTAATTCCTTGTTATCGTTTATTGCTATCATTGAGTATCACAAAAAAATCTTCAAGAGAAACATTCTTATCTAATAGTTCAGAAAGCAGGCGTGCCCGCTTCAATCCCTCTTTCTCGAGCTGAGCAGGCTTCATTGAAAAGCACTGCGCCATTTTGTTTACAATTCCTTGGCTATTGCTTTTCTTCACAAGCTTCTCTTTCTTGTGGTCAAATTCGAAAATCTTGTTTGCTCTAATTTCATTGTTGCAGGACAACAGTTCGCTTATCTCTGTTACATGCCTTGCCTCGATTCTCTGCTTGCTTTTCAAATCAATTTTGTCCCAGCGTCTCTGCACCAAAACCAAGTCAATTGATGCCAAATCCATTTCCGAAACGCCATATGTAGAAGCTCGTTTAACTACTTCCTCTGTGCTCTGGCTGTGAAATGTACAGTAAGAACCTTTGCCCTGTCCCGCAAGCAAAGTGTCAACAAATGCGCTAAGTTCATCCTTATGCCTTACTTCCCCCACAATAATTCTGTCAGGGCGCATTCTTAATGTTTGCATAATTAAGTCGTGCATTCCGACTCCCTGCTCTTTCACAACATTAAGTTTTACCACGTGTTTGTGAGGAAGACTTATTTCAGGGGTTTCTTCTGCAACAATAATTCTATCGCTCTTTGGAACCAGTGAAAACAAAGCGTTCAGAGTAGTAGTTTTTCCGCTTCCTGTGCTTCCCGCAATTAACATTGAACAATTGCTCTCGAGTGCCATCCAGAGAAACACCACTGCGTCCAGAGACAAGGTATTGTTTTTAATCAACTGTAATGGTGTGAAGTAGTCTTTTGAGAATTTTCTTATTGTAAAGCAGGGGCCTGAGAATGCAACAGGGGGAATTGCTGCATGCAATCTACTCCCGTCAGGTAGAACAGCGTTAATGCTCGGTGTTTGGAATGAAAGTCTTCTCCCAATTCCTTGGGCCATCCTATTCACAGTATTACACACGGCCTGCTGGCTTCTGAAGTAAAGATTGGTTGGCATCCAGCCATGATTTTTGTGGAATATGAAAACTGGTTTTTGTTCTCCTATTCCGATTAGCGCAATTTCCTCAATTTCCTTGTTGCAAAGAACATCATCAAGTGGCCCTAACCCATTCAAACAACTCTCAAGATTTAGAAGTAGATATTCTCTCTGTTCTTTGTTAATTTCCACAAAATTGTTGATGCAATGCTGTTTCAAACATTTCTTGATATTCTTAGGGGTTGCGTCCAAAGAGCCCTTCTGGAACTCGTTGATTACCTCAATAAGGAGTGATTGTTCTGGTCTACTAAGTTTTGGAAAACGTTTCAGGAAATAGCGCATAAGCCCGCTTTCCTCTTTTAAAATATCCCATTTCTCGGTTTCTTGAATTATGCTGCTCGCTTCTTTTTGTAGAGTGCCCCAACCAATATCTTTCCCAAGCATGTCAGATAGCTGCGGGGAAAAGTTTTAAATCAAGGCATTGGTTTCGTTGATTGTCAAATAACTGGTAAAAGAAAAGAGAATCAGAATCTTACTTTTTCTTTCTTATTCTAAGTATTGTGGCAACCATTCCAATGATTGCGAGTAGCAATGCTAGCCATAGTCCCATGCTAGGGAGTGATGCAAAGCTGAAGAAACCTGTTGGAGGTGTTTGCTCCTCTGGTTCTTCCTCTGTAATTGGAACAACTTCTCCGTTCAAACAAACATTTTCCGCGTCAACAGGAATATCGCTCAATTGCGTGTAAACACAGGTGCCACTTCTGCACCGATCATCTGTACAAGGGTTTCCATCTTCACAGTCAACATTTTCGCATAGGTTTCCTGTGTCTTCTCCCTGGTTGTCATTATCCTCATCTTGATCTTCATTGCCTGTGTCTTCATCTTCTTCTTAAATACCTATTCTTTTAGTCAAAAAAATTATATTGAATTCAGAGTCAGAAAAAATTATGTTGAAGTTCATTGTTTCTTTTATGAAACCATGGCATCATTTTTTGAAACTGTTCAAGAAACAGGCATAAGTAACCTATTTAGGTGAAAACATTAACTTTAAATTCTTTATTTAACTAATTAATTGTATCGCGAGACATAATTTGGCTTATAGGTGGGTGGAATTAATTGGACGCAACTGTGAAAAACTTGGATGTTATTCGGGATAATACTTTACTTATCAAGTTATCTCCACTGCAAAAAAAATTATTCTGGAACTTTCTAATGGCCCTTTGACTTTGAACGAGTTAAGTGCAAAAGTTGAGGCAAGCGTTTATACTGTTGGAAAGCAGCTCTCACTCTTGGAATTCAAAACCAAATACAATCCCCTGCCAAAAAAAGGTTTTTCAAAGCCGCTTGTAAAGAAATTCAAGGAAGCCGGCGTAAAAACAAGCTACTCTTTGCACCCAAATCTTTTGGGTTAACTAATTAGAAGTCTCTACGTAATCTTTGACTTGCCCAGATTAAATGAAGGCTCTATTTCAATACCTGTTTTTCCGAGGGTATAAGGAACTCTTTGCTTCAAATGTTTTCCACTGCGCAGTTTCAGAATTTCCAAAGCATTCTTTCGTTTTCCATCCACATCCAAATTATAGAGAACTACTACTCCGTCTGCCAAAAATTCTTCTACCCCCGTTCTACTGTACTTTTTTGGATTCTGTTCGGTCTCACTAATAACAATGTTAACTGAATCATACTCCTCCAGCATCTCAAACAGAACACGAATATATTTCCTGTAACTGTCCTCGCTTTCAAAAGCAATTGAGAGTGCACTCAAAGAGTCAATACAAACCCTGTCCGGTTTGATTGGCAGTTGCATCTCCTTTACCTTTACTTTTAACAAGCCTGCTTGCTTCTCAAGTACGCTTTCAACCATTCTTGCGATCTTTGAGGGATCAACCTTATAAATTGCCACAAGCCCCTTTTTCTCCAAGGCATCAAAGTCCCATCCAAAATTCTTTTTCATGTGCTGTTTTATCCTATCAGGCTCCTCTTCAAACGAAATAAAAACTCCTTTCTCGCCGTTCATTGCACCCTGGTAGAGGCTTTGCAGGCAAAAAGTTGTTTTTCCTGTTCCTGCCCCTCCACTTATGAGGGTAGTGCTGCCTTTTTCAAGGCCTCCATCTTTTAACAACTGATCAAAACTTCCGACCCTTGCAGGCATTATCACAATCTTTCCTGGCTTTTTCGGCTTTTTCTTCGGCGCCATGGGCGTTGGTTTTGTTTTCTTTGTATTTGCTGGTTTGGCGTCTGTTTTACTGTAAAGTTCTATGGCCTTAGTTTTTGCTTCTTCAATAATAGAGTTTAGCGTGTCTGTCCATAATTCCATACTACCACATTGTTTTATCTTATTTTAATCTTTTCCTAACCTCGACAAGTTCTGTCTCGATTTTCTCCTTCTTTTTATTATAGACTTCCTTCTTAATATTGCCTTTGTTGAAATAATTGTCCTGTAATTTCTTCAATTCCTTTTCCAGTGCATTTCTTCTATTTTCCAAAGAACTCTCACTTTCCTTTGCCCTCAGCTTTGGCAGTAGAAACACAGCGAAAATAATTCCTGCAACAATAAGTACAACTAAAACTGGTAGAAGCTCCAGCAGGCCTGCGAAAGGACTTGAGACAACGCTAAGATTAATTGTAATGGTATTTTCATTGCCAAATTCATCTTCCAGGTTCACGAGAACTTTTTTTGCCCCGGTATCCTCTAATTCGAGTGGAAGTGAGTAAGCAAAGTTTCCCGCTCCCCCATCATCCATTTCAAAGCTATCTCCATTAAATTGTACTGACGCAATTGGATTTGCTAAAAGTTTTCCATTCTCATAATTCGCACTCACCTTAATTGAAAGCTCGCTGCCTGCCTGCACGGTTTTTGTAGCAGGCTCTAGCACCTCTATGGCAATTGGAGCATTCTCAATCGTAAGCTGGGAAGTATTTTCTCCACCAAACATTTCGCCCTCAACATTCTTCTCGGCAGTAATAACAAGAGCCCATCTACCCAAGTCCGCATTTACCGGAACATTGTATAGCAAACGGTAATTGCCACTACCTATTTCCTCCAACTGTATTTTCTCCCCCTCGGCAGTCCATGTGAAAACATCTGCATTATCAACATCTTGCCCTGCATCAGTTACTCTCACAAGAATATCCAATTCACTTGTTCTTGCTTGTCCTGGTTCACTTGGACTTAAGAATATTATAACATAAAACTGGCTTTCCTTGGTAGGTAGTACCCTAAACTTTTTGTTCTTCTCAACTTCTCCTTCCATTGCTGTAGCGTTCCAGAATCCGCTTGGGTCGGAAAAGCTTGTTTGGTAAGAAGCTTCATACCTAAAGCCGAGGCACTCTGCGCTCTCCTCAAATATCTTCCGATCCAAGTTTAGGAGAGAAATTTGCACTTGCTCTGAACATGTCCCGCTAATTGTAATTGTTTCTCCTTTGAGATACTCTGTTTGGTTTATGATCAGGCCTGCTCCAAAAACACTGTAAGACATTGCAATAACAAGGAACGCAACTGCGACTACCAGACTATTTCTCACTCTTCTTCATCTCCACAAGTTTCACATCTATTGTTTCAAGCTCGCTCTGATACTTTTCCATGAGCTTTTGATATTCCTTCTTTGACAACTCGCCCTTGTCAAAGTACTGGGACTGTATCTCTTTCTCCAGGGCGTTTAATTCTTTCTTCCTTTTCTCCAAAGTGCTCTTTGTCGTCATTCCAAACAAAAAGCGGCTTCCAAAGAAACCAATTACTGTCACTATAATCAATACCACTGCAATTAGCATTGCGTTCTGCTGGATTATGTGTGCAAGACTTTCTCCACTAACTTCAACCCATGTTGTGGAAAGCCCTTCGTTTCCTGCACTATCCACGGCCCTAAAAGAAATGTTCAATCTCCCTTTATCCTCCTCTGACAGAGAATAATCTTTGGAGAAAATTCCGGCTTCCCGGTTTTCCAGAGTAATTTCTTTATTGTTTAATAATGCCACAACAGTTGCGCCAATAACCGGTTCGCCGTTAGCATAACTCGCAAACACTTTTGGAGCAAGGCTCTCACCAATATTGTAATGCTTATCGCTGGGCTCCATGATCTCAACATCTATTTCTGCACTTTCAACATTGAAGATAAAGGTATTGCTTCCTGAAAGAAAGCCTGTTTCACCGCTCTTTTTTGCGTTGAGTGCAAATTGGTTCGCACCCAAAGCCATGCTAAATGGAATAAAGAACGTTCCACTATACTGCCCTGACTTTAGTTCAAGCAGTGGTTCTTTGCCTCCGGCCCATTCAAGTTCAAGCTCAGCTCCCTCAACTAGTCCCCCCTGAAAGTCTTTGACCTCTGCAATAATTTCAACGCTTGAAATGCGTTCATATGCTTCTCCCAATTCCTCCACGAGCCCTATTTGTATGAACAAGCTTTCCTCTGCATCAACTATCTTTATCTCTGTTTGGAAAGAAACAGTGTTCTTGTTCTCATCCTCTCCCTCGATCGTTACGGTCCACATGCCTGTTCGATCAATTAGGCTTGAATGGTATGATGAGGCGAACTTTCCATTCACGTCAGATGATATTTCATCTACAAAAATGTCTTCCCTGCCATTATTGATTTTAACTGTTAAGGGCATTGCAAATCTTCCCTGTCTCTTCTGCACTGTTCCACTCAAATCAATGATATCCCCCAGGGCATATTTTTCTTTCAAACCTGTTTCAATGTCAAGCACTGGTTCCACAGAAAAATTGTAGTCTACTTCCCCTAGTACTTCGCGAAAATCCGCTTCCAACTGAAAAGAGTACTTTCCGGCAAGGGTTTCTTTTTTAACCAAGAATCTGTTTGCGTAAATAGCATCGAGAGAGGTTCCATCCTCATGCTTTCCATCATTGTATAATATCCTGCTTCCAAAAAAACCGCTTAGTGTGATGTCTGCGCCAAGAATGTTTATGCCGTCCCCTGTTGCCTTAACCTTGAAGAGAACCAGTTCTCCACGATAAAAACTCTCGCTCTCAACTGGTCCTAGCAATTCAAACTCTAATTTGCTGGGCAAACAGTCGGCAGGGCAGTCAGCAAATCCTTCATTAACTTCGCACAAGTCATTTCCACAGCAGTTTGGTATGGGTGTGAGCTTGCAAATATTCTTTTCTGTGCAGGCAAATTCTTTGCATGCTTGCCCTGCAAGTGTTCCGCCACACGTGCCACAATCAGCCTGGCAAGTACAGCTGTTTTCCCCTGGATCACAAGAACCATCACCACATGTCTGGGCAGACACCGCTGGCATTACAAAAGCCAGTGCTAACAAAACAACTAGTAAAAGTAAATATTTGTGCCCATTCATAAAGAATCAACTTAATAAGATTCATTCTCCTCTTTAATGTTTTCTAATGAGGATAAGGCGGATAGTATTGCATTATTGTTTCAAGTAAATAGAGTATATGGTGTAAGTTGCTGTTGCGATAATGATTATTCCTGCTGCAACTATTATGGTGTTGATTCCTGCGATGGTTCCGCCTGAGATGATGCCAGCTGTTTCTTTGCATTGGCTTTGTTTGCATGTACTGCCGTATCCGCAGCTTGTTCCGTCTGTTTTTGGGATGTAGCTGCAGTTTTGGTTTAGGCATTTTTTTGTGGTGCAGGGGTTGTTGTCTTCGCAGTCTGCATTTGTGTTGCATTCGGTGGGTAGTGGTTTTGTTTCTTGGAAGTTTGTTATTATGGGCGGGGTCCATTGTTGTATTGTGTTTTCTTCTGCTCGTGTTTCTATTGTGTAAACGATTTCTGTTTGTTCGCCTACTCGGGTTTGTGGGATGTTGAATCGGATGATTGGGTCTGTTTTTAGGATTTCGAATTCGTGGTTGCTTTTTACTAGGTTTGCGTTGGCTGCGATTTGTTTTGGTATTTGTTCGATTATTTCTATGTTTTGCATTCTTTTTTGTGTTTTGTTTTTGATGATGAGTTTGATTTTTGTTTTGTATTTTGTTGTGTTGTCTTGGCTGATTTGTGTTACCACTATATTTCTCTTTGCCTCTATTTTTCCGATGGCTTCTGTTGCTTTTTGTTTTGCTTGTTCTCCCAGGCCTGCTTCTTTTAGAACAAGGTCTATTTGTTCTTGGGTTGGTTGTTTTTCTGTTGTTTGTTCTAGTATTTTTTCGCCTTCTTGTTCGCATTCTCCGCAGTCTGTTTCACAGGTTTCACAATTCTCTGTGTCATCACACTTGCCATCGCCACATCCAACACAATCTAGTGGGCAGGTTTCAATAGACTCTGTGCCTGTACAAACGTTGTCTCCGCATTTTGGTGAACAGTCTCCTGGGCAAGTTGCGGCTGTTTCAGAACCATTACATTCGTTGTCTCCGCATCTTGGTTCTTCGCCTCCCCCTAGGCATGAGAATGTGGTTGTTGTTGTGTTGCTGTTGTTGTCTGCGTTGTCTGTTGCTTTGAGGTAGAATGTTCTGCTGGTGTGACCGCAGGCTGTTGTGTATGTTGTGGCAGTGCCGTTGTCAGTGTAATTTGTTCCTGTTAGTGATATCCAGTATTTTTTGATTCCTGAGGTTGCGTCTGTTGCCGAGTAGGTTAGGTTGATGTCTGGTAGGTGGGGGGCGGTTGGTGTGGTGATTGTTGGAGTTGCTGGTGTGGTCGAGTCAACGAGTATGTAGAATGTGTTGGTGTCTCCAATGTTGCTAGCATAGTCTGTTGAGTTGAAGTCTACTGCCCAGTTTCCGTCGTTTCCTACGAAGATGTTTGCATCGTATGTGGTCCAGGTGCCGTAAGAAACTGTGCTGGTGGCATCGGTGTCGAGTCTATATCTTGTGCTGGCGCAGTTTGTATCTGATTCATTACAAGTTAGAGTGACATTGGCGTCTACATTTTGCCAGCTGACATTACCATCCCAGCCAGTAGTTGGAGCCGTATTGTCCTCTACACAATATCGCAAATCCAATCCAGTGTTTCCACGGTAGCTTATTATTAGGTTTCCTGCAGTGGCTTCGATCAGATATCCCATTTGCCCTACATCATTTTGGCTTTCTATTGTTTGGCAGGTAAAGTTGTCGTCCCAGTTTCCGTAACAATAACGCAAGTCATTAGTGCTGTCATCGTAGTGGGTTATGTGAAGATTGGTGTCAGCGCCCTCCAGGATTGTTGGATAGCTGCCAACATCAGTTGATGTGTCTATTGCTTTGCACACCCAGTTTGCGTCAGAAGTTCCCTCACAGTAGCGCAGGTGATTGGTTATATTGTCCTCGTGGACTATGTGGAGGTTTCCATCTGTTCCCTCTATCAGGTCAGTTTCGTCTTGTCCATTACCGCTGCCGACGTAGTCTATTTGTTGGCATGTCCAGTTCGTGTTTCCTGTTCCCTCGCAGTATTGGAGATTGTGGGTTATTGAGGAAAAAAGTATGTGGAGGTTGGTGTCAGCGCCCTCCAAAATTGCGGTTTGGCTATATAGTAATGAATAAACTGCTGAGTCATGTACGACTTGGCAAGTCCAGTCTCCCATTGTTCCCTCACAGTAGTGAAGTTTGTCATTACCGCTAAAGTCTTCGTGGCTTATATGAAAATTGTTGTCAGCGCCCTCTATTATGTCAGTCCAATAGCCTACATTGCCTGTTGAGTCCACGGTTTCGCATGCCCAATCTCCTATCGTTCCCTCGCAGTAGCGCAAATCATCGGTTGAATCATCTAAATGGCTGATGTGAAAGTTTCCATCGGCTCCTTCAACCATAGAAGAAAACTTACCAACATCGTTTGCTGTTTCCACTGCTTCGCAAGTCCAATTTTGAAAGCTTCCTTCGCAGTAGCGCAAATCATCATTGGTCTCATCTTCGTGGCTTATATGGAAGTTTTCATCAGTTCCCTCAAGCAACGAAGTATACTTTCCAATGTCACCGCTTACTTCTATTGCCTCACAACCCCAACCGGCAAAGGCGCTGTTGATTAGAATTAGGAAGGCTAGTAGTGTGAGCAGATATTTGTGGTTCATTTAAGTTCCTCGGGCTGTTAGTAATATATCATTCGTACTTATATCTCTTTTGTTTGATCTTAGTTTACGTTGATTGGTTTTTTTGTTTGTGCTTGTTTTACAAGGTAATTTGTTAGTAGTGTTGTGGCTATTTCTGCCAGCGCTAGCATTATTCCAAATAGCATGTCTGTTAGGCGCATTGCTATTATTGGGAATGTGAATGCGGTGATTGCGATCCCTATTCTAATTAGTGTTTCTTTTCTTTGTTCTTTTGTTGATTTTGTTTTGTGTTTGAATAGTATTTTGCTTTTGTCGTATGCTGTTGCGGCGGCTATTAGGCAGAGTAGTAGTAGTAGTAGTCCTATTCCGGGTGGTGTTATTCCGGTGGAGAAGAGTAGTATGTTGGTGGTTTTTGTGAATTCTGAGATGATTGTTGTTATTAGTTCTAGTACTCCGAAGTTGTCTTTTGCGTTGAATGCGTCTTTTGTTGCTTCGACCTCATAGTTTCCAGTGGTTTTTGCGGTATACTCTAGTATTCCTTCTAGTCCTGTTGATAGTGTGATTTGTTTTCCGTTGGTGAGTGTGATGTTTACGTTTGGTACTTTTTCGCCTGTGCTTGTTCTCTCAACCCATATTTTTTGGGTGTCTCCCACTAACAGGTAGTCTTTTTCTATTACGAGTATTAGTTCTTTTGCTATTTGTTCTGTGATTTTTGTGTTGGGGTCCATTACATTGTCTAGGATGGGGATGCAGTTTCCTGTTGAACATTTTTTTCCATATCCGCAGTTTGTTTCGTTTGCTTTGGGGATGTAACTGCATTGTTCTCTGATGCACCTGTTGATTGTGCATGGGTTTTCGTTTCTGCAGTCGGAGTCTTGGGTGCATTTTCCTGAATTGCCACTAGGTGTGTCTTTTGTGTCGCATGTTTCGTCTGTTTGTCCGTCGCAGTTTTCGTCGGTTCCATTCCCTGTAGTGTCTAGGTTACATTTTTCTTCTTCTGGCCCTATTGCTCCTTGGCAGTCGCTCCAAATTCCGGCCTCACATGTTTGTATTCCGTTTCTACAAATCCCGATTCCTGCTTGGTTTGGCCCGCATGCTCTGATTTCTCCTTCTGTGTTGCATGGGCATTCTTCATCTATTCCGTAGTCACAATCGTTATCCACGTTGTCGCATTCTTCTGTTGGTGTTGTTGGGCAGGTGTCGCAGCTGTTGTAGCGTTGGCATGTTGTGTAGTTGGTGCAGTGGTTTATTAGTTCTTCGTCGATTTTGCCATCGCAGTCATTGTCTAAGCCGTCGCAAACCTCAAATTTTGGGTATATTGGTCCTTCGCAGATGTCCCATAAGCCACTGATTTCATTGCATATTTGTACTCCGTATTCGCATTCTCCTATGTTGGTTGTGGGTCCGCAGGTTCTTTCTGGTTCGATGATGATGTCTCCGATTGTTTTGAATATGGTTTTTAGTTGTGATGTGTTTTCCACGTGGAAGTATTCGCCGTTCGTTGTGTTTGCAATTCTTTGCATTTCTATTGTGTTTACGTTTCCTATTCCGATAGTGTAGATTATGATTCCTTGTGTTGCTGCGTCTTGTGCTGCTTTTAGTGAGTTGATTCCGCGGTTGGTGTAGCCGTCTGAGAGTAGTAGGATGTATGTTCGGTTTCCTTTTATCGCATTTTTTAGTTCTTTTCTGGCCATTGTTATTGCGTCGCCGGTTGCTGTTAATCCGGAGGCGCGG
>NZBU01000002.1 GCA_002688035.1 Candidatus Iainarchaeum sp. | reverse complement strand
CCAGCAAAATTAGCATCAAAATTCGCAGGATCAGCCAAATCAACCTCACCAGACTTATCCCCAACATTCAAAATCAAATAAACCTCACCAGCAAAGATTCTACCAAAAGGATTAGCGTAAAAAGATTGCAGTATCAGGTCGTCGTTAAAACCGTCAGCATCAGCATCACCAAAAGCCACACCAATAGCACCCAGCACATTGCCTGCTGCTGCACCGGCAAAATTAGCGTCAAAGTTGCTTGGGTCAGCCAAATCAACCTCACCAGACTTATCTCCAACATTCAAAATCAAATAGGCTTCTCCAGCAAGGTCTCTGCCAAAAGGATCAGAAGCCCAAGCCTGCAGTATCAGGTCATCGTTAAAACCGTCTGCATCAGCATCACCAAACGCCACACCACCAGAACCCAGCCGATCGTCTGCTGTTGCACCGGCAAAATTAGCGTCAAAGTTGCTTGGGTCAGCCAAGTCAATTTCTCCAGACTTATCTCCAACATTCAAAATCAAATAGGCTTCTCCAGCTTTGCTTCTGCCAAAAGGATCAGACCAATGAGCCTGTAATATTAGGTCATCGTTAAAACCGTCAGCATCAGCATCACCAAACGCCACACCACCAGAACCCAGTTCATCGTCTGCTGTTGCACCGGCAAAATTAGCATCAAAATTCGCAGAATCAGCCAAATCAACCTCACCAGACTTGGAACCAACATTCAAAATCAAATAGGCTTCTCCAGCTTTGCTTCTGCCAAAAGGATCAGACCAATAAGAGGTTAGTATTAGATCATCGTTAAAACCGTCAGCATCAGCATCACCAAACGCCACACCACCAAAACCCAGCCGATCGTTTGCTGTTGCACCGGCAAAATTAGCATCAAAACTAGCAGGATCAACCAAATCAAAGACCATGGCGCTTGCGCTTACTGCAAAAAGCAGGACGAACACCAAAAAAACAAAGACCTTTGCACTCATACAATACCCCATAGTTTTTCTATAATTTATAAGTTTTCATTCGCCAATCCTAAGTGTTTCACCCGCTTCGAGCTGTAATGGTAACACAGTTTCAATTGTTGTCTGACCCTGTTGTATGCTCAGCCTTGCATACACACCAACATTTAAGTCAACCAAGTCATGCCAACTGTACTTACCCACACTCTTGTTGGTGTCGTCAAAAAAAGTCAATTCCGATTCAACATAAACCTCGTAGGGTAGAATATAAGTCGCCGCTCCAATCTGAGTTCTCGGCCTGAACTTCCTGCTGTTCAAAACAAGCAAAGTGTTCTCGTCAACAAAAACACGGTTACCGTCAACAACAACACGGGTAAAAGAGTTTAATGCAACAACAGAAATATCTTTCTCAATTCTTTTATTGGAAAGGTTTTTGAAAGAAGTAACCTGCCTTGAACTGTTCCCATCATTGAAAAGCACGGAAGAAACACTAAGCTCAGGAGAAACAAATGTTTCAGTAACAGAATTTTCATCCCTCTTCACAGAGTAATTGAAATCGTGCTCTGACAGCACCCTAAAATACATTCTGGAATAAAGCTTTGAAAGGACGGGGGAAAAAGAAACCGACTCACGCAACTCCAAAACTTTAAACTCGACAACAGAATCAGGATCAGGGGAAGGGACCTGCAGTCCCTGCGAAAAAAACAAAACTAACGCACCCACTACTATCAGAGCTAACGCTATCAACAAAATTAAAGATTGCTTCATTGTTAGAGTATAGCCCACACCCCTATTTTATGGTTTTGGTGTTTTTAGCGGTTCAGGAACACGATTTTGTTTGCAGAGAATTGTTGCGGGGGTACTTGTCCTATCCGGATTCTATTCTAGGGGCGAGGAAGTAGGTTAGGGCTGCGGCACCAATGTTGTAAGAGAATTCAATTGGTGCATCGTTCTTTAGCTTGTGCCCTCGAGCAAAGAATTGAATTGCCCAACAATGCCTACTGTTTCCACATATTTACAAGCCTACAAGACCAAAGCTATTTATTAAAGAATAATATAAGTAGTTAGTGGTTTTTGAAATGGACTGGCATGCACTTTCCCCAAAAGATGTTCTGCAAAAGCTCAAAAGTGGTGAGCAGGGCCTTTCTTGGGAGCAGGCTGCTGAGCGAATTTCCCAGTATGGGCGAAACGAGATTGCTCTCACGCGCAAAATTTCTCCTNTAAAAATTTTTATCTCNCAGTTNACAAGNCCGCTAATCCTAATTCTAATCTTTGCCGCAGCAATAAGNTATGGNGTNGGCTTTTTGCCNGGNCAAGAGCCACATCTCACTGACTCAATATTAATTCTCTTCATTGTTTTTGCAAACGGAATCTTTGGCTTTATGCAAGAGTATAATGCTGAGAAGAGTATTGACGCACTCAAAAAGCTGAGTCCTGAAAAAGTTAGAGTAAGAAGGGGAGGCCAAAAAGGTGTAATTGATGCCGCAGAGCTAGTTCCAGGGGACATAATCTTACTTGAGGCCGGGGATAAGGTTGGGGCAGATGCGCGTCTGATAAGCGAGAACAATCTAAGAGTTGACGAATCCCTGCTCACAGGGGAGAGCAGTCCTGTTTCAAAGCAAGTTAAAGCGGTTCTGGCAAAAGCGGCTTTGCACGAGAAAATGGACATGGTGTTCAAGAACACTGTTGTTTCAAGGGGGAAGGCAGTTGCAATGGTCGTTGGAACAGGATTGGATACAGAACTAGGTAGGATTGCTGAGAGCATACAACAGGTTCCGCCAAAGATGACTCCGTTCCAAATAGAGCTTGATCACCTTGGCAAAAAGCTTGGTTTGGCCGTTCTTGGTATAATCGTTTTCATTGCGATCGTCCAGTATTTGGCGCAAGTCTCAGACCTTGTGACAATTTTCCTGACAGCCATCTCGCTGGCGGTAGCGGCAATTCCAGAGGGCTTGCCGGCAATAGTTACACTAAGCCTTGCCTTTGGAACCAAAAAGATGCTTGCAAAGAAAAGTCTTGTTAGAAAACTCGCTGTAGTTGAAAGTCTTGGAAGTGTTGATGTTATTTGCACTGACAAAACCGGAACGCTCACAGAGAATAGGATGACTGTGAAAAAGATTTTTGCAAACGGCAATGTAATTGATGTTGAAGGAGGTGGTTATGAGTTAAGCGGGGAGTTCAAGCTTGGGAAGATTCCGATTGACCCAAAAGAGATCTCATTGCTCCTAAAATGCGGTGCTCTTTGTAATGACACTGAAATTTCCACGATGGGTGAAGAAACAAATTTTGTTGGGGATCCAACGGAAATAGCACTGGTTGTTTCAGCAAGGAAAGCAGGTTTGGGAGAGCAAAGGTTGCGTAGTACTTATGAGCCTGTTGATGAGATTCCTTTTTCAAGCGAGCGCAAGAAGATGACTACCCTGCACAAAAGCCAGGGTAAACTAATTGCTTTCATGAAGGGTGCGCCAGAGGTAGTGCTGCAGGATTGCACTAAAATTTTTGAGAACGGAAAAATTGTCAAGCTTACTGATGCAAAGAGAAAGCAGATTCTTGTTGCAAACCAAAAGTTTGCCGGGAGCGCTCTTCGCGTACTAGGTTTTGCATTTAAGGATGTTAAAAAAGACCATAAGAAGTCAGGCCTTGAGAAGGACCTGGTTTTCCTTGGCTTGCAGGCAATGATTGATCCCCCGCGAAAAGAAGTGAAAGCAAGTATTTCAACTTGTAAGACTGCGGGAATCCGAGTTGTAATGCTTACAGGGGATAATCTTGATACTGCAAAGGCTATTGCTTCGCAGGTTGGTATTGGAAATCGCGCTTGCTTGGGCTCAGAGCTTGATTCAATGGACAACTTTGCCTTGCGGGAATTGGTTACAAAAACCGATGTATTTGCAAGGGTTTCCCCTGTTCACAAGCAAAGGGTTCTTGCAGCACTCAAAGACAATGGGCATATTGTTGCAATGACAGGGGATGGGGTAAACGATGCTCCTGCACTCAAGAGTGCTGACGTTGGAATAGCAATGGGTTCTAGGGGAACAGATGTTGCAAGGGAAACCTCTGACATGATTTTGCTTGACGATAACTTTACTACTATTCAGGAGGCCATTGCAGAGGGTCGAACAATTTTCACCAATATTAGGAAGTTTGTGAACTATCTTCTCACCTCCAATTTTGCCGAGGTCTTCGTGGTGTTTTTCGTTAGCCTTGCAGGATTCCTCCCAATTGCGGCAGTGCAACTGCTTTGGATTAACCTAATGACTGATGGTTTTCCCGCACTTGCCCTTGGAGTGGATCCCCCTCTCCCCGATGTGATGAAACAAAAGCCTCGTAAGCGAGGGGAAGGGGTAATAAACACAAGGCTTGTCTATATGATTGTTGCAATCGGTTTTCTCCTAACAATTTTAACTGTTGCAATGTTCTTTATTGCACTAAGGCAGGGTGGCATTGTTCTCGCACAAACAATGGTTTTCACTTCCCTCATCCTCTTCGAGTTTGTCAGGATTGCGGTAATTCGCTCCCAAGAAAAGCTTGGCTTATTCTCAAACAAGTGGCTGGCTGCCGCAGTAGGCTTCTCACTAGTATTACAGTTCCTTGTATTGAACCAGCCTCTTGCAACCTTCCTCAATGTAACACCATTTGCCCAAATTCCAATCGGACTATGGGGTGTGCTTCTAGGATTCCTCGCAATTGCATGGATGATTTCCAGAGTGATAACAAAGTACATTGTTTCAATTACTCCGGATGAAATTGATTAAAAAAAGGAATAGCCCCGAGGAGATTCGAACTCCTGTCACCGGGTCCAGAACCCGGCATCCTTGGCCACTAGACTACGGGGCTATATTAAGAAATTGCTTTGCAAATGATTTTAAGTTTTCTGTTTAAGAAATTAGGAAAAGATTTGTGTCCTCACTTCTTCCAATATTTTGTTGCCCAGCCCGGTTTCTTTCACAAGCCTGCGCCACTCTCTTGGGGCCTCCGCCACCATAACCAATCCGATTCCATAGTAGAAAACAAGTTCCTTTTTCTGTGCCCTTATCTCTCCTCTTGCAGAATTTTTTTCAGCCGCGGTTTTTGCAGTTTGAAGTTGTTGTTGTGCTGCGAGCAATTTTTTCTGGGCAATTCTAATGCGTTTTACGGCCTGTGCCTCTCTTTTCCTTTTGCCGCCGCGGGGGACTTGCAGATAATTCTTCATAAATTGCCTTGCCTTCTGTTTCTGCGCTTCGATTCCGGCTTCTAAGGTGTTTCGGCTCGGCAGTCGTTTCACAGCAGTTTGCTGCGCCTTCATTTTTGCCAACCTAGCTTTAATAGCTCTTGCAGCGGCTGGAGAAATACTCATTTTTAGCACCTATTTGCCAAAGCGCCTTTCTCTTGCATCAAACTCATGCACCGCGGTATCCAAGTCCTGCTGTTCGAACTCGGGCCAGTACTTTTGAGTGAAGTGGAATTCAGAGTAAGCACTCTGGTATGTTAGGAAGCCTGAGAGTCTCTGCGTGCCACTAGTTCGTACGATAAGGTCGGGAGAATTGCTGCTGTAAAGGTATTCTCCAAAAGAAGTTTCATCCAAATTATCCAGAGTTGTTTCTCCTTTCTTGCATTCTTCTGCAAACTTTTTGGCCGCGTCAACTATTTCCGCTCTCCCATTGTATCCTAGCGCAAGGTTAACTTCTTTCTCGTCAAATTCGGAAGTGTAATCCTCTACTTCCTTTATCTTCTTTTGGATTCCATTTGGGAGCGCTCCAAGTCTACCTAGGAAACGCAGTTTGATTCCCTGTTCCTCAAAAACCTTCTTGGTTTTTACCTTGTCAAGTTCTCGTTCAAAAATTTTCATTAGGACCTTTAGCTCAAGCTTGCTTCGAGAAAGGTTTTCCAGGGAAAGAGTGTAGAATGTTCCCGCCTTTATTTTGGGGTACTCGCACATCCAGTCGATTACATCCCAAGCCTTTCTTGTACCCATTTGGTAGGCCTTTGCATAGGATATTCCGACTTTTCTTGCATAACGCCTATTACCATCAGGAATAAATGCGATTCGCTCAAGCGACATATATTAACACCACGTCTACTAGGATTTAAAAGATTCAACCACTATATAAAGCTTATTAGTACATCCTTCGCATTACCAGTTGCCAAGGACTTTGTAATAGAATTGTTGCCTGGAAAACTTTTAAAACTATAGCTTTAAATTCTGTAAAGTGGTCTATTATAGCGATTGCCATGAGCCCAAACACGGATGCAAAGCAAAAAACCAAGATGCTTGGGATAGTAAAGGATTTGCAGAAGAGGATGCATGAGCTTGACGAGCTGAAAAAGGATTTGGATGTCAAGGAAATAAGGCTTACCTCTTCTCTGCGAAAGAGCCGTGAACTGCTTGAAGAAATAAAGGTGCCATCTTTGGAGCTTCTCAAAGAAGGCAATCCAAAGAAGTGAAAGGATTTCTAATGCTTTTCAACAGAAAAAAGAAAAAAGAGATAATGCCCAAAGTCAGGATTGCCTCTAGTTCGTGGTATAAGCTCAAGGGCCTGATGTTTGAGAACCAACAGCAGTTTGACTATGCCCTAGTGTTTCCTCTGCCTAGAGAATCAATTGCAATGGCAACAATTCACATGCTGTTTGTTTTCTTTCCAATAGATGTTGTTTACTTGGACAAGAACAAGAAGGTTGTTGATATTGTACAAAATTTGCAGCCATTTACTCCGTCATGCTCCCCAAAAAAACCAAGCAAGTTCTTCATCGAGCTCCCTGTCGGAAAAAGCAAGGGCATTTCTATTGGTGATGAACTAGGGTGGTAGAATTGCGTGAGATTGAAGCAAAGGTTTTGGAAGTTAATCTGAAAAAAGTTGAAGCAGATTTAAGGGCGCTTGGTGCAAAAAAGGCTTTTGATGGAACACTCCACGCAATTTACTTTGATTTTCCAAACAAAAGCCTTCAGAAGAACAAGATTGCGTTTCGCTTGCGCTCAGACGGGAAGAAAAATATTCTGTGCATTAAAAGCAAGCCTGTGAAAGGAAAGGTGAAGAGCCTTGACGAGCGCGAAGTCCAGGTCAAGGATTTTAAGAAGGCTCAAGCAGTAATAAAGTCTCTAGGTTTTGTTGAGAAACTGAACATAAAAAAGAAGCGAAAATCATTCAAACTTGGGCGTGCAAGAATTGAGTTAGAGCGCATTAAGGGTATTCCAGATTTTATTGAGATAGAAGCGCCATCACAACAAAGAGTTGTGGCTGTTGCCAAAAAGCTTGGTTTTTCAGAGAAAAGCCTGGTTCCTTGGAACACCTTCAAATTATTGAAATACTACAACAAAAAGGTCTAAGGTTATTCTTCAAGCTCGTGGCCAACATATTTTTCCTTGCATGAGTGTGAACAAAACCCATGGTAGTAGAGGTGACCTGCTCTTTCCCTGTCAATCTCTTTTCCGCACTCCCTGCAGGCCTTTGGTGGAGCCGGAACATTGTCAGAGTTATTGCTTTTTTTGATATATTTTCCAAAATCCATTTTATTTATCACCCTAAGAAAGACTATATACTAATTTGTCCAGAGCAGGTTAAAAATTTATTGTCAATTAGGGAGTGAAAATAAGAGGAAAGTTCGAAAACTTTCCTCCTTTGCCTTTTTGCCTTCTTGTTACAGAATTCGGGGGTGATAAACCCGTCAATAATAAGTGCGACCGAATATATAATACTGCTACATTCGAAAAAGAAACCAGTTGCCTAAAAACCATTTGAAAAGCTAAGAGCTTTCATCCCTTAACCTTCGATAGTTAATGTTCTTTGAATTTAGGCTATCCTAGGATAAACCGCATTGCTGTTGGGGCAAGTCCCCAGAGCCTTGGCTTCAAAAGAATTTTCTTTACAAAGCGACTTGGCTTATCCATGTCCCCGTGTTCCTCCAAAAAGGCTTCGATGCCAGCATTTTTGGCCTTTGCAAAGAGGTCATCCAGCTTGTGATCATTCAAAGAGTTTAAGTATGCTCTAATCTTCCAGTGCAGCGCGAGTTCTTTGTTTACTGGGGCAATATTGTTTTCATATTCTTTTAGAGGGGAATTGTGCTTCAGGTTGTTGGCAACACTCTCAGCCGCAATCTCTGCTGCATTCAGACCCATTACTATTCCTCCGCCTGTTGTTGCTTTTGTTTGGAAGGCGGCATCCCCCAAAAGCAAGGTATTGGTTCCAACCAGTTGCTTCAGGGGATTTATCACAGGGATTAGCGCACTGCTTTTACTTAAAATCTTTACATCGAACTTTTTCTCCTGCATGAAGACCTTCATTCTCTTTTCAATGTCCTGCCCAAGCTTTGCCCCTATTCCAATTCTTGCAATGGTTTCGGATTCCGGAATTACCCATGCAAAAAACCCTTTTGCATAACTGCCAAAATGCAGTTCAACCATCTTTTTGTCAAAAGAACCCTCTACCCTGTACTGGAATCCATGCACAAAGCTTTCTCCACCAATCTTTGGGTGTGTTGTATTCCTAACAAGGCTATTTGGCCCGTCTGCAGCAACAACAACATTGCTCTTCATTAGTTCTCCACGGCCCTTGGCTTCGAGGAAAAGGCTGCTCTCGGTTATATCAATGAGTTTTGTGCCTAGCGCTACTTTTGCTCCAGCCTTCAAAGCCCTTTTGTAGAGAAGTTGGTCAAACTTGAACCTATCTATTACCTGTGCCACAGGCTTTTTCTTTCGCACTTTAAGCACGACATTGTGCGGTGAAACCATCTTTGCGCCGTAAATGCTGTTTACAACATAGTCCTCTTGGTTTAGGCCAAGTTCTAGCTCACTCAAACCTGTTTCGCTTACAAGCCCTGCGCACTGTACTGGTCTGCCAACCGTTGTGTGCTCTTCAAGCACTGTTACCTCAAAGCCCTCGTTTGCAATTAGTTCTGCGCAACGCAGTCCGGCTGGACCAGCCCCTATAACGGTTACTAAAGACAATTTTTCAACTCCCAATGAACCTATCTTATATATTATATAAACGAGAGTTTTAAAAAAAGATTACGCTTAATTGTTAGCATGGTTCTTGATATTGCAATAGCCTTTGTTTCTCTTGTAGCAGTACTATTTATCCCTGGGTATTTCCTTGGACTGGTTTTTTTCACGAGAAAGGATGAAATTGATGGAATTGAGAGAATTCTTTTCTCTTTTGTGCTAAGCATTACCTTTTTACCATTGCTCGTGCTGATTGAGAATCAATTGGTTGGGATTCCAATCAATGCTGCTTCTGTTTGGGGCACATTTGGAGCGCTTGTAGTTCTTGGGTTGGCTGGTTACTTTGCAAGAACAGGGGTTTTCAAAGTTCCTTTCATAGAACAGTTAAGCAAAGAGGAAGCAGTTCCACTAATTCCTAGTCTGAAATAGTGCACTAGAAAGGCTTAAATAATCTTGTTATATTAACTGATATAACAAGGTGTTTTGATGCAAAAAAAAGAAACACAGCTTATCAGATATCCTAGGCTTGACACTGTGCTAATGGTTGAAAACTTTATTCGAGAGCACAGTGGAGAATTCAAAAAGAGAAAATTGTGGGAAAGCCTACCACGAAAAATGATGTATCAAACATATTGCACTACAATTGACTACTTGTTGGAATCAGGGAAGATTGTCGTCGACAAAGAACGAAAGATTGGCTGGATTTATAATCCTGCTCTTGTCCAAAAATATCTAAAAAGAACGGACTTGAGTTGGGGTTCAAAGAAATGAGATTGTCATCAAAAATTAAATTCGCAGATAGCAAGATTAAGAAAGCTTTTGAAGAATTAGAACACTCTAAGGTTGAGGAGAAACAGTTTTACCAGTTCTTGGTTCAGGCATTTAAGAATCTTGAAGAAAATGCTTTTGCAGGAATTCAAATTCCTAAAAAACAAATTCCAAAAGAATATGCCTTAAAATACGGAATTGATAATTGCTGGAAGTATAACTTGCCAAATGCTTGGCGGCTTCTCTATGCTGTTGAAAGAGATGAGGTTATTATTCTAAGTGTGATACTGGAATGGCTTGACCACAAAAAATACGAAAGAAAATTCAAATACTAATTGCAATTAGTTTCTGTAAGCCCACTTTGGACCTTGGTCTTCTTGAGGTTCTTTTGACATCTTGTCTTTGATTGAGCCGACAAGGCCTTCGTAGAATGGTTTTTCCTCTGAAGAATAACCCATTCCAAAGACATTGTCATCATCGTTATCCTTGTTCTGTAAATAGTTTAGTGCAAGGAAAACAACGATTGCGAGAACTATTAGTGCGACTATTACAATTGTGACAAGGTAAGCTAAGTCTCCCAGGCCTGGTAGTGCAAAGAATCCTGCTCCTACGCCTCCAAGTGCAGCTCCGTCAGCAGCCGTGTCCTGGTTCAAGAGGAGTGGTGGAGCCATGAAATCATTTAGGACTTCTTGTCCGAGCAAATTGTCTGCATCGCTCTTTCTCATTTCTTCACCCAAACCGTAGAATATTTCAATGGTCTCACTGTTTGCAATACTTAAATCAAATGAAATGGTTGGATCTTCCTCGATAATATCAAAGTCCTGCATGCCGACAATGTCGCTGGCGTTCTCAATAAATCCTTTTGGAATAATCTCAAGGACCTTTAGGTTCTGGGCCTCTCCGTTGTTCTCTACAACGATTTTGATGCTTGCAAAGTACCTGGTTGTGCTTCCGTCAACGACCTTTAGGATTTCAAGTGTTCTTTCAACAGTCATGTTCTCAAGGAAGGCAGCAGACTCTTCAGCAATTGCTTGGCTCATGCCCAATCCCTGCAGGATAATCACAAGAGTGTTTGGATTGTAAGTGTAATCTGTTTCAGAGTATGTTTCAATGCTCAGCATTGTCTTGGCTGTTTCAAAGCCCTGCTTTGCGTTCTCTGCAAGGGTTTTTGCCCCATCATAGTTCTCGTCATCAAACTGGTCATCTGCATTGCGCAGTTTGCTTTTTGCACTGTCAATTGCCTCATCAGTATCATCAGAAACTTCTATTCCGCGCTTCTCCAGTATGTCCAAATCTTCATCAAGCTCTGCTTTTGCATCCTTGGCTTCTTTTATTGCTTCTTGTGCCTCGGCCTCGTCTCCTGTTGGACCATCAACACTATGTCCGTTGTTCTCTGTTGTAATATTGATACTTGTGCTTGCGCTGTTTGGGTTTTCAGCGCGATCAAGTGCAAGTGCTTTAAGGGCGTGAGAACCATCTCCCACGGTCATAGAATTCCAATCAATCCTGTAAAAGCCATTGCTTCTGCTTCTAACCGTGTCAATAATTCTGTTGTCAACGTAAAACTTTACTTGTGAGAGTCCAGAGTCGTCATCATCTGCTCTAACTCTAAGTTCTATGATTCCTGAAACAGTGTCTCCACTATCAGGGTTATCCCATGAAATGGTTGGATCGGTTGTGTCTGCATTAGTGCTTCCGCCATCACTTGATGGAATTGCACTTACTTCATCGCTCTGGCTTCCTTCATTTCCTGCACCATCAACTGCACTAATTCTAAAATCATAGGTTGTACCGTTTGAAAGGTTGGTTATAGTGTAAGAGGTGTTTGAGGTTGTTGCCTTCTGGCTTCCGTTTTGGTATATTCTGTACTCGCTTGCTCCGCTTACAGAATTCCAGGATAATGTTACTTCTTCATTTCCTGCGCTTGCGCTCAAACCTGATGGTGTTCCAGGCGCACTAGTGTCATAGCTGATTGTTGCGCTGCTTGAACTAGTGTTCCAGTTTCCTGCAGCATCCCTGAATTGAACATAAATTGTCTTGTCTCCCTCGGAATTGGTGCATCCTGAGCCACTTGTAATGTTAAAGCTTGAGTAAGAGCTACTGTAATTGACTTCGCTGGCCCAGTTTGAATTGTCACAGGAGAACTTCATCTTCCCCCCACCCATTCCTGATCCAGAGTCTGTTGCACCCAAATCAAATTCTGGTGTTTCATCGTTTGTAGGGCTTGAAGCGCTAATTGACGTGCTTGTAGGAGCTTCTGTATCTATTATGAAGTTCCAGGTTTCATTTGTGTTGTTTTCAAGTGAATCGTTTACATCTACCTGCACTAAGATTGAGTCGCCGCTTGACTTTGCGCTTGGTAGAGTGTAAGAGTAAATGTTTCCGTCTGTTGTAGGGGTGATGGTGAAACTCCCAAGAGGAACTATTACTCCATCGATAACTATTACGTTTACATCGTTTGTGGTGGGTGTTACTCCGCTTCCGCCATCTGTAATGTGGAAAATTACTTCTGGAGTTGCATCGTTGACATAGTTTCCGTTGCTTGGAGAGTGGTTGCTAATAGTAGGGCCTTCTCCGTCTATTGGTGCGCCAACAACTTTTGCGTTTCCCTGGTTTCCAACTACGTCAACACCGTAGAATGAAACCTGGTTGTTTCCGTCATCTGTTATAAGGACCCAGATTTCAGCTCCTGGATAATCAGTTCCGTTAACATTGATTTTTTCACAGGTTGATAGTGCATCGGCACAAGTAAAGTGAATGTTTTGGCTCATGCTGTTCCAATCTGAATCATATTGGTCTGCTGTAACAACTGGAGCAGTATTGTCAAATTGTACAGTGGCATCGCTTGAATCGCTGTTGTTTGTAGCAGAGTTGAACAGGTCAAAGGCTGTTCCTGTAATAGTGTAGTTTCCGTCATCAAACAAAGTAGTATTAACACTCACAGTGCACTCAAACAGGCTTGTAGCGTCTCCGGTGTAATTTGAGCAATTCCCGGAATCTGTGAGCCTGAAGTTTGTTAGAACATTACTATCAGATCCGCCAACACCCAAATTCAGGTCAATCTGCGCGTTTGCGTTTGTATCTACAAGAGAAACAACAATATTGGCAGAGCCGTTAAGGTATGATGCTCCGTTTGGAGAAATAATAGTTATTGTGGGGGAAGTTGCAAAGACAAAAGAGGTAACTAGCAAGAATGCAATTAACACGAAGGCAAATTTTTTTATCACTCCCAATCCCCCAACGCTCCTTTGCAGGAGCCAATGTTATGTATAAGATGCTTAAATAAGGCATCCGATTTTTCTAGGCATATATATTTGCATACTAACTCTTTTTAATACTTTTTTTATTTTCCAATATATCAAGTGATTTACAGTGACTTTACATAATTTGTTTTACGTTTTTCTTATAACCTTAGTGCCGTGGATAGAACTTCGCGCAAGCATTCCTGTTGGCATAAGTATGGGTTTGCCTTGGCAGCTTGTTTTCATAACCGCTGTTGCAACCAACGCAGTCCTCGGGCCCCTAGTATATTTTGGTCTTGACAAGCTCTTGCCCTTCGCCCGCAAGATAGATTTTGTTGACTATATATATAATAGAATAATAAAGAAGACTCAGCGCAAAGCATTCCCCTATGTTGAAAAGTATGGTTTGCTTGGAATTGCGCTCTTTGTTGCCATTCCCTTGCCAGGTAGCGGATCTTGGAGCGGTGCCCTTGCAGCATATCTTCTTGGACTAAGCCATAGGAAGTTTGCAATAGCCAATCTATTGGGTGTGCTGATAGCAGGAGCAATAGTAACGGCTCTTTCGCTTGGAGTAATCCGCTTTTTGTAGAATGCCCTGAACAGTGGAAATCCACTCTCTCCAAATCTTTTAAAAGAGAATAACTTAATTTCTTGCAGGGGTGTTTTCCTTTGAGAAGACCTGCAAACTTTAAAAAAATTGAAATTCCTCAGACTTACGAGGATAATCTTGATGAGGCGGAGATAGTTGGCATAATTTTAGGTGATGGTTATATCTATAAAAACAATTTAGTTAGATTGAAAGTAAGGGAGTTAGACTTCTGTCAACATTTTGCAAAGCTTATTGCAAAAACGTATGGGCTTTTCGCACCCATTAAACTGAAAAAGTACCCTACTTGTTTTGTTCATAGTACAAACCTTGCTGAAAGACTTATTAATCTAACAAGAAATAATAAGGAAATTCCAGACTTTATTCTTAAAGGTGACAAGTTTATAAAAGCCAGATTTATTAGGGGATTTTCAGATGCCGAGGGAAGTGTTGACGTGATTTATAACCGAAGACAGATAGTTATTACACAAAATAATGTTTCATTGCTTAAACAAATCAAGCAGCTTTTGTTAGATATTGGGATTCAAAGTAAAGTAGTAATAAAAAAATTTGGTTCGGCTAAATTGATAATATCACTATTAAGAAATCTGGAATTATATCAAGAATATATTGGATTTGCTATAAGTTACAAAAGAAAAAAGCTTTCTGAAGCTATCGCTTATTTGAGAAATTGCAAAGCTCATGACTCTGAGAAGTACTGGGACGTTTTGAGACACTATCTTCATAGTGGAAAAAGTCTTAGAGGATCGGCTAAGGAATTGGGTATGCATTGGGAAACTTATCGCTCTTGGATTTATGGAATGAAAACGCCTTGTCAGATAAAGAAGAATATTGAATATGGGTGGGTTCCAGAAGATTATGAAGATCTAAGAGAGCAATATGATTTCTTGCCCCTTATTAGTTTTCAATAATACTTGGAATTGTCTTTACAATTAGAGTTGTTACTTTTTCTACGTTCGCACCGAATACTCTTAATATTTCTTTCCACTCTACTGGCGCTTCCTCAATACACCAACTATCATAATCAGTGCTCATGGCAATAGCAGCATAAGGAATTTCTGCCTCGTTAGCCAAAATGCACTCTGGTGCAACAGACATATTAATTACATCTGCACCCCAGGTTCTAAACATCCTTGATTCTGCCCTCGTAGAAAACCTTGGGCCCTCAATTGTGACAACAGTTCCTTTCTCATGGAACTTCAGCTTCAAATCCTTGCAAGTTCCAATCAGTAGCTCCCTTAGCTCTTGTGCAAATGGCTCTGGCATTGCAACATGCTTTGGACCGCCCCCGCCCTCTTGGAATTCCTCAAAGAAAGTGAGCTTTCTAAGTCTTGTGAAATCAATGAACTGGTCAAGTATTACAAGGTCGCCCCTACCAATTTCTTTTCGCAAGGAACCGCAGGCAGTTGTAGCCAAAATTGCTTTACAACCCTGATCTTTCAATGCTTGGATGTTTGCTCTGTTGTTGACCTGCGTTGGAGGGATGGTATGCTTTCTCCCGTGTCTTGCAATCAAACAAACCTTTACTCCTCCAATCTCACCAATCTTTAAGGGAGAACTAGGTTTTCCAAAAGAAGTTTCAACTTCAACATCCTTTGCATTCTTTAGAATGTCTGGGTCATCCAAACCTGAGCCGCCAATAATTCCAATCATTTCAAATCACTTAAAAGTCCACTATCTTCTTGAATTCGTTAAACCTTTTATCTATATCTTCCTGCGAAATATCTTTTAGCCTGTCAAGGGAGAAGCCCTCAGCATTATAGCTTGCAACACTGCTCGCGTAAATCAAAGCCTTTCTAATATTTTCTTCACCCAAATCCCCTGTTTTTGCCAAATAACCCGTTAATGTTCCTGCAAAGCTGTCCCCCGCCCCAGTAGGATCAACAACATTCTCCAAAGGATAGCCTGGTGCTGAGAAGAAGGAATCTTTTGTCATAAAGATTGCTCCATGCTCTCCCTTCTTAATAATCGCAAGTTCTGAATCAAGCTTCAGGATTTCGCGCGCTGCTTTCATGAGATTGGTTGTTCCAAACAACTGCCTTGCTTCACCGTCATTCATTAGTGCGATGTCGGAAAGTTTAACCATCTCCTTTACCGCTTCAGGATCTTTGTCAATGTAAAAGTTCATTGTGTCCGACACAACAAGTTTTGGTCTCTTGTTCATTTGTTCCAGCACACTTTTCTGCACTGCGGGCTCAAAGTTTCCTAAGAACAAGTACTCTGCATCCTTATACTCCTCTGGAACTTTTGGTTTAAATCCTTCTACAACTCCAAGCTGAACATCAAGTGTTTCAGCAACATTAATATCAAAACCGTATTTGCCTTTCCAGTAGAATGTGTTGCCCTCTGCTTTCTCGACTCCTGCCAAGTCGATGCCTCGTTCCTGCAAAAAGTCCATGTGTTCTTGTGGGAAGTCTTTTCCAACAACACTTACAATTCCAGGCTTTGCAAAGAGTGAAGCTGCAGTAGAAGCATATGTAGCACTTCCACCCAGTGCATTCTCTGCTTTTCCAAAAGGAGTTTCAAGTGAATCAAGAGCCATGCTTCCAAGAGTAATCACGTCAACCAATTAGATCACCAAAGATTATTCCTTATCGTATTTTATGAGGGAACAAATGTCATAGCCCTTTACCTTGTCCCTGCCATTTAAGAAAGTAAGTTCGACAAGCGCTGCTATTCCATTAACTTTTCCACCAAGTTTCTCCACTAGGTCAACTGAGGCCTTTAGCGTTCCCCCGGTTGCAATGAGATCGTCTACAACAAGCACACTCTCACCTTCTTTAACCGCGTCTTTGTGAATTTCAAAAGCATCGGTACTATATTCTGTCTTAAACTCCTGCTTTATCTTCTCAGCAGGAAGTTTTCCAGGCTTTCGCAGTGGAACAAATCCTGCGTGGAATTCATAGGCAAGAACAGAGCCCAAGATAAATCCGCGGGCCTCTGTTGAAACAACTTTATCAAAGTGTAGGTCCTTTTGCATAAAGTATTCCACAATGTCATCAACCGCTTTTCGAAACGCTACACTGTCCTGCAGTAATGTGGTGATATCCTTAAACATTATCCCTTCTTTTGGAAAATTCGGAACAGTCCTAATCTTTTCGCTTAAATCCATAAGTAAATCTCCTGGGCTAAAATTTTTATTTCCATCCTTTCCAATTGAAGATTGCCTTCTCATATCTTTCAAAAGTATCTGTTTGGAAGAACTGTTTTACACAGGGCTTTGCAAAGGCTTTTCCTTCCTCAACAAGCTGTGGGAAAGTTTCTTTCTCAATTGAAATCATTTTCCTTGCAGGAATATAATCCAAAATCTTTGATGACAAGATGTATGCGCCGGCATTAATCATCTTCCTGCCCTTTCTCTCACCCTTTGGCTTCTCATCAAAGTCAAGTATTTTTTCGTTTCTGGTTTTAACAAGGCCGCCGGCAGCAGTATAGTTAATTGGGGTGAGTGCGATTGCGGCAGTTGCCCCATTTCTTTCAAACACACCATCTAAAGCCTTGAAGTCAACGGTCTTGCACTCATCACCATTCATCATGATGAACTTTTTCTCGCGCTTGAAATCCTTCTCAGCAAACTTTAGTGCTCCGGCCGTTCCCAAAAATTTTTTCTCAACATTATACTTGATTTTCAAGCCAAACTTTTTCCCATTCCCAAAATAGTCCTCGATTTGCTCGTGTTTGTAGCCAATGGCAAGCACAACTTCTTTCACATCATAGCGCTTGCAAAGTTCGATGTTCCACTGCAAAACTGGTTTGCCATGGACAGGCATCATGGCCTTTTGCATTTCATAAGTGATAGGGCGCAAGCGAGTGCCCTCTCCACCTGCCAAAATAAATGCTTTTTTGATTCCAAGATTCATGCTAAAACCAACTAAATATGGCAATAAAGAATTTATATTATTTATTAGTGAACTAATTAGTATGCCTGCGAAAAAACCTGCGAAAAAAGGCCTCAAGCTTTGGGTGCCAAAAGCAGTGAGCACTTCTCCTTTAGGGAGGACCCAGCAAAAGGGCACAAAGGCCTTTGTTTTGAAAGGCACGCGCTTGAAAAAGGGCACACACGGAAAAACAAAGGCTCTTAGAAAAATTGCGCACGAAGCACAGTACTATACTAAGCCATTTAGTGCGAGAACGAAAAAGGTTAGAGACCTGCTTGAAAAGAATGGAATTAGAACAGAGAAACTTATGTAGGAATTGGGGAGGGGTAGAGGGTTGTTTGAAAGAACAGGCTTTGGATTGGATTCCCTGGAGGGTCAGAAAATATTTTCCAAAGACCCACTTGGTTTCATGCTAAGAATCGAGGAGCTTGTTGGAAAAATGCATTCTCTCGGAATAACCCACAATCACTTGCATGGCGGGAATATTGCTCTAACTCGCAAGGGCCAGATAGTTCTCTTAGATTTGAGCGCGGCAAGAATGGCCAAGATTCCTAAGAAGCCGACAAAGAAGTGGATTGTAAAAAAGTTTCACAACGAGCTGTGGACGGTTGCAAACAGCCTTGCTTATCTTATTGAGCATATTAAAGGAGCAGAGGCGTTACGTGGAAATCTCTTCTCTTTAAGAGAGGCAATTGTGGGAAACATTGTCTCTCAATATTCCGGCGAATTGAAAAAAAAGTTAGATTGGAATACAATACTGGCTTTGAGAAAAATGTAATGGCAAAGATAATTTGATTTGTATGACTAATCTTGTTGGTTTAAGCACAACTTATTTTGCGATCCAGGGCAAAAACATTTACGATTCAGTTGAAAGTGTTCTGGATATGGGTTTCAATACTGTGGAACTTGGGGCAGCACACAGCTATGAGCAGGATGTTTGGAGCACAGTGAAAAAGATCCGAGGGGACTTTTCCGGCACAAATTTTACAGTACACGGTCTTTTTCCTCCGCAGGAAGAAAAATTCTGGTTTAATCCTTCTATTGGCCTAACTTCCTTGAACAAGAAAACAATTGAAGCATTATTCAAAGCTGCCGAGATTACAGAAGCAAAGGTTGTTGGTATTCACCCCGGCTTTTTGAACAAGGTTGGTTTTGGTGGAGCCAGAAGTGGCTTTGCAATGCCGACGATCGGGGAAGAAATTTCAAGGGAGAAGGCAGTTAAGGGTTTGGAGGAAGTTGTTTCTTTTGCGCTGCCAAAGGCAAGGGAGATTGGCTGTGACTTTGCAATTGAGAGCATTCCAAACGAGCCCCTAAAAGCAACGCTCTTTCATGCACAGGATTTCCAGAAACTTTTTGAGAAATTCTCTGGGCTTGGCTTGCTTTTGGATGTGGGCCATGCAATGGTTTCAGGGAACATTGAGGAACTTCTTTTGCTGGTGGACAAAGTAAGGGAGATGCACATCCACCACTTCCCAGGGATTACTCCTGGAAACAGTCTTAATGATCACAAGGCATTCACTAGCATTGAACAGCTTTCTTTTTTGGAGAAGGTTCCGCAGGTAAAGAATATTCCACTAATTTTCGAGCACGGCAATGATGTTAGCAAGAAAGAAATTGTCTTTGAGAAAAAACTTGTTGAACAAATTTTAGAATAATGCCTTTGCATTTTCTAAGTCTGTTGCAGAATTGATGTTGAGGTAGCGGCCCTGGAAAGTGTAACCATAAAGAAGACCGCGTTTTGCAAGTGTTGGAAACAAATCTCTTTCAATGTTCTTCATGTCCCTCCCTATATGCCTAAATATCTCTGGCTCGAAGAGGAAGTAGCCAGCATTAACCATGAAGCTATGTGCTTCTTTCTTTGGCTTTTGCTCAAATTCCACAATCTTGTCGCCCTGCAGTACTGCCACTCCATAATCCTTTGGATTACTGACAGTTGTGAGGGCAATTGTTGCGATCGCATTGTTCTTTCTGTGGAATGCAAGCATGTCGTTTAGGTTAATGCTTGTTAGGGTATCACCGTAGGCAAGGAGGAATGTATCTTTAAGGCTACTTTTTGCTTGCAGGAGGGGAGCAATAGTTCCGCTGCCTGCTTTTCCCTCTAAGAAGTCAACATGGTAGTGTGGGTCCTCGGAATTAATTCTGTCTCTTATTGTATCGGCAAAACTGTCCACATAAACCATGAAACTGCTAACATTATACTCGTGAATACTGTCCATCACCTCATGCAACAGACATTTCCCATTTAGCTTTGCTGCGAATTTGGGCGCTCCCTTAATTGAGACATCTTTCTTTCTGCCACCTGCCAAAATTAGGGCTTTGCCCAGCTTGAAGTCGCTCAAATGCTTGCTTAACAGGAACTCCATAGCCTGGCTTCTGCTTCTAATGGTTAGGCCATCAACTAGTCTGTCAACTTGCCTGAGTAAATCGTTCCGGATCGTAATTGTAACTCTTTCTCTTGTCATACTTTATCATACTATATATGAGGCATTCACATATTAAAAGCTTTCCATCTTTCCTTTTTTCATAGCTTATTTGCCTAGAGGCGGTTTTTGTTGAATGTAGCGGTAATTGGAACAGGTTATGTCGGATTAGTTAGTGGAGCTTGCTTGAGCGAGATTGGGCATAAGGTTGTTTGTGTTGACATTGACGAGAGCAAAATAGAGAAACTCAACAAAGGCATCTCACCAATTTACGAGCCAGGCATTGAGGAAGTAATTGAAAAGAATGCAAAGGCCGGAAGACTATCTTTCACAACTGATTTTGATTCCGCGGTAAAAGCATCCGACGTAATTTTTATTGCAGTTGGCACCCCTCCAAAAGAAAACGGAGAAGCAGACTTGAGTTTTGTGGAGAACGTTGCGCGAAGCATTGCGGAGGCCGCAGAAACACCAAAAGTGGTAGTGGAGAAAAGTACTGTTCCAGTTGAGACAGGTGAAAGAGTCAACAAAGTTTTGCATGATTATAATCCCCATAATGTGAAGTTTGAGGTCGTGAGCAACCCAGAATTTCTAAGAGAAGGAAGTGCGGTTGAAGACTTTATGAAACCAGATAGAATTGTTATTGGAACAGACAGCGAGCATGCAAAAAAGGTTATGGAAGAATTATATGCGCCATTCAAATCAAACATTGTTTTTACCGACATTAGAAGTGCAGAAATAATCAAGCACGCTTCAAACAGTTTCCTTGCAACAAAAATTTCTTTCATTAATGCGGTTGCAAACCTCTGTGAGAAAACAGGGGCCAACATTGAACATGTTTCAAAAGGAATGGGCTTAGACAATAGGATTGGAAAAAGTTTTTTGAATGCAGGAATTGGCTATGGTGGATTTTGTTTTCCAAAGGATGTTGATGCTTTTGTCAGCATTGCAGAAAAAAATGGTTATGATTTCGGAATTCTAAAAGAGGTGCAGAAAGTGAACAAACAGCAAAGAAAAAACTTTGTGAAAAAGATAGAGGAAAAACTCTGGATTCTGAAAGACAAGAGGGTTGCGGTTCTGGGACTAGCTTTCAAACCTAATACTGATGATATGCGTTTTGCGCCAAGCATTGACATTATCAATGCTTTGCTGGCAGAGAATGCGGTTGTTGCGGCAACAGATCCTGAGGCAGAAGAAAACGCGAAGAGAATATTCGGGGACAAAATAGAGTTGAATGATGACGCTTATGAAGCAGTTAAGGGAGCAGACGCATTGCTCCTACTTACAGAGTGGAAGCAATTTGGCGAATTGGACTTCGCAAAAGTCAAGGAACTTATGCGCGGAAAACTCGTGTTTGATGGCCGAAACTTCCTTGACGAGGCTAATTTAAAAGAATTGGGATTTGAATACGTTGGTGTGGGCAAGTGAATACAATAGAGACTAAGGCTTTTGCACGCGTTGGCTTGCTGGGTAACCCAAGCGACATCTATGGTGGCAAGGGAATTAGCTGCACAATAGATAAGGGAGTAGAACTTTCACTTAAAAAAAACCACGATTTAGTTTTGAATTCTAATTATGAGGGAACAGAGAAACACAATACCCACTATAATGGAAAGCATGATTTGGTTAAGGCTTGCATTAACTATTTGGGTTTGCAGAACCAGCCATTTGAGATCACATATAATTCTACTATTCCAAAGGAATCTGGTTTAGCTGGTAGCACTGCAATTATTATGGCAGCGCTGCGCGCGCTCCAAGGATTCTCAGGAATAAAGCTGAGCAAGTATGATATGGCTGAGCTTGCAATGAAAATTGAGACAAACGAACTGGGAATTGCATGTGGGCCACAGGATCGCTATATTATTTCATTCCAGGGAATTGCTTTCATGGACTTTGCAGGCAAAGAATTCCAAAAAGAAGCAGATCCATTTGCAAGAATAGAGCCATTGGATTTCAATGAGGTTCCATTCTTTATTGCCTGCAGTGATCTCTCCAAAAAGAGTGCGCTTGTACACAATGATTTGCGAAACAGGTTTTTGCGCGGCGAGAACTGGATAAAAGAAGAAATGGACAAACTTGCTTCCCTTTGTACTGAAGGAAAGAAATGTTTGGCGAATCAGGACTGGAAAGGCCTCGGGAAACTAATGAACAAGAACTTTGAATTTAGAAAGAAGTACTTTACTGTTGATGAGGCAGACTTGGAGATAATTGAAACCGCTTTGGCTGAGGGAGCACTGGGCGCCAAGCTTGCGGGAAGCGGTGGCGCAATCGCAATCCTTTACGAAAATGATAATGCTTTTAATGTGTTAAGTGAGAAATTTAATTGTTTCAAACCAAAAATAGTTTCTTGAGGTGTATGTGATGAAGGCAATAATTCCCGCGGCTGGGTACGCGACGAGAATGTATCCACTTACAAAAGACAAGGCCAAGCCCTTGCTAGAAGTTAAGGGAAAGAAAATGGTTGAGCATGTTATTGGAAAGATTTCTGAGATTAGTGATGTGAACGAAATTTTTGTGGTTACAAACGCAAAGTTCTACGACCAGTTTGTAGAGTGGAGCAAGGGCTTTGAGTCAAAGATTCCAATCAAAATACTTAATGATGGTACAACAAGTAATGAAGATCGGCTTGGGAGCATGGGAGACATAAATTTTGTAATTGAAAGTGAGAAAATCGAGGAAGAAATAATTATTGTTAACTCTGACAACCTTTTCACATTCGAGCTAACAGATCTAACAGAGTTCTTCAAGGAAAAGGGAACGCCTGTAATCGGGTTGTATGATACTAGAAGTATTGAGGAAGCCAAAAAAATGGGTAATCCAGAAATTGATGATTCTAATCGCGTGGTTGGCTTTGTTGAGAAGCCACCTGAGCCAAAGTCAACTCTTTGTAGTGTGGGAATTTACGCTTACACAAAAGAAGGAGTTGCAATGATAAAACAATATTTGGACGAGGGAAACCCACCAGACAAAACAGGGGACTTTGTAGACTGGTTGTATCAAAGAACTCCGGTTTACGGCTTTGTGTTTGACAAGCCAGAAGACAAGTGGTTTGACATTGGCAGTTTAGAAACTTATGAAGAAGCAAAAAAGGATTTTCCAGGGTGATTGAATGAAAACGATTTTGGTTAGCGGTGGAGCGGGCTTTATTGGTTCGCACTTAACAGAAAAACTATTGGACGAGGGCAACAGAGTAATTTGCATGGACAACCTTGTGACAGGAACCGAGAAAAACATTCAGGACTTCATGGACAACAAGAACTATGAGTTCATCAAACATGATATTTCACAGCCAATTGATTTGAACGAGAAAGTTAGCGAGATCTACAACCTTGCTTCCCCTGCATCACCAATTGACTACCAGGTTATTCCAATCGAAACACTTCTGGCTGGCTCTTATGGCATTAAGAATTTGTTAGACCTTACCTGGAAGAACAAGGCACGTATACTCCAATCTTCTACAAGCGAGGTTTACGGCGATCCACTGGAGCATCCACAAAAAGAATCTTACTGGGGAAATGTTAACCCGATTGGCCTTCGCTCCTGCTATGATGAGTCAAAGCGTTTTGCAGAGGCAATGATGATGGCATATCACAGAGTTCACGATGTCGACATTAGAATTGTGCGAATCTTCAATACTTTTGGACCAAAGATGAGACCAAACGATGGAAGAGTTATTCCAACATTTGTAAAGCAGGCTCTTGGAGACAAGCCAATAACTGTCTTTGGAGAAGGAGACCAAACAAGGTCTTTCTGTTACGTGGATGACAACGTGCGTGGCCTAATGGCTTTGATGGCTTCAAATTATACTAATCCTGTTAACATTGGGAATCCTGCAGAGATAACAATTCTCGAGCTCGCAGAGAAAATGGTTGAACTCTGCGGCAGTAAAAGTGAGATTGTTCACAATCCTCTGCCAAAGGACGATCCTACAAGAAGAAAGCCTGATATATCCCTTGCAAAGCAGCAGCTTGGCTGGGAGCCAAAGGTTGACTGGGTTGATGGTTTGAAGAAAACCATTGATTGGTTCAAGGAAAACACCTAATTCTCGGGCAAATTCGAGGATTGTATCAGCAGTATTTTAAAAACATTAATTTACAAGTTTTATCGGTTATTAGATGAAAAAAACCGTTTTTTCAATTCTTGGACTGCTGTTGTTCCTTTACATCCTATACACTGTAGGAATAGAGGCAATCATAGGCAGCTTGCTAGGTTTAGACCTGCTTATCTTCTCTTCCGCATTGGTATTACTGATACCAAGTTTATTCTTGAAGGGATTAAAACAAAAAATCCTACTCAAACCATTTGAAAGCGCTAGCTCCCTTGTAGAAAACACAAAAATCTGGCTAATTGGATTCTTTTTTGGAACAGCTTCCCCTGCAAAATCAGGGGACACCGTACGAGCCCTATACTTGAAAGATTCATTTAGCATCTCCCTTGGACAGGGACTAGCAACAGTATTCCTGGAAAGAATATTTGACCTGGTTTTCTTGTTTGCGTTTGCATTCATGGGAGTAGTCATGCTGGGGTTGCCGGCAGGAATTACAAACACCATATTTGTTTCCCTGGTCGCATTCTTCGCAATCTTCGTTGTCGTAATCCTCGTGATGCTAAACAAGAGCCTTGTTAGAATTGTTATCAGGCCATTCTTCAACTTCTTTGCACCAGAAAAGTTCAAAGCAAGTTTGAAAGAAGGGTTCAACGACTTTTACGAAGCGGTTTTCTCCTACTCAGTGCATAAAAAAGTTTCATTCTCAGCAGGATTGCTCACTGCAATCTCCTGGCTTATAGTGTTTGGACAATTTTATTTACTGGCGATAGCGCTTTCAATCAACATTTCTTTCGCCTCCTTCATCCTAGTTCTGCCAATAATTCTTTTAGTGGAAGCACTACCAATATCCTTTGGCGGACTAGGTGCAAGAGAAGCAGCCGCAATACTAATGCTAAGCTTCCTAGGGGTGGGAGCAGCAGCAGCCACTTCATTCTCTTTAACAGTATTGTTATTCAATATTATACAAGCAGCAATAGGCTTCTTGTTGTTCAATTCAATGAAAAAACCTATCTGAGTGAGACCCATGGAAAAACTTGTTTCAATAATTGTGCCTGCATACAACGAGGAGTCTAGGATTGCACAGGCACTTGAAGAGCTGAAGCAAGCGAGCTTTGCAGAACACGGTTTTGAAAAAGAAATCATCATAGTTAACGACGGGAGTAGGGACAACACACTTGGAATCCTCAAAAAAGTTAAGGGAATCAAACTGGTTTCTTACGCAGAGAATAGGGGTAAAGGTTTTGCTCTACGCCAAGGTTTCAAAGAAGCAAAGGGAAGCGTAATAGCAATACAGGACGCAGACTTGGAATATGATCCAACCAATATCTCTCTTCTTTTGAAAGAAATTTTGAGCGGGCACAACGTGGTATTTGGCTCGCGATTTAAGGGAAAGCCAAAGAAAATGACTTTCACATTCTACTTTGGAAACAAATTCCTTTCAGTTCTAACCTCGCTACTGTTTGGGCAGGAGATAACTGATATGGAAACTTGTCAAAAGGTTTTTACAAAGGGCGCGCTAGACAAAATCTCTTTGAGCGCAAATGGTTTTGATATTGAGCCTGAACTTACAGCCAAGTTCATGAAAGCAGGGCACCAAATACTAGAACTGCCAATCTCATACGATGCAAGAGAAAAAGAAGAGAAGAAGATTGGAGTAAGCGACGGAATAAAAGCCGCGTTTGTGCTACTGAGAATAAAGATTTTTGGGTGACTACTTGAACTTCAAACAATACTCAAAACAAGAGCTTGCAGTAATCAGTTCCATTGTACTATTCATATTCTTATTCTTCTCACCGGTTGTTTCAGGGGATGGATTTGGTTACTATGCTTTGCTAGAATCAATTGGAAAAGATCACACTTTTCCTCCAAATCTTGAGAATCAAATTCGCTTCAATGCTATCGCTAGTCCTGGGGAACCTGAGGCCACTCCAAATTTTGTGCGATTCAACGAAGTGACAAAAAAATATGTTACACACTATGCACCAGGGTCTGCATTATTTTCTTTACCTTTATACATAGTTTCCCTTGGATTAGCAGAGGTCCCCCTGCTTCGTATTGCTGATGACTTCTTTGTCAATGAAAGAGGCGCTCCCTTAGTCAATCAACTTGGGTTTACTCTCACAGCCCTATTATTTGTTTTAGGTGGACTAGTTCTGTTGGTAAAGTTTGTTAGAGAATATTTTGGGAAAAATGCTTCTTTAGCAGTTCTTCTTGCTTTTTTTGGAACACCACTACTTTGGTATGCTTCTGCAGACATTGCTTATAGTCATGCATTTGAAGTGGGCCTAATGACTTGGTTTATTTATACTATCTTGAAAAGTCCTAGCGCAAAAAAGGAGGGCATTATTCTTGGATTGCTTACAATTACGCGTTATACTGCCGGAATTTTTGCGCTGCCCATGGTTCTATTTTATTTATTCAAGAAACAATACAAGAACGCTGCAATTTTCCTAGGGTCATTCATACCATTTGTGATTCTAATGATGCTTTATTTCACTGTGCAGTTTGGAAGTCCTTTTTTGGCAGGATTTAATACCACTGCAGCCAATAATCCAGCCGTGTTTGATTCTTTTTTGCCGGTTCATATTGTCGAGGTTCTCTTTGATTTGAGTCATGGAGTCTTGTGGTGGGCTCCATTGGTTCTCGTGGGAATCGCAGGCCTATGGTTTTTCTCAAATGAGAAAAAATGGCTTTTACTTTCCTTTGTTGGATTGAATTTCTGGGTATACAGTGCATGGACTGCGTGGCACTCAGGATGGAGTTTTGGAAACAGGTTTGTCATTATCCTTTTCCCATTGATTGTTCTTGGAATAGCACAACTGCTTAAACAAAAACCAAAACTAAAGGTGCCACTCATAGTGCTATCGGCTTACACCTTATTGCTTTTCGTGCTTTTCATTGCCTCAACGCCACAGTTGGCTGATCCATTTAACTTGCAGAGTCTTATAGCATTCTGGCTTGCAGATGGAAGACTGCTTGAGTTGCCAGCAAGGCTAATTGGAAAAATAAGCATTGTGAGGGCGATTTCACTCGTTTAAAATGTTTTTTATTGATGTGATTTATATGGAAAAGAAAACGGTTACAATAGTAGGACTGGGCTATGTGGGTTTACCCCTAGCATGTCTATGCGCTAGAAAAGGTCACAAAGTAATTGGCTTTGAGAAGAGCACTGCAAAGATTGAGCAGGTTAATTCCGGAAAAAGTCCGATAAAAAATGATTTCCTCGAGAAAGAAGTTAAGGCATTGGAAGGAAAGATTTTCGCAACAGACGACTTGGCCAAAGTAGGGAAAGCGGAAATAATTCTTGTTTGTGTTCCAACTCCTGCAAAAAATGATAAGCCTGATCTTTCTTTTGTAGAAGCTGCGGTAGCAGAACTCTCAGAAATACTGCGAAAAGGGCAACTTGTGATTATAGAGTCAACCGTTTACCCTGGGACCGTTGAAACAATTGTAAAACCACTTTTAGAAAAAAGCGGGCTCAAGGCAGGAGAAGATTTTTTCCTAGGGCACTGCCCTGAGAGAATTGATCCCGGGAACACAAAGTTTACGTTGGAAAAGATTCCAAGGGTTCTCGCATGCATTTCTCCCAAGGGAGCCGAGCAAGCGAAAAAATTCTATAGTTCGATTATAGCAGCACCAATAACCGTTTTGAAAGATGTTAAGGCTGCTGAGGCAGTAAAGGTGGTTGAGAACACTTTTAGGGATGTGAACATTGCATTTGTAAATGAACTTGCAAAGAGTTTTGACAAAATGGGAATTGACTTGGTTGAAGTGATTAAGGGAGCATCAACCAAACCATTTGGATACATGCCTTTTTACCCCGGGCCAGGAGTTGGAGGGCACTGCATTGCACAAGACCCATATTATTTGATTGAGCGCGCAAGGCAAAGCGGTTTCCAGCACAGCTTCCTAGCACTTGCAAGGGAGATAAACGAGAGCATGCCCGCGCACATTGTTTCGCTTGTCGAAGGAGCGTTAAAAGAAATTGGTGTTGGAGAAGAGCAGGCAACTGTCTCAATAATTGGCCTTGCATACAAACCAGAGGTTGATGATTTAAGGGAGAGCTCTGCAACTAAAATCATTTCAATTCTTGAAGAGAAAAAGATCAAAGCAAAATCCTTTGACCCATTTATACTAAATGAAAGCAATTCAAAAACACTTGAAGAGGCTTTAAAAGATTCAGATATCTTGGTTTTGACAACGCACCATAAAGAACTTGTTGAAACCCTCTCTCCTTCTTTTATCAAAAGCAGGGGAATCAAGGCCGTGATTGATACTAGAAATGTCCTCGATAAAGAAGGAATTGAAAAACAAAAAATATACTACAAAGGAGTGGGAAGATGAAGAAAATGATGATCCTTGGAGCCGGCGGCTCACCTGCAGTAAACTTTACGCGATCTTTAAGAGCGTCTCCTGAAGAGTTTCACTTGATTGGAACAGACGCAGACAAATATTATTTGCAAAGAGCAGAGGTTGATGAAAGATATCTTGTTCCATGGGCTTCAAAAGAAGGCTACATTGATGTATTGAATGATATAATCAAGCAATCCGATATTGGATTCATGCATGTTCAAAATGATACTGAAATTGAAGTGGTTTCAAGGGAGAGAGACAAACTGAATGCAAGTATCTTCTTCCCAAAACACAAAACAGTTGAGATTTGCCAAGACAAAATGCAGAGCTATGAACATTGGAAAAAGGCAGGAATAGTTGTGCCTGAAACAATGATGCTAAACGATGAAAAGGACCTGGAGAAGGCATTAGAAAAGTATGATGGTAAGATTTGGATTCGTGAAATTAGTGGAGCTGGTGGCCGGGGAAGCTTTCCGGCAACAGACTTTAAACAAGCCAAGGCATGGATTAACTTCAAGCAGGGTTGGGGAAAATTCACTGCTGCAGAATGCCTACAACCACAATCAATAACCTGGCTTTCAATTTGGAAGGACGGAGAACTAGTAGTTGCGCAAAGTAGGAAGAGGGTTTACTGGGAGATGGGAAAGCTTGCTCCAAGCGGAATAAGCGGAATAACCGGGACAGGTCAAACAGTTTCAGACCAAAGCCTGGATGATATAGCGCAAAAAACGATTTTTGCAGTCGACAAAGAGCCAAATGGAATCTTTGCCGTTGACTTAACATTTGATGGTAAGGGTATACCAAACCCAACCGAGATAAACATTGCAAGATTCTTTACAACACACGAGTTTTTCACACAAGCAGGTTTGAACATGCCATACATTTTCACAAAGCTAGCTTTTGGTGAAAAGATTCCTGAAATCAAGAAAAAAATCAATCCTTTGAAAGATGACCTTGCTTGGATTAGAGGCGTTGATTTTTTGCCCATTCTAACCGACATGAAAATAATTGATGCTGCACAAACAGAACTAGATGAGAGGCTAAAAAGAGTATGCAAACCGAAAGCCTAGAAGGCAAAATTGTTGCAGTAACCGGGGCCAGCGGATTTATTGGCTCAAACCTAGTTGAAGCATTGGAGCTTGAGGGCGCAGTGGTAAAGGTAATTTCACACACTCTTCCTAAAGAATCGCTTGCATTAGAGCTGGAGGGAGTTGAATTTATTGCTCACCTTGCAGCTGCAACTCCATTTCACAAGAACCAGGAGTTTGACCAGCAAAAATGCGAAGAAGATAAGGAGTTCACAAAAAACCTTGCCGAAGCAGCCGTTAAGACTGGCGCGCTAAAAAAGTTTCTCTTTCTAAGCGGAACAGTTGTATATGATTTAACCAAATCAATCGAGTTGGATGAGGAAACAGCGCTTGAACCAAACTCGCTTTACGGAAAAACAAAGCTTGAGGACGAACAGATTCTTGAAGAAATAGTCTCACAGAACAGTGAGAAACTTGTTGTGCTTAGAGCAACATCTGTTTACGGTCCAGGACAGAAAGCGGCGGGACTAATTCCCAACACAATTAGCCTTGCGCTTGAAAACAAGCCAATTGAAATTAATGGCAATGGTTCAATGGAAAAAGATTATTTGTGGATAGGGGACTGTGTTGAAGCAATCAAAAGCGCATTGCTTGTTGGCAAGAGAGTGTACTGCATTGCAAGCGGTAAAACAGTTTCAATTAAAGAGATTGTAGAAAAGATTGTTGAGCTAAGCAAAAGCAGTTCAAAAATATCGTTTTCAGAAAGCAAGGAACCAGAACCCAAAATTACAGTAGATATCTCCAAGGCAAGAAGCGAGCTTGAATGGGAACCAAAAACCAGTATTGCAGACGGGCTTGGAAAACAGATTGTGTGGGTGAGAAAATCCTAGTTATCCTAGACTTTGATGGAGTATTGGTGGATCCAATGCCAAGGCTTTACGCAATCCATAAAGATTTGTTTGAAGAGTATGGTGCAACTCCCCTTGACTATGAAGAATACCGCGATCTCAAAAGAAAGCCGGTTAAAGAGTCAGAATTTGTCACACCCTTGCTTGGGGAAAATACTGAGGAGTATTTGCAAAGAAGACTTGAGTTAATCGAAACGCAGGAATACTTATCCCAGGACAAATTGTTTGATTTCTCAATCGACTGTCTCAAAAGACTAAAGGAAAAGCACACTATTGTTCTTTGGACGGCACGCTCCAACAAAAAAGAGCTTCATAAAGAGATTGAGGAGAAACAAATTGCAGACTTCTTTGACCAAGTGATTGTTTCAGAGGAAAAGGAAGAAAAACTTGATGTGATTCCTGGCTTTGACCCTTCAAACTCAATTATTGTTGGAGACACCGAGGTAGAAGTGCGAATCGCGCAAGAACACAAAATAAAATGTATTGCGGTTAATTCCGGGATGCGAAGAAAAGCAGTTCTGGAAATGCTTAAACCAGATTACCTTGTTGAGAACCTAAAAGAAGCTATTGATCAGGGACTACTTTAAACCCAAGCTTTTTGGTGCAATCCTCGCAAAAAAAGCATTTTAAATGCTTCCAGCCTCTAATTTTTCTTATGAAGGTATTGCTTGTTTTTCCAAACTCACCAATAATTAGTGAGCCATGCTGTGACGGATTTAATCCGGTTAACCTAATGCCCTATGAAATAATCAACACTGCGGGTTCTCTGAAACAAAGCTTTGAAGTAAAGCTTTTGGATGCAAAAGCATTAGGGCTTTCAAGGGAAGCAGTACAAAAAGAAACCAATTCCTTCAAACCAGAAATGATTGTGGTGTGGAGTACTTCTTACAGCTATTTGAAGGACATACCGATTTTGGAATTTGCGAAAGCAAAAGGTATTGCAACAGTCCTTGTTCTAAATCCGCCAATTCTTACAACACAGGTTCTTGAAAGGTTTTTGTATATTGATGCTATTGCTTTGGATGATCGCGAATTTGTTCTAAAGAAAATTGCTTCAGCTATTGAAAAAGGAAAAGACTTTTCAAACATTAGTGGGATTGCTTTTAGGGAACAGGGTAAAGCAGTTGAAAAGAAGCTTACAAAGCCGCATGATTATAGTGAGCTTCCTCTCCCAGCTTTTGAACTTGCTCCAATGGACAGTTATGTAAAGCGCGACGCGCTTTTGATTTCATCTCGCGGTTGTCCTTTTCAATGCACTTTTTGTTTTTGGGGACATAGCAAGTGGAGAAGCAAAAAACCAGAGCAGACAGCCGATGAAGTTGAATTGCTTGTAAACAAGTATGGCTTCAAAAGCATTGGGTTTCCTGATCAGAACTTTACGATTGACAAGAATTATGTTTTTGGCTTTTGTGACGAGATAGAGAAACGCGGCTTAAACTTTACTTGGCACTGTGACAGTAGAGTTGAAAGTGCCCAGCCAGAGTTGCTCAAAAGGATGAAGGAAACCGGTTGTGACAGAATTTTTTATGGCATCGAACACATTAGTGACGAGATACTGAAAAACATGCATAAAAGCCAGGACAAAGAAGAAGTTCTAAGGGCTGTAAAGCTCACGCAGAAGATAGGGATTCCTGTTGTCACTCCTTTTATAATTGGACTGCCAGGGGAAACAAAACAAACGCTTAAAGAATTGAAAGATTTCATTGTGGAACTAAAGCCTTGGAATTACAATGTTCTTTTCCCAATTCCTTATCCTGGAACAGAGCTTTACGATCAGACAAAGAAGAACGGATGGTTAAAAGTAGAAGATAAGCCGGAGAACTACTGGATGTCCCCAAGTTACTACGAGCCATTGATGGTAGTCCCACCCCTAACAAAAGAGGATTTGCTTAAGGCAAGGAAATGGCTACAGATTTTTCCAAGAGTAACTAATCCAACAATTTTCCTAAACACTATTAGAGATGGATATGCTCGCGGTGGCATTGGAAAAGTTTTACAATTTGCATCTGGTGCAGCAAGCTTTTTTTCAAAGAAAAAGTTAAACTGAAACGTTCTCTCCCTTCTTTTCAAGAGAGTTCTGCATTGCCTCTAAAACCTTTACAACTTCTAATCCGTTTCGGCCATCGCTCAAAGGCGTCTTTCCGGTTTCAATGCATTCAACAAAATGATTGCATTCAATGTTCAAAGGCTCGCCATCTTCAATTTTAGGCGCGATTGTTTCCCCTGTCTTGTATCCTAACTTCCATTCCTCTATGTTCTCAAAATATTTCTGTGAAACAACGCCCTTGTCAAAGAGCCTTAGCTTTTGCTCGTGCATATCATCAAAAACAGCCATCTTCTTGCTTCCAACCAAAACCATTTTTCTAACTTTTAGTGGGTCAAGCCAGCTCAAATGCATATTGCAGAAAATATCTCCTTCGAATGAGAGATTTCCAAATATAACGTCTTCTTGCCGGTTTCCAAAGAAGGATCTTCCTGAACAGTTTGCTTCCAATGGATTTTTTTGCATTAAAAAAAGAAGCATTGAAATGTCATGAGGTCCTAGATCCCATAAAACATTCATGTTTCTCTGGTATAACCCAAGGTTTAATCTCCAACTGTAAGCATAGCAGATATCTCCAAGCTCTCCACTATCCACAAGTTCCTTTAGCTTTTTTATTGCAGGGTGGTAAAGCATCAAATGCCCAACCATTAAAGTAAGCTTTTTCTCGTCGGCTAAAGCGATTAGTTCTTCTGAATCCTTTGAATTTAATGCAAGGGGCTTTTCTACAAAAACATGCTTGTTCTGTTCCAATGCTTTCTTTGCCAAATCAAAATGTGTTTCCGGTGGAGTTGCAACAACAATTGCATTAATGCTACTGTCTTCTATTGCCTTTAAAGCGTCTTTTTTTAATTCAATCTTGCCACTACTTTTATCAATTTTTGAAAGAGCTTCATCATTACTATCAACTGCGACAACCTTGTCTACGCTTTCAATTGAAGCAAAGTTTCTCACAAGGTTTGGACCCCAATGGCCGCAACCAATAACAGCAATCTTCATTTTTGCAACACCCTATCATATATTTCTAAGGTCTGGTTAATAATACTCTCTTTTCCAAACCCAAGTTTTTCGGCAAGTTCTTTTCCAACTATACCAATTTGTTTAGCTTTAGCGTTATTTTCAATTAGGAAAAGAATTGCCTTAGCTAATTCTTCTGGATTCTTTGACGGTATTAACATACAGTCCTTTTTGTGTGAGAAGAATTTCTCTGTAGTGCCTGCCTTTGTTATAACACAGGGAACGGATGCAAGCATTGCTTCAACCAATGAAACAGAGAAGGCATTCTCAAAATCGCTTAGAGCAGTAAAGACCTCGGCGGCGGCTAAATGATTGAAAGTGTCCTTAATCCTGCCAGTGAAAATCACATTTTTCTCGATTCCAAGTTCTCTTGCCAATTCTTTACACTCTTCTTCCAAAGGTCCGTCTCCAACCAAAACAAACTTTACATCCTTTCGTTTCTTCAGAACAATTGGAATAGCTTTTATAAAATCCAGTGGGCGTTTGATGTTGTTAATTCTACCAACAAACATTACAGTCTTTCCACCAACTCCAAGTCTCTTCTTTGCAGCCAGCTTTGAAAGTATTTTGTCCAATGCACTGAAGTCAACAGCATTCCTAATCAGATGACTCTTTTTTGGAGCACTTTTCTTTACAATTGCAAGCAGTTCGTCGTGCCCAGTAATTATCGCGTCAAATCTTCTAAGGAAAAATCCTACAATTCCGGGAGACTTGTTCCTAACATCGCTGCCATGCAGAGTTAGAACAACTGGTTTTTCCAACAAATACTTTGCAGGGAGCGCTGCTATTCCGGCTGGCAACCAGTGCGCGTGAAGCACGTCACACTTTCTCGCCTCAATAATAGCTTTCAAAGATAGCGCGAGCATGAACCAGGGTACAAGCAGCCAGTTCAATGGATTTCTCTTTAGGTTTTCGGGAATTCCTGAGCCCAGTGCAAGTGTTTCAAAACTAGGGAGGCAATAGTGGAATCTTTTTATCTTAATGCCATCTACACTCTCCCTTCGATCAAGTCCTTTGCCATGTGGCGCTACAAGAGTTACATTAAAACCATTCTCGGAGAGAAGTCTGGCTAAATAGAATACAACGTTTCCCTCAAATGTGAGATTTGTTGAAAGTAAACAGATTTTTTTCAAGGTCAATCACCTAATCTTTAATGTACTGCAAAAGACTCCAGGCACTTCTCAAACTTGTTTTGAATAAGTTCCAGTTTGTAAGTCTTTGCTTTATTGCCTTTGCAATGTAATGCGGTCTTAGATAATATTCTCTGTAAGCTTCTTTGAGCAAACCTTCCATTTCCTCTTTGCTCAAATTAGGGTATTCGAAAATTGGTTCAATGCAGCCCTTTTCATCCAAGTAGTCGCTCCATTTCTCAAACTTCATGAAACCATTTTTCTCCAAGTACTGGTAGAATTCTGTTCCAGGATATGGTTGTGCAACACTGAACTGCACAAAATCTAAATCCAGTTCTTTTGCAAGCGCAATGCTCTTTCTAATGCTCTCAACAGTTTCTCCAGGCATTCCGAAAACAAATGTTCCATGAATCTGTATTCCGGCATCCTTGAAATACTTTGCAGCTTTTCTTGCTTGCTCTATCGTAGCTCTTGCGCCCTTCTTCATGGTCTTGAGTTGCTCGTCGCAGCCTGACTCGAAACCGATTTTGACTAAAAAGCAGCCTGCTTTCTTCATTGCTTCTGCAATTTCTGCGTCAACAGAATCAACTCTGCTGTATGCAGCCCAGGGCAAGTCAACTTTCTCTTTAATGATGAGGTCGCATAATTCGAGGATGTGCTTTTTGTTAACATTGAGCGTGTCATCGTTGAACAAAATACTCTTGAGGTTAAAACGTTTTTTTCTATCCTTCATTTCTGCTACAACGTTTTTAACACTTCTAAATCTATAGCCCCTACCTGACATTAGTTGTGGTCCGGCACAGTAAATGCACCCGTGTGGGCAACCTCTCCCTGCTAAAATAAATGTGAATGGATTCTTGTAGAGTGCAGAATAATATTTTTCGTTTGGAAGGAATTCTATTGCAGGGAAAGGTAATTCATCTAAATTTTGGATGAGAGAACGATCTTTGTTATGTATAAGTTTGCCTGCTTTTTTGAAAGTGATCCCGTCAATTTCTTCCAATTTTTTTCCGGAAGCAATATCTCTGATAGTATAATCATATTCTCCTCGAGCGACAATATCAAATCCGTAATTGAGAGTATCCTCTGGAACTGCTGTTGCATGGCTTCCAACAACAATGGTCTTTGCTCCTGTGTCCCTTGCAATTGCCTCTGCAAACCCTCCATCACTTTCAACAGATGCTGTTGATGTAAGCATTACAACATAGTCAGGACTATTCTCCTTGAGCTTTGCAATAGTCTCGTCAAAAGTTATTTCGAGGGCAGGAGCATCAATTAAATCCACTTTGTGTCCCGCATCCCTACAAATAGCAGCAGCATAACCTAGCATTATTGGCGGGTGCAGTGCTTTTTGCGGGCTTACAGCTTGAAACCTGACTTCCCTGTTATAGGTTCCTCTGAATGGTGGATTTAGAAAAGAAATATTCATTTTTTTTACACCAAAAAAAAAGCTTTCTTTGTGCTTATCTATTTAAGAAAAAGGTTAGTTTATTAATTTAATGAAATTGGTACAATGCTCAAAACAAATGACATTACTTCATTTCATTTGCCACAAATTCCGCGAGCTCTGTTATCTTTGGATTTCCTAAATCTTTTCCCAAACTGTTTGACCAGAAACCATATCCTTCCTGATGATCCCCATACCGGCCCACAGATTTCATCCCGTGGTCTGAGAGAATCAACATTGGCTCTCCCTTAGCAGCGGCTTTCGCAGCAATATCATTCATGTCTTGGTAGATTAGCTTCATCTTACTCTTCATTCCAAAGCTCAAGTGTCCGAGAACATCTGCGGCATTAAAATAGTAGAACAGGAGGTCATAGTCTTTCTCCAAGTCCTCGAAGAATTGCTCCTTTAATTTTCGATGGTAATCAAAAACTGGCTTGTCAAATTCCTCGACAGTAATTTCTTCAGCGAAAAACTTTTTTAGCATCTCTCTTTCCAGCACATGCTGCTCCCTTCCATAATTGTATCCTGGAACATCAACTGCTTTGAAGGATTCAAAGTGTTTGAAAAAAGTTTCCTCCGGTTTTAGTGCAAAGTCCCACATTTTCTCGTTGCCCATTGCAACAATCTTTTCCTCAAGATTCTGCCCAGCCAAAAAAGAGCTCCACAAAACAATTGTGCGTGGTTCCTCATACTCTTCAATGTTTGTTTTACCAAAACTTTTCTGCATCAAGTCTTTGCAGCCAAACTCTTTGACATACTCATACTCTAATCCGTCAATTCCAATTATTATCGTCATGCTATCACCTAGTCTATTATCCCGCCTGCAACAGTATCCATTCCACGCTCAAGCACAAAGCGCCCTGTCTCCTGAATATCATTGAAAGAATCAAATGCAATTGATTTGTCAGTTTTAATTAGAACTTCTCCGACCTCGGTTTCTTTCAACTGCTCAGCATTCTCTTCAAGCTGTTCTAGTGAACTACTATCAAACTTCTTTCTAATTTCTGCAACACTGCAAGCAATTTCCTGTGTTGCGCACTTCAATGTAATCCTTTCGCCTTTTTCAAGTGGAGTTTTTGACATCCAGAAAATGTTTGCCTCTACTTCGTTCCCAATTCCTGGCAAAGCTTCTTTTGTGCAAATAACTTGTCCTCTATCAGCAAAAATTGGTTCCTCTGTAGTAATTCCAATTGATTCTCCTGCGCCAGCTTCTTTCCTGTCCTCGTCCATGAATACTTCAATGGTCTTCACAGTTGCCTCAATATTGGTTGGTTGTAGAACAACTTTGTCTCCAACACTAATTTTCCCACTTTCAATTCTCCCTGCAACAATGCGCTTGCCATCAATATGGTAAACATCTTGCACCGGAAACCTCAGAGCTGTTGAAGCTTCTCTCTTTTCAACAATAAAAGAATCAAGTGACTGCAAGATTGTATCCTCAGCCCACCAACTCATGTTCTCGCCTTTCTTTGCAATATTGTCCCCTTCTTTTGCCGAAACAGGAATAACATATTCGGGCTTTACATCAATTGATTCTAAAAACTTTTCAACGTCTCCCTTAACTTCTTCGAACCTCTCCTGCTTATATTCAACCAAGTCCATTTTGTTTATTGCAACAATAACTTGTTTCATTCCAAGTAAACTCAGAATGTATGCGTGCCTTTTAGTCTGTTCTTGCACTCCTTCTTTTGCGTCAACAAGCAGTATTGCTGCCTGTGCAAGGGAGGCCCCGGTAATCATATTTTTTATGAACTCTTTGTGTCCAGGCGCATCAATGATAACATAATCTCGTTTGTCTGTTTTGAAGAATGTTTGTGCTGTGTCAATGGTTATTGCCTGGTCGCGCTCTTCCTCCAAGCTATCCATTACAAATCCAAACTCCAGTTCCCTACCCAAAGCTTCGCAGGTTCTCTTCAATTCATCGATCTTCGATTCTGGGAGAGACCCAGTATCAAATAAAAGCCTTCCAATTAGTGTGCTCTTACCGTGGTCTACGTGACCAACAATCACAATCTTCATATCTTCGTTTTCCATACCCAAATTCCTCACATATATCCAAGGCTTCTTAATTTTTGCATCATATAAGCGTTTTCCTTGTCCTGCGCTCTTCCACTTCTCTCTGAGACATCAGTAGTCTGTAGCTCTTCCACGATTTTGTCAATGGTATCAGCCTCGCTATCCATTGGCTTGCAGCATGGCTCGCAGCCAATGCTCCTATACCTCTTCCCATCTTTTGCAAAGTAAAGACTTGTAACAGGAATGTTCTCGCGCTGCATGTAACGCCAAATATCTAGCTCAGTCCAGTGCAGCATTGGGTGTATTCTCAAATGCTGTTCCTCGCTTTGCTTGCTCTTGTACTGGTCCCAGAGCTCGGGTGGCTGGTCCTTGTAGTTCCACTGGAAATCAATGTCCCTCGGGGAGAAGTAACGCTCCTTTGATCTTATCCCATGTTCATCTCTTCTAATTGCAAGTAGTAATGCACGATATTTCTTCTCGGCAATAACTTTCTTCAAACAGTTTGTCTTGAGGGCATTACAGCAGGCCAGTGCTCCCTTGTCATGGCACATTCCTTCCTTTATTGCTTCCTCGTTTCTCCCTACAACTAGGTTCAAGTCCCACTCCTTTGCATATTTTTCCCTGAACTCATAAATTTCTTTGAACTTGTAGCTTGTGTCAAGGTGCACTGCAGGGAAAGGAATTTTCCCATAGAAAGCTTTCCTGCAAAGCCAGAGTAGTGCAGTTGAATCTTTTCCAATACTCCAGAGTAGTGCAATGTTCTTGTACTGTTTGTAGGCCTCTCTAATAACGTAAATGCTTTTGTTTTCCAGCTCGTCCAAATGATCCATGTTCTACACCTATTTTACATATCCTAGTGCTTTGAGTCTCTCGTAAATCAACTTTTTGTCTTTCGTGTTCTTCTGTTTTAGCTCTGCATCCATGAATATCTCGCGCAGCACAAATGTTACAAAGTCGGAAGAAGAGGTAAATCCTGTGCCCTCTATAAACTCTTTGACTTTCTGGTATAGTGGCTCTGGAATCGAGATAGTAGTATGTTTAGCCATAATAATAACTAATAATACTTAATAGGCTTTTTAAAGGCTCGCGTACAACAATCGAATTTACAAATAGCCAAGCTTCCTAAGCCTTTCCTCGAGCTTTTTCTTGTCTGCTCCCTCGAGCTTCTTGCCGACAAGCTCTTTTCTCTGTTTTGCGCTCTTTAAGGATTCAAGCTTTGTGCGCATCTTCCCAACAACACTGGTTTCCTTTTGAGCAAGATTGTTCTTCTCCTCAGGATCATTCTCGAGATCGTAAAGCTGTTTAGGAATTTCTGAGTTAAATGCTCCGTGCAAGTACTTCCACTTGCTTGTTCTAATTCCCTCTAACCAGGATTCTTTGCTCGCAATCTTTATTCCGCAAGCTTCAATGAAAACAGGTTTCTCCTCAACGTTCTTCCCCTGTGTGAGTGGGACTAAACTCTTTCCATCAACATCACTGTCAAGCTTTAGTCCGAGTGCGTCTGCAATTGTCGGCACAATATCAACTTGTCCAACCTGTTGCCCTACAACTTTTCCCTTTGGAAACACGGTTCCCTTGAAGAAAAGCGGAATCTTGATTACGTCTTCGCTAACATCAAAACCATGGCTCTCCCTTTCACAGTACTTCTTAGAAAGACCGAACCGGCGCAGTACAGCATAGAATCCAATACACAGGTGGTTGAAATACTCTTCTCCCTTGTTGCTTGGAATTTTCTCTCCATGATCTCCTGTGATAACAATAACAGTGTCCTTGTCCAAACTTGACAACAACTTTTGCAAGTAGGAGTCCATGCAACTCACACTTCTCTCATAAGCAATCTTTCCATACTTTGGCTTGTTGAACTCTTTAGTCATATAGCGCGGCCTGTGCAAATCCCACAAATGCAAGAACAAAAAGTAAGGTTTTTTGGAAGCAGCTAATTTTGCGGCAAGATTTTCTCCCCAATCACTGTAGAGTGTTTGGTTTGTCTCCCTAAAATTGTAATCGTCAAAGCCACTGCCCATGTTAACTTCCTCAAGAAGTGGTCCTGTTACCTCTGCAATAGTATGATAACCAGCGTCCTTGAACGCTTTTGCAATAGTGCTCACATTTGGGTTAAGAGCATAGCCACCAATAGTTCTCACCCCATGCTTGAAGCTATACTTCCCGGTTAAAATGCTTGCAAAGCAAGGACTTGTAGTAGAACTAGTGCTAATTGCTTGTGTGAAAGCAGTTCCCTTTTTTCTAAGGGAGTCTAGGAAAGGAATTTTTGCAGAGCCCTCTCCCAAAAAGCTTTGGGCTCTAAAACAGTCAACAACGATCAGAACTACATTTGGCTTCATTCTCACAGCTCCAACGACTATTATACCAATTGATTTAATAAGCTTTTAAATGCCTTGTTTTATAGATATAGCGAGTGGTTTTGGCAAATGGCTACAATAGAAAAGGGCTCAATGTACCTCCTTGTTTCAAGAATAATATTCTTCCTAACAGGTTATCTACTATACCTTGCACTAGGTCGCTTCTTACTCACACCGGAACAATTCGGAGTATTTGGAGTAGTAATTGGCCTTGTAAGCATTACAAACGTAGTACTAGTTCGTGGAATACGGCAGTCTGTTAGCAAATTTGTTTCCGCGCAAAGGGAGATTGCTGAAACAGTTAGAGCAAAAGCATTCCAATTACAATTAGGGCTTTCTTCAATAATTTTTGTGGCCTACGTTATTGCTGCGCCCTTCCTAGCAGCAATGTTTAACGATCCAAGTCTAACAATTTTAATTCAGATTTCTGCTGTAAGCGTTTTCTTCCAACCATTGTTCAATGTTCTTCGCGGTTACATCAACGGCCTCAAGAAGTTTAAGGAAGAAGCCGTTCTTTCAATTATTGCAAGAACTTTGCGCCTTGTTCTTCCAATTGCCCTGGCGCTCGCAGGCTTCTCACTTGTCGGAGTGTTTGGCGGAATTGCTTTGGCAGCCGCTCTCGCACTTGCAGTAGCAATCTTGATCGCAGGCTTTCCTAGAATCAAGCCAGGGCAAGTCTTTGCAAGCAAAACACTCCTGGTTTTTGCTCTGCCGGTAATCGCATTCTCTTTTCTGCAGAGTTTAATGATGCAGCTTGATGTTTTCTTTGTAAAAGCACTTGTGGCTGAGGGAGCACAGGCAGGCTACTATGTTGCAGCAGTAACCCTTGGAAAACTTCCCTTCGAAGTAGTTCTAACAATTACTCTTGTGCTATTCCCACTTGTGAGCGAGACAACTTTCTCCCAAATGATTGAGAAAGCAAAATTCTATGTAATGCACTCTTTTCGCTATGCCCTAATGTTTATTGTGCCGGCAGCACTAATAGCTTCAGTAACAGCGCCACAGCTGATAAGTCTGTTCTACGGCGCAAAGTATGGTGTGGGAGCAGAAGCCCTATCCATTCTACTGATAGCTTACATTTTCTTCGCTTTATTCTCGATTGCATCAACAATAATTGTTGCAAGTGGGCATCCAAAAAGAATGTTCCTTCTCGGCGCAGCAATTCTTTTGCTCGACTTTGCGCTAAACTCATATCTAGTTCCATTGTTTGGAATTAAGGGAGCAGCGATTTCAAGTCTTGTAGCAATGGCTTTGGCAGCCCTAGTCTCCCTCGGATTTGTATTCCATAGGTTCAGAGTATTCCCACTTAGAAGCGCACTCAAAATTTTTATTGCGGCAGGAGTCGCAATGGTTCCCGCAATCCTATTCCCACTTTCAGGTGGAATGCTCATAGTAGAGTACATTGTGCTAATGGGAGTTTACGCAGTACTATTGTTCTTGCTGCGTGAAATAAAACCAGTTGACATAAACGTTGTCAAAAACGCCTTGTTCTAGAGATAACCAAGGTCGGCAAGCCTCTTCTTTATCTTCTCTTTCTCTGCATCCTTGAAGATTTCGCCATTGGTCTTTACTCCAACCGCGGCTTGCTTCTTCACAGCCTTCTTGTTCACAAAAATTGGCAATACTTTACCATCCATATTGCTTGGAACAGCAGTGCTGAGCAAGTGTAGTGCGGTTGGCGCTACATCAACAATCTTTGCCTTAATCTCTTTGCCCTTTTTGATTCCTTTTCCAGCCGCAATAAAAAGGCCGTGCAAGCGATGATCTCCGCTCTTGCTGATGATGTGTTCGTCAAAAATCTTGTTAGAGCCAAATGCAAAGTGCAGTGAGCTGTTGAAAGCATAGTCTTGCATGCTGAACAAAATATCTGCAGCTTCATTCACATAAGGACCTTTGAATAATTCTTCTCGCTTCCAAATCCTATCCACAACATTCTTGTTTGTTGAAGGATCTTTGAATTTCTCAAGCTCTCTTATTACTTCACCCCTAATTTTATCGTAATCCTTTTCTTCAACAATTCCCTGCGGTTCCCTGCCCTTGAGGTTTAAAAATATTCTACCAAAATAACCAAAGCTGTAAGCCTTAGTTTTGCTCCAATCAATGTCACCAAAGGAAAGAGTTGTCTTTTCTAACATCTTCTTTCTCTTAGAGGCGGGAACAACCGCAATAAGTCTTCCCAACCCAAGTTTTAACATTAGACTAAAAAGATTCTTTGGAGTAAAACCAATTCCATGCATTGCCCTCTTAACAGAAGCACCAAAACTCTTCTTGAGAACAAGCAAACCCTTTTTATGCAGCCAATTGTTAATGTAAACCGCTTTCTCATGCCTTCCCATCCCATGATCAGACATCATCAACAAGGGAGTAGTACTTCCGGCTTTCTCATGAAGTTCTTTCACAATTCCGTCAATTCTCTGGTAAAGCTTTAGGATCGCGTCACCAAACTCTTTCCCAAGCATAGGGTCATATCTTGGATGTTTTTCATCCATAAACCTCCAAAAGTAGTGCTGTAAGTGATCAAGGCCCATGAAGGTAACCATAAAAACATCCATATTCTTCTTATCCATCAAGTAAAGGGAGGCCTGCTTTCTTTGCTCTGTCATTTTGTTGACTTCGCTCAAAAAGCCTTTTGCACTTTTAGCATCTGGCTCAAACTTGTTCTTGGGTGAGAAGAAATAATCGGGGAACTGTTCTAGGAGTTCTTTTCTAAGTGGTTTTGGGAAAGTGAATTCTGTATCGGTATCGGGTGTAAGAAAACCGCTGACAATAAAACCATTAATTTTTGTTGGTGGAAATGTGCTTGGAACGTTTAGCAGGCCGACTCGCTTTCCTTTTTCTCCGAGCAGGTGGAAGAAAGTGTATGACTCCTTTTTCCTCTGGTAGTTTAACTCGATGTCATAGCTCCCTTCTTTTCTAGAACTCCAATCATAAATCCCATGTTTTCCAGGATTCTTTCCCGTCAAGAATGTAGTCCAGGCCGGTCCGGTAATAGGGTGTATTGTAGATTCAAGTCTTGCAAAGCAGCCATTGCCAATAAGCTTTTTGAAGTAAGGGAGCTTTCCCTCAAGCGCCCACTTTTTTATTAGTTCTGGGGAAGCACCATCCAAACCAATTATCAAGAGTTTCAAGAAAAATCAGTCTCCTTATACTAAACTCATCAAATTAAGTTTTTATAAAAGATATTGGTGCAATCATTGAAAAACAATACAATAAAAGCTTTGCATAGACAAATATTTGCTATGGGAAAATCTATTACACTAATCAATCCGGCTTTTGGGGTATATGTTTCACATCCTAGTCCTCCGCTTGGAATTGCCTACTTGAAGGCAATCTTGGAAAAGAATGGTATTCGCACAGAAATAATTGATGAGACAGCCGGAATGGAAGTTGACATTAAAAAGATTGATTCCGAGTGGGTTGGCCTAACAGTTTTTACTCCAACTGCGAAGAATGCATATGACTTGGCTGACAAGCTTCGCGCCGCAGGAAAAAAGGTAATGCTTGGGGGACCGCATGTTTCAATTCTTCCAAAAGAAGCGCTTAAGCACGCGGACAAAGTGGTTTTAGGGGAAGGTGAAAAAAGTGTTTTAGAAATATTCACTTCCAAAAAGAAAATACTTCAAAACGAATTAATCAAAGACATTGATTCAATTCCATTTCCTAACTGGCATGGCTTGCCACTAGAAAAATATACTTCTCCAACTAGAAAACATCCTTACCTGAAAATTATGACTTCGCGTGGTTGTCCTTATGGTTGCATTTATTGTTTCAAGGGAGTCTTTGGTAGATACTATAGGATGCGTTCTCCAAAGAATGTGGTTGATGAGGTAGAGTATCTTCAGAAAGAGTATGGCTGCAAAGAAATTGCATTCATCGATGATAACTTTTCACAGAACAGGCAGCGCACAATTGACATTTGCCGTGAAATAATTCAAAGAAAATTAAAATTTGATTGGAATTGCCCAAACGGCGTGCGCGTTGACACACTTGATCTCTCACTCCTAAAGTTAATGAAGAAAGCTGGTTGCTACCAGCTATCCTTTGGAATCGAATCAGGAAACCAGGAAGTCTTGAACAAGGTTGGCAAGGGAATAAAGCTAGAGCAGGTCCGCGATGCAGTAAAGTGGGCAAAAGAAGCGGGAATAGAAACAATCGGCTTCTTCATGATTGGCCTCCCTTACGACACAGAGGAAACAATGCAGCAAACAATTGACTTTGCAAAATCACTTCCACTGGATCTTGTGCAGTTTACAATTACCGTGCCATATCCTGGAACACAACTCTACCACCTCATCGATGACGAAGGTCGCTTCCTGGTTGATGACTGGGCAGAGTTTGGAAGCTACAGTGGCAAAGCCTACTATGAGTATGGTGCAATCAAGCGCGAGCTAGTAGAGCGCATGTACAAAAAAGCCTACAGAGAAATTTACTTTAGGCCAGGCTACGCCCTTAAACGCATTATCAAGAATCCAAAGTTGCTCTTCTCAGGAGCAAAAGCCTTTGCCAACATCTTCAAGAAAAAGTAGACTCTGGCACTGCTGTGCCGTTAGTTGTTGGCAGGAACATTAAAATACTTGAATAAAGCTAATTCTTTTCATGAAAAGCAAGGGCGGGGCAGTGTTAATTGGCTTTGTACATAGCGGACTAGATAATGCTAATAGAGTGATTGATGAATTGGAGAAATGTGGGATCAAAAAAGGAGACCTTGTGGCAAGGGAGGAATCCAGAGCAAACGTGGAGTTTATAACCAATCTAATTGAAGAGGGAAAAGTTGGAAGGATTTTAAATGCAATTGACACCAAGGTTGCGGAAACAGGGGAGCGAATGAGGGAAAAGGGTGCAAACCAAGAAGAGTTGGTGGCTCGCAAGCTTGAGCTCCAGAGTGTAAAGCAAGACCTGATTTTCCAAGTAGAGATTCAAAAATTTTTTATTTCAAAAAAAGTGAGGTTTTTGCCGCTTGAATCAAGGGCAATGGCAAGAAAAATGACAGATTTGTCGCATGACCATATAACTTTGCTGGGAAAGGGAAAGCGGGACAAAAAAAAGAAAGATTAGAGGCTCTGTTAAAGATGCCTGTTCGAGAAGCCCGCTGGAGAAAAAGACTGCAAAACCAAAAGCCACAGTTTGTGCTGGCTGGCGCAATTCATCTCCCTACTCTCAAACGAATGATACCCTACAGGGCGGCAGTGGATCTTTCAGGCAGGACCTTAATGGAAAGAGCGCGTGGAAGAATAAAACCAGAGTTAACAAGACTCCGTTACAGAGCAATCAAGGCAAAAAGAAAAAGAAGAGCAAAAAAACTCAGAAAAACTCTGAAACACGCGAGAAAATAAAATCTTTTCCCGGCACTACTTTCCTTCAATTTCCCCTTTCTTCATCCTATAAAGAATCTCTTCTTGTATTTTCTTTTGTCTGTCGCTCATGTCTGCGAGCAGTCCAAATCCGCCCATTAGTACTCCGAGTAGGATTAGTAAGAATACTAGGATTATTCTCCAGAATGCGATGTCGACTCCTGGTGTGAGAGAGATGACCCATAGGAGTGCGCCGTAGATGATTCCTGCTCCTGCGAATAGTACTCCTAGCCCCCCGAAGAACTTGAGTGGTTTGTGGTCGCGAAGTGCTCTTGTGATTATGATGAGCGCTTTTATGCCGTAGCTGTACCAGTGTTTTACTACACGGCTTTTGCCGTCGCGCTCGCCCACAACCTTGCAGGGGACTTCGACTACTGTCATTCCTTTGTGGATTAGGTCCATAAGTGCTTCTTGCGTGTAAGTGAATTTTCCAAAGAGGTTCATTTTGAGTGCGGCGTCTTTTGTGTATGCTCGAAAGCCGCACTGCGTGTCGGTAAAATTGCTTTTTGTTAGGTAGTTGATTAGTTTGGTGAATAGGTTGTTGCCAAACTTTTTTACCCAGGGCATTTTTGGTTCTAGTGCCTTGTCTTTGAAGCGCGTGCAGGTTGTTACGTCTACCTGCTGGTTAAGAATTGGCGCAATTAGTTTTGGGATATCGTTGGGGTTGAATTGGCCGTCGGCATCAATGTTTACTATGATGTCGGCTTTCATTTTGAGTGCTTCCCATACTCCATCCTGAAAGGCAATTCCTAGTCCAAGGTTTTTTGGGTGGGAAACTACTTTTGTTGCCCCCGCGCTCTTTGCTTTTGCAACGGTTCTATCTTTGCTCCCATCATCTAGTACTAGCACTTCTACCTTTCCAATTCCTGTGATTTTTCTGGGAATTGATTTTACAACTGAAGCGATTGTGTTCTCTTCGTTGAATGCGGGTATTAGTACAATCAGTTTATTTGCAGGCATGTTAAATCAAGTAGCTGGCGAAAACAATAAATAGCTTCTCAAAACAGGGATTCGATTTTTGTACCAGCAGATTCCGTAAATGATTTATATATCTTTTCGCAATTAGTCTATCTAAGATGTCTGATTATAGAAAGCTATTTTTACTCATATTTATCGTTGGCGTTGCCGTCAGGCTTTTTACTGCCGTAGCTTTGCCAGACTCTGCTCTAAGCGATACTCTCTACCACTTGACAATAGCCAAGGGAGCAGTAGAAACAGGCTTTTTTCAAACAGGGGCAGCAGGAATCTTTGAAATAAGTGCTCTTCCCCCACCACTATTCCACACTTTTGTGGCAGTAGGATCAATTCTTTTGGGTCAACCAATCCAATTTGTCCACGCAGTGCACTTTACGCTGCTTGTTTCACTTGTACAGCTGCTCCTCGCATTTGTACTCCTCAGAAAGCTTTTCCCTGAGCACTGGGTTTATGGAATGGTCTTCTTCACAATACTTCCATTAATTACGAAATTTGGGGGAGTAAACTATGTTGAAACACTTGTCACAATATTTGTGATGTTTGCCTTTTGGCTTTATGTGAAATTCAGGGAAACTGGGCAGAACAAGTTTATGTGGGTTAGTATTTTTCCATTGGCCGCCATGAGTGTAACAAAGCTAAATGCTGCGTTACTTCTTCCGATATTTGTTTTATTGTTTGCTTTTACGGCAAAAAAGAAGAATTTGCAAACCAAACCAATTGCAATCTTTGTAATTTTAGCGCTTGTGCTTTCAGGGGGATGGTTTGTTCTAGACTTTCTTAATACTGGAGAGCTTTTTTCTTCGAATCCCGGAGTTATTGAGCATGTTGCAAGTTATCCTGCTTGGGGCCTCTCATCAGCAAGCAGTCTAAGCCCACTTGTTTTCTGGATTGATCTTAACGCTAACTTCTGGGCTTTCCCACCTGAGCCTGCATTTCAAAGTGGCTTTGCACAAAACATTTTCCCATTCATAAACGCGCTTCCATATGAAACATACTTCCTGCTATTCTCACTACTTACAATTCCGCTCTCTCTTTTTTTGGTAGTGAGTTTGCTAAAGCAGGCTAAGAACAAAGAACCATATGCTATTGCTTTGCTGTTCTTGTTTTCCATTGCAATGATTGCGGTGCTACTTAGAAGCAGGTTTTTTCCAAAGGCTCGAATGCTTTTCCCTGTAGTGCCTTTGCTTGCAATTACATTTGCACAGGGCCTTAGGAATCTTACAGGGAACAAGAAAAAGATTCTAGTCGCCCTCACGGTTTTGATTGCAGTCTACAGTTTCCTAAACATTGCTTTGCTTTCGGTTTACTATGGAAATAGTTTCCAGCAGAGCACAGCACTCTACGATGCTATTGGAGAAACACCTGTTGATAGCATGATAATTGTTGCCGGAAACCATGTTAGAGCTGTGCGCTACTTCAGCGAGAGAAATGCGCTGGGGCCAGAGGAAGCATTTGTAATTAGCAAGCAGGATGATCCAATTCCGATTGTAATGGCTTTGTCGCAGGAAGAAATATACTCGCGCTTAAAAGAACTTGAGATTACGCACTTTGCAGTAACCTGTGTTGATAACCCTTGGGACATTGACGCTGTAAGGGAGATGCACAACAAGGGAGCACTGGAAGAGCTTTTCAGGGAGGAGTGTGCTGCACTCTACAAGGTTAATGGTGGCTTGACATGAAAGATTTCTCGATAATCGTTAAGGGAGCAGGCATAACCTTCATTGGCTTTTTAGCAAGCAAAGTCTTTGGATACATTTACAGTATCCTCTTGGCCAGAACTCTTGGCCCGGAACTACTTGGAATATTCTCAATTGCTCTTGGAGTACTAGGATTTTCAATAATGTTTGCAAACCTAGGTCTCCCTTATGCAATCAGTCGCTACATCGCGTTTTACAGGAGCAAGGGAGAAGAGGAAAAGGTCAAGGGAACACTGGTTTCCGGAATTCTCATAAACATTGTTTCATCAGCATTCTTTGCAACACTCTTGTATCTGTCGGCAGATTTCATTGGAATCACAATCTACAACCAGCCACTGCTTGCCGATATACTCAGAATATTTGCATTCATAGTTCCACTTGGAACAATCGTAACCTCTCTACTGTTAGCAATGGAGGGATTCAAGAAAATCAAGTACAAAATCTACATCAGAAACTTTATTGAAAACATTTCAAAGATTGTTTTGTACGGAGCATTCTTCCTGTTAGGATTCACTCTTATGGGAGCAGCGCTTTCTTTACTTCTGAGTTATGCGATCTCTTTGATTATATCATTTTACTTTGTGCAAAAAAAGGTTTACCCATTTGTTAGAACAAAGGTCAAGGCAGATTATGATTTTAGAAAGTTGTTTAACTTCTCTTGGCCTCTTTTGGCTGCCTCATTTTTTGCATTCATGCTTACAAGCATTGACTCTTTCATGCTGGGTTATTTCATTGACACGGCTAGTGTTGGTGTTTACAGTGTGGCTGAGACAATTGCAAGACTTCAATTGCTTGCATACAATAGTTTGGTTGTTTTGTTCCTGCCGATTGTAACCGGATACTTTGCCCTGGGCAAAAAGCAGGAGATGAAACAGGCATTCCAACTGATTACAAGATGGATTTTCTCGCTCTCCCTTCCACCATTGCTTTTCTTCTTCATTTTTGCTCCGCAGATTATTGTTGCTTTCTATGGGCAAGAGTATGCTTCAGGTTTTATGGCGCTCTCAATTCTCGCACTAGGTTTTTTTGTTATAGCCGCAGTTGGCCCAACACAAAGCATGCTTAGGGCAGTAGGAAAAACAAAGTATGACTTGATTAACACTGTTATAGCAGGAACAACCAACATTGCACTCAACTGGATTCTAATTCCTGTCTACGGGATAGTGGGTGCGGCAACAGCAACCGCAGCCTCTTATGCCCTGTGGAACCTGTTAAGCCTTGTAGAGGTCTTCTTTGAAACAGGAATGCACCCATACAATTTGAACTATGTGAAATCAATTGCAGCAGGAATTATTGCCACTGCTCCCTTGTTCATTGTTTCAGGCTTATTCAACTTTGATTCCTTGCCATTGTTGGTCGGATTGGGCTTGGCATATATGGCACTCTACTTGCTAATACTTCTTTTGCTCAAGGGCTTTGAGAAAGAGGACTTCGAACTGCTCTTGCTGTTCGAGAAAAAAATAGGGATACAACTCGGGTTCTTGAATTCGTTTGTTGAGCGGTTTATTTAGAGTGTATTTTCCTAATTCCTTAAGTCATACTTTTGGCGAGTATAGCTTGAGCATGTCTTGGTAACATTTTTCCATTATTTTTATCAGCGGTTCCAGGTTTTTATCTTTTCTAGCTTTTTCAAGGGCTTGATAATATTTTTGCCTGTATTTGAAGAAGATTGTTATTGGGGGGTAGCCGGCATTTTGCAACATGAAATTTATTAAGAGCCTTCCTGTCCTGCCATTGCCGTCAACAAATGGGTGGATGTTCTCAAATTCTGAGTGAAAGTATGCTGCCACAATAATCGGATGGTATTTTTTGTTATTTGCGTTGAACCATTTTATGAGAGCCCCCAGCTTTCTTGGCACAGAGTAGTAAGATGGGGCAATGTGAGTTCCAACCCTTACATTTGAACGCCTGAGCTTTCCCCCAAAATCGCTAAGATGCTTCGGAAGGGTTTTTTCAACAACCTTTTCTTGTGTGCGGCAAATAATGCTGTTATTCAGTCTTTCCTGTTTCAGAGCCATTACAAAATCGAAAGCATTCTTGTGGTTCTTTGCCTCTTGCACATGCTTCATGGGCTTGTTTTCAGGTGAAATCTCTTCAAACAGCACGTTTGTGGTTTCCTGCAGAGTAAGACTTGAACCCTCAATGGCATTTGAGTCATAAGTAAACTCTGCCAGGAAATGCTGGTAAAAGCTGTCTGCATCCATCTCTCTAATCTGCTTGCCAAGCCGGTTTTTCAATTTCTCAAACTCTCCAATCTCTTTTCCATCCAAAACTTTGTCAAAGTTTATCTCGCCCAGAACAACTTTTGCATCCTCAACCAGTTTCCCCAGTTGCGTGGCATTCAAATCAGTTCCAAGGAAAACACTCTTCTTCCGGACTTTTCCCTTTTCCCTGAACGACTTAACCAGGTAATATTGCGTCTTCCCCTTCATCTTTCTTTTCTCAACAAAAACCATAACAAAAACTATGTGACTACAAGTTTATAAACATATCTAACATGTAGCCATATTGTAGTTACCCCGAAGATTTAAATGTTTTGGGAACTGAAAAGAATTTATCTAGAAATTCTTCTAATGCCTTTTCAATTAGCTCGTCACATTAACTAAAAAGGCTTCCAAAGAATGCAGTAATCACTAAAAATACCACTGCAGCTGCTATAAACGCAATTGCAAGGCTGTGGCCTGCTGCGAACAAAATGCCTCCAATTAGTGCCGATAACGCGCCGCCCTTCAAAAAGAATGATTTGGACTTCTTACCAGTTGTCTTTTCGATAGGTTTTATATCTTCCATATTATTCGAATAATAATCAGTTTATAGTATTTAATCTTTCTGTTGGCTGTTTAACTCGTCCAATGCCTTCTCAATCGCATCTTTATAGAGGGGGTAAAGCAGTTTGTAGACTTCTTCTTCTGTTCCTGCGCCCTCAACATCTAGGAATAGTTCGCAAATCGTTTCTCCCTTGTCAACTTCCTCTGTCATGCAGTGGACTGCGACAGAAGCCCGCTTTTCTCCACCCTCCAGCATTCTTTTGATTGGTCTTGCTCCAGGATACTTGTATTTGCAGGGATGCATGTTTATTGCTCCCTTGCTTGGGATGTCCAAGAGTTCTTTTCCGATTATTTCGCGGCCATGGCATGAAACAAGAAGATCTGGTTTTAGTGCCCTAGCTTTTTCCAAGAACTCTTTTGAGTTAAGGGAATCATGCTCTAACATTTCTAAACCAAGTTCTTTGGCTACTGGGCCAACATGCTCATCCTTTTTATCAGGCACAACAATAACTTCGTGTCCAAGGCTAACGAGCTTTTTCAAGACTATTTCTCCGGCCTGCTGTGCGCCGTAAAAAAGTATTTTCATTTTGCTAACCCCGCAATTGCTTCTGCTACACGCTCTGCTCCCCTGCCATCAACAAGGTTTTTCCCCACATTAGCCATTCTTTCCCTTAGCTCTTTGTCAAGTAGGATAAGTTGTACCGCGTCTCTAATTTCTTCTGCCAAAACATCCTGCGCATCGCCCAAATTAATTGAAAATTCTGCTTTTTGCATTCCTGCGGCAATGTCTTTTTGGTTGTCTGCCTGGCAAATGCTTATTGTTGGTGTGCCGCAGTAAGCTAGCTCGTATGTTGTTGTGCCTGCAGCGCTAACCGCAAAATCGCATCCAAGTATGACCGGAGCCATGTTCTTTACGTCATGCAATATTTCAAAAGAATTGCTCCAGCTCTCCAATTCTTTGTTAAGCAGCTCTTTGTCTTCAAATCCGTTTCCAAGAACAAATACTGCGTGAATCTTTTCCTCAAAATCGCTGAGCGCGTCAGCAACCTTCACAGCCAAGTGATGTTTGTCTGCTCCGCCAAAAGTTACAAGCATTTTAGGAGTTTCGTTCACAAGTTTTTCTTCCCTGTCCAGCTCAACAAAATTTTCTCCAATGATTGCGTATTCTGTCCCCCCCAGAACCTTGCAGTTTCCACAGTTGTAATCAAGGTCTTTTCCATAAATGTTCTGGTTTATGATTAAGTCAACATCATATTTTTCCAAGTGGTTTAAGTCATCCACTGTTGCAACAGCACAAGCCCTGTGCAATTCGCTTAGATAGTTTTCGTCAAGATTATAATTGTCTGTTATAACAACATCTATTGAGTTTTCTTTTACAAAGGATAGAACCTGCTCTAAATCGTTTTCCTCAAGAGCAATTATCTGTGCTTCTCCAATAACTGCTTTTGCATCCAAGGGCGTTTTTGTTAGAAAAAATATTTTTGTGTCTTTTGGAAAGGCCTGTGACAAAGACCTTTGCCTATACATGTGCCCAAAGCCCATTTCCTTGTTTCCATCGACTCTTATTGCGACTTTCACTTCAAAAACCTCTGTTTTACCTTGCTTTTATCCCTATATTTGTCTTCTTCAGCTATAATTGTCTTCAAGAGCTCTGGCTTACTGTCCACAAAGTCTATTACCTGCATTATCTCAATCATTGGATATTCAAAGTGCGAGAGAATCTCTTCTACAACCTTGAAGTCGTTTTCAGTGTCAACACAAAGTCTTAATTCCGGCCTAAAAAGGTGGTCTGTTGCTTTCAATTCAGTTGTTTTAAACTTGTCCTTGTTGTTGTAAATGTAATGTGTAACATGCTCCTTGTCCATATCTTTCTCTGCCTCGCTAAATGCTTTCTCTAAAGCTTGAAAGGAGAAAACTTCTACATCTAGTCCGCGGGGAAAGCTTCTTGAAGCAACATTGCTCACATAATCTGTTTTGCTCTCTCTAAACAAATCTATAGCTTTGTCAACGGTTATGGGGTCAATTAGAGGGCAGTCAGCGGTAATTCTAACAATTGTTTCAAGATTATTGGCGCTTGCAGCTTGGTAGTAGCGCTCTAAAACATTTTCCTCTGAACCGCGAAAGCACTTGATGTTGTTCTTCTTGCAGAACTCTTCTATTACATCATCTTTCTTTGTGTCAGTAGTTGCAACAACAATTTCGTCAAGGTTCTTGCACTCTCTAAGTCTTTCAACAACAAACCAAAGCAAAGGCTTGCCATTAACTTTCTTCATGTTTTTTCCAGGCAGTCGAGTAGAACCCATTCTCGCCTGTATTATTGCGCCAATCATTCAAACCACTTTCCAGGTTAAAACTTCGTCCTCTTCGATGTTGCGTTTTGCTTTTTTCCCAATAAGCTTTTCAAAGAACTTTGGTGCAATACCATAACCAGGACGCTTTGTTGTAAGCATCTTTCTAATAATCTTTGTTCCCTTTGGAATGTCTGTTGCAGAAACAACGCTTCTCCTGGCAAGCTTGTGCATCTCACGCTCAGAAGCCATCAACTTTTTATTTCCGGTTCCAAGACTTTGCTCTGTTTCTCTAATTCCCTTGACCATTGCCTTGAGTTCACTTGGCTCGAGAGCGAAAGGATGATCAGGACCTTTAAGTTTTCTGCTTAGTGTAAAGTGTTTCTCCACAATCTTTGCGCCAAGTGCTACTGCTGCAGCAGGAATTGCAATGCTCATTGTATGATCACTATAACCAATCGGTATCCCTGGAAATGTTTTCTGCATTGTTTTGATTGCGTTAAGGTTAACGTCCTTGAATGGTGGGGGATAACCAATGCTACAGTGCAGTAATGCAATCTTTTTGTTTCCCGTGGACTTAACTGTTCTAACTGCTTCCTTTACCTCTGCCATTGAAGCCATTCCGGTTGAAAGAATCATCGGCTTCTTCTTTTTCGCAGCATGCTTTAGGAGAACAGTGTCAAGCATTTCAAAGGAAGCCATTTTGTAAGCGGGAACCTTTAGCGCAGCAAGTTCGTCAACAGCTTTTAGGTCAAAGGGAGTTGACAAAAATATTATTCCTTTCTTCTTGCAGTACTTTGAGAGCTTGGATTGCCACTCGCGCGGCATTTCAATTGCCTTAATCAAATCCCAAACGCTTTGCTTTTCCGAAGTTATTTTTTCCAAGTACTTCATTTTCTTGGTTTTTTTACTGTACAAGGATTCTGCAGAATAAGTTTGAAACTTTACAGCATCAGCTCCGGCTTCAACTGCAACATCAATAAGCTTTTTTGCCTGTGAGAGCTTTCTGTTGTGATTGCTTCCGGCTTCAGCAATTACAAAGCAAGGGTTTTTCCCTCCAACTTTTTTTCCACCAATTTTTAGCTCACTCATTTTGAAACCTCTTTGATTCCCTCTTCGACTTTTGCAATAACATAGTCTACATCCTCATCAGTCATCTTTGGGAATATTGGTAGTGAGAGAATTCTTTCAAACACATGCTCTGTATTTGGGAAGTCCTTTGGATTAAGGTTGTAACGTTCTTTGTAAAGAGTGTGCCTGTAAATTGGAATATAGTGAACATTAACTCCGATGTTTTGCTCGCGCAAAAACTTGAACAACTTGTCCCTGTTCTCAACTTGCACACAATAAAGATGCCAAGCATGCTTTCTATTTTCCTTGACTATCGGAGTAGTTACTCCCTCAACTCCTTCAAATGCTTTTGTGTACTTGTCTGCAATCTCTTGTCTTCTTTTTAGGAAGTCTTCAATTCTATTCAACTGGCTTGATGCTAGTGCGCACGAAATATCTGTTATGCGAAAATTCCTGCTAAGTTCCACAACATCATAAGCATATCCTGCGTCTGCTCCGTGTCTCTTTTGAGCATCCTTTGTAATACCGTGATTTCTAAGCCTTAAGAGTTCTTCATACAGCTCTTTGCTGTTGGTTGTTATGGTTCCTCCTTCTCCTGCAGTAATGTGTTTTACTGGGTGAAAGGAAAAACAACTCACATCGCCAAATACCCCTGCTTTCTTTCCATCAAGCTCTGCCCCCAAGGCATGGGACGAATCTTCAATGACAGATAGGCCTTTTTCTTTGGCAATTTGACTAATTTTCGTCATTTCGGCGCACTGTCCGGCAAAATGTACAGGCGCTATAGCCCTAGTATCTGGCCCCACAGCAGCTTCTATTGCACTAGGATCAAGGTTGAATGTTTCCTCATCAATGTCAACAAACTTAACATCTGCATTGTTGAATAGCGCGGCATTTGCGGTTGCAACAAAGCTCAAGGGAGTAGTGATTAGTTCCGTTCCATTTTCCACTCCAACGGCTCGAGCAGCAATCTCCAGTGCTGCAGTCCCGCTGTTAACCGCTACAGCGTGTTCTGCTCCTACAAAATTAGCGAGCTTGTCCTCAAACTCTTTTATTTTTGGACCCTGTGTGATCCAAGATCCTTTCAAAACTTCTTCGACGGCTTTGATGTCCTGTTCATTGATCCAGTGTAGCCCATAGGGCAAAAAAGATTTCCTTTTCTGCATTATAATCCAACTCTTCAATTTAGAACTTTAGCATTTTCCAAAAGCTTCTTCAACTTGGCTTTATCAGCCACAAAGTCTTCGCTGCCATACTTGGAAAAGCCAACCGGTTTTTTTCCATTCAAATAAGGATACTTAACATTTTTTTGGTAATGATCGATCTGGCTCAAAACAACATAGTTGTCATTCAATTCGAAAGCTCTCCTGCACTCTTCTGCATTCAAGAGTTCTTCGTGAATCTTTTCACCGGGTCTAATTCCAACTGTCTTTACTTTACTTTTTCCCTTGTAGTGTTCCTGCAGTAAATCTATCAAACCAACGAGACTCAAACTGTCCAGCTTTGGAACAAATAATTCTCCACCCACACCATGCTCAATTGCTTCAAAAATAAGTTGGACTGAGCGCTTTGGTGTTATGATAAAACGAGTCATTCGATCATCTGTAAGAGGAATTTCTTCTCCCTTCTTAATCTTGTCAACAAAGTAAGGAATTACACTTCCTGTACTCTCAAGAACATTTCCATATCTCACACTGATAAGAGCTGTCTTACTCTCACCCTTACTGTAATTGCTTTCAATGAAAACTCTTTCACCAAGCATCTTTGTTGCGCCATAACTGTTCACAGGGGAACATGCTTTGTCTGTTGAAACAAAAACTGCTTTCTCAACATTGTTTTCAATACAGCTTCTTGCAACATTCATTGTTCCTATAACATTTGTCTTAATTGCCTCTGCAACATTGTACTCGATTAAATCGATTCTCTTCATTGCGGCAGCGTGAATAACTATATCTGCTCCCTTAACAGCCTCGTTTAGCCTGTCGTAGTCGCGCACATCTCCCACAAGATTCCTAATTCTCGGGTTCTTTTCAAACTTTTCCTGAACCTCGTGGTGCTTTAACTCATCCCTGCTAAACACGCGGATGCTCTGCACATCGTAGTTAAGTAGTTCTTCTACAAGTGCTCTCCCCAAGAAGCCTGTGCCTCCTGTGACAAGCACTGTTTTTCCTGATAAAATCTTCTTCATTGCGTCCATAACCATATTCAACTCTTCCCAAAAAAGGTTAATAAATGCTTTTGGTACATTCCTGAACCTTTAGGCCTTTTTAGCCAGTTCTTTGACAAACTCCACAGTCTTCTTTGTCGCTTTTCCATCAATTCCACTTGCATACTCTTTGAGGAAAGCCTTTCTTTTAACCGTGTTTTTTGCAAGTGCTTTCTTGTCAAACAAAAGTTTTTTGATTGCTGTTGCCAACTGCTTCCCTGTTTCTGCTTTGAGTGCTGCTCCTGACTCCCAGTAAGGATAATTATCATCAGCCTTGGATGGCTTTACTTCAATCATTGGCGTTCCTAAAATCATTGCCTCCAATCCAACGGTTGAACTTCCAGTAATAAGTAATTCGCAAGCATTCAGCATGTCGTAAACATTTATGTCCCGCAGTACCTTGGCTCTGCTCCCAAGGGCCTCAATAACATTGTTGTAGCTCCCAAGATATTCTGCAGGATGAGGCTTTATCACAAGCTGCACATCTTTAAGTTCATTGAAAGCTTCAATAATTAATTCATTTATTCGGTCCTTGTCATCAAGGAAGTCTACTGCCCTCTTTTTCATGACAGGTTGGGCTGCAAATGCCACAATCTTCTTCCTACTATCAAACAAATTCTTGGCATAGAATTCATGTGTGGTATGCAGGTTTTTCTTGTTGTGCAAAAGTTCGTCAAATCTTGGTGCTCCCAAGGGAACAACCTTTTTGGGATCTTCCCCAAGCTTTTTGAAAATCTTTTTATCTCCCTTACCATAGGAAGCAAGGTAATCCGCATATATTGGAACAAAGCCTGGGCCTCTTGAAACAATGCCATGCATTACTACCATTGTTGGAACATTGTTTTGTTTTGCAACAAGCGCCATCATTCGCTCTACAGGCAAATTATCGGCCCAGAGAACTATTATACGCGGCTTCTCTCTTTTAATCCAAAAGTCAAAAGCGTCAATAAGAACGGTCATCTTTCCAAATCTTTCCTTGAAAAGACTGTCGAAAATTGGTTTGAGTAAAGGAAGTAAGTCAATGTTCCTGAATTTCATTGCATCTAAAAAAACCTGCATACTTGACATTTCTTTCCAAGCCTGGCTGAATTCACGCAATTCTTTTTTGCTTGCACCAAATCCTTTTCCCCAATAATGTGGGCTAAAAGTTTTTTCAAGAATAAAATCGTCGAGATTCAATAGTTCTACTTTAGGATCTTTGTCCAGTGCTTCTTTGAGTGCTCCTGCAAAACCCCTTTCCTTCATCGCAATAACAATTCTGTTGTGATCTTCTTTTGGAGCTTGTAGAGTAATAACTTTTTTTGCTGCACGCTTCCAATTTTTCTTAATCCACTCAAAGTCAATTTTGTTGAAAGAGTTTCGCTCAACTTTTTTGGCTTTAAACACTTTGGTTTTAATGCGCTTTCCAAATCCCTTCACAACTTCTTTGAATACTTCGTTATCCTTGCAGTAAAAAATTGTTTCTGGCTTTTCCTTTTCAATTGCTTTTTTTGTTGCAAAAACACGCTTGAGTATAGAAACGAGCCTAACAAGCAAAGTATTTTCCTCTAACAACGGGAGCTCTACTCCCTTGTACACAATCCTCTGCTTTGAAAGCCGATACCATTGCCTGTCAATAAACTGGGCTTTCTCATCAATTGCTTCACACTCTTTAAATGTTAAATAATCCCTTGGAATCTTTGTAGTGCAGCCTGCCTTCTGTGCTTCTTTCATTGCCTCGTAGTCTGTTGTAAGTACTATTGCATCTTTTCCTGCAAGACTTTTCCCTTCAAAGAACTCTTCCTTGCTGTTTACGAGCAGTAGTTTGGTCATTTTACCACTCCTGCATAAGCTTCAACTGTTTCCAGTGCAGCGTTCTTCCATAAAAAGTTTTCTTGAATGTGATTGCTAAGGGCTTTTCCCTTGGCTTTATCCAGGCCAATCTTAATCTTCTCTGCAATATCCTTACTGTCTGCTGGGTTGGCGTAGAGTGCGTGTTCTCCAAAGTATTCTCTTGTGCAGCCTTCACTTGTTACAACAAGGTTTGCTCCGGCTAGTCCTGCTTCAAGTGCCGCCAATCCTGGTGTCTCATACCAACTCGGTAGGCAGAAAACTTTGCATGCGGCATAAATTGACTCAAGCATCTTGCTATTATGAGGGAGTGGGGGTAAGAAAAGCACGTTGGCTCCTGCTGTGCGCCGACATTTTTCAAAATACTGTTGGTCTTTTTCTGCAGCACTACCAATAATCACGAGTTTCTCCTTTCGCTCAAGGGAGTTGAACGAATTAATTAGTTTTAACACGTTTTTTCTCTCCTCTATTCTGCCAACATATAGGGCGAAGCTTCCAAGGTCATGATTCTCTTCAAAAAGTTTTGGAGACGCCTTTGCAAACCTCTCTTCTACCCCATTGTGTACTACCTTAATCTTATTCTTGTCAACACCGAATATTTTTTCCAATTGCATTGCTTCAGCAACACTGTTAGGGAGCAGTACATCTACCATCTGCACCATTTTTCTCACTTTGCTCAAGTTTGCAAAATCAAACCTGTTGATTAACTCTACTCCAACAAGCTTTAGTTTGTCTGAAATGCTTGTGTTCCAAGACAGGGCACGTCCAAGTGCACTCCAATAAATTGTGCTAATTGCAACAGGCACCCCCTTAGCCTTCGCTTCGGCAACAAAACCATAGTTGTCTCTATGAATATTAAAATTGTGGAATATATCAAAGTTTCCAATGTCAACGGAGTAATTTTCTTGCTCAAAAATCTTTACACTGTGTCCTAATTTTTCCAAACCGGCTTTTGTTTCAAGTAATTGTATTTCTCCGCCTCCCTGGTTATCGAAGGAGCCTTTGGAAGTGTTGAACAAGACTTTCAGTTTCTTCATTTTTCCACCAAAATATTTGCTATTCTCTCACTGGCCTTTCCATCTCCAAAAGGACAAGGAATGTTATCAAGTTTTCCCTTGCTGTTCACTGCTCTGCTAACTGCGTCAACAATCTTTTCTGCGTTGTAACCTGTTAATTCCCCGAAAGTTCCAAGTATTTCCGGTCTCTCAGTGTTGTCTCTCATTACAATGACGTATCGCTTGTAAACACTTGCTTCTTCCTGTATTCCCCCACTATCTGAGAGTAGGAAAGCGCTGTTGGAAGAAAGTTTCAAAAAATCAAAGTAGCCAACCGGTTCTATAATGCGCAAGTTCTTCAGTCCCTTCAACTTTTCGAGTAAGTTGAATTCTTTTAGCATTTTTTCTGTGCGTGGGTGTATTGGGAAGATTATTTCGAAATCAATTCTGCCGAGTGCTTTTATCAGTTGCTCCAGGTTCTCTTTTGTGTCAACATATTCCTGCCTGTGGGCTGTTAGTACGGCGTACTTTCCTGGCTGTAAATTCAATTTGTCTAGTATTTCTGATTTCTTGGCTTGCTCAAGGTTCTTTTGAACTGCTTCAACAATTGTGTTGCCTGTTAGTACTATTCCTCCCTTGTAGCACTTGCTCTTCTGGAGGTTTTTTGCAGCCAGTTCTGTTGGAGCGAAAGAGTAAAATGAAATATTATCGGATAGAACTCTGTTCCATTCTTCCGGCATGCGTGAGTCAAAGCTTCTTAGCCCTGCTTCTACGTGCGCAAACTTTGTTTTTGTGTAGTATGCTGCGAGCGCTGCTGCTAGAACACTGTTTGTGTCTCCCTCAGCCACAACCACATCAACTTTGTTCTCTTTGATGAAAGAAATGATATTTGAAACCATTTTTTTGACTTGTTCTTTTCTTGTTCCAGAAATTCCAAGGTTTTTGTCAATCTTTGGGAGCTTCAAATCATCCATGAACACTTGGCAGAGGTTATAGTCATAGTGTTGTCCAGTAAAAATAACCGTTGTCTTAACACGATCATCACTCTTTAATCTAGTAATGAGTTCTACAAGTTTTATTATCTCGGGTCTTGTCCCAAGAACTATTGCAATGTGCTTCTTCATCTACCTAGCACCTTTTTTCCAAATCCTTTAACCTTTTTCTTCAGGGTAAAAGTTTTCTCGCTTGTCTTGTTTCTGAACAAGTATAATTCCAAAGTGCTTTTCTCTTGTGCTCCAAGTTTTTCCTTATAATCTTTCCCGCCTGAAAGCAAATCATAGTTCCCAATCTTCTTCTTGCAGCACAATTCCATTGCTTTCAAGAACAATACAGTTCCAATACTTTGCTTTTCTTCTCCAGCCAGGTAACCAATGTTCATTACATTCAAGGTTTTTCCTTGCACTACCCCAAATAGACTCCCGGTAAGCTTTCCATCAAGCAGAAGTTCCATCAAGAATAGTTTATCGTGCGCCAAAGCTCTTTGTGCCGTATTCTTGTAGAAACACTGGAACCAACCTTGTTCCAAGATGGTTTTGTTTTTGTGTGCTGCAATATTGCCCAAGTGCATTTCCACAAAAGCATTCCAGGATTCTTTAAATTCATCTTTTCCCACAAGTCTTGTCTCTATTTTGTAAGCTCTCTCTAATTTGCTTAGAACATTTCTATTGTTCTTGCGGTTCTTTTTCTTTAATCCTGCATAATATTTTTCCATGGTTACAAGGTGTATAACATTACTGCCTTCTCCCTGTTCTTTCTTTAAGATAAGTCCATCTTTCAGAGATTTTAGGAAAAGGGGTTCATCCACCAAGTGTTTGAATTCAACGCGCTTCCAGGAACTGTTCAATATTTTTTTGGCAAGTGCTTTTGCAACTTCTTGTTTTTCACAAATAAAGTCAAGGTGATTCCCATATTGCTGTCCTGCAAAGACCAGTATCTCATTTTCTAGTGCAAGTGGGGCAATTCCAACAAGCTGGTTGTTGTTCCATGCAGAGAGAACAAATGGTTTACTGTCTTTTTTACACTCAAACCATGAAACAACCCAGTCAAAGGAAACAAACAGGTTTTTCTCTAGTTTTCGCCATTGCCCTTCAAGTTCCTTTACTGCTTCAAGGTTTGTGGCTTCTCTTATCTCAATCATTCTTTTGCCTCTACAAAAAGTTTTCCTTTCTTATAATTAATCCTTTTGCTTACAATGTCTTTAGTGCTTTTGAGGTTGATAAACCATGCTTCTAACAACCAGTGTGCCCTAAACTGCCCTAGTTCTTTCACAAACCTCAATATCTCCCAGAAAACACTTTTAACCAATCTCAACTTTGGAAAGTGTATTAGCATGTGCCTTAACCTGTTCTTGTTTATGGTTACATACTGCCATTTGCTTGTCTGGCGCTTGGTAGAAGCACTTTCGTTATGTAGCACTTTGCTCTTTGTTGTGAAGAAAATCTTGAATCCTGCTCTCCTAGCTCTTGCACAATAATCGCTTTCCTCAAAGTATATTGGAAAAAATCCTGGGTCAAAAAAACCTACTCGGTCCAACACTGGCTTCTTTATGAGGAAGGCGCCACCACTAACCTGCTCCACATCCCTGTCATCTTTATTGTACATGTTTATTGCTCTTCCAGCATCATCAATGTATCCCCCACCAAAGATGAAATCAGGATTATCCACTAAAGGAAAGTGTGGGCCAACAATTCCAACATCCTCCTTCGCCTCTGCAACAGTAACAATGTTCTTCAACCAGTTCTTGGTTACAAAAGTGTCGTTGTTCAGTAGGAAGATATAATCTCCCTTTGCGATTGCCATGCCTTGATTGTTTCCACCGCCAAATCCTTTGTTCTCATCATTCAAAATTAGTTGGTGTATGAGGCCTTTCTTTTTCATTTCTTTGAGTACTTCAACGCTTCCATCTTTACTCCCGTTGTCTACGAGAACTATTTCAAAGTTTTTGTAGGAAGTGTTCTTGTAGAGTGAGTCAATGCACTGTTCTACATCTTTTTTCCCATTCCAGTTGAGGATTACGATTGAAACTAGTCTTTCCATTTTCATTTCCCCAGTATTCTTCCAGCAAGTCTCTTTCCAATGTGCCTTACACCGGGCCTTGTGAATCCCTTGCATGTAAACTTGGTTTTCTTTTCTGAAAACTTTTTCCATGAACTTCCTTTTAATCTAACGCGCGCACTCTTCAACGGCATGAGTCTTTGCTTTCCATCGCTTACAACGCGCAGCTTGAAGTCGCTGTCATTGTTCCCTGTTTTCACAACAAGATTTCCCTTGTCAACAAACGCCTGGAAGTTCTTTCCCGAACGCTTTCTCCACCAAGCAGTGTATTCTTCGAGTGAAACAATGTCCAAACCCTTTTTTCTTCCATAATCTGCGATAAAATTTATAATTTTTGGATAGCGCTCCATTCTCTTGCTTGGATGTCCATAGAGTAGGCAGGGAATTTCTGCATCCAAACAATTATCGATTGCTTCTTTGAAAAACTGCTTCATCTTTCTCTCGCTAAAATCACGAGTCTTCATGATTCCAACACAAATAGGATAACTTCCCAGAATCATTGTCTTGTTTATTTCAAATGGTAAATCCAGGAAAGATTTTGCGAAGCAAACAGCGTAATCTATTTTGTTTGACTCCATTGCTTTTTCAAGGCCTGTATTCCAGTGTCCGTCTGGTGAAGAATAACCTTTCACACTCTTCACTCCATTCTTTTTCAAGAAATCAATGCTCTTTCTAATGCTTGCACTGTTCTGCGCAGTCAACTTGTGTACTGAGTGCTCCCAACCATGCGAGCCAATTATTTGGTTGTGGTGTTCAAGCAAGCTAACTATGACTGGTTTTTCTTTACAAGCTTTTCCATTCACAAACCAAGTTGGCTTTAATCTTGCCTCTTTTGTACTCTCCAAAACACGTTGCACGGCATCTACATCATCATTGTCTACATCAAGGTGAAAGGATAGAACATTCTTCTTTGGAAAAAACCATTTTTGAACGTAAGGAAGTCTTCTTTTTGCCAACAGTCTTCGCAGTTCTTTTGCAACTTCTTTTCTAACTGTTCCCTTGTCAACTTTTGAAACTTGTTCCGGCAAACACTTTCCTGCCGCCCTGAAACCCTTTCTCCCTATCTTCTCGCTCACAATCTTTTTCTCGGTTTCAACACTGTGCAGTACTTCTCCTCCAGTAGATCCAAACACATCTAGATTGTCTTGTTCTTTCTCAGATAGCTTTCTGTTCACAACTATTACTGCGAACTGTTTTACAGAAACAGGTTTGCTCAAATCACATTTCTTCCAGTAAAGCCCTTCTTGAGATAGTAGTTGTTCCCAACCAGGACTTTGTTCAACCAAACCAATTGCAAGACTTTGCATAGTATCAATTCTTATTTTTTTAATCAGGGGTAATGCTGTCTTTTTCAGTTGATGTTACGGTCTCATCTTTTTCAGGGAGAGGATCTCTAAAAGCAACGCTTTTCTTGTTCACAAAGTATTCTTCCAAGACTTTTCCGTCAACATCAGTTGGAATAGCTTGTCCCATTGCATGCAGTACTGTTGGCATGATGTCTAGTAGTGAAGCTTTGCCTTCTTCTTTAACATTTTTGAAGCTTGGGCCGTAAAGGAAGAACATTCCATTCAGTGCGTGTGTTGCCTGCCAATGGTGTTCATTGGAGAATAATCCTTTTGGTCCTAGTGAACCGTTAATCTCTACTTTATCCCTTGGCTCTCCAATAAGGTCAGGTGCCGTTGAAATAAATTCTCCATTGTAAATATCTTTTTTGAAAACAATGTCCCCAATTACTTTTTCTCCTGTCGCAGGATTCTTGAGCTCGCGAAGTTCTTTAACCAACTGGTCAATCAGCTCTTGCTTTTCCTTACCCTCACGGTTGATGTAAAATGCTCCTGCAGACTGTCCAATTATCTTACTCTTATCCCAGTCAATTATATACATGGTGTCAGCTCCACCAATCTCTCCATGCCAACTTTTGATACTTTTTAACGTGGACTTTGGAACCAGTTTCTTGAAAATTTTTGTGAGGTGCAGTGCATTAGTAATTTTGAAGAGCAAATCTCTGGAGATCCCAAGCCTATTGAAAATATCTCCCGCATTTTTTTTCTCAACCAAATAACCGCGCTCCCTCAACCAGTTGTTGGAGTAAAAGATCCAGTCAAGTGTTCTAAAACCATGGTCTGACATTATCACAAAGTCGCAGTCTTTTCCTGCTGCATCCATCAGCTCACCGATTTCTTTGTCGATTAACTTGTAAACGTCTCTCATGAAATCGCTTTGCCACATGAAGTGCATTACTGCATCTGTCCTATAAGCAATTATTTGCATGAAATCAACATCATTTACCTTTGCCTTTGCAACATCAAACCTGGACTTTATTACCTCCATTGTTTCTTTCACGAGTTCAGGGGTTTCAATCCACATCTTGAGCTTTGACTTTGAAACCTTGTAATTATGTTTTTTTGTAATCTCTTCTTTCAAACTTTTTGGATAAGTATAGGAGGCTTCGTCACTTGGAGCATTCCCTGAGATAAAAAAACCATCAATTTTTTGCGGAGGAAAGCTAAGAGACATGTTTATTACACCAGACTTTAAACCAGCATCCCCTGCATAATCCCAGATCTCTGTGTACTTTCTAAAGTGCTTGCTAGTATTGACTCTCATTCTTTTTTCTTCTAGGTCAACGTCAATCCAACCGTAAGAACCAAGTTTTGCATAGTTTTTTCCAGTACTATAACTCTTCCAGAGTGGGCAGGTTACAGGGGGATTTAGGCTTCTAAGCTTGCCATATGAACCGTTTTGCATGATTTTCTTGAATGCAGGTAGTTCTCCTTTATTCGCTAAGTCTTTGATTATACTTAGCGTTCCACCATCGACTCCAATAGCAATTAGTTTGACCATATTATAACACTCCAAAACAAGTCTTTAACGACTGAATCAGTATCTAAAATTATCAGAAAAGCTTTATATATGGGCTATGGTACAATAATCAAAAACCAGCTTCAAATAGCTTTTTAAAACATTTAAAGCCCCAACTTTCTAAGGCGTGATTTCTATTGGTTGAAAAGAAGAAAGTAGTAGTGTTCTTACCCAAACCGCATAAACATGATTATCACCATGCAATGCCACTGTCGGTTCTTAGCACTACTTCTCTTATTGATAGGAGTAAGTTTGATGTGCAGGTTTTCTCGGCTACAGATCGCTATGACTTTGAGTCCAGGCTTTTGAAGCACGCAAAGGACGCTGTTTGTTTTTCAGTTAGCTGTCTTACGGGTTATCAGATTCAGAATGCAATTGACATGATACAAAAAGTTAGAAAGGCTAACCCGAAGTTACCGATTATTTGGGGTGGCTGGCACGCATCAATTCTCCCTCAACAAACTTTGGAGAGCAAGTATGCTGACATTGTTGTAATTGGACAGGGAGAAAGAACTTTTGCAGAGCTTACAGAGAGACTTGCATCAGGAAAATCTTTGCGTGGCCTGCAGGGAATTGCCTACAAGGATCAAAACAAAAAAATTGTTTTCAACAAGCCAAGGCCGTTTGAAGATCCAAATAACTTCCCACCCTTGCCTGTTGACTTGATTAATGTTGAAGATTTTATTGATGACAGGGATGAACTTCGTGAACTAGTTTACATTACTTCCCAGGGCTGTCCATTTGACTGCGGCTTCTGCGCAGAACCGCTTGTCTTCAAGAGAATGTGGAAGGGTCTGAGTGCAAAGCGTGTTGGCGAAGACTTACAAAAGCTTGTGAAGAAACATGATGTTGGCTTTGTTACTTTTAGTGATGACAATTTCTTTGTAAGTGAAAAGAGAGTACAGGAAATATGCAAAGAAATAATCAAGCGCAATTTGAACATAAAGTGGGGCAGAGTTAATGGTAGGACAAGACAGCTCATAAACATGAAGAAAGAAACCTGGGAGCTAATGAGGAAAAGTGGCTGTGCCGATATCTTGGTGGGTGCAGAGTCAGGAATGCAGGAAGGCCTTGATTTAATTAATAAGATGACTTCGATTGAGGACACAGTAAAACTTATCGAACTTGCAAGGGAGTATGACATTGAGATTACTCCTTCTCTAATGGTTGGTTTACCTTTTCCATCCTACAAGCAGGCCAAGAGCGAGGCAGAGCGAAACGCAATAACCGAGAAAGAGTTGAACGCAATTCTTGACATGCTTGACCAAGCCTATCCAACAAAAGATTACTTTGAAGTCTTGTTGTTTGTCTTTACTCCTTATCCTGGAAATCCTTTGTTCCAAAAGAGCATAGACCTTGGCTTCAAGCCCCCAAAAAAGCTTGAAGAGTGGGCTTTCTTTGACATCGAGCAGCAGAATCTTCCCTGGATTTCTGACGAGCTTTATGGGAAGGTTCAACAGCTAATGGATTTTATTTTCCCTTACTCTTGCAACAAGTATTTGCAGAGACATGCAAAGGGCCTAAAACCAATTCACTGGATTTTTCACAAGACAGCTTTGTTCAGGTGGAAGCATAGGTTCTTTGCTTTCCCAATAGAGCACAAGCTCTTAATGCTATTCAGAAATGTGCGCTCAATTCTTAGAAGATAGTTTTGTTGTAGACTTTTTCGAATTCTTTGAGCTTTTCTTTCCAAGAGAACTTTTGAACAGACTGCTTTGCATTCGCACTAATAGTTCTTAGTTTTGTTCCAAGGGAGCATGCATCCGCCATTTTTCTTGCCGCACTCTCAGAATTCTCAAAGTCAACTATGAAACCATTGCTCCCTTCTTTTACAAAGCTTTTGAATGAAGGGAGTGTATTTAGTATCGGAACTAGGCCTGCGGCCATTGCTTCTATTGCACTTACTCCAAATCCCTCATAGCTTGAAGCTAAAACAAAGAATACGTTCTCTGAGTATAACTCTAATAGTTTTTGGTCACTTACTGCTCCCTTAAACCACACATTCTTATCAATACTGAGTTCTTTTGCCTTCTTCCTTAACTCTGGGAGTATTCCATCAAAATCCTTTCCCACAATCGAGAGAACTGCATTTGGCTTCTCCCTTAAAACAATTGCAAAAGCCTCTAGTAATTTGTCAACTTGCTTGTTCCTACTAAGCCTGCCCACAAATAGGAAACTGTTTGGTCTTGCCTGTCTTTTAACTGTTCCAAACTTTTCAACATTAATCGCGTTCTCAATTAGTTCCATCTTTTCTTCCGGGAAGATTTCTGAGAATAATTCAAAATCGTTTTTGCTAACTGCAATAATCTTGTCAAAGCTACCTCCAATAAGTTTGAGCCAACCGTAAAAGTATAATCTCTTTAATGTCGAGATTGTTTTTGTGTGAAATATTCCGCCATGAGTTGAAAGCACTAACGGCTTATTGTACAAGAATTTTGTTAGCGCAAGAAAGTCTGTTAGGAAGCAAAGGCCATGCGCATGCACAAGATCCGCTTTTGTCAATTCTCCCAAATTCGGAAAACCGACTTTCAAAAAGCGTAAATCCAAGAAAGGAAACCTGTTAATCTCAATTCCATTCCACTGCTCCCTTGGCTTTAACTTTTTACCAGCTTCAGCACACTTATCCAAACAAAAAACAGAAACCTTGTGCCCTGACTGCTTTAATCCAAGGGAAAGTTCCTTTACAATACTCTCTTTCCCGCCAATGCAGGGGTGAAAATGATTTACTACTTGTGCAACTTTCAAATTAATCTCCTCAAATGATTGAGTATGCTCCCCATCATCCCAAATCCAAACATCGCAGTTCTAAGCACAATTATGACTGGACTAACAAGCCCTACCGCAAAGTCCTTTGTAAGTGCCCACAGTGAGAAAGGAAGCGTTGTCAAAACTAATAATCCAAATAGTATTCCTGTGTAGTAAAGTGCTTCACTGAAAAATGGCACTAACAACAGTGCACCAAAGATTAAGTAAAAAAGTAAAGCCTGTAGCTTAATTGTTTGGGAAGTGTAAGCATCCTTGATCATTTTTCTCTTGTGTTTCTTGTAAATCTTCATTCTCCATAGTGCACGGAAAAACTTTACTTTCAAATACTTTGCAAGTGATTCGGGGTGCGTGTGAAAAACAATTGCCTTCTGGTTAAAAACCATTTTGTAACCAGCCTTGCTAATCCTAAAACTCAAATCTGTATCTTCCCCACTTGCCATTGGAAAGCTTGTGTCAAAACCATTCATTTTGTCAAAGACATTTTTCCTATATGCTGCAGCATAGCTCCCAATAAAATCAATGTACTTGTGCCTTGCCATCTTCTCATAACGCTCTTCAATCTCAAGTTGCACAAAGCGAGCCACAATCTTATTTTGCTCTGTCTTGTACCTGCCTTGCACTCCTGCAACTTCACTCTCGGCAAAGGGCGCAAGCATTTCTTTTAACCAATCCATAGTTGTAACACAATCGCTATCTAAAAAAATGATTATTTTCCCACTTGATTTCTCTGCTCCAAGGTTTCTAGCGGCAGCAGGCCCTGTATTTGCTTGAACAAAAAGCTTTACTCCCTTAAAACTCTTCACTACTTCTGCAGTCCTGTCCTTGCTTCCATCATCAACAACAATTGTCTCAAAATCTTTGAAACTTTGTTCCTGCAAACTTGCTAGGCATGCTCCAATGCTTCTCTCTGCATTGTAAGCGGGAATTATCACACTTGCTTTCATTTCTTCACTCCCTTGCTCCCTCGCAGCAAGTATTTTGCTAGTGTAAAAGCGCTTTTGAGAATTCTCCTTGCTTCCTCTGGAGTCTTAACAATCTGCAATGCCTTCCCCGTCATATAATTTGGTCGAAGATAGAATGCTCTTCTTCCTTCATCACAAAGTCTAACAAGCTCGTTGTTGCTTAACTGTGGTGTTGAAACCATACAATTGTGTGAACCCTCACTATCCAGCCATTTGCTGTAATCCTCGGTTATAAGCCAGCCTTGTTTTTTGAAGTACTCATAACTTCCAGTTCCAGGATAAACCATTATTGGGAAGAACTGTGCCGAATCAGGATTCAGTCTTTTCGCAAACTCTACTGTTTGCCTTGCAGTGTCAGTTGTTTCCCCAATATTCCCAACCATGAAGCAGCCGTGAACAAGTACTCCTGCTTTCTTTGCATCCTGCATGAACTTCTCAATTCTAGGAATAATTGTTCCTTTCCTCGCTTTGTTCAAAATTGCCTGGCTACCGGACTCAAATCCAACACAAAGTAGCCTACAGCCCGCTCTCTTCATTAGCTTTAGAACGTCTAGTGGAACATCTGCTCTAGCATTACAACTCCACTTAACCTTTATTCCTGCGTCAATCTTTTTCTTACAGAATTCTTTTACCCTTCTAAAGTCTGCTGTGAAAGTGTCATCTTCTAGGAAAACTTCTTTTACTTCAGGGAATTCTTTTTCAATATATTTGAATTCTTCTATCACATTAGTAATGCTTCTCGTCCTGTACTTTCCAGGGTTAAGGTTTTGCACCCAGTTGCAGAACAAGCAGTTGAACGGGCAACCTCTACCTGTAACAATTGTTATTTCCGGCCAAAGGTTTGCACTGTAAAAATAATTTTTGTGATTCAAATGTTTCTTGTAAACTTTGCTTGCGAATGGAATATCATCCAAATTCTCTATTGGCTTTCTAACACCTGTGTTCACAATCTTTTTGCCGCTCTTGAAAACCAGACCCTTCACTTTTTTGAGCACAGGCTTCTTTTTACCCAACTCTTTCGCCAGCTCCCTTAAAGTGTAATCATATTCTTTGATTGCAATTGCGTCAATCTTATCACTAAGCTTCATTGTTTTCAAAGGGAGAGCACTAACATGTGTTCCAACCAAAACTGCAAAACAATCATGCTTTGCCTTAATCTCTTCCAATACTTCCACATCGTTGTAAATACTCGGAGTACTAGTATCCAAGACAACAACTTCGGGCTTAAACTTTTTCACAACTTTTAGAATGTCTTTTCTACTCAAGCCCTGTGCTGGAGCATCAACAAGTTTACAGTCATGCCCTTCTTTTTCCAATACCCCTGTTGCATATGCAAGCCACAATGGATAATAGAGAGTTCCACCTTTTGGTACAGCAGGGCTTCTGCTACTTCTACTGAACTTTGGCAAAAACGGGGGGTTGACTAGCAGGATTTTCATTAAGTATCATCTCGGTATTTTATCTGGGTGCACTTTAAAAATGCAGGTGCGCCCGTTAAGAATATCCTGTATTTCTTGAATAGTAACATCAGGTTTTTTTATTGTGTTTCTTATCACTTCTGCTGCATGTTGTTGGGCAGGTGAAAGCATACGTTCTCTTCCGTTTATAACCTCTTCAAAAGTAGACTTTAGAATCTGCGGCTCAACAGTGTGCCCTCTTAGTTTCATACTAAGATGTCCTTCGAATCTCTGGACCGCGGCAGTCATTTTTTGTAAGTGCATTTGTGACATCTTTACTCCTAGTTGAGGTCTTCTGGGTACTTTTTTACCTTTCCTAAACGGTGTCATTTCTTAGTTCTCCTTTTTTGCTACCATGAGATATACGTCGCCCCACTCGGCGCGGATGAAGTGTCCAATATTCTTTTTGTGCAGAACATGGAAACCGTTTTTCTCCAAGAACTCTTTTAGTTTTGCGGGAGTGTATAAGTGAACGTGCGGTTGATGAACCAGGAAGTCTGCTTTTCCAAGCAAGAACTTTATTCTATTCTTAATGTAAGTAGGATTGTCTGTAGTCAATAGTAATAGTCCGCCTTTCTTCAATACCCTGTGGCACTCTTTCAAAAAAGGCTCAATCAATGGTAAGTGCTCCACCACTTCACTACAAAGAACTACATCAAAATCGTTATCTTTGAGTGGAAGCTTCTGTAACAGATCTGCAACTTTTCCCTCGTCATGGAAACCGTTTTTTGTTGCAAAGTCAACAAGTTTTTTGTCAAAGTCTATTCCAACAACATAATGCCCGGCTTTCTTGAACTCGTCAGAGTCAAAGCCTGGACCGCATCCTGCATTAAGAACGCGAAGACTTTGCTCGCCCACAAATTTGAGTGCTTCTTGCGCTCTCTTTCTTGCCCAACCGTCATCATCCAAAGAAACATGTTCTTCGTAGTCTTTCAGGGCCTTGTTGGCTGATTCAACATTCACTTTTGGCCCTCCAACTTCTTGGTTTCGTTGTTTGCGTGCAGCAAGTCATCAAAGTCTCCTGCATCCAACCATTTGTCTTTGAGAAATTCTGCTCTAAGAGAGTCTTTCTCCAAGTAGTGTCTTTGCACATCAGTAATTTCTGTTTCCCCGCGCTTTGATGGCTTCACATTTCTTATTACTTCAAAGCAGCTTGGGCTCAGGAAATAAACTCCAATAATAATGTTGTTTGATGGTGGCTGCGGAGGCTTTTCAACAACTTCTTTTACAACGTTTCCATCGCAAACAGCAACTCCAGATTTCTTTGCCTCGTCTTCTGTTCCCTTGTAAAGTAAAATCTGCATTTCGTGCGAGTTTTTCTCAAACTCTTCTGCAAAGCCTTTCAAGCTTTCGAAAATAATGTTGTCTCCGTTAATTGAAATGAACTTGTCGTCTCCAACAAAGTCTTCTGCGAGTACGATTGCGCTTGGAATTCCGCCAGCCTCATCTTGTACTCTGTAAGTAAACTTTACTCCAAAGTCTTTTCCAGAACCAAGGTGTGAGAAAATATCTCCCGCATGATATGTTCCGGTAATAATCAGAATATCTTTTATCCCAGCTGACTTTAGCATTTCTATTGGGTAATAAATCATTGGCTTGTTGTAAATTGGGAGCAAGTGTTTGTTAGTTGCCTTTGTAAGCGGCAATAATCTGCTTCCTGTTCCTCCAGCTAAAATGACTCCTCTTAAAACCATTAAACCATCTCCTCTTTCATTTAACCAACGGCTTCCACCATTGTTCATTGTTCTTATACCAGTCGACTGTTTCTTTTAGTCCTTCCTCAAAGCTTTTCTTTGGTTTCCAGCCAAGTTCTTTCTCGATTTTGCTGCAGTCAAGGCTGTATCTAAAATCGTGTCCAATTCTATCTGGGACCTTTTCAATCATTTCTTCTCCCTTATCCATTGCTTCTAAGATCATTTTGGTGAGGTCAATGTTTCTAATCTCATTGCCTCCGCCAATATTATAAATTTCCCCAAGTTTTCCTTTTTCAAAAACTGTTTTTATTCCCTCACAGTTGTCTCCAACATAAAGCCAGTCTCTAATTTGCAAACCTTCTCCGTACAGTGGAACCTTTTTGCCCTGCATTAAGTTGGTGATGAAAAGAGGCATCACTTTTTCCGGGAACTGGTATGGTCCATAGTTGTTGCTGCTTCTTGTTACAACTACTGGGAGTTCAAATGTTTCAAAGTATGACATTGCAAGTAGTTCCCCGGCAGCTTTTGCTGCGCTGTAAGGGTTTCTTGGGCGAGCAACACTTTGTTCTGTAAAACTTCCTTCTTTTATTTGCCCATAGACTTCGTCTGTAGAAATTTGCACAAACTTTTCAATGCCCTGTTTTTTTGCTTGCTCGCACAGCACTCTTACTCCAAAAAAGTTGCTCTCTGCAAAATGCCTGCTGTCTTCCAGGGAGCGATCAACATGACTCTCAGCTGCAAAGTTGATTACTGTGTCACAGTCCTTCATTGCTTTTTCAACAGCTTCTGCGTCACAAATGTCGCCTTGAATAAACTCGTAATTCTCATTCCCTTCAATGTCCACTAGGCTTTCTTTTCTGCCTGCGTAAGTTAGTTTATCCAGGTTTACAATTTGGTCGCTAGGATTTTGCTCTAAGTGCATTCGAACATAGTTTGAGCCGATAAATCCTGCTCCACCTGTTATTAGAATCTTCATTTAGTTCCCACCACTATAGCTCCTTTGGAATCTAATGATTTAGTTCAAAAAATTTATATATAGGATTTGGTGCAATAATCGAAGCCCTTATTTGAGGGCTTTTTCGAAATCTGCAACGGTTTTCTCCAAACCCTGCTTCAAACTGTGTTTTGGCTTCCAACCAAGGTCTTTTTCGGCCTTTTCAATGCACAAACACTCAGTACAGACGTTTTCCTCGCCTGCGAATTCTGGTTCCATATCCTTTCCAACGGCTTTTGCAACCATTTCGATTGCTTCTTTTACCGAGTGGCTTTCACCTGAACCAAAGTTGTATGCATCAGCATTCATTCTTTTTGAAATAGTTTTCTCGCCTAATAGGATTAAACCGTCGACAACGTCTTCAATGTAAACAAGGTCTATTTTGCTTTCGCCTGCGCCCTTGATTATTGGAGGATTGTCCTCGAAAATGTTTTTTATCGCACCAGGAATCAATCTGGAGTAATTATCATCATATCCTCCAAAAACATTTCCAGGTCTTGAAATTGAAACGCTCAAATCAAAGTTTTTGGCAAACATTCTACACACTGCTTCTGCAGCAATTTTGCTTGAAGCATAAGCGCTAGTCCCACCCAACTTTTGCTCTTCGTCAAAACACTTGTCTGTAAAACCGCCATAAGTTTTCACGGTGGAAACAAATACTACTGCGCAACCATAATCCTTTACTTGTCCAAGAATGTTTACTGTTCCAAGAACATTTGTTTTGAATGTTGAGTGTAAATCTTTTGCTGCGTCTCGAGTAGAACTCTTTGCAGCCAAGTGGTAGCACAATTCAGGTTTATGTTCTTTGAAGATTTTTCCCATTTCTTCTGTTGACTCTACATCTCCGCTAACACAGGTTACCTTGTCTTTTATTCCATGCAAATCAAGCAGGCCCTTGTCATCATGTATGAGTGCAATCACTTCTGTATTCTGCTCCACAAGTCTATGGCAGAGCCATGCTCCAATAAATCCGTTTGCGCCGGTAACAAGCACTCTTTTGTTTTCTAATGCACTCATAGTAACAATCCTGATAGAAATGTCTTTTAAAGCATTAGAGGAGCAGTGTTCCAAATCTAATGCTGCCAATAAGTCTGAACAACTTTATGGCAATAGTGTAAATTATTCCCGCCGAAATTATCAGCACGGCGTGTAAAGGTGTTTCGTTTTCCACAAAACGCATTCCTCTTGGGGAGCTCAGTACAAGTTCGTATGGCTCCATCCAAGTTCCTGTTACAACTGAAAAATCGTTCTTTGGGTTTACAAGGAACCCTGCTTTCACATCCAAGAATTTTGTGGCTAGCTTCCTATGTTTTTTGAACAAGAGTGCGTCATTCTGGTGATAGTTCAAGCGCTTCCAAAAGTATTTGAGTAATGCAACTGTTCCCTTTGGAGTGACCTCTTCATGATCATGAATGTACATTGGTTCAGGTAAGTGAACATACTCATAACCAAGATCCATTACCCCGAAAGTTAGATCAGTATCCTCTCTGTAATAGCGGTAGCGCTCGTCATAGCCACCGACCTTTTCAATAAGTTTTTTCCGGAAGGCCGTTGATGTGCCGCCAAAGTCTCCAAAACTACTTACTACTCCGACTCGCTTGTTCTCGAATGGCTTGATTAATTCCTTCAACCACCTTTTCTCCGGAATACAATCATGGTCCATGTTAACTACAATAGGGAATTTTGCTTCTGCAATTCCTCTATTTCTTGCCCTGCAAACACCCTGGTTTTTCCCAAGTCCAATAAACTTAATTTTCTTTTCTTTTCCAAAAACCTTTTCCATCATTTGGGGTGTGCCGTCTCTGCTTCCATCATCAACTACAATAATCTCAAATTCATTTGGGTAATTTACTTGCAGCATTCCTTTGAGCGCTCGCTCTAAGACTCCTTTGTTTCCATAGGTTGCTACAACAATGCTGATTTTTGGAAATGAGAAAACCATGTTAATCGCTCTCTTTATGATTACTTTCTGGTTAAAAATTTAAAATAGGGCTGGTACAAATCTCGAAACAAAACTCCATTTAAATATCTTTTCCTATTATTCTTCTATTACTTCAGAGCTACGCGGAGCTGTTTGAAAAGATGGGTGAAAAGCACAAGATAATTCTTTATTCTCCAAAGCCAAGAAAGCACACTTTTAGCTCTGGTATGCCTTATGCAATGCTAAAGATTGCTTCAATGCTTGATAGGAAGCGCTTTGACCCAAAAATCATTTCGGCTACTCCAAAGTACGATTATGTGAAAGAGATTGAAGAGGAGTGTAAGGACGCTCTTTGCTTTGCTGTTCGCGCTTTGACTGGTTATGATATAATTGACGCTATCTCAGTAATAAAACGCGTGAGAAAAGTTAACCCTGACATTCCAATTATTTGGGGTGGTTGGCACTGCAGCATTCTCCCAAAACAAACTCTTGAGAGCGAGCACGCTGACATTGTTGTAATTGCTCAAGGGGAAAGAACTTTTGTAGAGCTTGCAGAGCGACTTGTAAAAAAAGAGAGTTTGAAAGGACTACTCGGGATTGGCTTCAAGGACAAGAGCGGAAAAATAACTATGAATGGCGACAGGCCATTTGAAAACCTTGATAATTTTCCACCACTCCCTTATGACTTGATTAATGTCGAGGACTATGTTGACAACTTTGATGGTTTGAGGGCAATGTCCTATGTTACAACACAGGGTTGTCCATTTGCCTGCAAGTATTGTGCAGAGCCCATGGTTTTCAAGCAAAGGTGGAGCGCTCTTTCAAATGATAGAATCCTAAAGGACTGGGAGTTCTTTGTAAAAGAGCACAATATCGAGTTCATGATTATTACTGATGACAACTTTTTCATTGGCGAAGAGAGAATAAGGGACTTTTGCAAAAAACTTATTGCAAAAAAATGGCCACTCAGATGGGGCAGAGCACAAGCAAGAGTTCGGCAGATGCTGCGCTTCAGTGATGACACTTGGAGACTAATAAAGAAAAGTGGTTTGTACGATATTCAAATGGGTGTAGAATCCGGAGACCAAGAACTATTGGATTTCATAAACAAGCAGCTTAAGGTTGATGAAACCAGGCAGTTTGTGGAAAAGGCAAGGGAGATGGGTATAAGAGCAACTCCCGAAGGAATACTTGGACTACCCACACCAAAGATGGTGGGTGCAACCCAACGAGAGTGGGAAGCAGAGTGGGATAGACAGTTGAACTCAATGTTTGACTTACTTGACAAATGCTATGGTAAAACAAAGGACTATGATGAAATCAGGTTCTTTGCTTATGATCCCTACCCTGGAAATCCTTTGTACGCACTTTCTCTCGAACTGGGCTTTGATCCTCCTAAAACTCTTGAAGAGTGGGGAAAAATCAAGCCTGCAAACTGGATTTCAAACCGGATGCGAACACAACTTGACATGCTAATGTACTTCTTGTTCCCTTACGCACGAGATAGTTACCAGGAGAGGCACATAAAAAGGTTTAAATGGTTACAGAAACTATTCCATAAGAGTGCACAGTGGAGATGGAAGCACAGATTCTTCGACTTCCCAATAGAGTACAAGATGTATAAGTTCTACACTGGACTTAGAACAAAGATAACAGGTGTGAGTGCGACAGATCATAGTTAAAATTTTTGGAGAAGATGGGTGTGTCAAAACAAAAGGTTGTTCTGTTTTTACCAAAACCAAGAAAACACACCTATGACAACAGCCTTCCCTTGGGACTTTTGAAGTTAGCGTCAATGATTGATCGAAAAAAATATGATATCAAACTAATTTCAGCAGGCCCTGACAGAGACTATAAAGCAGAGATTGTAGAAGAATCCAAGGACGCGGTTTGTGTTGCCGCAGGCATTATTACAGGTTATCCAATTCTTGAAGCAGTCGATATTGTAAAGAGAATCCGAAAAGTCTCACCAAATGTTCCAGTTGTTTGGGGTGGCTGGCACACAAGCCTCTTTCCACAGGATACTCTCGAAAGCGGTTATGCCGACATTGTTGTAAAAGGTCAGGGTGAAAGAGCTTTTTCTGAGGTTGTTGATGCACTTGCAGAAAAGAAAACACTTCGCGGTCTCCCTGGAATATCTTTTAGGGACAAAAATGGCAAAATAGTTCACAACCCGCCGCGTGAGTTTGAGGATGTTAACAACTTTCCTCCAATGCCGTTTGATCTCATAAATTTTGAGGACTATATAACCGATTATGATGGGATGAGAGCAGTAAGCTATGTTGCAAGTCAGGGCTGTCCATTTGCTTGTACATTCTGTTCCAATGCAACAATCTTCAAACAGCGCTGGTCAGCCATTTCTAATGACAAGATTTTGAATGATTGGAAATTCTTTGCAGAAAAAGGAGTTGAAATGATTCTTGTCTGTGATGACAACTTCATGGTTAACGAGAAAAAAGTAAATGATTTCTGTAAAAGACTTATTGCATTAAAACTGCCACTTAAGTGGAGCAAGGCAAATGGAAGAGTAAGAAGATTCCTTTCTTTTAACGATGACACCTGGAAACTGATAAAGAAAAGTGGCTGCACCGATATAGAGATTGGAGCCGAATCAGGATTACAAAGCACTCTTGACTATATCAACAAGCAGCTTAATGTTGACGAAATTGTGAACTTTATTGAAAAAGCCAGGCAATACAAGCTCCCTGTTGTTTCAAATTGGTTGCTTGGAATTCCAACCAAGAACTTCAAGGGAGCAACTCAAGAACAAATAGAGACATGTCTTGACGAGGAATGGGAGGCAATGCTTGTTGCACTAGATCGTTGTTATGGAAAACACAAAGACTATGAGGAAATAAGGGTATGCGCATACTATCCTTACCCGGGGAATCAGTTGTATGATTTTGCCTGCGAGATTGGTTTTAAGCCACCTAAAGATCTTGAGGATTGGGGAAGACTACACACAATCCCTTGGTTTAGCGATGAGCGAAAGGAAAGAATCAAAATGCTGCTTTATTTCATTTTCCCTTATGCTAGAGATGGCTATTTGCAAAGACATTCAAAGTATATGATTCCCTTGCACATAATATTCCACTACACTGCTATGCTTAGGTGGAAGTATCACTTTTTCGGTTTCCCGTTAGACTACAAGCTTTATCGCGCTCTCACTAATCTTAGAATGCGTCTAACTGGAAAAACAGCAACAGATCACGAATAGAATTATTTTAGGTCTGCGTAAATTTTCTCAAGCTGGTTAACGCTTGCTTTAATGCTGTACTTGTCCTCAACTCTCTTTCTTGCCTTTCTACCAATCTCTTTTCTAAGCGTTGGATTTTCAATGAGTTTTATTATTCCTGCAGCCATTGCTTTCTCATCATAGGGCTTTACAACAACTCCCGCCTCACCCACAAAGTTCTTTACATTTCCAATGTCGGTTACAACACAAGCTTTACCCATTGCCATATATTCTAGCAGTGAGATTGAGGTTGAGAACTCGTAAACGTAACTGTGCGGTGCGATATCTGTTGTCGCCCAAACCGCCTTGCACTTATCAGGAGCTATTTCACCCGCCATTATAACATTCTCCTGCAAACCCAACTCATCAACAAGCTTGTCGAGAATAGGTCTCTCTGTTCCATCTCCAAAAATAACATACTTCCAATCAGGATGTTTTTCCTTCACAATCTTCATTGCCCGCACAACATACTCTAAGCCCTTTACATTGGTTCCCCAAAGTGTTTTGATAGAAGTAATTAGATTGTTTCCAAACTTTTTTCTCACACTTTCTCCACTTGAATCCAAAGGGTAGTTTGAAAGGTTTAATGCTGCTGGCATTACTTCAACTTTTTTCTCAGGAACGCCCCAGGGCAGTAAAAACTTTTGCTTCATTTGCTCTGTCCAAACAACTAGCTTGTCATAATTTAGCTTCGGCAAGAAAAATTTCTCGGTAAAATGAATGAACTTGGTGTGCAAGTTAACGTTCTGTGAACTAATTAGCTCAATCAAAAGCATGTGTGGAATTCCCAGCTTCTTTTTGAGCATGTGCCCAATAATTCCCATCATGCTGTTACTATGGCTCTGTATAATATCGGGTTTGAATTCTCGAGCAGCCTTAAGTGCCCTTCCATAAAACAATGGAGCTTCAAACTTCCACATTCCATGGTGCCCGAACCTCGGCAAGTAAATCATTTTGGCTCCCTTGACCTCGTAAGGAATTGTAGTGCAAACCATTACCTCATGCCCGCGCTTAATTAGTTCGAGTATAAGGTCACGAGTGTAAATCTCGCTTCCTCCACTATCTCCTAGCACAGAGGTAATGTAAAAGATTTTCATGCAAATCAGATCAGGCCTTTTTTCTTTAGCTCAGATGTTGCTTGCTCAAACTTGTCCTCAGCCTTAACAGTATTGCTCCATTCGATTATCTCGCTCATACCATCTTCGAATGAAAGACTTGGCCCAAAACCAAGTTTGTTCTTAATCTTTGAAATGTCAGCATAGCAATGTCTTACATCTCCCTTCCTAAATTTGTTTGTAACCTCGGGCATTAAGTCTGAGCCACATAGTTTTGCAACTGTTTCCCCAACTCCCTTAATTGAGATCGGGTTTCCGCTTCCAACATTAAATACTTCTCCGTTGGCAGCATTGCTTTCCATTGCTAAAACATTTGCTTTTGCAATATCATGTACTGAAATAAAATCTCTTGTTTGCATTCCATCCTCATAAACTATTGGAGCATGGTTGTTCTTTATCCTGCTCATGAAAATTGCTGCAACACCGGTATAAGGGTTGCTCAAGCTCTGCCTTGGCCCAAAAACATTGAAGTAGCGCAGTGCAACCGCTTTTATTCCATAGGCTTTTCCAATCATCAAGACCATTTCTTCTTGGTCCTTTTTTGTAAGCGCATAAATGCTGTTGCAATTCAAATTCTTTGTTTCTGGTGTTGGAACAGCTTTGAGTTCTTTCCCGCAATTAGGGCACTTTGGTTCCCACTCTTGCTTTGCCATTTGCTCTTCTTCTCGCAAAGGCGGTTCTACAAGCCCACAGTCAGGACATTTATACAATCCTTCTCCATACTCGCTCATTGAAGCAGCAACCATCATTTTCTTTACACTGTGCTCTTCGTTTGCCAAATACTCGAGAACATTTCCTGTTCCCCTGGTGTTAACATCAACATAGTAATCAATCTCATACATGCTCTGTCCTACTCCAACCGCAGCGGCCTCGTGAAACAGCACATCTATCCCTTCCATTGCTTTTGCAACATCTTCTTTGTTCCGCACATCTCCTTTCATAAATTCGGCTTTCTCATTAAGCCAAGCAGGGGTCTGCCCGGTAGGATGCACTTGCTTATCCAAGTTGTCTAAAATTCTAACTTCATAACCTTTCTCCACTAACTCGTCAACAATAAATGATCCAATAAATCCTGCTCCACCTGTAACCAAAACTTTATCCATCCTACTTCGCCTCCAAATCCTCAAACATTTCTTTGTTCTCCAAAACCCAATCGTAAAGCTTCTTCACACCATCTTTAACTCCAATTTTTGGAGCCCAGCCAAACACTTCTTTTGCCTTTGAAATGTCAGAAACATAAACCGGTTGGTCTCCTGGTCTCCAGTCCCCGTGCTTTACATCAATCTTTTTTCCGAAGAATTCTTCAAGGAAAGCCAGCAGTTCTAGCAAAGACATTGTATTCTCTGCTCCGCCACCTATATTGAATATTTGTCCCTTAACCTTTTCAATCTGTTCTGTTGCCAGACCATAAGCTCTAATCAAGTCATCCACATGCAGTATGTCCCTAATCTGTTTTCCGTCTCCAAAAATTGTAAGTTGTTTGTCGAGTGCTGAAGCAATTGTAAACCATGCAACCCAGCCCTGGTCCTCTATTCCAAATTGTCTCTGACCATAAATGCAACTCTGTCTAAACACCGCTGTCTTCAACCCATAAATTCTTGCATAATCTCTAACATATTGATCTGCTGCTCCCTTACTACAACCATAGGGGCTGTGGAAGTCTAGTACCATTGTTTCAGGAATACCCTTTGCAAAATCTTTGTACTCGTAACGACTGTTTCTCTCAACTGTCTCAACCTGTTCCATTCCACCATAAACCTTGTTAGTGCTGCTGTAGAACAATGCAGCATTGTCAGCATTCTGCCTTACTGCTTCCAGCACATTGAATGTTCCAAGTGCATTATCCAAAAAGTCGCTTCTAGGATCTGCAACACTTGTTGTTACAGCAACTTGTGCTGCAAAGTGATAGATTGCGTCTGCTCCCTTAACAGTCTCATTCAGCTTTTCTTGATCTTTTGTAATGTCAGCTTCAACAACCTCTATATTGTCATGCCTACTTTTCAACCACTCAACGTTTGCTTTGCCGCCTCTTCTCGAAAAATTGTCCAATAGCACAATGCTCTTGGCTTTTTCTGCAAATTGGTCTGCCAAATTGCAACCAATAAATCCTGCTCCGCCTGTTACAACAATTTTCTCCATACTATCACTATGAACTCTTTACTAAAGGAATAAATAAAAAACACTATTAAAACCAAGTGGTACAAAGTTAGAAAGCAGGGGATAAACTGCATTGAAAAGGGCTAAGCTTTTTAATTCCTTCCAGCCCATTTTTCTCCAATGGCCCAAGCTAAAAGAAAACTAGTTTCAATAATTCTGCTTAACTGGAATGGTATCGCAGTGCTAAAGGACTGTCTGGCTTCTATAAAGAAGAATACTCTTTACCCTAATTACGAAACTATTGTAATCGACCAGGGTAGTACCGATGGCAGCAAGGAACTGATGAAGTCAAAGTACAAGTGGGTGCAAATAATCGAGAATCCTACAAATTATGGTATTCCAAAAGCAAGCAATCAAGGTTTTAGAAAGGGAAAGGGCGAATACTTCATGCTCATGAGTAATGATACAATCACAACCTCTGGTTGGATGACTGCAATGGTTGACTTAATGGAGTCAGACAACAGGATTGCAAGTGTTGGCGCAACCCTTGTTGGCAGGGGAGAGGGTAGTAAGGTAAAATCAAAGCCAATTGACAAAACAAGAGCCTCTGTCTGCAGCGCAACAATGTTAATGAAGAGAAAAGCCTACCAACACTTTGGAGGCTATGATGAAAAAAGCTTCTCGCCATATGGTGGAGACGAAACAGACTGGAACCTAAGGGCTTGGAATGCCGGCTACAAAGTAATTGAAACAGAGCGCGCAATCATAGAACATGTTGGAAGTCACGACACAAAAAGACAGAATCCAAAACAATATTTACTTTTGAATGAACATAGGCTTAGGTCAATGTTCTACAACCTTGGTTTCTTTGGAATGATTCAAAGGATTCCTGGTTTAGGGTTGTTGTTCCTGCAGAGTTTTCCCGATGGAAAAACTTTGACACTTATTCAAAGCTATTGGAACAATCTTCTGAACTGGCGTGGAATAATGGCTGGTAGAAAGAAGAGAGCTGAGCAACTCAAAAAAATGCTGGAAGAACAAAAGCAGCAAGGCGAAGCTTGGTTCTAGTCTTTCAAAAAACTCTTTATTCTTGAAACAAGCTTTTCTCTATTCGAGGCAATGCTAGGTTTGAATGCCTTGGCTTTTTGGATTGTTTGCCCCAGCTTTACCATATCATAAACTGCCAAACATTTTCCCTGGCTTTCCAGGGCTTTTGCTAAATCCATTTGATGATCATTAGTGTGCTCGCCAAACCTTTCAAGACGCGGGACCACGATAAGTTTTTTGCCTCTGCGCAGTGCGTTGATTATTGTTCCTGCACCACCATGGCTAATTATTAATTCTGAATCAGCAATACTCTTATTGTATGCTTGCTCACCCAAGAATTTCTTCGAACCAAATAACTTTGGTTTGTAACTAGAGTTCCCGGTCTGTGCAAAAATCGTTGCCTTCAACTTTCCCATTCCAAGTAGTACATCCAATTCCCTTAAAAGCCTGTCAAACTGTTGAGGGTGGGTTCCCACTGAAACAAATATTTTCAATGCCATTAGAACACGCTCCCTGCATACTCTGCTTTTGGAAAGAACTTCAAATTCTCTTTCCACTGTACTAGAAATAGGTCGGCAATCCTGTACATTATTTTTCCGCTAACACTCGGCTCTTTAATCCTACAAAAACTCTCAATAAAAACAACTTTCTTCCCAAATAGTTTTGCCAGCAAGCACGTTGCTATCGCTGTATCGGCGCCTGTGCTGATTACCACATCTGGCTTTTCTTGCAAAAACAAGTTAAATGATTCAAAGAGATTTATTACAAGATTAAGCGGGTTTCTTCGCGGGCACTTTACAAAGTAAACTTTCTCCTTTTTGGAGAGCGCAACCGCGTTGCTTCTATTATCTGAAATAAAATAGTGTTCTTTTCCCTTCCATGCTTTCTCTAATTGAAGTAGTTCTGTCAAGTGTCCGCCTGCGGAACAGGCTAAGCAAATCTTCATACCAAAAACCTAAACAGTTTAAAGTAGTAAATCAGGAAAACAAGGATGCTGGTGATTGTCTGCATTCCAAGTATAATTGTTACGATTTGTTTTTCAGTGAACTTTCCTCTTCTCATTATCAGGTGTGTTAGACTACCACTTTTCAAGGGTGCTCTTAGGAAACCGCCTTTTGTTGGAATGCCAAAGCTTTCCACATCAAATTTGTGTCTTGCCTTGAGAATAAGTTCTATGAAATATAGGAGCATTAAGAGAACTGCAACTTTCTCCATGTTTCCAAGTATTGCAATTGTTGCAAAGCCTGCTCCAATGATAAGTGTTAAAGAGTCTCCGCCAAAAACTTTTGCCGGTGTCCAATTGTATCGCAGGAACGCGAGTAATGATGCAAGCATTCCGGCTGCAATTATTGCGGACTCAACTCTCCCTTCCATAAAAGAGATTGCGAGCAGTGTTGCACTAATTATTGCTCCAAGCCCTGCCTCTAAACCGTTTAAACCTGCGAGCATGTTTGTTGCATTGCTTGCTCCACTAACTCCAATTGGAACAAGTATTAGTGAATAAATTATGCCAAATGAAACAACTCCGATTATTGGAAGAACATATTCTGCTGGCATTGGCCCTAGGAGTGGAAGTGCGATTGGAGGATTTGTTACTTTTACAGCCATTAGTGGGAGTGCTGCAAATATTGGGATGAGTGCGTGCTGCCACTGCTTCAATCCTTTCTTCCACCCGATAAGATCGTCTATGACTCCAAGGAAACCGACGAGCATTATTGTGCTAAATCCTGCGAGTAGTAAAGTAAGGTTTAATTCTACCCCATTAAGGTATGAGAATGAGAATATTGCTGTAAGTATTCCTGCTGCTAGCCCTAGCCATACTGCGGTTCCACCCATCTCGGCCACTCTTGGTTTATCAAGCTTGTTCATGTCAATGCCATAGATTCCGCGCATCGCCATTTTGCCAATTATGAATGGGGTAACAACATAGGTTATCACAAAAGACGATAAAAGCGATAACGCTATGGTCAAAAGAAGGTTAATCATAAAAGTATTACCCACCCAAAAAAGTTTAAAATCTGTGTTTATTCTCTTGCGGCAATTGCATCCTTCTTTACCCTAAAAATCTTTATGCCTTTCTCGCCATAAACTTCTTCGAAGAAGTTCATTGCATCAGGATTATTGAACCAGAGTTTTGCAATCATACTTGAGTTCACCGCGGGATTCAGAGCATACATTGCATAACCGTCCTCATCCACATAAACAAACAATGGAACCCTGTTGTCGTATAACTGGTTTGGCTCGGTGTTCCATCCTTGCTGGAGTTGTGCAGTTTGCTGTGCCCCTAAAACATTTCCGCCGCAAACAAGTTTTATCTCACCGTTTTCAAGTGCTTTGTTGCAAACAAAGATTACGTTTGGCCCTGCCCAGTAAGGCTTTATTCTCACATCATTTGAGTTAAGCGTGTTGTATGCGTAGAATGCATAGCTAACTTCTTTTTGCAAACTATCATAACTGAGTATCACATAATCTGAGTCATAGCTCTGTACAATATCCAGTGCCTCGCCAAGATCCGGCGTAATAATGAATTTCGCCACGTCCTGCAAAGGTTCAAGATAGAGATTCCTGTTATCGGTAAGCACTGCACGTTCTCCAACAAAGCTAATCCAATGTCCATAGTCCCACCAGTTAAACATTTTTGCGTCCTCAGGAGTCTCGGTCCTCAGCCACTCTAAGGCTTGTTTCCAGTCAGGCGAACCCATTTCAATGCTTGGAACTTTATCCTCTACAAACAAGGTTCCTGCGGCAATTCCAACCAAAAACATGAATCCAAGCGCTAGCAGGATTGCTTTTTTCTCAAGACCCGATCTTTGTTTTAGGAAATATAATAGTTCTGCTATTATAACTCCTGCCGCGGCCGCTATAGGTAGCCCAAATGTGTAAGTAAACTTCAACTTATACCACGCCATAAAGAATGTAATGAAAATCCAAAAGAATATTATTATGCTTAAGTGGTCATTTTTGTTCCTGTAAACTCGCAATGGAATAAGAATCAAGGCGAGAACAGGTAGGATGATAAGTGCGTTATACTTCTCGCCAAAATAGTTTCTACCTGGATTTTCTTCCCCAACGCTTTTTCCAATTACTCCACTCGTCTCCCAGAGATTTGGGGAGGTCAGGAAAACCGTTGCAAGTAATATTATTGTTGCAAACAGCAATAGCATTGCCACAAGTTTTATGGTTTTGTTGGTTGATTTGTCCTCTGTTTTGCTTTTGTTGCCAAGGAAGATTAAGTATGCTATAACCAGCAGGAACACTATTGCGCCGCCAAAGACAAGCAGTGACATTGATTCAGGAATACTGTTGTAGATATATTGCCAGGCTTGTTCAATCCATCTCCCATCATCAACCAATAGTGTCATTGGGGCAAATGTTGCCATTGAAATCACGAACAATCCAATTTGTGGGATTACTTTTTTTATTCCTTTTTCAGCATAAATATTTATTATTGAGAATACCATGTAGCCGGCTAGCACGAGCGGCACTAACACAAACATTGCCCAGGTGAATGCCATGATCCCAAAAAATATTCCGCTTGCTGCTGCGTAAGCAATCTTTTTCTTTGTGAACTCGGCATTCTTCACGGCTTTCATAAAAAAGATTAACCCTAGGATCATCCATAGGAATCCTAAAGCATCATCCTCGAGAAAGCCCGCCATTGTTCTGTATACAAATGCGGGAACAACTGCTGAGAAGAATGCTGTTGCATATCCGGCGGCATAGCCGGCTTTCTTTCCAAAAATTTCTTTTGCAAAAAAGAACATTGCAATACTAATGAGTGCGCCATAGAGCGGCGGCAGTATCTTCACGACATTAATCCATGTGTCCTTATCATAGGGCGCCCCCAGTGTAAGAATTTTATACATTATTGCGTTGAATCCCCATAGAAATGCTCCTGTTCCAGGGAGTGGTGCTCCTCCAAGTGGGCTACCATACCAGCTCATTGTGTCAACAACAGGAGCAATACCAGTCTCTATAACCTCTGCATTTATTCTAGCGTGATAATAAGAGTCAAAGCCAAATAAGAGGTCATATCTTGTAAGATGAGCCCTTAGCCCGAAAGCGAATAGGAATAGTACTATGAGCAAAAAAACCTGAGTTTTATCTATAGATTTAACTCTGCTAACCAAATCCAACAAAATTCGCCTCCAATACCACAAATTATCGTTGCAATAAATTTTTAAAACAGTGCAAAACATCACTTTATCCGATTAAAATTTCAAATGCATAATTTTTAAACAGGTTTGAGAATAATTTTGTGGGATAAACATGACCCTATCTGAAGTAATTAGGCTATTGACAAAAAAGAAGGTTATTCTCTTTTTGCGCACGCGTGCAATTGTGGATCGAACAGTCATTCTGGCTCAGTCAAAGCTAATTCATCTTGCGCCCAGAGTGAGAATAAATAATTACACGGTTATAAAGCCGCACAACGCTTTTGTGAGAATAGGGAAAGGAACAATAATCGGGGAGAGCTGTGTGATTTATGGGCATGGAGGTATAACAATTGGAGACAACTGTCTTATCGCACCCAATGTTTCAATTATGGCTATCGAGCATGAGTATTCTGAATCAGGAAAACTCTACTTCAACCAGCCTCTCAAATTCAAAGGCATAAAGATTGGGAACAATGTTTGGATTGGTGCCAGCGCAACTATTCTGGATGGCGTTGAGATTGGAGACAATTCAATTGTTGGCGCGGGAAGTGTCGTGAGAAAAAGCGTTCCGGCAAACACTCTTGTAGCAGGGGTTCCTGCCAAAGAAATCAAAAAACTTGAGCCATAACGCAACTATAAATACAACTTTTTCCTACTACTATACAATGTCCCAGTATCATAGCGCGCAAGTGGAACAATCCCACAAAGACAACGAACTTTTTATCCATGGTTTTGAAGATCAGCTCAAGCCATATTCAAATCTTGTTTCTCCCTCAATCTTCATGCTTGATGGTGTGAGAATTCCGCAATGCACTAGCGCGCTTCCAAAACACTTTTCAACAGCTGTAAGCCAGGCTGCGTCATTCACAATTTACAATCAGCGTTTCTTTTCCCACCAGTCAATTGATTCACTCAATTGGTTTCTCGCGCCTTTCGCTTTCAACGATCACACTTCCGCCAAAGAAATGAAGCAGCTTCTCCAAGGCCTTGTGTTCAAGCTTGGGCAGCTTAGTGAGCAAACATGCACAATTAATTTGGACACAACTATTCCTGCGCAACTCGCAGAGCAAAAAGTAATCTTGAATGGAAAAAGGATTGAGGAGAACTATAAAAGTTTTGGCGAGCAAGCCGAAACAATATATCGCACTCTGATTGAAATAATGCAGGATGGGCAAGCAGCAGCAAAGCCATTTACAACGCCAGTCCTCTCAACTAGGGTTAAGGGCAACGAGGATTTTGAGAATGAGCTTTGGGCTGCGACAATTAATGCCGTAGCAGTGCATGCTCCAATCCATTTTTCAAAGCAATCACAAAGTCATGGCTCGAACAGTGTTGTGTCCATTAACCTTCCTCGGCTCTCCCTTATCGCAAAAAACGAAACAAAGTTTTTTCGATCACTTGACTTGGCTGTTGACAGGGCAAAGCGCGCTCTGCTTGAAAGGAACTCGAGCATTTCGCTTGCACTCAATGAGCATAATTCCCTTAAGTTCCTGGAAAACAAGACAATAGAAAAAACTCCTTATTACTCCCTAAGGGATAGAAAACTTTCAATTTCAATAATTGGCCTTAACGAGTGCGCCTTAAATCTTGTGCATGANTCNCTTGANTTAAAGCAAGGGCTTGNATTTGGNCANCAAGTTGTAAANAGAATNGATTCNCAGATCAAAAAGTTCAATAANGAACANNAGCTTTTCGAACTCGNGCAAANCCCTGCTGATGATGNGTGCAGCGAACTTGCTTTGGCAGATCNNAAAAAGTTTGGAGAGAAGGCNAACCTGCAAGGGAGAAAGCCAGATTACTTTTACAGCAATGGTGCACAGNTGCCATTGNATACAGAGTTGACTGCAATTGAAAAGGCGCGCAGTGAATCTGAATTGCATCGCTTCTTTTCTCAGGCCCACTCAATTGTAAAGCCAAGGGAGCATCATCCTCAACAAATACTTAAATTGGTTAAAGAGCTTTCAAAGCTTGAGCTAAAATCGTTTGCATTTGCTTAAAACTAGTGCAGGATAGGCTTCCACGATTGTACCAAAACCTTATTAACAATACTCAGCCTAAAAATTTGACAGGGGATTGACATAGACGCTAATTTCAAAGAACTGCCCAAATTTGTAGATGACCGTGGTTTTTTAATAGAATTCCTTAAGTCAACAGAACTTGAGAAAAAGGAGTTTGGGCAAATTTACATTGCAACTCTTGCCCCTGGACGCATGCGCGGCAATCATTTTCACGCTGACAAAAACGAGTGGCTTGCAATAACCCAAGGGAAAGCAAAAATTGCCCTTGAGCATGTTGAAACAAAGGAGAGAAAGGAACTGGAAGTTGATGCAAACGCAGAAAACATTGTAAGGGTCAGGATCCTGCCAAATGTCGCGCACGCAATCAAAAACATTTCTGATACTCCACTTGTAATAGTTGCTTACACTGAAAAGCTCTATAATCCTGAAACTGTTCACCAAGAGCATTACACGGTGTTGGAATGAAGTTATCTGTAGTGGTGCCGACTTATAATGCGGCAGAGTTCATTGAGAATACTTATGCTGATATAAAATTTCAAATAGACAAGATGGGAGTAGATTACGAGTTTCTTTTTCGTGATGATTGCGGCCCTGATAACACACGTGAAAAGTTGAAGGAGATTGCAAAGCGCGATAAAAAGGTTAGATTGTTTTTCAACAAGTACAACCAGGGCCTGGGCTACAACTTGAACCAGCTTTTCAAGGACGCACAAGGAGATATTGTAGTTTACTTTGACGCAGACCTAAGCTTTGATGTTAAAAGGATTCCAGATTTTCTGAATGAAATAAAGCTTGACAAGGCCGATGTTTGCGTTGGCAGCAAGTACAAGGGAATAAGGGGCAGAATTCCGCTGAACAGACTTATTCCAAGCCGCATCTACTATCTCATGAATCGAATAATGTTTGAAGTAAGGGTTCGTGATATTGGATCAGGCTTTGTAATGATTAAGAAAAAGTTTTTGGACAACATTGACCTCACAAGCAAGAGGTTTGCAGTTCACATAGAACTATTCCATAAACTCACAAAAGAGGGAGCAAGAATACGCGAAATTCCAATAAAATATATTCATCAAGAAGGCGGCAGCTTCAAAATGATGAAGCACGGCCCCTCAACACTTGAGGAAACTTGGCAATACTGGTGGAGGAGCAAGAATGAGTGAAACAAAAATACCGCCAATTGATTTGGTTGGACAATACAATTCAATGAAACAAGAGATAGATAATGCTGTGAAAGGAGTTCTTGACAGCGGGCACTTTGTTTTGGGGCCTAATGTTTCCGCTTTTGAAGAAGAATTTGCATCCTACTGTGATACAAAGTTCTCTGTAGGGGTAGCATCAGGAACAGAAGCAATCTTTCTCACATTAAAAGCACTTGGGGCAGGACCTGGAGATGAAGTAATAACCTGCAGCAATAGTTTTGTTTCAACCGCCCTCTCAGTTTCTCACACCGGTGCAAAACCTGTTTTTGTTGACGTTGTAGAGAAAAACTTTAACATGGATCCAACAAAGCTCGAGGAAAAAATAACCGATAAAACAAAAGCAATAATGCCAATCCACCTATTTGGGCAATGCGGTCCAATGGACGAGATAAACGAGGTTGCACAAAAGCACTCTTTGCCTGTAGTGGAGGATGCCTGCCAAGCGCATGGCGCACTTCATAAGAACAAAAAGGCAGGTTCGCTTGGAACAGTTGCCTGCTT
>NZBU01000001.1 GCA_002688035.1 Candidatus Iainarchaeum sp. | reverse complement strand
TAGATGATGATACTTATACAAATATTTCTGGGCCTAACTGGAAGGCTACGATATATTGGGAAGATGATCTTGGGTGGGGTGGACAAATAGAGACTTTCAATGTTACTTTTTCTAAGACAGCCTTCATCAAATTTATTGCGAAAGAAACCGCACAAACTACTACAAGAGAAAGACTCCAAGCAAGAACCCGCGAAGCCAAAACTCTCCCCCCCGCGGAACTAAATAATATTCAATCTGCGTTAAACAAGTTCAAGGTACACAATTTTATTGAAGGTAGGGCTAAAGAATCTCAAATAATATATCCGACCGAATTTAATGGTTTGAAATATTCTATTATTATAGAGACGAAGCCTTTCCTTTCGACTTTTACTAAAGATAGGGGGGCCCCAGATAACAAAAAATTATTGTTAGATAATTTAAACACTCGTCCCGCTGGAAAATATATACTCAATATCGAGATTCAGGATTCTGTTGCAAAGCTGCATACCCAACAGTATTCTTTCGAGATAGAAAAAGCTAATCAAAAGGAAATAGAGCTTAAAGTGCTTTCTGAGAAGCTCAAGCAAAGCTTTGATTTTGAGCCAAAAAAATTTGAGGAAGGTAAAGCGCCTACCATTAATGTGAAAGGTGTGTCTCCTGAAGATTATAAGCGTTTAGATGACTTACGAGTGCCCTATGTTTTAGAGTTTAGAGAAAATGTAAGAGGGTCTACGCCTGCATATTTTGTTCCAACTAATGCTACAGACTTACAAAAGTTGCGCGAATTATTGAATACGATTATACCGAGCAACGGTGCCTATCTCATTAACTTTAGAGTGGACAACGTGGCTTTGCGCACGGTCCCTTTGATTGTTGAACCTGATCCTGCAGAGAAAGCAGCTCTGGATAAACTAAAGGCAGATTTTAAGATTCTTTTTAATCGTAATCCCGATTGGTTTGAAAGGAATAAACTAGAAACATTGGACTTGCAGGGAGTAGATGATGTTTATGATGTTTTGACCGGATTTAGTTTAACTCCAAGCGTAGAATTATGGAAAGGCACAAAGCGTATTGGTACATTTGACCCAAAAACCCAAAAGGGAGATCTAAAGCAATCACTTAATGGACAAGTTCCGGGGCAATATTCTCTTTTACTAAGCGCGGGAGATAATCGAGTTATTAGATTTTCATTTACAATCGTAGTCTCAGAGAAGAAGGTTAAACTTCCATTTAAACAAGGGTTCCTGCAACAACTTGTTACTAAAGGGGTTGCTGATGATGTGGCCGCTGCATTGGTTAAACTATCTGCAAATATCCGTTTGTATAAAGCTGAAGGGCCCAAGCATTCTAGGGGCAATGAGTTAAAGTATATTTCATCCGCAAGTAGCGATGGAATAATTGTTTCAGGTAGAATACCTCTTAGTGAGATTTGGGTAGTAGATATCGTTTTCGCAAAGACTGCGGAACATCCAAGAGTGATTGTTTCAGGAGTCTTCCAAGTTACGGCTGCTGATTTGGTAAGTGCAGGGGGTAGTTAAATATGTCATTCAAAAAAGCGGGTCTAGTTTTTTGTTTCATTATTTTGTTTGTTGGAATAGCATTTGCTGGTTGGATAGAAGAACCTGATGGAGTCGCTCCTGAAGTAGCAGCACCAACTGTCCCTCCAGTCACATCTGATACTGGCGATACAGGGGGAAACGGATGGACTGTAAGTACTGATTTGCATTTCTCGCAGTTCTTTGAGAAGAAGGGAACAGAAATTGTTCACCCATTTGAGCTAATAGAACGTAACCTATATGGAGCCACGAAGGGTGGTGCAAGTCCTTATTCTTATGGCGGAGATAAATCTGTTGGAGTTGTTTTAGATGGCATTAACAAAGATAAACATCTTTATGTTGCATTGGGTGTAAAATGTGAAGATTTGTTCGTTTTACTTAGTGCCATTGCAGACCAACGAAGGCGAACTGCTCCAAATGTGCAAAAAATTGATATTACTCCTATGGATAATTGGGAACTTATTGGAGAGGGTACAGGGTATGTAGTTGCAGAGATCGTAATCGGTGTTGAAAGTGTTGCGGAGGGTGTTGGAAAAGGTTATAGAAGGGGTATAGAAGCGTATAGAGATTCTACGGGGAATCCTGTACAATCTAATCCAGACACAACATCTACACAATTAGTAACTCCTATCGATCTAACAAGAGTTGTTACGCCCCCTACCAGTGGCCAAGTAGTGTTATCTGCATCACCAACTAACTGGCAAGATAAAAGCCTTTACACATTCACAAAAGAGATATTAGAGCGTGGACAATATTTCCTAAGTATTGACAGTATTGACGGAAAGACAATATCGCAGTTAGTAAATGATAGTAAAACTTATACTTTCTATGCTTGCCAATTTCCTGCCAAAAACCAAATCGTGGAATCAAAGCTGTCTATTGCCTTTGGAAAAGAACCAGAGATTAAGTTCACAAAGTTCGTGCAAGGGGACACAACTGTAAAGAATCCAACAGGTGCGATTAGACTTAAGACAGAGGGGGAGATTAAACTTGACTTATCCTCTAATGTTGGAAAAGGAAATGTTTACCTCTTCAAAACAGAGTGTCCTGTAGACGAGCCTGAGGGTGATGACAAGGGGGACAAGCTTGCTGGCCCTGTGACTTTTTCAGAAACTAAAAAGACAACAACTTTTACTGTGGATTATTCTAAGCAAACATTGGCTGTGCAAGGTTGCCAATACTATGAGTCTACTTTGCTGAAAACTGAACTATTAACTATTTCGCCAAAGCAACAATGTACAAGTCTTCTCCATTGTTTAGCTAATATTGATAACTGGTTTGTTCGGAATATTGTCCCCGCAACCAACTAAAAAAACAGTAAAGAAAGAGGCCTTATTTCTTCTTTTTTCCCTTTGCAGGGCTTTTATTGCCTCTTTTCCTTGTCTTCTTCTTGCCAATCTCTTCAAGCTTTGCTCCTGGCTGTGCATGCACTTCCTCTGCAAGTCCTGTCAGAGTTGAGCTTGGCTGTGGCTTGTTGCCCTTTAGGGCAAGCATTACAATCAATGCGATTACGATTGCAACCATCACAATGATTAGTGCGTCGCGTGCATTTCCCAGACTGAACAATCCAACCTGTGCAGTTATCGCCTCTTCTGCGTCTTCCTCTTCAGGTGTGAGGTCAACAAGAACTGCTCTTGTTAGTGTTCCCTTGTCTGTGAAGAACTGTACTGTTATTGGGAACTCTTCAAGAACCCAATTTTTCCCTAGGAAAAGTTTTACAGTTGTTTCAACGCTCTCTTCTGGCTGCAGTGTTACTTTCTCAAAAGAATAGTCTGCATAGAAGTTCAGCACATTTATGTCGTTCACTCTAAGCAATGCNTTGCTGTCGTTTGTTATTGTAAGNGTTACTTCNACNGTNCTGTCCACTTCCTCTAAGAGGTTGTCCAGTTCTGTTTCTGCTGAGACNCTTGCCTCGCCAATGTCAGCGTAAAGTCCNCCGTAAACATTGACNTCTATTTCCTGTGCGCTGACAAAGTCTCTNGCCTTNAGNTTTATNTTTGCTGTNTGCANTCCTTCCTTNACATCNTAAGGAGGTGCAATGTATAGGAATGTTCCNTTCTCCTCGCCTGGTGCAAGTTCTGTTTNTNCAAACTCNAAGTCAATCCAGTCAAGGCCCTCAACACTGCTTTCAACTGTGTTGGTCTTTGTTCCAACATTTCTTAGCTTTACAGTAAAGCCAAGTGCCTCACCGTCAGCATTTGCCTCTATTGGCTCAGTCAAACCATCATAGTCTACTTCTATTGCATAGCAGTCCTCTGCTTCGAAAGCATAGGCTTGCTCGATTGTGAAGTAATCGCTGTTTAGGAGCAGGCTGAATTCTTTGCTTCCTGCTTCTTCCCCTGTTAAATCTACTTCAACTTCAACAGTTTTTGTCTCCTGCTTTGCTAACTCGAATGAAGCAGGCTTAATGCTTGCACTTACTCCACCAATGCTAACATCAATGTCAACAGCCTTATCAGAGTTGCTTAGGCTGAAGACATAAACAGGGTTTTCTTCAAGGCAGGCTGCTCCTGTGTCAGCACTACCATTAACTGTTACAGAATCTATTACAATATTGTAGCAGTCAACAATTCCAACACTGAACTGTTCCACTGTGTCCTTGTTGAACTTGTTGCTGTGTGCGCTTACAGTGAAATCATAAGATGCTTCATCTGCTCCGCTTTCATTAAACTCTACTTCAACTTCCTTTGTTTCTCCTGCATCAATTGCAAGGCTCTCTGTTTCCAAGACAACCCAGTCAGGGCCATCAACACTAAGAGCAAGCTCATCAGCAAGAGTTCCATTGTTTGTAACGCTGATTATTGCGCTTGCTTCTGCATCATTACATGCTTGTAGTGTGCCAGCACTCATCTCTATTTCCTGTGTGTCACCAATACTAAGTGAAGCTGTCTCCTTTGTAACAAAGGAGGTTCCCTTGATTGCAGCGCTAACCTCTATGTTGTAGGTTTTGATTTCTGCGTCACAAGCAGGCTCTATAGCCATTGTAAGTGTTCTTGTTGCTCCCTTCTCCAGCAAAAATTCGCTTTGAGGTATTTCAAACCAGTTTGAAGGGATTCCTGTTAGAGAGAGCTGCACTATCTCGTCGCTTCTCCCTATGTTCTCTAAGTTAACTTCGAAATCTGTTTCTTCACACTGCTCTAGTGTAGAGTCATCAACATCTACATCCAAATCCAGTTCTCTTGTACTTAGAACGGTTAAAGTAATATTTTTCTGCAGGCTATCTCCATCCTCAACAGTAATTGTGAGGGTATAGTCTCCTGGCACTGTATAACAATTTTGGGGCTTTGCAAATACGACCAGTGTTTCTCTTTGACCTGCGTCAAGTTCTACGATAAGGGTTTCTGATCCAATCCATTTTCCTGTTACATCGCCAAGCAAGTCGCTTGCGTCAGCATGTGCTCCCATATAAACCCAGTCGCCTGTCTCACCAATAGCGTTTATCTGGTATGCGTGCCTGTTTGATGTATTATTCTCTAGTGTATAGAATGCTTTTGCCGGTGTAAGACAATCGGCTTCAAGCTCTGTGTCTCCTGTTAGTGTTGCTGCTCTAATGCCAATTGCAAAAGCCAGCAAGATTAATCCTAAAAAAATCATTTTCTTGTTCATTTTAAGCCCCCTTTAACCAAGTTCTATCGTTATTTTTGTTTTCCTCTAGTTTTGTCGCGTTTCCACTAAATGCTTTCCCTATCAAAACGATTAAAGCAATTACTATTGCAAGGGTCACAAGTCCAAGCATTGTGTTGTAGCCTGCTGTAAACAATCCTGATATGAATTGCCCTGTTTCATCATCCTCTTCAGGCTCGTCACCTGTTGCCTGCGCTTCTGCTTCCACAACAAATTCGATTTCCTCGCTTACCTTGAATTCGCTTGTTTTTGCCTCTATTGTTGCAGTGTAAATTCCCTCTTCCACATCGGTGGTTGAGATGTAAAGCTGCACATCCCTGCTTTGCCCTGCTTCAAGTGAAAGATTTTTGATGCTTGGGGCAAAAGCGCCGTTTGGCAATCCAACAAGCTGAACTGTAATATTCTCTAATGCTTCTTCGCTATTGTTTTTGATGCTTGCAATAAAACTTGTTTCTTCTCCACCCACAACTTTTACCTGCAGTGGGAAAGAAGTTATCTCAAGCTCTGTCTCTCTCTCAGGGAGAGTTTCAACAACGTTGAAGTAAAGAGTCTCTGTTACATTCTCTCCATCGATTCTTACTGTAACGTCAAACTCAAAGCTTCCAAGTGGACTTGTTCCCATTGTGCTTACTGCAATGTAAACATACTGCTGCTCACCCTCATCCAAGTCAAAGCGCGAGTCTGAAATACTTACATCAATTAAATCTGTGTCAAAGTTTTCTATTGTGTCAATGCGGAAGTCTATTTCCTCGTCCCCTGTGTTCTTTGCAACCAGAATAAAGACATCGCTGCTCCCTTGCTCTATCTCGAGGTTGTTGTTCAGGAACTCAACTGCGCCTGAAGCAACCGTGTTTACAAGCACACACTTTGTTCTCTCCTCGGTCCTTCCGGTCTCAGGATCCCAAACAATAAGTGTTAGGTCATGTCTGCCTGTTTCTTCATCAAGTCTTGGAGTAACATCTATTCTGAATGTTCTCTCTTCATTCTCTTCAAGTCTAATTCTGCTCTTGTAGTCTGTTGGGAGAGTACTTTCAATCGCAACCCTAAGCTCTATTTCCTCATCAGTTAAATTTCTAACACTGTAGGATACTCTTTCTTCCTCGTCCTTCTCTGCCCGCTGGCAGCTTGTAGGAAACTCGATTACAAATTCTATTTCCTCTTCCTCACAGTCTTTGATGTCAACGAAAGCTACTTTCTTTGCCTGCTCACTCCCTGATTCTGCGAAAAGGCTTACTCTGTAATCTCCAAGCAAAGTATGTCTGCCTGCGTGGACAACTACGTTAACATACTTCTCTTCCTGTGAATCAAGCACTATACTATCTGGAGAAAAGTATGGCAAAAGCATTTCATTGTCCGCCCAAAGCCTAATCTGCTTTAGCTCGTTTGAGTTGTTTTTAACTAGCACTGAGAAGTAATCATCTTCGCCCCTGCAAATATCGCCCTCAAATGGAATTATTTCCAGTTCTGGCTCGCTAACTGTCTTAACTGCTAGGGTGTAGGACGCGGAAGAGCCATCTCCTACAGCCATTGTTATTGTAAAATATGCGCTTGCCGGCGCATCAATTGTCTTAACATTAAGTGTTACACTTGTCTTCTCATCCTTGTTCAAGCAAAGTTCTGTAATTGTTGGTGTTGCCTCAACATATGGAGAGTCAGTCTCAGCAAATAATTCAACGCACTGTTCCTCATTGCTAGTGTTCTCTATTGTGAGTGGAACTCCAATTGAATCATTCCTGTTTAAGAATACAGTGTCTGTGTCAGAGTAAATGTCTACTCCAAATCCAAATGCAAATGCCTGGGCTGCTAGTGCCAATAGGAATATCGCTGTAACAATTGTTTTGTTCATTTAGTGTCCCTCCATCCGCTTTACAAACCTTGCAATAAACGCAATAAGCAGAATTGCTGAAACAACCATCAAAACAAGGTTGACCAAAAGTTCTGCTGTAATGGCCGGCAATGCAAACAGTGTGAAGAAACTTGTTGCCAAGTCTGTTTCAGTTCCATTAACTTCAGGCTCTGGTTCCTCTGCCTGCTCTTCCTGTGCGCCTCTGAAAACAATTCTAAGTTGCTTTACAAATCTTTCATTTCCAATATTTACTTCGAGTTTGCTCTTGTAGGTCTGTCCAACAAGATCGCTTCTAGGGTAAAGTTTTATGCTAACAGTTTCTCTTCCGTTTCCTGCAATGGTCCCGGTAGTCTTGCTTAACTCGAACCTTGTTGGCGCGTCAAACTCAATGCTGTAATCCTGCGCGCTGTCTTCCTGGTTAACGATTTTCAAGCTAACTTCTTTTGCTTCATCATACAAATAGACTGTGCCAGGGCTATCTACACTAATAGCCAAAGTGCTAATGCAAATCAATGTTATTGCCATTAAGACAAAAAGGTATCTCATTTTGAAAAAAACCCCCACCCAGGATGAACTTCACTTGTTAACTAAGTCCTGTTATATACTTGCCTTTGTCGAAGTATTTAAAGCTATCGTTTTTTTCGCTATAACCAGGTTTTTCCGCCGAAAAGAGCTTAAAAACATCACTTCACTTTTCTGTTGGGGGAAATGGGTTGAATCTCAAAAGCAGGAAAACAGCTATTGTAGTGGTAATACTTGTTATAACCCTAGTGCTGGCAATTCCACTATTTACTGCCCCAAAACCAGAGCCACTTGAATTAGATCAAAAAGTGGTCATAATTGGCTTTGACGGTCTTGACCCAGTTCTCACTGAAAAGTACATGCAGCAGGGCCTGCTTCCAAACTTCTCTGCTCTAAGGGAACAGGGTAGCTATTCACGCCTTGCAACAACAAATCCTGCAGAGACACCTGTAGCCTTTTCATCATTCTCAACAGGCCTTAATCCTGGAAAACACAAAATCTATGGTTTCCTTGAAATTAATCCTGATACCTATCAGCCAGACCTTGGTCTTGTGGAGGTTCAGGAGCGCTTCTTGCAAAAGCCGCTTCTCATAAATAAAAAGCAGGGCAAGGACTTTTGGGACATTCTTTCAGAGAAAAGAATTAGAAGCAGGATAATACAGGTTCCACAAACCTTCCCTGCTGATGACATGCACGGCTATGGAGCACTCCTTTCAGGCCTTGGAGTCCCGGACATAAAGGGAACAATGGGAACATTTAGTTTTTACACAGAAGAGCAAGCGAGTGAAACAGATACCGAGGCTGGAGGAAAAATTTACACTCTCGCCCTTGTGAATGGAAAAGCAAGTACTTTTGTTTCAGGCACAAACGATGTTGAAATCCCCCTCGAGTTCGAAGTTGACAAGCAAGAAAGAACCGTAAAAATAACTGTTGATGGGCAAACACAGGTTGTAAAAGAGGGGGACTGGAGTAACTGGTTTTCCTTCTACTTTCCAATGAACCCGATTATTGGGGTTAATGCAATTGCCAGATTTCACGTTAACAGCGTTGACCCGTTCCAAGTTTACCTCGCTCCCCTGAGCTTTGACCCAAGGCAGCCTTTTTTCGACCTAAGTAATCCAACTAATTACATCCAAAAACTGGCAAGTGATGCTGGCCTCTTTAAAACACAGGGTTGGGCTGTGGATAGTTGGGCTCTAAATGATGGAAAGATTGATGAGGAAACTTTCCTCGAGGATGTTTATAGTGTTTTCACAGCTCGAAAAGAAATCACTCTCCAGGAGTTCAGGAAGAAGGACTGGAATCTGTTTGTGAGTGTGTTTGGATCTTCCGACAGACTGCAGCACATGTTCTGGCGCTACATTGACAGAGAACATCCGCTCTACAATGAAAAAGAAGCGGAGAAATACGGTCAGGAAATACAAAAGCTATACCAGGAATTTGATTCTATAGTTGGAACAATGATGGCCGAGCTTGATGATGACACCACATTCATAGTGCTCTCAGACCATGGATTCAACTCTTACAGAAAAAGCGTTAACATCAACACCTGGCTTGTGGAAAACGGTTTTATGGTTGTCAAAGACCAGGGCAAAGTATATCAGTTGCGTGATCTATATAGTGGCGAGGGCTTATTCTGGAGCAATGTTGACTGGAGCAAAACAAAAGCCTATGCGGTTTCTTTAGGAGAAATTAGAATAAACCTCAAAGGGAGAGAAGGATTTGGAATTATAGAGAAGGGAGAAGAGTATGAGCAGGTTCGCACAGATTTAATTGAGGGTTTGATGCAGTTGCGTGACCCAGATAACAATGCATTGGTTGTGAGAAGTGTAAAGCGAAAAGAAGAGATTTACTCAGGGGATTTGGATGATGCTCCTGATTTGATGATTGGATTCAACAATGGCTATAGAATTGCCTGGGAGGCCGCAGTAGGCGGACTTTCAGAGAACATTATTGAGGGGAATGAACGCAAGTGGTCAGGAGACCACGTTACTTTTGATCCTGAAATAACCAAGGGTATTTTGCTCATAAACAAGAAAGTAGAGCTTCAAAACCCAAATATTATGGATTTGGCTCCAACAGTGCTTGCATTGCTCGAACAAGAGGCTCCAACTATGGATGGCAGGAACCTTTTTGATTAATATATACTATATATAAATAAGTGAATAATATGACTAACAAGAATGACCCTGCATTTGTAAAACTCGACATTTTCTGCAAAGGGCTGTTTATTGACAAGAGCTGCGAGCTGGAGAAAGACGCACGTGCAATTCTTAGAACAAGGGGCGGCCTTGGTTCTGGCCTTGAAATGATTTTGCCAAAAGGCATTTGGGCCAACGCTCCCTTAGAAGAGCATTTTGTGAAAAACTCTCCTTATAAACTCTTCAAGGAGAATGGTCAGTACAAACTTTACTGCAAAGATGAATTCTTGTTTGAGGTTACTCCCCCCCCTCGCCCAAAGTTCTATGATCTTGAAACAAGTTCCGGCAAGAAAATGTCGCGCATTGGTGTAATGCAGGGAACATACCTTGGAATTTACGCAAACGAGCTTTGCAACTTTTGGGATATGAAACCAAAGCAGAACTGTCGCTTTTGTTCCATCGGCTTAAACATTGGAAAGACCGAGGAAGAAGTGAAAACAGTGCAGGATGTTGTGGAAACAATTAAGGCTGCAATGAAAGAGGAAAAAATTACTTTTGTGCACTTCAACACCGGTTTCATGTATGGTCGAGGAGTAAAATCACTGCTCCCTTTCATCAAGGCTGTGAAAAAGGAAACCGGTTTGCTTGTGGGAGTACAGTGTCCGCCAGCAGAGGATTTCAAAATTTATGACGAACTAAAGAGCCTTGGTGTTGATCACTTAAGTTTTTGCATTGAAATTTTCTCTCCAAACTATTTCAAAGAAGTTTGTCCTGGAAAAGATGCAAAGATTTCACAGCAACGCTACTTGGATGCAATAGCCTACACTTCTAAGTTATTTGGGAAAGGCAGAGTTGCAGGGGAAATTATTGCTGGCTTAGAGCCAGTAAAAGATTCCATTGCGGGAATTGAATGGTTTGCTGAGCATGGGGCTGTTACTACTCTTTGCGTTTTCAGGCCTTGTCTTGGAACAAACTTTGCTAACCGTGATCCACCAAAGGTTAAGGAAGTGCTTCCTGCCTTTGAAAGGTTGTATGATGCAGCAATCGAAAACGATGTTCTTCTTAATATGGCTCCAAACATTAGAACTGCGATGGTAATGCTGCCAGAGGAGTGCAAAGCATTCTCAAACAAAAATAATTTGGGTTTTAAACTGAGAGAAGCGAAGCAGAATCTAATTCGTATTGTTGCGCGCGCTTACTTTGCAGCAAAGCTTTTCAAATAGTTTTCTTAAGTCCCTTTGCAAGCGGTGTAATTCTATAACCCAGTTCTTTCTCGGCCTTCGCACTGTTATAGCCCCAATTGTGTTTGAAAATTTCAACCTCGTGTTGCGCAAGCTCTGGTTTTTGCCCTGAGAAAAAACCTTTCTTTTCTGACAGCCAAGCTCCAATTTTAAGTACTGCAAAAGAAATATGTTTTACTCTTGCCTTTTTGCCTCCAACAGTCTCCATTGCAGAAACAAATTGGTTAAGCGAAACATTTTCTCCCCCGAGAATATAGTTCTCTTTCACTACCCCCTTCTTCCAGGCCAAAAGAATTCCCTGCACTACATCTCCAATCAAAGAACAACATCCGAGCTGGTCTCCCTTTCCAGGCACGACAATTGTCTTTCCTTTTTTGTAGGACTCAATCCATTTTCCAAAGTAGTTGCTTTCGCGCAACTCCCCAGCGCCATAAAGAATTCCGGGAAGCACTGTAACTATTGGCAAACCATTTTCTGCGAACTCACTGGCTTTGCACAAGCCAAGGTATTTTGTTCGCTCATAAGGATTGTGGAATTTTCTATCGTGCAGCTTCTCCTCATCTCCAATCTTGCTCACACACTTATCGCTATTTCCTAACGCGAGAAAGCTGCTGCAGTAAACAAACTTCTTCACTTTCTGTGCGAGCGCAATCTTTGCCACATTCTCAAAACCCTTTACATTAACACTATAGTGGTGCCAGCTTGGCCCCCAGCTAGAAACAAGCGCTGCAAGATGAAAAACCGTTTCACAACTATCCATCGCAGCCCCAACAGAATCCAAATCCTTCAAATCTCCCCTAAACACTTTAACATTTGCAAGCTCCTCAAGCCCACTTAGATCGCTCTGCTCCCTTGCAAGCAAATGTACTTTATCCTGCTTGGCAAGCTCTTTTACCAGTTGCTTTCCAAGAAAGCCTGTTCCCCCTGTAACAAAAACACTCATTTTCTCACTATAGTATTCTTTAATTAATTGCTTTAAAGTAATTGGTATTATGAACAGACAATTGCTTCATATTGCGCCAATATTCTTGGCTCTACTCATTCCACTCGTTGACAGGGCCACAGCCATAATTTTCACAGCAGTTTTCGCCCTGGGAATCTACATTCTTTACAATCGGAAAAAAGAATGGTTTCTGCGAGAGCAAGAGCAGAAGAAAGGCTATTCACTCGGAGTCATATTTTATCCTATCAGTGTGCTTGTCCTCATGATTATTTTTCCAATGCATATAGCTATTGCAGCCTGGGCAATCATGGCTTTGGGAGATGGCTTTGCAACAATTTTTGGAGAAAAGTTTCCAATAAAAAAAATTCCCTGGAATCCTGACAAAAGCCTTGGAGGAACACTTGCCTTCATCCTCTTTGGAACACTGGGAGCAGCATTCTTCCTCTGGTATCTTGGAGGATTGGAAAGCGTTTACCGTCTCATATTGTTCGCGCTTGGAACGGCCTTTGTAGCTGCTCTTGTGGAAAGTTCTTCGCTTCGCATTGAAGATAATCTGAGTGTGCCACTAGCAGCAGGCTTATTCCTTCACAGTTTAACTTTTACCCAATTTCCTTTTGCAATAAGTCTTGATAATGTTCTCATCGGAATTCTTCTTAGTTCAATCGCTGCTTTTGTTGCGCTTGATAAGGGGGCAATAAATCTTCGTGGTGCAACAATGGGTGCAATACTCAGTGTTTCAATTTTTTCTTTTCTAGGTATAAACGGTTTTTTGGTGGGTCTAGCTTTCTTTGTATTGGGGAGCGCTGCAACAAAATTCAAGCACAGGGATAAAGCAAAGCAGGGCCTTGGACACGATAGAAAAATCAGAAGTGGGAGAAATGTTATCTCAAACAGCATTGTAGCAGTTTACTGTGCACTGCTTGCAGTCGCAACTCCCTTCAATGAAGTTTTTCTTCTTGCATTCACAGCAGCAATTGCCGCAGCCAACTCCGATACCCTAAGTTCCGAGCTCGGGCAAATTTTTGGCAAAAAGCCCTTTATGATTACAAACTTCAGGCCGGCCGAGCCAGGTCTAAATGGTGCAATTTCTATTCAAGGAACATTCATCGGATTGCTTGGCGCAGCCGCAATTGCAGCAGTATCCTTTCTCGTTGGCCTTATTTCATTTAACTTTATGATAATTGCAACAATCGCAGGCTTTGCAGGAATGTTAATTGATTCCGTGCTTGGCGCAACTTTGGAGAACAGCAATTGGCTCGGAAACGAATCAGTTAATTTCCTCTGCACTCTTAGCGCTGTACTTATCGCAATAATTGTTTCCACATTAATTTTAGGAGTGTAAAAATGTTGAAGGATTATATTGAACTGCTACGGCCTTTTACTTTGCTTGGCCCAACAATAGGTTTTCTTGCAATGGTAATTGTTGCATTGCAATCTGCTCCCAAAATAGAATTCACTTCTTCCTTGTTAATCCCAATTATTCTCGGTGCAATTGTAATAGCTGTTGGGAATGCGATGAGTAATGTCTTTAATCAGATTTACGATTTGGAAATTGATAGAATCAACAAACCAGCGCGCCCAATTTCAAGTGGAAGGATTGGTGTAAATGCTGCAAGGAATTTTGGAATTGCCCTTTTTATTTTTGGAGTAGTGCTAGCTTGGTTTGTGAACTTACAGTTCTTTATTCTTGGCTGGATTACCCTTCTTTTCATTCTTTCTTATAGTGTGCCTCCCTTGCGGCTAAAGCGCTTTGGTCTAATTGCGAATATAACAATTGCAATTCCTCGCGGTCTCTTCATTATCCTCGCGGGCTGGGCGGTGGTAAAACCAATTGTCCCAATTAGCCCAGAGCCCTGGTTTATTGGAACTGTTCTTTTCCTCTATGTTCTGGGTGCGGCAACAACCAAGGACTTTGCTGATATTAAAGGCGATGCCCGCTATGGCATTAGAACTTTGCCGATAATGTTTGGAGTGAAAAAAGCCGTATACCTTATGTCGCCGGCTTTTGTTGTTCCCTTTCTGTTAATCCCGATAGGGGTTGCAATGGGTTGGGTTGTTGGAAGCGCAATTTGGCTGATTTTGCTTGCGCTATGGGGCGCTTACATTGTGTACCTGGTGCTGCGGAATCCTGAGGCAATGGCTTTGGAGGGCAACCACCCTAGCTGGATTCACATGTATCTACTTCTCATGGTTGCGCAAATTGGTTTTGCTATTGCATACTTAGTTTGAAATACTTTTTGCAGGTCTTTTTAGTTATGGACATTAAACAATTTGTGCAAGATAATCAAGAGCTTATAGAAGCCGCTTTGGAAGATGCTGTTCCCGCCGTTTCTGTTTATCCTGAGAAGCTCCACCACGCAATTCACTACTCCCTTTTTGATGGCGCAAAGCGAATTAGACCAGTTTTAGCCATTGCTGTTGCAGAAAGTTTGGGTTACAAAGCAGAGAAGGTTTTACCTGCCGCAGTTGCTATTGAGTTGGCCCACACAGGCTCAATTATTCTTGATGATCTTCCCTGCGTGGACAATTCTGATGAGCGCAGGGGAAAAGCAGCATGCCACAAAGCATTTGGAGAATCAACTGCGATTCTCGCTGCCTGTTCTCTTCTTGATAGGCTTTACGCGGTTATTGTTGAGGGCTTACAGGAACAGAATGTTGAATCCGAAAAAGTTTTAGAGGTTGTAAAAATTATTTCCGGTGCAATCGGTTCTGGGGGAGTTGTCGTTGGGCAATTTACTGACATAGAATTACAGAGAACAGAATTGGATGCAAAGCAACTCGAGTTCATTCACAAGAAAAAAACCGCAAGCATGTTTGTTGCCGTAGTTGATTCCGCAGCAGTAATTTGCGAAGCATCTGCTGAGGCGCGCGAGGCACTGCGCGCGTACGCAGAAAATCTGGGAATTGCTTTCCAGCTCAAGGATGATTTGCTTGACAAGGAGCAAAAGAACGAGATAAATGCTGTGAAAGTTTATGGTGAGGAAAAAACAGCACAGCTTGAAGAAGAATTTACTGCCAAGGCTCTGAGTGCCTTGGAGCCATTGGGTGAAAAAGCAGAGCTCTTGGAAGAACTCGCAACCTATTTGAAAGAAAGACAGCGCTAACAATCTTTTTAAACTTTTCCAACTTATTTTGGTTGGATGAATTATAAAAGTACGGTCTCAAAATATGCCACGCCTCTTTCTATTATATTTCTAGCATTAGTAATTGTTACTTCTTTAGGAGTAACAGGTTATTTTGTGAACAAGAAAGCAAATTTTGCAATTGAAAAAATGGACGATGCAATTGAGCGCTACTTTGATGAGCGTGCTAAAAATGTAAAAGCTGCTAAGGAGGCAGTACCGTTGAAAGAACCAACTATCGCCGAGCTCGAGGCAGGGGCTGAACTCTTGGGCAATCCAGATGCCCCTGTCCTAATAACTGTTTTCGAGGACTTCCAGTGCCCTTGGTGCCAAAAAGTTCAATCAGTGTTAGAGCAAGTGAGAGAAGCTTATCCAACTCAAGTTAAAATTGCATTTAGGCATTTCCCCCTGAAATCTATTCATCGTAATGCTGAGAACGCTTCCATTGCAGCTATTTGTGCCGGCAGGCAGGAAAAGTTTTGGGAATACCACGATATACTATTTGAAAAGCAGGGTGATGCTGCCGGTTGGTCTAAAGAACGAGATAAAGAAAAGAGTGCAGAGCTCTTGAAACAATTTGCCTCAGACCTCGGCCTTGACACAGCTTCCTTCAACAACTGTTTTGGCAATAAGGAAACTTCGGTAGAGCTAGAGAGGGATATTTCCTACGGGTCTTCAATAGGGATAAGGGGAACCCCCACAGTCTTCGTTAACACGGAGAAAAGCAAAGTTGATTTCAAGGTTTTGAAAGAGGCTATTGATAAGGTCTTGGAATAAAAACCCAAACTAATTTATACTTTAGCCGCTTTTTCTATATGAGGCATCTATTATGTTTCGCATTCCAAAGCTTTCCATTCCAAAAATCAATCTTTTCGATTCTTCAATATCAAGAGCCCTTATTTACTTGCTAATTCTTCTTATTCTTCTGCCCCTTGCATTTTCATTTTTTGTCGCGGGCTTTGATTTTGAGGCTAAGATGCGAACAGTCTTCCTGCTCCAGAAAGTTTACATTTTTACTGCATTCTCAGTTCTGATTCTAATATTCTTAGTTCGACCAAAAAAATTTGAGTTGATTCCATTTAATAAGTCCAATGCAAAATTTGCTTTGCTCTCTATTCTATTGTTTGCTGCGCTCTTTTACACTCAACTCGACATCAATCCTATTCTTGTTGAGGGTGTAGAACTTGTGCAGCTGGACAAAGAAACAACCATTGACTTGGACGCTTCGCGTCTAATAGCCCACGGTGCTTTGGATGACCATGTTCCTGTGGCTGTACACTTGCTAAATCGAAAGGGCGAATTTTTTCTCAAGCGACTTAGGTTAGATGCACAGCCAACAACGGATACTGAAATAAAGTTCCTTGCTGTCTGGCAAGGAGGCCCTGATTCAGAATTCAATTCTCAAGTAAGCCTTATTGTCAACGACAACGAATTTGATATAAGTCAGTATTACGCCGGCCTCGAGAAAAACCAAATCGAGTGGCTTGCAGTAAATGTTCCTGCAAGTTTTTTTAAATCAGGGCTTAACACAATTACACTTCGTAAGGACAATGGGCCTGCTGGTGAAAGAATAGGTTTGTTGGCTCAGGCAACCTACTTTACAAACGACAGTTTTATCTCAGGAAACGGTGGCTATAGAGCACTTGGCCCATACCATGAATATATTATGTTTGTAAACAAACCAAATAATATTTTGTTCTCCACTCTTTTCAAGTTTGGGTTTGTGTTTAAAATATTGGGCTTGCTGTTCCTTTTCCTTGCAGTTTTTGGATTGAACTTCCTTAAACAAATTATTTTTAATGCAAAGAAAGAATTTGCGTTCAGTACCTTTTTCGCTTACGCGGTTTACTGGTTTGGAACGTTCCTGCAGGGCTACTGGCAGTTCTTTTCATTTATTGTTACCACAGTAATTTACAATATCTACAAGGTTCTAATGCTCAACCCTGTAATGAATCTCAATAATCCGAACTTACCAAGACTTGGCATAAACGGTTTTGTTGTTTCAATTGCAGATATTTGTTCCGGTGTTGAAAGCATGGCATATTTCTTGATTGCTTACACTGCACTAATAATCTTTAACTGGCATCGCATTAGCCTAAGGCGCGCTTTAATTCTCTATATTCCGGGCTTGCTTGGAGTATTCATTGTAAACATTATTCGTGTAGCCCTAATACTTCTAATCGGAGCCTATTACAACAAGGAGTTTGCGATAAATACTTTCCACACCAATGCGGCAATGTTCCTGTTCATAATTTACTTTGTAATATTCTGGCCACTTGTAATGAAGTTCATTCGCCGAGACTAATCTCTCGCACCTCGTGCTTGCGTTTTTATTTCTTACTGTAGAAAAAATAGTCTGGGGAGTTTGTTGGAGACAAAGCCAATTGTAAGCGTTATCACGCCAACGAGAAACAGGCCTGATTTACTTGAACAAAGCGTGAAAGTGCTTGAGGCAGGCACAAAGCTTAACTATGAACATATAATTGTTGCAAACGACCCAACTCCTGAAACAAGGGAGCTCTGCAACAGGCTTTCCAAAAAGAAGAATTGTAAGATAATTCTTAACGAATCAAACGAGAGTTACAGTTACAGTAACAATCAAGCAGTAGAAGCAAGCAAGGGAGAAATACTTTGCTTTTTAAACGACGATGTTTTGCTTGAGAATGGTTGCCTTGAATCAATGATAAAAACAATGAATGAGCGTGAGGCCGGCATTGTTGGAACAAACCTTTTCTTTCCTGATGGAACAATCCAGCATGTTGGTGTTCTCTTTCGCTCAAACCTTTTGCCAATGCACGCATTCTACGGCTTTGACCCAAAATTCTTGTCAGGTCTTTTTGGTCGGGACTCCAAGCAACTTGTTGTAACCGGAGCCTGCTTGATGATAAAAAAAAGCCTGTTCAACAAGCTAGGCGGGTTTGACGAACGATTCTTTTATGGTTTGGAAGATGTTGACCTCTGCTTAAAAGCAAAGTTCTCTGGTGAATCAATCTGGCTTTCGGGGGATGCAAATGGTATACACCATGAGCATGCCAGTGGAGATATTAGTGGCAAACCAAACTACAAAAATGTCCTCCTTTTTTATAGAAAATGGGCCCTAAAATTAATAGGAAAATATCCTCGGATATTTATTGGTTGGCGAGACTATAAAGTTATCGATGAACTTTTGAGCAAGAGCAGCATAATTGACCACAAGATTGAAAAGCGAAGATTTTGGAAGGTATTCTAATGAAGCAACCAGAGATCATAATAAAAGTGGGCTTGCACCCAATCCTATTCAGACTTCTGGCTTTCCTTGCAGCGCTCTTTGTTTTATTTCCGCTAGCGTTTTCATTTTTCGTTCCTGGAAACGATTTGTTTCAAAAGATTTCTATAGCCCTAAATATTTCAAGATTTATTTGGCTCTCTGGAATAGCAATTTCCCTTTTCGTTTTCCTTGCAGTAGCATCGGGTAAAAAATTAAAATTAAAATTCAGCAAAAAGAATTCCCTTTACTTGCTAATTGCATCACTCTTATTGTTCTCAGCTTATGCTTTCTCCCTTTCAGACTTTGATGGAATGCTTCGCGAGGGCGCAGAGGTTAACGGTACTTTTGCACTGCAAGAACTTCCTCCTGACGCTAATATAGGGCGACAGCGGGGTCCAATGATCGTTTCAAATCCTGGTTCAGAATCACTTAATCCTGATGCAGGGCGTTTCCTGACAATTCCGCTGCTAGCGGACTCACTGCAAATAAGTGAGGTTTTTCTCGAAGCGCGCGACCAAAAACTTAGAAAAGAAGTTATTCTTGAGATCCAGCCAGCAGAAGACCTTACAATTACTTGGCAGGGTGTCTGGCACGGCTCACTATTTTTTGACAATGTTTTCAATCCTTACACCGAGGTTTTTCTTCAAGTGAATGGTCATGACTACAATGTTACTGAACAGTATGCTTCTCTTCCTGAGCATGTGAGCGGTTGGCTCGAAATCACAATTTCCAAAGAACACTTAAAACAAGGAAGCAACAAAATCGAGCTCCTCGCAAAAACGAGTGAAGGGATTGAGGAAAATGTCGGCTTTGTTGTTGGAAAAGGTTTTGCGCGAGACAACAGCACTCTGTTTGATGGTTCCTCTTGGAAAGAAGTTGACGGCGAAATCTTGATGTATACAAAACAATCAAACAACTTCCTATTCTCGGCATTGTTCAAACTTGGTTTCATACTAAAGTTTTTAGCGGTCGCCCTGCTGTTCCTTGCAGTGTTCGGAATTACTTTCACGCGCTTTGCTCTTTCAAAGCTTAGAAAGGAACTGGTTTTCTCGATTTTGGCAGGAGGATTAGTCTACTGGTTCGCGCTCGTAGTAGAGGAAAGTACAAAGCTACTTGCAGAGAGCACTACATTCTTTGTTTATTTCCTGCTCAAAGTCAGCGGTTTTAATGCTGCTTTCACTTTGCAGGGAGCACAGCTCACAGTCCAATTAAACCAGTTTGCAATTAGGATTAGTGAGGCCAGCGCAGGGGCAAACAATGTAATATATTTCCTTGTTGCCTTCTCTGTGCTACTTCTCTTCAACTGGAAGTATCTGCATTTAAAGAAGGCGCTTGTAATGTATATCCCGGGAGCGTTCGGCGCATTTATGGTAAATGTCCTGCGTCTTTACATTGTATTGGTTCTGGGAGCATTTGTATCCCCTGATACAGCCAGAATGCTTAATGAGGCAACAGGCCTATTGGTCTTTGTTGCATACTTTGTTTTGTTTTGGTATTTGACACTTGGATTCATGGAAAAGAGGGTGAAAGAATTAAAGAAGAAACTAAGAATCAGGCAATAGCTTTTGTAGTATTGTTGCTGCTCAGTGCGAGCTTTGTTTTGCTAGTGCACACTGGTGCTGTTGCATTACCTACAGCCGCTGCACCAGAAGCAATTGAAAAAGTGCCAATGCAAACTCAAAGCAGTACACAGAACACAAATGTATTATTCATTGTCCTTGACACTACGCGCTATGACCATATGTCCGCCTATGGCTATCCAAGAAAAACAACCCCTGTCTTTGACGAGCTGGCAGAGTATGGCGTGCTATTTGAGAATTCTTACTCTGTTGTTCCATACACTACAAGCAGCCACATCTCAATGATGTCGTCACAATATCCTTTTGTTTATCAACCAAGACCTATGAGGGCAAACTCAAGCGGTTTTGTTACTATTCCTGAAAAGTATTTGATGATGGCTGAAGTGCTAAAAGCAAATGGTTACAATACTGCTGCAGTAATTTCTGTTGGAATGATGGATTGGGACTCTGGTTTGAGTCAGGGTTTTGACTATTACAATTTTCCGCCAGGAGTAAGGCTCGCTGCGGAAACCACTCCTTTTGCTTTGGATTGGCTGGAGGAAAACGCAAACAATGGAAAATTCTTCCTTTGGTTCCACTTGTATGATCCGCATGACAATTATATGGAGCATGATGGCATTACCGAACAGTATGTTGACTACAACAAAATGTACGACGAGCTATACCCTCAACATTTCACTGAGATAAGAAAAGTAATTTCTCGCTATGATGGGGAGATAAGGTTTGGCGATGATCACATTGGGATGGTTATTGACAAACTTGAGGAGCTCGGTGTAAAGGACAACACATTAATAGTTTACACTTCAGATCACGGTGAGCAGTTCGGAGAACACGAAACCCCTTTCTATAGAGGAATGTCTTTCCCTGTTCTCTATGAGCATGCCCGAACACTCTATGACCAAGAAACCCATGTCCCTCTTGTAATGTCTCTCCCTGGAACACTTCCAGAGGGGAAAAAGGTTGATTCATTTGTAGAGCACGTTGACCTAATGCCTACTGTTCTTGACGTTCTTGGAATCCCAAGTACTGAGAAAGCACAAGGCGTTTCACTCCTGCCCCTAATGCAGGGAGACGTAAATTCCTTCAGGCAGTTTGCTTTCACCCATCTCTATCCAATAATCTCGCCATACTACAAGAGTGCTGTGCAAGAGGAATGCTGGAAATACATTTATGACCACTACCAGGATGAACCACAGTTGTTCAATCTCTGTGATGATCCGCAGGAAACAATTAATTTGGTTGATGAGGAACACGAGCAGGCGCTTCGCTTAGAAGAAAAACTAATCGAACACATAGAGAACTACAGTGGTAGTGTGGAAGGAGCGACTCCAGAATTTGATGTGGAAACATTCCAAAGGCTGCGCGCACTTGGGTATTTGCAGTAAATCTAAATATAACTTAAGCAAATATTATATATGAAAATACCTACTATTATACATGCCAACTGATTTGAGCATTGTAATCGTAAACCACAACACCAGGGATATGCTGCAGCTTTGCCTTGAAAATGTTTTCAGTAAAGTTCAGGGCGTCTCTTTTGAAGTTTTTGTTGTTGATAATGCAAGCCACGAAGATAGTACAGTCATGGTCGCGAAAAAGTTTCCTCGAGTAAACTTAATTCAAAACAAAGAGAATCTTGGCTTTGCAATAGCCAACAACATTGCCCTGGAACAATGTAGTGGGGAATTTGTGCTACTATTGAATCCGGACTGTTTCCTTCTTGACTCTTTTGGAAAGCAAGAATTAGAATTCATGAAACAAAATCCAAGTGTTGGTGTGCTGGGCACAAAGCTCCTGAACAATGACGGTTCGCTACAACACAGCTGCCGCTCCTTTCCAAATTACTTTTCTCCCTTGTTTGGTAGAACAGGTTTGTTCACAAAACTATTTCCAAACAATTCACAATCCAAAAAATATCTTCTCTCCGGAAGCAGCCACAGTGAAGTACGTGATGTTGACTGGGTTATTGGGGCCTGCATGATAGTTCGCAAAAGCCTTTTGGATGAAATTGGTTTGTTGGATCCATACTTCTTCCTTTTCTGCGACGACCTTGATTTGTGTTACCGAACAAAAAAGGCAGGCTACAGAGTTGTCTATCATCCAAGGACTAAAGCAATTCATTTGATTGGAACATCTACCGGCCAGGTAAAACTCAAGTCCGTAATACTACACCACAAGAGCATGTATTATTTTTTCAAAAAGCATTATTCCCTTCCTGTAATTGTCAAACCAGTTGTTTGGCTTGGAATGGGATTGAATGTTTCATATTACTTGCTTGCAGGGCTTGCCTCAAAAATAAGGGGAGTCTTTCTGCAGAGCTATGCAGAGTAGGCATAATTTGGGATTGCGAAACAATTAAATTCTAGAACAGGGGTATATTATTTATTGGGGTAATCATTAAAGCAAAAATCTTGGTTGTATTGATTTTGCTGTTATTCTTAGCAGTGAATGTTTTGGGTGCTGCTTGCACTTTGTCTTGGGCTGGCGGTGGCTGCACTGCAAAAAGATCTGATACTACAACTTGCAGTTTGTTTTATGGAGAAGCTGGCCTTGGTGCTAGCTTCGTAAATTGCATTATTGACCCCATAACTGGGAATAGGCCTATCTGTGCACAAGGTGTCACTGCCTGCACTCCATTGTGTGACGTGGTTAGGTCAAAAACCACTTCAAATTGTAAGGCTCTTGCCACAGGAACTTGTCCAAACTACTATAAAACAGGTGCAACAGAATATGTTTGTTCCTTAACACCTGGGTCTAAATCTTGCACAACTAATGCTAAATGTGTCCCGGAATTTGCTGGAATCTATTTCCCAGAGATGCAGTTCTCAACAGGAATAATTGCTTTGCTTGTGGCAATTGCCCTGTCGATGTGGCTGTTCAAGAAGAGATAGCTGCTTTTATTTCAGCATCGTCTTCAACAAATCGCTCTTAGTAATAATTCCCTGTATTTTGCCCTTCTTTTTCACCAGCACTGCAGGGCTGTAGTTGAGTAGCTGTGAAACAATTGGGAGAGGAGTATTTTCCTGTATGGTTGATGCAGCCTCTACCATCACTTGCTGCACTGTGTCCTTTTCAACGTCAATTCCCTCATTTATTTTCGCGAGGATTCCGCGCTCTGTAACAAGCCCTGTGCTCTGCCCTTTTTCCAGTACGGGGAGCTGTGAAAGCCCATTCTTCTCCAGAAGCCGTACGGCCTTCTTTACTGAATCGCTCTCACTCACATGTAGCACCTTTCTAATCATAACATCTTTTGCGCTAAGTCTTGTTTCCTCATGCATTTTCTCCAGAGTATCAAAAAGCCGCTTTGCCTTGTCATAACTTGGAATTATTTTTCCTGCTTCAAGTTTTGCAATAAGGCTCTGGGAAACATTACTCTGCAGAGCCAACTCGCTTTGGGTTAGACCATGCTGTTTCCTGCGCATTTTAATCTCGCTCAAATCCGGAAGCATATTGGATATGGAGGTGCAAAAGCTTAAATTCATATTGGAATAATTTTGTCAAAAAACATTCGGTTTTAAAGCTAATCCAGTTTTCTTTGATATAGTCTTTTTAAAAAAAATCTTTTTGGAGTGGTAATATGAGAAATGGGAAATTTTCGTTTACTTCGGAAGCAATGACCGAAGGACATCCTGACAAAGTCTGTGATCAGATTAGTGACGCTGTCTTGGATGCAATATACACAGATGACCCAAACGCAAGGGTTGCATGTGAGACAATGGCCGGAAGCGGTTTTATTGTTGTAACAGGTGAAATAACAACCAAAACATATGTTGATGTTCAAAAAGTCGTAAGAGATGTCCTAAAAGATATTGGATACACTAAGCCAGAGTATGGCTTTGACAATGAGAGCGTTGGAGTCCTAACATCAATCCACGAGCAAAGTGCAGACATCTCAAGGGGTGTAACAAAAGAATCCCCTGAGAATGTTGGAGCAGGAGACCAGGGTATGATGTCAGGCTATGCCTGCACTGAAACTCCTGAGTTAATGCCAATGCCAATTTTGCTTGCTCACAGGCTCGCAAGAAAACTCACAGACGTGAGAAAAGATGGCACACTTGCTTACCTACGTCCAGATGGAAAGACACAGGTTACAGTTGATTATGATGCTGGAAAAGCTGTTAGAGTTTCTGCAGTAGTTATCGCATCACAGCACGATCCTGACGTCGAACTCGAACAGCTTAGAGCAGACATCAAAGAGAAAGTAATTCAACCAGTCTGCGGAGACATGGTTGATAAGAACACAAAGTACTTTATCAACAACACAGGTCGCTTTGTAATTGGAGGGCCGGTTGCAGATAGTGGTTGTACTGGTAGAAAAATAATTCAGGATACTTATGGTGGAGTAGGGAATCATGGTGGCGGAGCTTTCTCAGGAAAGGATCCTTCAAAGGTTGATCGTTCAGCTGCATATTATGCGCGCTATATTGCAAAAAATGTTGTTGCAGCAGGTCTGGCTGACCGATGTGAAATACAGTTGTCATATGCAATTGGCGGAACAGATCCAACAGGTGTTTTCATTGACACACACGGAACTGCAAAGGTTGATGCCCAGAAGATTTATGAGGCCGTGAACAAACACTTCCACTTCACTCCAGGGCAAATCATCCAAGAACTTGGTCTTAGAAAACCAATCTTTAGAAAGACCACAAACTATGGTCACTTTGGCCGGGAAGATCAGGGCTTTTCTTGGGAGAAAACCGATAAGGCAGATCTATTGAAGAAAGAGTGTGGCTTGTAAAGCCGCCTTTTTGCTTTCTTTTTTATTTTTTTCTATGCACACTTTTTGTTTACAATGTTAGACGATTTCATCAAATCAAATGGCCTCAAGGCCAAGATTCTTCAAGGCACGATTAAATCAGACCTTGTAAGGTGCAGGATTTTTGCCGGGAAAAAAGAAGATGTTCTCATAATTTCCTTAAGAGCCAACACTTTGGATTATCCAAAAATGCAGGCACTGGTTGGAGTAGTAGAACCGCTTGAGGAAGAACAAGTAAAGGAAACAACCGGTTACAAAAAAGAATTCCTGCCACCAATCTCGATTTATGGGCTAAGAGTGTTGATTGACAAAAAGGTTTTGGAAAAAGAGAGCGTGCACTGCATTCTTTCCCATGAAAAAACACTTGAGATTTCCCCGCAGGAAATAAAAGATTTTAATGATGACGTTGAAGTAGTAGATATAACCAAGTGAGGTGGTTTGTTGATTTCATTTCAGGATTTCCAGAAAACAGAATTAAAGGTTGCAAAAATTCTCAGCATAGAGGACATCGAGGATAAAGACAAGCTTTACAAGATAAAAATTTCTCTGGGTGAGGAAGAGAGGCAGATTGTTGCAGGCCTAAAACAATTCTATTTGAAGGATGAACTTGAGGGAAAAAATATTGTTGTTGTCGCAAACCTTGAGCCAGCCACTATCGCTGGAATTGAAAGCCAGGCAATGCTTCTCGCTGCAAAGGATGCCGAGGGCAAGTATAAGGTTGTGGAGATTGACGAGGCTGTTGAGCCAGGCTCGAAAATAGAATAATTATCCCAGCAAACTCAGAATATATGGCAGAGCGATTATCGTTCCGATTGTAGAGCCTATGTTTGCGTAAGCCGCAACCAATAGAACTTTGGTTACTCTGTTGTTTGAAAAGTCTGTGTAGGACTCAAGTTTTTGCAGGCCATTAAAATCTTTTACTTTTGGGCACCTGAATTTTGTCTCCACTATTGCCGCGAACCACCCTGCAGCAAATGCCGGGTGAAGCGATGTAAAGGGCGCTGCAAAGAATGCGGTTGCAATTGATGCCGGATGTGCCTTTGCAATAAGTGCGCCCAATGCAGATAAAGTTCCATTAATCAAAAACCACCAGAGCAAGAGTTCTGCCGCAGTTCCAATTCCTTTTGCATAAATTCCATATCCGACTAGTGCAATAAACAATGCCGGAACAGCGTACTTCAAATAGCGCAGATTGCTTTTCTTTTCATTAATCCTGCTAAGCTCTCTAAGGTCAACAGTTTTTCCAAGATGCTTTTTTATGCCCTCAAGGTGCCCCGCGCCAACAACTGCTAAAATCTTTTTGTGCGGGGTCTGCATGATTTTGTTTGCAATGAACACATCCCTTTCATCCACAAGAACTTTTTTCACAGACGGCATTTTTTCACTTAGCTCTGCAAGCAGTGCGTTAAGAGTATCTTTTTCCTTGAGCTGTTCTATGATTTCCTCATCAAGCGGTTCTGGCCCTTGGAACATTCCAATCGCAATCTCTCCAAAGAGTTTTGCTTTCTCTTTGATGCTCATTTCATTGAGCGCGCGTTTGAGTGTTACTCTAACATCTCTATCAAGAAGTGCAACTGGAATTTTTTTCTCCTCGCTGGCTTTTATTGCTTCAACCATTTCCATGCCGGGCTTTAATCCAATTTCTTCCCCAAGCTTGCGCTGCATGTTGGCCAGCATAATGTTAATAAGAAAAAGATAGGTCTTGCCTTCTTTCACAATCTTGCTCAAATCAGTGTCAAGCCATTTCTTCTGCGACTTCAATTGCGTGTAGCGCTGTGGATCCAGCTCTACTCCAACAACATCGGGCTTTTCCTTGTCAATTGTTTCCCTAACAAGCTCAATTGACTTTTTGCTTATGTGGGCAGTGCCAACAAGAATTATTTCCTTACCTTGAACAGAGATCTTCTCAACAGACACGGTTTTACACAACCCATTAACTTTAAATAGCAGAATAGTTTATTAATAATTAGCAATTTTATTATATAAGCCAGTTAGGATTGGGAAATTTGATGAATTTCAATGCAAAGCGAACAATCGGAATTCTACTTGTCATATCTCTGCTTTTATTATCTGCAGGAACCGCCACGGCCGTGGTATCCAATTGGCAACAATGTGTGAAATATGTGCTTGGCGAATGCAATACAATCGACAATTGTTGTGAGGTGCTTGTAAGTGCTTATGGTGACAAATCTTGTAAATATTGTCTAACGGCCTGTGATGAGGAGGAAAGTGGTATTTGTGGCATAGGTACTACTAGACCAGAGTGTCCAGAAGTTTGCCCAAGAGATAATCTTCCCGACCTAACGATTTATACTGCCATAATTGATGGTGTGGAAATTAATCCTGATGAAACAGCAAGTGTTGAGGATGCAGCAGCAATAATCCAGGTTGGAATAACCAACAGTGGTGCATCTGATGTATCAGGTGCTTTTAGCACTGCCCTTTACAAAGGAATTTGTGGTTCTCCAAGCGCAGAGCTTGTTGCAGAAGTAGAGTATCCCTTTACAACATTTGCAGTTGGTGCTAGTGATATCATAGAATTTGAGACAGCGGTTGACTGGGAAGCCGACACAACTCAGGAATTTTGTGCAACAGTAGATTCAACTGAGGTTCAGGATGAATTGCTTGAAACCAATAACGATTTTGCTTTTTTAATTTTAAATGGAGGTGCGCTAGAAGAGTGTATTCCTGACGCAACAAGGGCATGTGGTCCTGGAACAAGCGTAGGACTTTGTGTTGACGGTATCCAAAGCTGTTTAGCCACTGGAGTATGGGGTGAGTGCCAAAACGCTGTTTATCCTGCCCCTGAATTGTGTGATAGCTATGACAATGACTGTGATGGCGATGTTGACGAGAGCTGTGAAGCAATCTGCCTTGAAGATGGGCAAGAAATCCACATGACTACTGATATTCTCCGTGACGGTGTATTTGAATTGCCTTGTGACGGTACATTAACCTTGCCTAAGGACACAAAGTATAATGATGATATTTTGGCGGTTATTGAAGACACTGCCGGCAGATATGATCTCTTTGTTGAGAGTGATTGGGCAAAATTCAGTCTTATTGGAAATACCTGTGCTATATTTATAGGTAGTAATCCTCCCTCAAACTGTAGCCTGTTTGATTTCATGGGCTACCCTGGAACAGGAAAAAATGGTAAAAGTCCTTGGTGGAAAGACTCTTTTGTTTGTGGGGGAGGTAGTTGCGGAAGTGAGAAAACCCATGTTTGGGATAGGGGTGGAACTCCAATACTTTATGATGGCAAGAAGCCAGGAAAATTCCTTAAATGGAAGAAAGATTATAGCATTGATATTCTTGCAGGCGAAAAACTTAGAATGATTTCAGCCGAGTTTGGTGGGAGTGGTGAAATAAACGGTGATCTTACCATAAGGTACGACCAAGTAGGATCTTGTAGTACTCCAACCTGTACAACAGGCTCGTCCTGTACTGATGAAGACAGCGATGGTTTTGCAATTGAAGGAGGGGATTGTGGTAGTGTAGATTGTGCAGATAACGATCCTTTAGTGCATCCAGCAGCACCAGAGATTTGTGGAGACTTAAAAGATAATGATTGTGACGGAGAAGTAGATGAAGAGCCATGCATAGAAATCTGTTCTGGCGGAAAAACAAGGGAATGTGAATTGGATCTTGGCGATTGCCTTGGAACACAGGTTTGCATTAACGACAGTTGGGGAGAATGTACAGGAGTGTGCTCTGCAGCCGACCTGATTTTTAACAAAGTAGAAGTGAGTAACTTCCTTATTGTAGAAGGAGCCTCGATTGACTTGGAGTATGCTCCAATAGCCTATTTTGAGATTGACGTTGAGAATATTGGAACTGATGCTACTGGCAACTTCGCTGTTACAGTTTATGAAAGCAGTTGTGCCAATGCATCTGAATCCAATGTACTACAGAGCTATGCAATTAATTCACTTGCCGCCGGTAATATAAGAAAGAATTCTTTCCAAAGTATAGTTAGCTGGGCAGGAGACCAAGAATTTTGTGTAATGGTTGATTCTGCCAACAACGTTAATGAGGGAGACGAAACCAATAACACGATTGGATTTATCCTTGCTGCGGCAGCCTTGGATAAGATTTACTCTTTCAATCCTTTTGTGCAGTCAGAAGCAATAATGGCTGGTGCAAGAGTTAGTTCTTCAAAGGCTTTTACCTTCGATTCGAGCACAGCGGACTTTACAATTGTGGAGGAAACAGTTGATCCTTTTGACGGCTTTGTGCTTGATATATTTGAATTGAATTCTCTGCAGAACATGGGCCCATATACTCTGGAAGCTAGTTCAAGTGGCTTTTATGCTGAACACAACTTTAATCTTATCGATAAAAGAGCTACTGAGGAGGTCTTAGGCTTAGAGATTCCAATCGAGTATACTATTACAGATGAGCTTACAGTGCGATGGTGGAATGACCCAGAGTTCCTAAAGCTTTTCAACTTTAAGAGAATTAACAATCTAACTGAATTGTTCTTTGAGGTAATATACGAGGAGTAATGAAACATGAATAATGCAATAAAGATTTTTGGATTGGTTTTCCTACTGTGCGCTTTTTTAAGTGCAAGTGCAGCAGACTTATCAACAGTAAAAATTGTAAGAGATACTGGCGTAGGTGTAATATATGTTGAAAGCCTATATGATGATGATGGGTCAATAGGCTTTGTAGAGATATTTGTCGCAAATTTGGGCACGGTTGATAGGTACAGTTTTGAGAACGTTTTGCCAAACCAAGAGCTAATGACGGTTGCAGACGGCGACTTTGAAGGAATTTACTACAATTTTATGGATCGCGATGGTGCAGTTCAGAATATTGGTGTTTTCCAACCTATTGCAGGAATAGTACCGTCAGGTCCACCTGGAAAACCACGCTTTAGGGTAATAAGCTCTGCCTTCCTCGAGCCAAGGCTTAATGGAGATGAATCAGCATTCTTAATTGATATTACTGCAAACACTAAGCCCGAATATGATATTGCAGACATTCTTTTCAATTATAATCTATCTGGTGGAAAGACTGAGACTAGCTCTTTCTTACTTGAGAATGATGAGCCAAATGTTTGGACAGAAACAATGGGGCCCTTTACAGAAACATTTTTTATGGGCGGTGATTTCAGGCCAAGCCCTGTTGATACCGAGCAAAGGTTTGCTAATCTCTGGATGCATCCACGATGGTTTAGTTACACTGAATGTACTGCTCCTGCAGACTCAGATACTGGTGAGCCTGAGGCTGGAGACCAAGGCGAATTAACAGCTCTTCCAAGTGAAGGGGAAAAAATCTTGTTCAAACAGATTGGTGGCTACTCTGAAATTGACATAGAGAGAAAGATAGAAGATAATGGTAATTGGACACTTAAAGTAAAGAGAGTTAATGATGATGATGGCAGTATACAACTTGTATCAATTCACGTTATTGTTGATGGCGTTGACACAACCTATGAAATAAAAGAGGCCACAAAAAACGATGTTCTAATAATTGAGGATCAGCCTGCGGACGCAATTGCCTACTTCAACTTTGTTGACTTTGATGGCAGCATGATAAACATGCAGACTTTCCAGGTGTTTGATGAAGCCGGAGTTCCACCAACTCCAACAATTAATCCTTTTGCAAGTGCGGAATTCAGTGTTACAAAAGTAGATGATGGATTAACTTACCTGGTAGAATACAAAGTCGTGCTTAAACAAAACATAGACCCACTTTCAGTTAAACTATTTTACACTATTGCTGGGCAGTCCCATGTAAAGCTAATGGAGAATACAACAGGCAAAACTTATGTTGCTAATGTTGGTCCTCTTGCAGCAACTAATACAATACGTGCGCATATTTCTGCTTATCCAACAACTTCAGATATAAGATACAGCAAACAATACTTTTACGCCAGAACATTGCACTTGTTGGTATCATCTAATTGTCCTGAGCCAAGTGTAGAAGTATGTTATAATGGTTTAGATGATAATGGTGACGGGCAAGTTGATGAGGATTGTGATGATGACGATGAACAAATGCCAAATGAAATATGTGACAATGGCTTTGATGACAATGAGAATGGCGTCATAGGCGAATCTGATTGTGTAGAACATGAGGATCTGAGTGAAGAGGATCCCGAGACGGATACTTGGGTACTTAGAATTGAGAAAGAAAAGTTATTGGTGGGTGAGACCCAGAAGATTTGGGTTGAGGACACTGCTACAGGTGAGATGGTTGGCGGTGTTGACATTGTTGTTTCAGGAGAAGAACTTACGTTATCCACTGGTGAGCAAGGCATACTCGAATATAGGGTGAAAGCAGAAAGAACATACCAAATTATTGCAACCAAGGGCGCATTTGAGACAACAACAGAGTTTAGAGGCTTGGTTCTTGTAACTAGTGTTGTTGAATCTTTAACTGATATTGCAGCCCTATTGTTTGGATCAACGGCTCTTGAGAACCCAGTTTCACTTGCATTGGTATTAATTCTTGCAGTGGTAGCAGCATTACTTGTCTTTGATAGGTCAAGACTATTGTTTGAGGAGAAAGTAAAGTCTACTAATGAGAAGAGAAAAGAAACATTGGTAAGAATAAGCTTGGCTGTTGTGGCATTTATCCTCCCGATTGCCGGAAGCAATGTTGCAAGTGTTTATGTTGGAATTGGATTGGCAGCGGTTGAGATTGCCGCAGTATTCCTTGCAAGCTATTTCATCCAGCAGACAAAGAAATCAAAGGCAATCAAAGTATAGAACTAGTTGAGGTGCCTTTCTTTTATTTCTTATTTTCTATTTCCTTTACAGCTTTAAGCAGTTTTTCATTTATTGCAACTTTCTTTTCGCCCTTGCTCTTTTTCCTGAACACTAGCCTAATGGCAATGAGTGCTGCGGTAGCAATCAAGAGTACTGTTGCCACAGCAACTGCGTCAGGGCTTGCTAATAAGTGTTTGAATGAACTCGCAACCTTATCAATGATTCCTTCGCCTGGCAGACTTCTTTTCCACTCGTCAGCAGTGATTTGATGCACGAGCAAAACATCTCTCTCATGAAAGTTCTCAGGAACAGTTACTTTGATGAAACTGTTGTTGTCAGCAGTAACCGCAAACTTGATCTCACTTGGCTTGATATTTGATATTTTATATGTTAAAAGCTTTGTGCTGCCACTTGGAACATTCTCAACTACAACATCCAACTGCCCAAGGTAATTAACGTTGATTAGAACTTCTTTTTCATACTCGGTATCGTTTGTGAACAAAAATTGCATGTACAATTCATTATTTTTTTAGCATTGCACTGCTTTCAACAAGATTGGCTCCACTTACAGCCGGGCTTGTCAGCAGGGCAATAAATATTACACCAAAAATGAGACCAGCTTTTCTATCGTGCATACTACTACCAAATTAGATTTCATTATTTAAATACTTTTCTCGCCTGCGTAAACCGAGTGATTGTTTGCGCTGCCCTGGTAGATCTTGTTTATTTTAGGACAATCCACTCTCTCTTCTGTTGAAAACATAAACTCTGCATTATATTTATCCAATACCTTGTACTTGCCTTCGCAGTTAAGGTTAAAGAAATCAAGCAAGTCATCATAGCCCAGTTCCATCGCTGTGCTTGTGGAAAAAGTCCCCATCCTGGTTGCAATAGTGGGTGTAACAGTCCTGTTTGCCACTATAAATATTCCTTTTCCATGCCATGGGAGCGCCAGAATATTGTCCCCCTTCTCAGTATTCTGTGAAAGCCACTTCATAGTTTTGATTGCCTGTGTGTCCGGAATAGCATATTTGTCCGCAACCTCGTGGAAATTTTTGAAAGAAGTATATTCAAGCCCTGTAATTAATCCGAGAACAAGAACAAGGGCTAGTGCACCAAAGCCTATTCTTATAGCACTTGGCGAAAGTGATTTGAGTTCAGCAAGTGCCCTTGAAAGCATTGCATATATTCCTGCGCCCGCCAGCACAAACAGGAAGAGTGCAAAAGCGCTTGTTGTTCGCCTGCATGGGCCAAGCAAACAAACCTGTGTAGCATCAGCATAAAGCCTTATCAGCAGGCCCACGAGGGTTGCTGCAATCAAAAATCCTGCATAATTCTCTTGCTCCTTTGAAAACTGTTTTTTTATAATTGCCCAGGCAATTGCCATCGCGCCAACAATTGCAAGTACGAGGATTGGTACTGTAACAAACTCAAGTAGTGGAAAGTTCTTAGTATATGTGTCATATGGCCAGAAAAACAATTCAGCCAAACTGTATTTTGTGAAAAGTTCTACAGCCAGTGCCCCTCCAACCATAATAATCCCCGCAATCAGTGTCTTGCCTTTGTGTGCAACCAGTATCCCTGGCCTCACTATTACAAAACCTGCCGCGGCAGCCACTGCCATAAAAGAGAATATGGGGTGAATAAATATTGTGCTAATCATTACTGCGAGGAACAGAATACAGTACTTGTTTGAATCAAGCGATTTAATGAAAAGGTAAGCCATTGCAAGCAGCATTGCTGACGCAAGGCTCATTGGAACCATGAATGCATAGCCCAAAAAAGCAAAGTTGTTTTCAATGAAAAAAACGCTTGCAGCCATTATTAACGCAGCCAGCCGGTTGTTAAAAATTTTCCTTGCAAATACAAATGCTGCAAGAGAAATAAGGCTTGAAACAAAAAGCACGAACGGAACCGCAAGATCTACAGATTCTATTGGCAGCATTATCAAAAGCAAAGCCAGCAGAACATCAAAAGAGGATTCAAAACGGCTGTGGAAAAAACTTTGCGGCGGCTTGCTATCAAGAAATGGGTTGTAAAACACAATTTTTTGCTCTGAAACGCTTTCCTTTGCAATGGCTAAGTGGTCATATTCATCCATATGTGTGGGAATTAACGCCGGATTTGAGGATACAATAGTATAAACCGCAAGCGCCAGTATTGCCACCAAAACAAGGGTATTGGAGTTTTTCATTGAATAGAGAAAAGGTTTTACTCATTTAAATATTTTTGTTATTTTATCAGGGGGATAAGTATTAAATACTGGCATTTATTTATATGTAAAGGTGAATTAAATGTCAAAATTAGGATTCCTCAATTTTCTCAAAAAGAAGAAAAAGATGGAAAAGAAGTCCGGGAAAAAGCCAATTGAACCTTTAGTTGCCGCTCCAGCTAAAACTCATTCTAAGGTTAAAGAGGACCCTGCAACTCCACCGCCCCCTACAAAAGCGCCGGCAGTAAAAAAAATAGAATTTTTGCCAACTCGAGTATCGAACTTTGATAGCCTTATTGATAAGGGCGGGGTTGAGCGCGGCAACACTTTGCTTGTGGCCGGTGGCTGTGGAACAGGCAAAAGCACTTTTACCATGCAGTCGCTTTACCATGGTGTAAAAAATGGTGAGAAAGGAGTGTATCTTTCATTTGAGGAGCCGGTTGGAAAGCTAAGGCGGCATATGAAATCAAACTTTGGATGGGAATTAAAAAAGTATGAGGACAATGGACAGCTTGCTTTACTAAAACTTGATCCTTTCAAGATTGCTCGCGGGGTAGAAGCTTCAGTCATAAAAAAGTCCGGAGACTTATTGGTTTCCATGGAGAGCATAGACCTCCCTTTTATGCCTGATCGAGTTGTGGTTGATTCTTTATCCGCTTTGAGCATTGCGTTCATGGGGAATGTTGAAAATTACCGTTATTACATTAGACATTTGTTTGAGAAACTTGACGAATACAAGTCGGTCAATTTTGTCATTAGTGAAACCGAACTTGACCCTGGGATTTACAGTAGGAGTGGAATCGAAGAGTTTTTGGCAGATGGAGTTATTGTACTTTACAATTTAAAATCAGGTTCAAAGAGACAAAGGGCATTGGAATTATTGAAACTCAGGTGCAGCGACCATCTAAAGGGAATGATTCCTTATTCCATTACAAAGACAGGAATAACGATTGAGAAGCGAGGCGGCGCTTTTAACGAGGTGCTTGCCAAGTCTCGTTCTAAAAGGCACTACTCTTCAAAGACAGTTCCAAGTGAGTTCACATGAAAAAATTTTTATTGCTGTGCATTGCACTTACACTTTCCATGTCTATGGTTAATGCCGTATGTGGAAACCACACTTGTGAATCTGCAGAAAACTTTACAAACTGCCCTGCGGACTGTGATCCTGGCGCAATAACAATAGAAGTTCTTGAATTTGATGCCAGCCAGTCTTACATGCGTGGTGAGGAAATATTCATTAAAATTAAGGTGCTGGCTGACGGTTCACCGGTGAGTGACCCCAATGTTTCTGTAATCGGTTTTTTTGGTTCAATGAAACTATATGATGATGGGAATCATGGCGATGACAAAAAGTTTGACACTGTTTTTGCAAACAGTTTCATTATTCCTGCAAATGCAATTGAGGGGACCAAAGTATTGAAGATTACAGCTGAAAAGCGTGGTGTCGTCGGCACGGTCTCAGTTGAAATGGAGCTTGATGCTTCTCTTGAACTGTCAATGACCATTAATGATGACCGGTTTGTTCTTAGTGATGCAATCGAACTTGACGGCCAGTTGAAAAGAAGAGGTCTTCCAATACAAGATACAATCGCAATATACTTTCTTTTTGACGGAAACACTCTGGTGAGCGCATATATTGAGCCTGATGAAAACGGCTCTTTCTCCTATACTTATCACACAAGTGTAATCGACCCCCTTGGAAAGTGGACCATTTCAGCAGGGTCGGTTGACGCAAAAGGAAACAGGGGAACCTCTGAGAAAACCTTTGAATTATACAAGGGAATCCAGGACTTTTACTACAATCTTGAGTTCGTCGAACCTTTGTCCAAAATATTTAGTCGGGGAGATGTAATGAAATTCCTTGTAGAAATAACGGATGAGGACGGCAATTTTGTTGATGGCGCAAATGTTAACATTTCTTTGCCAAATACTGAGACCCTCAAATTAAACGAAATTACAACCGGGAGCTACACAAACTCTTACAAGCTTCCTTATGACTTTGGTCTTGGCAGACGTTCTTTTACAGTAGTGGCCTCCAAAGATATTAACGGCTTTTTGTTCTCGGGCTTTTCATCAAAGGAAGCTATTATTGATAAGGGAAAGATCTTTGTGGATCTGGTGAAACCGGAGAAAAGGATCTTTTATTTTGGAGATGCCATTAACTTTGAATTTGAACTGCATTACTTTGATAATACTTCTGTTTCAAAGGCAATTGTAGATTTAAAAGTTAACAACAAGTTGCTTCAGGTCGAAGAAGTCAGCCGTGGCCTTTACCATGCAACCTACATTGTTAGTGACGAAATTGAGATAGAAAGAATGTTGTTGTTCATGGGTGTTAAAGACCAAAGTGAGAATCTCGGGGAGTACAGCGAGGAGTTTGAGATTAGGGCTGGCGGCGGACCGCTTTATTCGCTTCAGCGTAATACGATTTTCATTATCGGTTTTGGCGGCGTTATGTTATTTGCTTTATTCATTGCGGCTCTTTATGTCCGAAAAATATTGAAAGCACAGGGACACGGAAAAAGAAAAGTCGAATTAGAGCGCCTAATCGAGGAGCTGCGGCAGCAGTACTTTGAAAAAGGAAAGATAAAGTCAGGGGAGTATAGGGAAATTCTCAATCGTTATCAGTCCGAAATAGATGAGATAGATGCTGCCTTATCCGCAGAGGAATCCAAATGAAAGCACACATCTTTCTTGGTTTAATGGTCCTTTGTCTTATGCAATTAGCATTGGCTGACGATCCAGTCATTGATCCTGTTGTTGATCCTGTTGACGAACCTGCTTCTGAAAGTGAAGCCTCGGTATTTGACTTTACTTTGAATAAACTGGATTTTGACAAGGGGGAATACCTTGAGGTTACTGGAACAGCTGACACAAATGTTACAATAACTATTTTGAATGAGGGGCGAATGGTTTTCAAGAGATCAGTTTTACTTGATGGAAAAAATTTTGCCCTCTCCCATAAAATCGATTTGCTTGACCCCTCAGGGCCATGGGAAATAACTGTGGGTGATGGCAATACTCAAATCACAAAAGAAGTTTCTGTTAGCCAGACAAGAGAATCTGCGTTTCTTGCAGTAACATTTCTAAGTCCTACTCCAACTTTTTTCAAAAGAACAGATAGCATTGATATAATACTGCGCATTACCGATGTTGGCCAGCCTGTTGATGCTGCCCTGGTTTACTTTTGGGGGATTGATGGGGGCAAAATAAATATTCCCCATAGAGACGAGGCAATATATTCTTACACTTACAGGATTCCGGAAAACGCCGAGCTTGGAGAATGGGGAATAAAAGCTGTTTCTTTTTCACGCAGAGAAATCGCGTCTATTGGAGGGGAATCAACAATCAATGTTATTATCCAACCAATACAGTTGGCAGCCAAAGTCTTTGAGCCTGTTGAACGGGACTTTTATTTTGATTCTCCTTTGAATCTGCGCGTAGGATTCTTTTATGCTGACGATACAACACTTATGGATGGTAATGTTGTGGCTGTGCTTTCGCAGGGAATCAGGTCCTGGGAGTTGCCAATGCAACTAGATGAGGCTGGATATTTCTTTGTTTCAATTCCCACATCTGCTCTTGAAAATAAGGTACTGAATGTTGTTGTCAAGGCAAATGATGGCTTGGGCAATTCTTCCGAGCAGTTTGTACAGTTTGAACCCCAGGGTTACTTGTCCCATTTTCTTAGAAAGAATGCTTTGTTCATTGGCCTGCCTCTCATTTTTTTGATAGCCCTCACAGTTTTCTGGTATAAAAAATCCAGGGTTTTCCTGCATAAGAAAGATCTGCTGACCGGACAGAAAAAGTTTATTTCTCTCAAAAAGAAGAATCAACAAAACTATTTTAAAAACAGAAGCATATCCAGATCAGTCTTTGACAAAAATGAGGCAGAGATTGATATAAAACTAAGGCATATTGAGCTCGAGCTTGAGAAAATTGCAGAACAGGAAGCCAGTCCAAAACAAAAATAAAAGAATTCTAACCCAATTTTATTGCTTCTTTTCCTTTGTATTTTAAGTATACTATTATTGAGCCAACGAGGACCAGAACCCCCAATCCCTGTTCTGACAAAACGCCACCAATGCCCTGTTCAAGCTCGCTTAAGCCGCCTTGTTCCATGCCAAGTATGAGAGTTGGAATTAGGTCAACCAGCACTATTCTTGCCTGTAGGGCATAGGTTTGCCCTGAAAAAGGGTAGAATAGAGCCATAAAGGACCCCAAATCAAGCAGCAAGTGTGCGAAAAGATAGAATGCCCCTATTGCAAGCAGTTCTTTCGCATGCTTCTTTCTTTTCATTGCAACTACAATCAAATAGAGTGCTACGAGTACGGCGAAAATAAAAAAAAACGAGTGAAAACCTTTACGGATATATAAAAACCTGCCAAGGTCAGGTAGAATTGCTAGTGGCAGAAGCATGAGAGCGTGTTTTTTGTTTACTCCTGCGAGAACAAGAAAGATAAAAGGGAGTGCTAAGTGAAGTGCCGCGTCCATTATTTTTTCTCCTAGTAACCCTGAATATTGAGTTTCTTCCAAAGCTTGTTGAATATAAATACTGCTAGCAGCGGGGCAATAATTGCAAAGGCTGCAACATAAGCTACACTTGCTACTTCAATTGTTCCATAGATCCAGGCGCTCCTGATAATTGTTATTGCCTGGTATAATGGGTTTGCAATAACAATCGGCTTTAATAGTGAGAGTACAGGAATTGTATCGAATATTGTTATTGGATAGTAAAAGCATGAGATAAATACCAGGCCGACTCTTGCATATTTGAAAAGAGGATCGAAGTTCTCGTTGAACAAAGCAGAACTAGCATATATGAGTCCAATTGACAGCGCAATTGACATTACCATTGCAACTACTGCTATTGAAAGAATAATATTTTGAATAGTGGTTGGAATAAGTACAAAGGAGACCCCTAAGAATAAGAGCATCGAAGGAAATAATCCCACTAGTAAGCTTAATGCCTGTCCACCAAGCAGTGAAAGCTTGTTGATTGGCGCAAGCAGCATTGCCTCAATTGTTTGCCAGTACTTTTCCTCCATAAATCTAATGTAAAGTCTGGTGTATCCTTCAACAAGCACTAGGTCTATCAGCATTCCAAGTATTAAAAAGACAACAAAGTTTGATTCTGTTACTCCTCCAAAAGACTGTGCTCCTGCAGAAAAGAATCCAAAGTACACCAGGAGAAAGGGCGCAATTCTAATGAATGGCTCAACCATGCTTCCTGTAAAAAAAGGAATTTTAAAACGCAAAGAAAGTTTTATCTCTTTCTCAGCTATTGCCAACATGTCGTTTATGATGTTCATTTATTCACCCACCAATTTCAAGAACACGTCCTCAAGCGTAGGTTCGTATTCATCAACCTTTGTGATATTGTGTTTTGACAGCATGAGCAATAGTTCAGGCAAATCGCTTTTCCTATCAATGATTATCCTTAGTCGATCCCTATAACTCGAAACGCCGTGAACGAAGTTCTGTTCATTGAGCTCGTTTTTCAAGCTACCATTTAACTCTTGTAAATTTACTTCCACAATTGTGTGCTTCTCAACCATCTTCTTCAGTTTTTCAGGAGTGTCAACTACAATTATGCTTCCCTTGTTTATTATCGCGATCCTGTCGCACAGTTCCTGTGCTTCAGGCATGTAGTGTGTTGTAAGCAAAATGGTTTTCTTCATCGCCTTTATCTCGCTTCTAATTGTTGCAGAAATTCTTGGATCGAGACCAAGGGTTGGCTCATCCAACAACAGCACATCAGGATTGTGAATGAGCGCTCTTGCCAAAGCAAGTTTTGCTTTCATCCCAAGACTGTAGTTCTCAACGAAATTATGTATTCTCTTGTCAAGTTCAAAGAATTCGCTGAGTTCTTTTATACGCTCCTTGTAATTCTTGACCTTGTAAAGCTTTGCAAAAAACTTCAAGTTATCATAGCCAGTTAGCCGATGGTAAACCAAGTGGTATCCAAGGGTTACACCAATATTGTTTGCCGATTCCCCGACAGGCCTGCTGTCTATAGTGATTTGACCTTCATCAGGGCTGATTAATCCGCAAAGACATTTGGTGAACGTTGTTTTTCCCGCTCCGTTTGGGCCCAGCAAACCCAGGGTTTCTCCTTCTTCTATTGAAAGTGAGACATCATCAAGTGCCCTGAAGCTCTGCTGGCTTGGGTAAAAAAAGTCTTTGATAAGTTTCCCGCTGTTCTCTTTTATCTTGAAACTTTTTACAAGATTTCTTGCTTCAACAATCTTCGCCATTTAAGCACCCAAAAAGTGTATTTAATAACGAGAAACTGGTTTAAAAATTTTTAGTTCCTTAAATTTTGCCTATGCAGCAGAAAGAAGTCCCAAAACAGCTTTTGGATGTGCTTGCCTGCCCAAAATGTAAGGGTTCCCTATCCTATAAGGCGCAGGAGGCAAAACTCTTGTGCAAAAACTGCAAACTTGCTTATAGGGTGGAAAACGGCATTCCAATAATGCTTGTAGATGAAGCCGAGAAGACAAAGTAATGAAAACTATTTTTCACAGGCTTTTACAAAGGCCAAGAACATCTCATCGGCATGCAGTGGCCTGCTGGTAAATTCAGGGTGGAACTGCGAAGCCATCAAGAACTTGTGTTTTGGCAGTTCCAGGATTTGCATTATCTGTTCGCCAGGTGCCTTCCCGCTGAAGACTACTCCGGCCTTTTCAAACCTTTCAATATACTCTGGGTTGCACTCAAACCTATGTCTAAAGCGCCTCCTAATCTTCTTTGCATTATTATGAATCTTCGCAGCAATAGTTCTAGGTTTTACCTCAACATCCTTTCCACCCAAACGCATATTTCCGCCAAGTCCATGGATCTTCTTTTGCTCAGGTAAAATATCAATTACAGGGTCTTTTGCCTTTGGATCAAATTCTGTGCTGTTTGCTTCCTTCAAACCAACAACATTTCTCGCGATATCAATCAGCGCGATTTGGAATCCAAGACATAATCCTAGGTATGGAATATTGTTCTCGCGGCAGTACTTTGCAACAGCAATCTTTCCTTCTATTCCGCGCTTCCCAAATCCGCCAGGGACAATTACCCCGTCAAGGCCCTTGAGCTCGCTTTCAACGCTCTTGCCTTTCTCAATCTCTGTTGTTTCAACCCACTTAAAATTAAGTTTCCTGTCGATTGCAAAACTGCAGTGCTCCAGTGCTTTTAGAATGCTGATATAAGTGTCACTGCTCCCGGTATATTTTCCGGCAATGCCAATTACAAGTGGTTTGCCCTTTCCAAAGTAACTTGTTTCCTTAACCCACTTTTTCAGGGCTGTGTTACCATTTGTCTTGAACTTTTTCTCTAGCTCGAGTGTTTCAAGAACGCGCTCGCCAAACTCATGCTCTCTCAATGCAAGTGGCAGAGAATAAATGTTGCTCACATCATGCACTCCAATAACCCTGTTTAATGGAACATTAGTGTTGAGGCTTATCTTATCCTTGATACTTGCCCTAACAGGACTCTCGCTCCTGCACACAATAACATCTGGCTGTATTCCCATTCCAATCAGGCGCTTTATGCCAAGCTGTGCTGCCTTGCTCTTTTGTTCCCCAAGACTGCTTGGCTGCATGATATATGTAACATTAACAAAGCAAACATTTTCATGGCCCTCCTCATACTGGAGCTCCCTTAGGGCTTCGAGTGCAAACATGTTCTCATAGTCTCCAACTGTTCCACCAATCTCGATTACAACAACATCGGCCTTGCTCTTGATTGCAAGGTTTCTCACAATGCTTTTAATTTCGCCAGTAACATGGGGTATGAATTGAACATCTCTCCCCAAATACTTTCCTGCGCGCTCTTTCTCAATTAGTGTTTGGTAGATTCTACCTGAAGTAACAAAGTTGTCCTTTGTCAGATTCTTGTCAAGCATTCTCTCATAAGTTCCTAAGTCTAAATCAGTTTCATAACCATCATCAAGCACAAATACTTCACCGTGCCTGAAAGGATTTAGTGTGCCGGCATCAACATTCAAATAAGCTTCGAGTTTTGTAGGCTCAACTTTCAAACCGCGATCCTGCAAACACTTGCAAAGCGAGCTGCTGATAGTGCCTTTACCAATTCCCGACATCACAGAGCCGGTAACAATCACATACTTGGTTTTCCCCAGTTTATATCCATCAGGAATAGGGGTGTAGAACTCTCCACCAGAAGTAGAAATAATCTCGTTCAAAATGTCTTTCCCTTTCACCCAACCACCGAAATATTCCCAACTTAAAGATTAAATGCTAACTAGTTTAAAAAGTTTTGTGTGTCTTTGACTTTGAGTAGATGGGACGGGGAGGATTTGAACCCCCGTCACAGCGCCCCGAACGCCGAATACTAGACCAAGCTATACTACCGCCCCGTACACAGTTTTATGAGTGGGATTAATTTTAATAAATGAATTTATGGGGGGTCGCATCAGTTAAATATTTCAATTTTTTAAATGCCCAGAACCTATTCCAAACTCGTATTATTATATCTGTGCTAATAACAATACCTTTGGGGGTCATGTGGGGTGAAACTTGGTTTTGATTACCGGTGCTTATATAAAAACCTTTTTGGAGCCAATATTTTAATAATAAAAACACCGGTGTGAAAAATGTTTTATTTGATTGGAATTGGTTTGAAATCAGGCCATCTCACAATTGAGGCAAAGCAGGCCATTGAATCCTGCTCCAAGGTTTTCTTCGAGAACTACACAAGCAAGTACAGCGAGGGCAGTATTGCCGAGCTTGAACAGCTTACCGGAAAAAAGTTTGTTGCCCTCGAGCGAAAAGGGGTTGAAGAGGGTTTTGAATTACTGCTCAAGGAATCAAAGCAGGAGAACATTGCCCTACTGGTTTTTGGTAATGCCCTTAATGCAACAACCCATCTCCAACTCTTGATTGACGCAAAAAAACTGGGGGCCGAAACAAAAGTTGTCGCCGGTCTAAGTATATTTGATTTTCTCCCGGAAAGCGGTTTGGACTCTTACAAGTTTGGTAGGGTAACAACAATTGTGGCTCCGCGTGAGAACTATGCTCCTGAATCTTTTTACAATGTAATCGAGGCCAATCACGAAGCAGGATTACATACTCTTTGCTTGCTTGATATTGATGCGGAAAAAGACAATCTCGTGATTGTTTCAGAGGCCCTAGCAGTCCTTGAAAAGATTGAGAAGAGCAATGGCAAAAAGATTGTTCAGAATGCCGTGCTGATCGGGCTTTATGGTTTGGGTTGCAAGGACGAAAAGATCAAGGCCGGAACATTTAGCGAGTTAACGCGCTCGTCTTATGCTGCAATGCCTCAGTCCCTTATTGTTGCCGGAAACCTAAACGAAAAAGAGAAAGAGGCGCTGCGCGAGTTGGCTGATTGGAATGATTGAAAAAAACGCACTAAAAGCAAAAGTTCGGCACTATCGTGTGCTGACAAAAAAGGCACTTGAGAAAGTCGAGATTAAGGCCAAGGAGGGAACACCTGATTTTAAGCGGGCAGAGGATTTCCTTGAAATGGCCAACAACTATTTTAATGATGCAAAGCACTTTGAGGAATCCGAAAAGCTTTTGCTGGCCCTTGCGGCTTATAGCTATGCTCATGCCTGGCTTGATGCTGGTGTCAGATCAGGAATTCTCGATGGGAAAGAGGACGATCAGCTGTTTACCCTGCCCTGAGAATCAGAGGTCGACTATCGCAAGTCTTATTTTTTTGTCGGGTGTGTTTCCAATAACTAGTATATTGCTTTCATGAACTGCTGCTTGATAGCTAAGGAGGTCCAAATGTTCTTGAAGCTCTTTAACACTAGCCTCAATCTGCTCCATTGAAACGCCTTTGTTTGATTTTAGGAAGTTTTTGCAGATTCGCACTTCCTCCATTGTAAGTCTTCCTGCGCGGTCTTTCTCCTTTGGATCCATTCTCTCTGGAAGGAGTTATACCTTGTGCCTGCCGTTTCGCTTAAAATCCTTTTCCGCTTCAAAATATTTGCGCAATGCGTTGAGCGATGGTTTGTTAAGGTATTCCTGGACAGCCCATTCCTTGGACCGTGTTTCAACTACGGCTTTGATTGGCACAAAGACATATTTTTTCGGTACAATATTCCTTCTCTTTATTCTTGCAGTAAGCTCGTTTTGGATTTTTAATGCATCCTGGACATCCCTTGGATTGAACTTCAGGACAAGCCGCTTATGGCCATCAACCGCAAACATTATGCGTCTTCCATCCCTTGTACTAATCCGGTATTTTCCCTTTTTCCTGGCCCTAAAAGCTGCTTCTGCTCTTTTATCAAAGTTTTCCAACCTTCTTTTTCTGCCTTTCATAAACTAATTTAGGCTTTTAAAGTTTTAAACCTTTATTGCCTTGAGCTTAAAAGAGGTGATTGTGAGAAATGCCTGGGGAAAGAGGCGCAGGCAGAGTATTTATAGGGCCGAGCAGGAAAACTTTTATTAACCTCAAAGCTCTTATTCTAAACTATGAGCATATATGATGAAAACAAGACCTTTAATTTTCCAACTGTAAAGGTTTCATTGAAGCAGTTCAAATATCCACTGCTCGCAATTATTGTACTTATTGTTGTTCTTGCCCTATTATTTTCGTTGGCAGAATTTTTGAAACCAAAACCATTAGAGGTTTCGCTTGCACCAAACCCACTTGACCTAACCACCAGTACAGAGTCAAGTTCTTTGCTGAACGTGAATGTTTTCAATACAGATAGCACAACGGTTTCCAGTGTTGTGGTAAAGGTTGAGGAAGTAGGCAGCAACAAGCTGATAATTTTTCCTGTTTCAAGGCGAATTGATTCTATGGCCCCTGGAACGAGCCGCGAGCTAAAAGCCTTTGTATTGCGACCTGATCCAACAAAAGAAATTCAAAGCGGTTCATATAAGGTCAGGATCTCACTTAGCATTAATGGTCAGGAAATAGCAAACGAGGAATTAATCCTCGGCGTCAAAGTAGTTTAAAATTTTATTTCAAAGCAGCTGAATTCGTTTTTCTCTTCTTCCCACTTGCAATCTACATCATCTACCCTGGCGGTTATTGGACCGTCGCGAATTCTCTCCAATAGCTTGTCAAGCATTGGCTTTGGACCCTCTGCAATAATTTCCACACAACCGTTTGGTAGATTTCTCACAATGCCCTTTAGCCCAAGGCTGTTTGCGGTCCTTGAACTAAAGAACCTGAAACCAACGCCATGAACACGGCCTTTCACAATCAAATTAATTCTCGGCATGCGACGTAATAACAAATGTTGATTGCCTTTTTTAATCTTTTCCTCCCTTTTCTAGTACATGCCTTTGCGTGAGATCAGATTTCATGGGAGAGGTGGCCAAGGGGCTGTAACAAGCAGCCAAGTACTGGCCATTGCCGCTTTTCACGATGGAAAGTATACACAGGCTTTCCCTAATTTTGGTGTTGAAAGAACTGGAGCCCCAGTTGAAAGTTACACCCGTATTTCTGAGAATCCAATTAATGTAAGACAGCATGTTTACACTCCCGATTATGCAATTGTTCTTGATCCTTCTCTAATGGCAAACATTGATGTTGCCAAAGGAGTGGGAAAAGATGGAATGATTCTTGTTAACAGCAACAAGAGTCCAAAGGAACTCGGGCTTGAAAAATTTAATGCAAAGACAATTGACATTACCGAGGTCGCTCTAAAGGTTATTGGGAAACCGTTTGTGAATATTGCTGCACTGGGAGCATTTGCAGCTATGAGCGAAGAAGTTTCACTAGGAGCGCTTAACAAGGCAATTGAAGAAAAGTTTGCAGCAAAAGGCAGGGTCTCAGACCTTAATAAGGAAGCCTGTAAGATTTTGTTTGAAAAAGCCAAGGAAGTGAAAGGATGACAAAAGTCCAAAGGAAGGAAACCGTGGGAGATATCAAGGCCCAACAGATAGAGTTGAATCTTGGAGCAGTAATAAAGAAACCAGGAAGCTCTATGGACTACCACACTGGCTCATGGAGAACATTTCGCCCTGTTATCATTCAAGAAAAGTGCATTAAGTGCAGCACTTGTTGGAGAGTTTGCCCTGATGCAGCAATCTTTGTAGACAAGAAAGGGCGTTATAATGTGAATTATGATTACTGCAAGGGTTGCCTGACTTGTGTAAAAGAGTGCCCTGTTGACGCAATAAACAAGGAGTTGGAGGAGAAATGAAATCTGTTGTAGAAGCAAGTGAAGCAGTTGCACTAGCTGTAAAGCTTGCCAGGGTAAAGGTTTGCCCAATGTATCCTATTACCCCCTCAACACACATTCCTGAAAGAATCGCGGATTACATTTTTGACGGCGAAATGGACGCAGAAATGATTCATGTTGAATCAGAGCACTCCGCTGCCTCAGCCCTCATTGGCTCAATTCTTTCTGGTGCAAGAAGCTTTACTGCGACAAGCAGCAATGGATTTGCGCTAATGTATGAGATTTTACCAATACTCTCCGGAATGCGCCTCCCTGCTGTAATGGCTGTTGCGAACAGAACTTTGGCGGCGCCAATAAACATTTGGAATGATCATAGCGATGCTGTTTCAGCTCGAGACCAGGGTTGGATTCAGTTGTATGCAGAGTCAAGTCAAGAGTGCGTTGACACTATGATTCAATGCTACAAAATTGCGGAGGACAAAAAAGTTTCCTTGCCTGCAATGATGTGCCTTGATGGATTCACACTAACCCATGTTTTTGAAAATGTTGATGTGCCTGAACAAGCACAGGTTGACAAATTCCTTCCTGCTTTCACGAGGGAGGACACACTTGACGTGAACAATCCAAAGACATTTGGGCCAATTGGTTTCCCTGACAGCTTCATGGGCTTCAAGAAGCAGCAGCAGGACGCAATGACGGCTGCATTGGATGTGATTAAAAAAGCTAATTCATATTACAAAAAACAGATTGGAAGAGGTTATGGTGATGGCCTTGTTGAGTTAACTGATATGGGTGATGCGGAATACGCAATCCTTGGAATGGGAACCCTTTGTGGAACAGCAAAGGCAAAGGCTGAGGAGTTGCGGGCAAAAGGCAAAAAGGTTGGTGTTATAAGGCTCAGGAGCTTTAGACCATTCCCTGTCAAAGAGCTTCAGGCCGCAGTGAAAAATCTTAAGGGACTCGCAGTATTGGACAGGCATATTTCACTCGGATCCAATGGGCCATTGTTTACCGAGATTAGCGCAATCACTCCTGAACTGAAACTGTTTGGTTATATTGCAGGACTTGGTGGAAAGGATATTACCCTTAAACACATTGAATCTGTTTTCACTGATTTGGAGAAGGGTAAGCAGTCGAGGGAGTGGTTGATGTGAAGGACTTGAAAGGCATTAATTATGAAGAATACTTTGCGTCAGGCCACAGAGCTTGTGCAGGGTGCGGAGAAGCACTTGTTTTAAGGCATATAATGAAGGCTGCCGGCCCAAAAACAATTGTTGCACAGGCAACAGGCTGCATGGAAGTTGTTTCAACACCCTATCCTCAAAGCGCATGGCGGGTTCCATGGGTGCACGGTGCATTTGAGAACGCTGCGGCAATTGCCTCAGGAATTGACGCCGGTCTAAAAGCTCAGGGTAAAAGAGAAAAAGTTAATCTTATTGCAATGGGTGGAGACGGCGCTAGCTTTGACATTGGTTTCGGCGCACTAAGTGGTGCATTAGAACGCGGACATAAGTTCACATATATTGCAACAGACAACGAGGCTTACATGAATTGTTTGGCTCTTGACTCGCTTATAATGACCAAGGACGGCTTAAAGAGAATAATTGATATTGGTGTGGGCGATATGGTTTATGCTTTCAGCCAGAAAAACCACAAGCTTGTTTTGAAAAAATGTACGGGAATTTTTGACAATGGAAAAAAAAGAATCTTTGAAATAAACACAGATTCCCAGACAATAAAAGCTACTGGAAATCACCCATTCCTGGTTTTGGAGAGAAACGGGAGAGGAAAACAAAGCGAACTTGTCTGGAAAACCGTTGAAGAATTGCGTGCGGGAGACGAAGTCGTTGTACTCAAACAGGGGCTTGAAGGCAAATCACATATTTTTCCAAAGATACAGTTGTCTAAGAAAGGAGATTATAAAGTAAACAGGATCAGGGAAGTTACAATTCCAAAAAAGTCTTCGAAGGATTTGATGAAACTGCTTGGCTTGTATGTCGGAGATGGCTGGGTAAGAGTTGAGAAGGCAGAAATCGGATTTTCAGTTCCGAAGGGTAATAGGGCAAGAGTGCCAGTAAAGCAACTTATCAGGAGAGTGTTTAGTGTTGATGCAACAAGGGAAAACGAGAACGAAGTCTATTTAGGTTCAATCAATGCCGCCAAGTTCGTTGAATCGCTTGGATTTGGAAAGGGGGCAAAAAACAAAGTTGTTCCTGAATGGGTTTTTACTCTTCCAATTGAAGAAAAGAAAGCGTTTATTGAAGGTCTGTTGCTTTCCGACGGTTACAAAATAGGAAACAGTTACCGTTATGTTTCAGCAAGCAAAGAGCTGTTGCAGACGCTGAGACTATTACTGCAAACAATGAATGTAAGAGTTGGGAAGATCCACCAGCAGACAAAAGCAAAGGGCACCAAAGTTGTTTACAGGGCTTTGAAAAAAGCTTCAACTTATGGCTATATCTGCTTCAGCCTAAAGAAGGGAACGAACTCAAAATACAGATCCCAGAATAAATACAGAGATTTCCTATATGGGAACAAAAACTTTGAAATGAAAAAAATAAGGTCAATAGAACGGAAGCGCCTTGAACCAACACTTGACCTGAGAGTCGAAGGAGAACATAATTTTATTGCAAACGGGTTTGTTGTACACAATACCGGGGTGCAGAGAAGTGGTGCAACATTCCCATATGCTTCAACTACTACAAGTCCTGCCGGAAAAAAGATTCCGGGTAAACAGGAACCAAAAAAACCCTTGCCCTATATCATTGCGTCTCATGGGATAAAGTATGTTGCTTCAATGTCCCCTGCAAACCTTTTGGATTTAAAGACAAAGGTGCAAAAAGCGCTTGCAATCCCCCACGCAAGCTTCTTGCATGCTTATTGTGTCTGCCCAGTCGGCTGGCACTGTAAATCTGATGACACTATTGAGTTAAGCAAGCTTGCAATTCAAACAAGAGTTTTCCCTCTTTATGAGATAGAGAACGGTGTGGTAAAAATTAATCAAAAGGTAGAGAAACCAAAGCCTGTTCTTGAATACCTACAACTGCAAGGCCGCTTCAAACATTTGGGCGAAGAAGAAGTGCAAAAAATCCAGGACTATGTTGATGCACGATACAAATTCTTATTAGATATGGATGGCAAGAAAGCGTTTGACGTGTTGTTCTAAACGCAATAGTTTTTAATTTTATTTAATTAAAATAGGTAGGCTCTGAGTTGAGCATGTTCTCATTAGAAACAATTAAATTATACTATATATATATATTTTTGAATGAGGGCTGTAAGTCTGTTTGTTTTGGTTTTGGTGCTAGTGGCGTTGTTTGGAGAAACGGCGTTTGCAATCACTTGTAGTAATTATATTGAAACAACAACTACAGGCACTCCTAATCAGGCTTGCTGGCAGATTTTGGCAGAGGGGGATTGCCCAAATTATTATTCGATACTTAGCACAGGGCCTGTGGCATCGGGTCGTAGGTGTGGTTGGAGAACGGGAACAGGAAAATGTAGACAGGAGTCGGGAACAAACTGCTATTTGAAATACACTATTGGTGGAAAACATACCTCAACGCCAAATTGTGCAAATCAAACCAACTATACTGACTGCGTAGTATACTTTCAACCAGGGACTCCAAGCAAATTCTGTTGGTGGGCTAATCCAACACTTGGCTGTGGAACTACTGGAGCCAATGTCTGCGTCCCCGAATTCATAGGAATCGAATTCAATGAAATGGAAGTTTCAACAGGAATAATCGCGTTGCTTGCAGCAATTGTTTTGCCGACTTTTTTGTTCAGAAAAAAGAAGTGAAAAAATAGTTTACTGTTCTACTTTACTGGTTTGTTTCCAATGTGCTGGTTGAACATGAGAAGATAGCCGTCTAGATCTTGCACCAGAAAACCTTTCATTCCAATCAGTTCTTTGTCTTTTCTAAACCAGTATTCTTTTGGGCTGCTTTTGAGCGGCCAGCCGCTTTTTTTTATTGATTCGAGCACAGGCTCTATTTTTTTAAGTTCTATTTGAAAGTGGATTCCTCTTCCAAACGGCTTCTCAAGCTTTCCTGTTTTAAACTCTTGTCCCCCGTTGCTATTGCCATCAATCATTATCTGTGCCTCTCCCAAGGAAAGGAAAGCGAATTTCTTCTCAGGGCGCTCGTACTCAACTTTGAAGCCGAGGATTTTTGTGTAGAACTCAAGGCTTTTGTTTATATCAGAAACAGATAGTTCTGGGATGAGCTTGTTAAATTTCATCTTGTTCACCATTTGTTCTTGTGCAATACTTTTCCAAGCTTTCTTTTTGGTATGTGCAATTCTCCCTTTTCAACCCAATAACCAAGCTTATCATCCTCAGCCTCTTCAAGCACCGGGTTCTCAGAGGGAAAGCCGATTGCAATAGCAAGCTCCACACTGTACTCCCTTGGAGTGCCGAGGATTTCCTCTATTTTCTCGCGGTCAATCGCACCCATAATACAGCAGCCAAGGCCCTGTTCCCATGCACTTAGCACAATTGCCCCTGCTGCAATGCCGACATTTGTCTTTGTGTAATCTTCGTCAGACCTAAGGTCATCAGAAACAATTATGATAAATGATTTGGGTTCCTCTCCCTTAATCCTTCCTTTCTCTTTGACAACGCCGCCAAATCTCACAACTCCATTTAATTCGCCAACAGTTTCAGGCTTGTTCACGGCAATAAACTCCAGTTCCTGAGTGTTGCGTGCGCTTGGAGCCAAGCGAGCTGCTTCCACACAAGTCCCGAGTAATTTGAATTCCACTGGCTTGCCCTGAAAGCGCCTTATGGTGCGCCTCTCCTTTAAAGCTTCGGACAATTCCATATTCTTATTAAGGCGAATTACTTTTTATTAATTAATCTATTATATTAAATTGGAGGAATGTGCAATGGCTGAGAGAAAAGATGAGGAAAGTCCTGACGACGATATTTATAATGAGGCTGACCGAGAGGATCAATTGGATGACAGTGAAATAACTCCGGCGGAAGCAGGTTTTATGGAAGGATATGAAAATCCTAAAATGCTTCAGTGCGGAACATGCGGCAAGAACGTTGATTTGGAGAACAGCATTGAACGTGTAATTCATGGCAAAACTTATTGGTTCTGTAGCGAGAAGTGCTCTAACAACTTTGAGGACAGAAAAGCCAGAGATTAAAATTAAGGTTTCGATATGAAAAATCAGGAGATTGCCGAAATTTTCTTTCAGATCGCTGATTTACTGGAGATGAAAGACGTTCAGTGGAAGCCCCGTGCTTATAGGACTGCTGCCCGCTCCATCGAAAACCTACAGGAACCAATTCAAGAGCGCTACAAATCAGGGGGTCTTAAAGCACTAAAAGAAATTCCAGGGGTTGGAGAGGCAATCGCAAAAAAGATTGAGGAGCTAATTAAAACAGGAAAGTCGCGCTCCCTTGAAAACCTGAAGAAACGAGTTCCTGTTAATGTTGATGACCTTGGGCAAATTCAAGGTTTGGGTTCCAAGAAGATGATTAAGCTCTACAAAGAACTCGGAGTAAAGAATTTAAAGGATTTGAAGAAGGCGGCAGAGCAGCATCGCATCCGTGGCCTAGATGGCTTTGGAGAAAAGAGCGAAGTCGAGATTTTGAAAAGTATTAGTGCGTCAAAAGAAAAGAGAATTGCATTGGAACAGGTACTCCCTATTGCAAATCAGGTTAAGACTGCGCTTCAAAAAAGATGCAAAACAGCCCTGCGAACTGAACTCGCCGGTTCACTGCGAAGAAAAAAGCCAACGGTACATGACGTAGATATTCTTGTTGCAACAAACCAGCCGGAAAGTGTAATGGATTTTTTCACTTCAATCAAGGGTGTGGAGCAAGTTTTAATGAAGGGCTCAACAAAATCAAGCATAAGTTTTAAGGGGATTCAGGTTGATTTGCGCGCGGTAAAGCCTGTGCAGTGGGGTTCCGCACTTCTCTATTTTACTGGGAGCAAACAGCACAACATTTCTTTGAGAAGACTGGCGCAAAAGAAAGGCTGGAAAGTTTCCGAATACGGCTTGTTTGAAAAAGAAAAAGTTCTTGTAAGCAAAACCGAGAAAGAAATCTACAACAAGCTTGGCATGGCTTATATTCCACCAACTCAAAGAGAGAACATAGGGGAAATAGAAAAAGCAATAAAAAAATTTAAAGTTGGAAAAGCCTAACCTTTCTTTGCTATTCGTAGCAAATTCTTTTTGAATTTTGCCTTGTATTTCTTTGGTATGCGTGCAGCTGCAGCAGGAATGTGTCCGCCTGCATTTGAATTCGGGATTCCTATCACAGATTTCTCCATAAGCTCATTAATCTTAACCTTGTAGTCTTGTCTCCTTCCACTAATCCTCAAATCAGAGTTTCCAGAATCTTGTATCACTACAATTGTTTGATTTGGGAGAACAGTACTAATTTCATTTATGACATAACTCTTTATTCCCTCTCGATCTGTTTTTATTTCGTAGACAAAAAGTTCTTTTTCCGGATAATAGTCTGCTTTTTCCGTAAAACCATTGATTAGTCTGTCCCGCTCCTTGCGCAGCCCCTTTGTGTACTTGCAGAAAACACTTTTTGTAAGGGTCCTTGGGCTTTTCGCATTGTAGAACTCCATGAGCAGTGTGCCCATCCTATGTTCAGCCATAACCTCTGTTGCCGCAATAAGCTCGAGCAGTTCGCAAAGCAGTTCAAGTTCAAAGTTACTCTCCCTAACAGTTTTCCTGACAAAGCTCTTCCAGCTCCTAAATGACATGTCTCCAAAAATTCCAATGCTGGCAATCCAATCTGTTTTCTTGATATCCACAATTTTGTTAAACAAATCAAAGCAGAGTTTGCTGCAGGCATACTGCGCAGGGTCTTTTTTTGAAAACCATTTTGCTTTCAGAAAAACAACTTTTTTACTGTTAAGGTCCTGGTAAATCTTGTGGTGGTCTATTATAAGTACTTCCTCAAAAGCTACAAACATTTCCTTCCAATTACTGCCCCCATCAATTCCAACGTCCACAACAATAAGCTTATTGAGTTTCTTTCGTTTTGTAACCCTTACAAGCTTGTCTGCCTGCTCTTGGTTGCCATACTCATAGGGTGAAATATATTCGGGCAATTTCCCCGTAATCTTTTTGATGGCCTTCATAGTAATTAGCCCGGAGCAAAAGCCGTCAGGATCAGAGTGGTGAAGCAAAGCTATTCTATCGGTCTTCTTCAGACCATTGCAGAAGGCCTTAAAACGCTTCAATAATTCGGTTTTCCGCATAAAAGCTAAAATAGGGAAAAGGTTTAATAATTGAAGCCAGTTATTTCTATCATTACTGTTTAGGGGGAATTTCATGGGTTACGAGCATACTAATAGCAAGGGAAAACAATATTATTTGCATCAGCGCGATAAATTGTTCTACTTTTCAAAGAAGCCTGAGGACGGCGCTGAGCTGCCTGAAGGATACAAGATTATCGAGAACAGTATCACTGGCTTACCAATGCTGAAAAAAAAATAAAAGTGCTGTTAATGAAATACAAAATTAAGGAATTTGACAAGGCGGTTGCATACTATCGCACCAAGCTTAGGAAGATGGTTAAGAAGGGCAATACTTGTGTTGTTGAGATTCCGCTTGAAAGTGACCAAGCTTTCTACTCTGTTGCGCCACTCAGCCGTGCCATTCATGAACTTAAAGCTGACATGAATCTTTTTGTTGTGCACAAGAACAGCGAAATGCTTTCTGCACTAAAGCGCACTTGGGCTGCCAGAGTAAAGAGTAGTAAGGAGAAAGAGGTCCTTGACGAGTTCATTGCCTCCGTGAACAAGAAAACAAAGAGCAAGTACTTTGAAAAATTGTTTAAGAAACCCGAGCTTACAATTATCGCGAGCAAAAAAGTTTTCTATGTTAATGGAACTGAACTTGAATTCCAGACCAAGTGGTTTAAGAAACGCAAGTGGCGCGAACTACTTGCAACATGTAAGAGAATCCTAGGGCAAGGTTACAATCTTAGAAAGAGCGAGCGCTTCTCGGTTTCATTCGAACTTATTCCAACTAAAAAAGATTTGCAATTACCACTTGACGATTATCTTGACAATCTTTCAATCGGCTATGCCATGGCATTGGCTGCCAAAAAGATGTGCAAAAAAGTTTCTCTTGGCTCCAGTACCACAAGAATGTCTCAACTTGACAAGCTGGAAAGAATTTCCGATCTTGGCGCCACACTTGTTGGCTGTGAGTACGAAAAAAATATCAACGAACCATGGTTTAAAAAATTCAAAAAAGTTTCAAAGCTTCTACGTTATGATCGCTTGAAACCAAGCGATGCCGCTTTTGGAATTCACGGGAAAGGTTATGGTGGAAAGCACTTCTTTGGAATGAATATTGGCTATCCAACTCCGAACAGGAAGAGTAGATGGCAGGGTCCTGGTCAAATGTTCCTTAAGCCCTATTGGCTTACGCAATCAAAGATTGACAAGCGCGATCCAAAAACAAGGTATGCAATAACTGAAACACTTCCATTGGAAAACTTTATTCGCACTTGCTATGTGGACTACTTTGAGCTGCGCAGGATGGATGACCGAATAAGGCATGTACTTAAGCAGGGCAAAACTTTTTTTGTCAAAGGAAAAAAGATGGGAAACTTACAAACAAACTTGCGACTTGATATGACCCGCGTATTGAAGAAAAAGAGCCCTATTCTTGCATCTGACATAGAGGTTAACCCGAAAACCGAGCGGGAAGCCAGTAAAATCTTTAAAGTAAATCATGGTCGCTATGGTAATTTTCCAGGTGGCGAGGTCTTCTGGACCCCTTATGACTTGAACGGAACATATGTTGGAGATGTAGTAATAAATGTTGACCAAAGTTATATCATTGGAAACAAGAAGCCTTTTGTAGTCGAGATCAAGCATGGGAGATATAAAGTGAAGAGCGGCCAGAAGAAAATTGTTAATGCCTTTAACAAGAGAAAGCGCGACAGCTGGAAGATGATAAAGCTTTACGAGAAAAGCAAGAGTATGCCAAAAACAATTATCAACACTTATAAAAAGAACTTTGACAGGGTTGGTGAAATAGCAATAAATACTAATCCAAAGGCAAAGATTTCAAGGTATTTGATTGAAACTGAGAAGCTTGCGCGCATGATGCACATAGCACTTGGCTCTGGCTACGAGCCAAACAGAGAATCAACTTATCACTGTGACATTGTTCTCAATTGCCCAAGGCAAAAAGTAGATATGTGGGTTGAAACACCCAAGGGTAAGGAAATTTGGATAATGAAGAAGGGAAAGCTCGTGGTATGATGCGCGAGAGAATAAAAGAACTATTTGGAAAAACTAAAGTAGATGCTATTGCGCTAAGGACATTCCCCAACAATCCTGATGCTTCATTTCCCTATTTTTCTGGTTTGCCTTCTGGCTTTCTCACCAATAACTTTCTTCTCCTTGGTAAAAAGAAGAAGCCGTTGGTTGTGCGCACAGTTCTTGATCCTGAAGTAAAAGGAAAAAAACTCAGAATCAAAACCGTCAAAAAAAGAAAAGAGATGGAGTCCCTTTTGAAAAAAGAACTCAAAGGAAAAAAGATCGGGGTAAACAAATCTATTTACACTATTTCATCTTTCAAAGCCCTGCAAAAGGCTTTGCCAAAAAAACGTTTTGTAGATATCTCAGAGCAGTTGATGGAAACCCGAAACATAAAAAGCAATGCTGAAATAGAAAAGATTGCAAAAGCCGCAAAAATAACGGAGAAGGTTCTCAGGAAAGTTCCCAGACTTTTCAGAAAAGGGATAACTGAGAAACAGCTTGCATTGAAAATCGAGATTTTGCTGCGCGAGCAAACAGGAGAATCTCTTGCATTCCCTGTCATAGTGGCTAATGGTCGGAATAGTACTTTCCCACACCATGTTCCCTCTGACAAAAAAATTCGCAAGGGCTTGATTCTGATTGATTGCGGTGCTCGTTACAAAGGTTACTGTGGGGATTTAACAAGAATGTTCTCAGTTGGCAGACCAACAAAGCAGGAGCAAAAGGTTTACAGTGCAGTGTTTGAAGCAAAAAAGATTGGTGAGGAACTAAGCGTTGAGGGAGCAAGTGCTTCGCAAATATTCAAAAAAGTCTCATCATTCTTAAAAAAGAGCACTGGGCAAAAGCTTGTTCATGGTTTAGGTCATGGCTTAGGTCTTGAAACTCATGACGCTCCATGCGGATTCCTACCTGACAGCAAAACAGTTCTTGGAAGGAATATGGTGCTTACCGTAGAACCCGCCGTATACCTCAAAGGCTTTGGAATAAGGATTGAGGACGATATTGTGGTAAAAACAGGTAAATGTCGGAAGCTGAGCAATGCACCAAAAGCATTAATTTCTTTGTGATTCTAAATCTTAGGGGTGTTTGGGTTGAAAATTGGTTTAATAGGAGTAGGCACGATTGGAGGTTTTCTAGTTAAGAGAATCCAGGAAGATTCCTCACTGGAACTATGCTTTGTTCTTGATATTGATCCTGAGAAAGTAAAAGACTTTTCAGAAGACATTGTAATCAATTCGATTAGTGAAATGGGTGCGAAGAAACCAGACTTGGTTATTGAGGCTGCGTCCCAGCAGGCAATCGGGCAGTACGCCGAGCATGTGCTTTCAACAACAAACTTTCTTGTTCTTAGTGTTGGGGCTTTTGCAGACAAAGGCCTTGAAGAAAAAGTTAAGGGCTTATGCAAGTCTAATGGAACAAAACTCTTTGCTCCGAGTGGAGCGATTGCAGCAATAGACCTGCTTAAGGCAATGCAGTCTGAGCTTGAGGAAGTTGAAATTGTTTCAAGGAAAAACCCAAAGGGCTGGGGTCGAGAGGATTCTGAGAAAACAATTATTTTTGAAGGCACTGCAAGAGAAGCTTGCAAAGCATATCCTAAGAACATTAACATTAGTGCCACTGTTTCCCTTAACGGAATCGGTTTTGACAAGACTACTGTAAAACTTGTTTCCGATCCTGACTGTGGAGGAAACAGGCACACTCTAAATGTCAAGCACGCTTTCGGCAACTTTGTTTTGGATGTAAAGGCACAACCCACAAAAAATCCGAAGACAAGCAGTACGGCAGCTTATAGCGCATTTGATTTGGTTAAAAAAATACAGAATGGAATAAATATTTTTTAGGTGGAAAAATGGATTTGGTGGATGAGATTGATAGGTTAAAGAAGGAGAAGAATGCCGTTCTCCTGGTTCACAATTATCAGAGAGCAGAGGTGCAGGATGTGCAGGACTTTTTGGGCGATAGCCTTGGCCTTGCCAGAAAGGCCTCTGAAACAGATGCTGACCTGATTGTCTTTGCCGGCGTGGACTTTATGGCTGAAATAGCAAAAATACTTAACCCCAACAAAAAGGTTTTGATTACTTCAAAGGAGGCCTGCTGCCCAATGGCTGCCATGCTTTCCAAAGAAGAACTTCTAAAGGCCAAGGAGCAACATCCAAGCGCCAAGGTAATTCTCTATGTTAACAGTAGTGCAGAGTGCAAGGCGCTTGCGGACTGCTGCTGCACTTCAGCCAACGCAGACAAAATTGTCAATGCAATGGACTCTGATACAATTCTTTTCGGGCCCGACAAAAACCTTGTGCACTATGTGCAAGAGCGCAGTGACAAAAAAATTATTCCTGTTCCAGAAAATGGCCACTGCTATGTCCACAATATTATTGAATTACCTGCTTTAGAAGTTGCCATCGAAAGGCATCCTAAGGCAACAATAATTGTTCACCCTGAATGTCCTGCCGATGTTCAGGATCGTGCAGACTACATTGCCTCAACTTCAGGGATGGTTAAGCTTGTGAAAGAACTTCCTGGAAAAGAATTTATTATTGGAACAGAAGTTGGTCTTATCCACCGATTGCAGAAAGAAAACCCTGAGAAAAAGATTTTCCCTGCTTTTGAAAACGCAATCTGCCGTCAAATGAAAAAGACTACGTTAGAAGATGTATATCTCACGCTTAAAGAAGAGCGCAATGAGGTTCAGGTTCCAAAAGACATTAGCGAAAAGGCAGTCAAAGCAATTAACAGAATGCTTGAGCTAAGCTGATTCGTCCACTTTTTCGTAGAAGCAAAAGTAGGTTTGTCTGAACTCTGTTTTTCCCACTGAAACATAGTATGGATTGTCATCTATTCTTTCCGGCTGAACCAGTTTAAATCCGCTTTCAGCTGGGCATAGTTCCTCCGGCGAAATCAGTGGCTCACTTAATGAAGAGATTGCATATAAATCTGCAATCGATACGCCTGCCGCACCTTGGTTCAGTGAAATTAGTGACACCCAGGTGAGAAGAGCGATAAGCACTATGCCAATTGCAAAGTCTGTTGCATCCATGCTCATAAAATAGAGTTTCTTTTTATTAAATCTTTTGTTTTCCTGTTTTAGCAGAATCTATGTAGGGTTTCCTGCTTCTTTTTAAGGCCTTTAATTTTTGCCTTTTCATTGCTTGCTGGCAATAGCTCAAAATCAATTCTCGCATATTCCAACCCCATGTTCTCCAACAGTTCTTTGGCGTTCTTCCTTATACTTGGCGCGAGCAGTATTCCGCGCGCGGTTTTTCCCTTTATCTTTTCCACCTGTTGCATATATCTCTGCAGTTGCGTAACACTGGCATAGTCAGCCTGCCTGCGCTTTAACTCTATTACAACAAGATTGCCCTGTGCATCCTCCGCAATTATGTCCGCCACTCCTTTTCTAAATTGTTCCTGTTGATTAAGTGGCTTTAATCCTGGTTCTATCATCGAGAGGTCCTGCATTAGCATATCATTCAAGTCTTTTTCCGAGCCGCTTAATCTTAAGTCATTGCTTATTTCCATTTCATATGACTGCACGTCATCAATCCTATCAAACTTTACTGTAAGGCTTTCCTTTGGCTTGAGCCTTTTTGCAACAAGAATCGCGCTATCTCCATTGACCTCAACCCCTATGCGCGTGTTCATCATATAATTCGTTGGCCTCACAAGCCTGTTCTGGTGTATGCTGATAGAGTTGTCTCCCTTAATGAGAACAAGTCTTTTTCCTAGTGGAAGTCGGCTTGTAGCTCTACCAATATAATCCACTTCGCAAACCCCGAAAATAGTTGTCAGATGTTTTTTTGAGATGCCGTCTCTAATCTTGTTGGTTGCGATTGCCCAATCCATAGTGATAATTCTAGTTGGGAAATGTTTTTTAAGAAAAAGTCAAGGCTAATTGTTTAAACAAAGGTGAGTAGTTCGGGTGCGAACAAAAGGGCCAATCCCAATCCCAACATAACAAGTCCACTAATAAGCTTCAGCCACTTTCCACCGACTTCTGTCAGACGCTGGCTTCTCAAAGTTATTACTGCAATAGCAATCATTATTGCATCATCAATCATATAGAAAATAATGTAAAGTAACATATAGAAGTAATACATTATTGGCTCAAGGTTCTGTGATGCCAAAACTTTTGTGAATATTGCGGGAAAGCCTGCTGTGCACAAGAACTCAAAGAGGTTTACAGAGAAAGCCAGGAATATTGTTCCGAAAATTATTATTGGCCACTCTTTACTTTGCACAATTCCGCGCATTTTTTTGAATATGCCCGGCTTTACACTATCGGGAATTGAAAGCGAAATTCCTTTCTTAAAAAAGAAAAAGTCCTTGACATTAATCAGGCCGACTCCCAATGCAAATAGCGCAAGTACTGTTCTAATAATATTGCTGTATCCAAAGAAAAGGAAGATGTTCAGCCAGAGCGTCATGAAAAGGAAGTAAACAAGACCCGAGAAGAACACAAATGTTCCTGCTACAAATGCGGTTCTCTTCCTGCTCTTTGTGTGAATGAGTAATGAAAGCAAGATGAGAAGTATAAACATTGCACAAGGATTAAATCCATCTAGCACTCCAAGGGTTATTGTGAAAAGCGGCAAGGAAATATTTTTCATTTCAATTTTCCCAAGTATGGGCACTAGAACATAGTCGTCCTCTTTGCAAACTGGATCATTATGTTTATCTTCAATGTGTTTATCGATCTCTTTTCCAATCTCCTCATTAAAACCCACAACATGCCAGTTGCAGCAAGGAATAAATGTGACCGGGAGCCATTGAGTAGCTGCGCCGTGACTTTCTGCCATCTGATTGAATAGCTCAAGATTATCTTCTGCTCGTAAGTACTGGACTTCAATTTTTCCCCCGTATTTCCCTTCAAGCCCATTCAAAAATTCTGTTCCGTTGGCACATTCCGCACAGTTTTCGCTCCAGAAATAATAGACCTTCACTTCATCTATATCGGTATCGCAAGTGCTTGCATCAGTGTCAGCTAACGCTGTAATTGGCAGCAATAACACTATGAGCAAAAACAGTAAGGCAAATAGCTTTTTCATAGAAATCTAGAACCAATTATGCCTAGTAACTATTTTAATGGTTCTTACTTGTTTACATTCTTTGATATTCGAATTCTGAGTATCTTTGGTTCGCGTACCTTAATTGGAGTGATAGTGTGTTTGTCGACTTTTATTTCCTCGTTCTCCTTTGGCAGGCGATCAAGTTTTTCTATTATGAAACCACTCAGGGTATCAAACTCTTTACTTTCCCACTTTGTGCCAACGTGCTGGTTTATCTCATCGAGGCTGATTTTTCCACTTGCCTCAAAAACATCTTTTCCCACTTTTCTGATTCCAAGTTCAACATCTGACTCATCCACTATCTCCCCAACAATCTCCTCTAACAAATCTTCGATGGTAACGATTCCAAGCACTCCCCCATAATCATCAATTACGACCGCAAGATGAATGTACTCCTGTTGGAATTGCGAAAGCAGTTTATCAATCTTCTTGGTTTTCGGCACAAAGAGTGCTGGGCGCGCGATTTTTTCCACAAGAGTATTTTCATCCTTCTTCTTAAGGTAGGCCCAGGCATCCTTCACATAAAATATTCCCGTTATTTTTCTTTTCTTTTCGTCATAAATGGGGATGCGTGAAAAAGGTGTTTCAACAAAAAGCTTTTTTATCTCTTTAATTTTTGTTCCACTTGGAATTGTTTTCATTTCAATGCTTGGAGTCATAACTTGTTCGACATCAATATCGTTAAAGCTGAAAATCCTGTGAATCATTTCCCTCTCAATTTTGTTTATTGCCCCTGCTTCCGCACCCATTGTAACCATTGTCTTGATGTCCTGCTCTGTCATGCGCTGATTCTCCCGCACTCCAATTATTCTCCCTAAAAGTCCTCGCACGCCCCCCAACAACCAAATCAGTGGGCTCAATAAAATTGAAAGAAGTTTTATTGGGCGAATTGCGATAAGGGAGATTGCAACGGAGTTTTGCACTGCAATACTCTTTGGAGTTATTTCCCCAAACACAAGAATCACAAAGGTCATTATTCCAATTGCGATTCCAATCGCATTACTCTGAAAAATCTGGATTGCCACATTTGTCGCGATGGCGGTTGAAGCAATATTAACCACATTGTTTCCAATCAGTATTGCGCTAAGCATTTTATGAGGGTTATTCTGAAACTCTTCAATAAGCTTGGCTGACTTGTTGCCTTCCTTCACAAGCTGTCTTGCCTTTATCCTATCTACTGAAACAATGGCTGTTTCCACACCTGAGAAGAAGGCACTCAGGACCAGCAGGATTCCCAAAATAATAAGGTCTATTTCTAACATTACACTCCAATAAGGAGGTTTGTATATTTAAAATTTGCTCTTAGTCCTAATCTGTAATACTCTCAAAACCATGTGAAAAAGACCGCATCTGACATCAAAAAACAGGCAAATACCAAATTTTTTGAACAGAGTAGTGCCATCCTGGGCCAAAGTTTAATGTTTTATGCAATTTCTGGCAATACAGACTCTGGAATATAGTCCGAAAGCAAATTCTTCAAAAATGGTTTAGATTACTTTCTTAGGACACTTTTTCCGGGAAACTGTGCGTTCTCCCCAAGTATTTCTTCTATGCGTAGTAACTGATTGTACTTTGCATTTCTCTCACTTCTGGCTGGTGCCCCAAGCTTGCTTTGCCCTGCATCAATCCCCACCAAAAAGTCTGCTATAAGACTGTCCTCTGTTTCCCCCGACCTATGTGAAACAACTACACCCCAACTGGCTTCCTTACTTTTTCTTGCAGCCTCAATGGATTCGGTTATTGTTCCAATCTGGTTTATTTTCAGCAGCAGTGCGTTGCAGCTTTTTTCGCTTATTGCTCTTTCAATCATCTTTGGATTTGTCACAAGGAGGTCATCTCCAACAATCTGTATTTTGTTTCCGATTTTTCCGGTTAGGCTTTTCCAGCCTTCCCAATCTTCTTCAGCCATTCCATCTTCCAAAGAAACAATGTTGCTGTATGTTGCAATAAGATTTGCATAAAAGTCAACGAGCTCGTTTGGAGAATATTCTTTTCCATATAGTTTGTATTTTCCTTCGCTAAAAAATTCAGATGAAGCGCTGTCTATGGCCAGTTCAATAATGCCCTTGTAACCGGCTTCTTCTATTACCTGGTTCATTAGGTCAAGTCTTTCCTGTACGTTTGAAACCTTTGGCACAAAACCGCCTTCGTCTCCAATCAATGTTGCCTGTGCTCCAAACTTTTTCTTCAAAATTCCTTTTAGTGTGTGGTATGTTTCAACGCTTGCCTGAACAGCTTCACTGTAAGTTTTTGCGCCTGTTGCAACAATCATTTGTTCCTGGATATCTTCATCAAGGCCTGCGTGCTTTCCCCCGTTCATTACATTCATCTGTGGAAGCGGTAGCACATTTCCCTTGTTCCCGCTTAACTCTGCAATGTGCTGGAAAAGTTCTTTTTGTTTTGCTACTGCTCCTGCCCTACACACAGCCATGCTGACTGCGAGAATTGAATTTGCCCCAAGTTTGTCCTTATTCTCCGTGCCATCCAGTTCAATCATGGCTTTGTCAATTTCTTCCTGCAAAGTGCAGTCCATTCCAACAATCTTGCCCGAAATAATATTGTTAACGTTTCCAACGGCTTTTGTAACCGCTTTTCCCTTGAAAGCGTTCCCACCGTCGCGCATTTCAAGTGCCTCATTTGTTCCAGTACTTGCACCGCTTGGAACTATTCCAAAAAATTTGCCTTTTTCAGTTAAAACTTCTGCTTCAACTGTTGGATTTCCCCTTGAATCCAAAACCTGTCTTGCCCTAATAGATTTAATTGTATCTCCCATGCTACCACCAGAATGAATTTAACCACAACTTTTTTTATTCCTTTGCTTGCAATTGGGCAGAGGTTATTGGAATGCACTGGGTTTTTAGGGAAAAACAGGCGCATCCAGATGCAACTATTAATAAACTGGATTTTTTATAAAAAGCACATGAGGTGCTAAAAGTGTTATATAAACTATAATTTTCTGCCAATTGTTTTAAAAAAACAACTATCTTTTCTTTTTTTGGTGGGCCAAGTTGAAGAACCATGAGATGAAAATATTTTCAGGGAGCAGCCATCCTGAGCTTGCCAAAAAAATCGCCGATTCTATAGAAGTTCCCCTTGGAAAAATTGATTTGAAAAAATTTAGCAATGGGGAAACATACGCGCGCTTCCTGGAGAATGTGCGAGGCTGTGACACATTTCTAATCCAAAGCCTGTATGGCCCGATAAATGATTATTTAATGGAACTACTGATTATGGTTGACGCGGCAAAAAGGTCAAGTGCTGCGCGCATTACTGTTGTCATTCCCCACTATGCTTATGCGCGCCAAGACTGGAAGGCAGCTTCACGTGAACCTATTACTGCTAAGCTCTTAGCAGACCTGCTTTCTGCCGCAGGAGCAGATCGAATAATTGCCCTTGACCTTCACTCCGAACAGATACAGGGTTTCTTCAACATCCCGGTTGATGCTCTAACAGCACTTATGAAATTCATTCGATACACTGAGGAACTCAAGCTATCCTCACCAATAGTTCTTGCCCCCGACGCCGGTTCGGCCAAAAAATCCACAAAGGCCTCGCTCAAGCTTGGGGTAGATCTCGCGATTGTAAACAAGCACAGGCCAAAGCACGGGGATGCCGAGGCAGTGCATTTGATAGGAGACGTTAAAGGAAAGGACTGCGTTGTGTTTGAGGATATGATTGATACAGGCGGCACAATTAGAGCGGCAGCCAAAACAGTGAAAGCGGCAGGCGCCAATTCTGTTACTGTTTTTGCCACGCACGGAATTTTCTCAAAAGACGCGCTAGAGAAAATAGAGCAAAGTGAGATTGACCGTGTAATTATAACTGACAGCATTCCGCAGAAAGGAAACGGAAAGTTGGAAGTATTGGATATAAGTGATTTGCTTGGCAAGGCAATCAAGCGATGCCACAACAATGAAAGTATCAGCAGTTTGTTTGAGTGATTTTCTTGGAGAAAAAAGTTTTTTATCGAAGCGGTTCTTTCATCCACTTTTCTAGGCCATTAACTTTGAATAAAGAAGAGGCCTTGCTTATTGAATCAGAACACAAGCCTGCTCTCCACATTGATATTGAAAGAATTCGCGTTAACAATTCCAACAAACCAATGGGTGAAGAAGTTGGCGGAGTAATCCTCTTTGAGAAAAAAGAGCATGATGGGATATTCTCAATGGCTGTTGAAGAGGGCAAGGGAAAAGAGAAAGAAATATTACCCCTAAAAAATGGTGAGTGGACAACAGTCCCTGCCTTCGAATTCCACAACGCTTTCTCGCTTTTTGGCGAGCAGGAACTCGAGATTGTAGAGCCTGCTGCAACAGGCGCGCTTAGCATACTTTATGATGGCAAGGCAAAGCTAGATGTTGAAATTGTTGAAAAGTGGAAGCAGGAAATATAGTCTGTCCTGCATTGTATGAATTTCGCACCAAACAAATTATTTTAAAAAACTCTTTTAGTTCTAATTAACTGTATGGTTGAACTATTGAGCGAAAGAGTTTCAAGAATTGCTCCAAGCGCGACCTTTGCTGTGAAGGCAAAGGCAAACGCACTAAAGGCAAAGGGAGTTGATGTTCTGAGCTTTGGTTTGGGCGAACCGGATTTTGATACCCCTCAACATATTAAGGACGCTGCCAAAAAGGCGCTTGACGAGGGCTTTACAAAGTATACTGCTGCTGCGGGAATCCCAGAATTACGTGAGGGCATTGCATCCAAAATGAAGGAACAGAATTCTGTTGAGTGCAGTGCAGCAAACATTATTGTCAGCAACGGCGCAAAGCATTCCTTGCACAACATTTTCCAAGCAATGCTTAATCCAGGGGATGAGGTAATTATTCTTTCGCCTTACTGGGTTAGTTATCTTGAACAAATTAAACTTTCCGAGGGCAAACCAATTATTGTTGATTGTGATGAGCAATTCCAGCCAATTCCGGATAAAATTCGCGAAGCCATCACTGACAACACAAAGATGATTGTTGTTAATTCTCCAAATAATCCAACCGGTGCAGTCTTTCCAAAAGCCAGCCTTAAAGCTGTTGCCGACATTGCGCTTGAGAATGATGTTTACATTCTCTCAGACGAGTGTTATGAGAATTTTGTTTATGGTGGTGCAGAACATCATAGTGTTGCTTCTCTCTCGCCTGAAATCGCGGAAAAAACTATTACTGTTAATGCTTTTTCAAAAACTTTTGCAATGACAGGATGGCGTGTTGGTTATGCTGTTGCGCCAGAACCGCTTGTTAAAGCAATGTCTTCTCTGCAGGGTCAAACAACTAGCAATGTAAACAGTATTGCGCAGAAGGCTGTGATCGCTGCTTTGGAAGGAAGTTTGGATGATGTGAAAAATATGGCGAAGGCTTTTGATGAAAGAAGAAAGTTTGCTGTTGACGCTTTCAATAGCATTGATGGCGTAAAGTGCAACAAGCCTGAAGGAGCATTCTATCTCTTCCCATATGTTGATGGCCTCTACACCGAAAAGGTGAAAGGCTCATCGGCCTTTTGTGATTTTTTGCTTGAGGAAGCGCATGTCGCTCTTGTTCCGGGAGTGGCTTTTGGCCTCGATAGTTGCGTAAGATTCTCTTGTGCTTCCTCTTTAGAATCGATTGAAAAAGGCCTGAAGCAAATAAAAGAAGCCACAAAAGCCCTATAAACGAATTTCGTACCCTTAACCTGATTTTTAAATATTTTTCGTTTTCTAATTATTGTATGCTTTTAGATTCATTGGACACTAAAATTCTTTTGTTCTTGAAAGAGAACTGCAGAACTCCGTTCCTGCAGATTGCAAGGGAATTGAGTGTTAGCGAGAGCACGATTAGGAAAAGAGTTTCAAGGATGAGGGAGCGCGGGGTAATACGTTCTTTCACAGTTGAATTGAACTCAACACTTTCCTTTGAGAGTCTTGTTGCAATAAAATGTAAGCCAAAGAGCACAAAGAAGATAGTTGCAAAAATCAGTGAAATAAATTCACTGATACCTGTTTTTGAGGTAACCGGGAGGTTTGATATTTTCTGCAATGTCTCTGCTCCCACTGCACGTGAACTTAATAGGATAATTGATAAGATACGCGATATCTCTGGTGTTATTGAAACTGAAAGTTTTTTAGTTGTGGAAAAAAGGTAGGTGGTACAATGGAAACAATGTTTAGTCTTATGGACGAAAAGAGTAAGGAAAAGCTGACGGCTTTGAAAAATCCAAAGGTTGAGAAAACAGTTGCCGAGTTTGCTGAAATATGCAAGCCGGACAAAATAACAGTTTTGAATGATTCACAGGAAGATATCGATTATGTTAGGGGGCTCGCAATCAAAAATGGCGAGGAACAAAAGCTTGGAACCGAGGGGCACACTGTTCACTTTGATGGTTATAATGATCAGGCTAGGGACAAGGCACATACTGTTACATTGCTTTCCCCTGGAATGAAAATTACAAAGGCACTTAACTCAATGGACCGTGACCAGGGCTTGAAAGAAATATTTGAGATATTTGTGGGTTGCATGAAGGGCAAGGAAATGCTTGTAATGTTCTACTGTCTCGGCCCAACAAACAGCGAGTTCTCAATTCCCGCTTTACAGATAACCGATTCCGGCTATGTGGGGCATAGCGAAAATATTCTCTACAGGCAGGGGTACAAGGAATTCGAGAAGCTGCAGGACAAATCAGATTTCTTCTACTTTGTTCACTCAGCAGGCGAACTTGAGAATTATGTAAGCAAAAACGTTGACAAAAGAAGAATTTACATAGACCTTGATGAGAACAGAGTTTTTACAGTAAACAACCAGTATGCCGGGAACAGTGTTGGTTTGAAAAAACTGGCGTTGCGCCTTGCAATCAAAAAGGCCTCTGAGGAAGATTGGCTCACAGAGCACATGTTTGTAATGGGCTTGCACCCGAAAGGAAAGGACCGTGTAACATATATTACCGGTGCGTTTCCAAGTGCCTGCGGAAAAACAAGTACGGCAATGCTGTCAGGTCAGACAATAATCGGGGATGACATTGCATACGTTCGCATAAGTTCTGAGGGGGAGGCCCGTGCAGTAAACATAGAGCAGGGAATTTTTGGAATTATTAGAGATGTGGATTCAAAGGGCGATCCTCATATATTTGAGTCTATCACAACTCCGAGAGAAGCAATATTTTCCAATGTCTTGATAAAAGACACCAAGCCATACTGGCTTGGTATGGGACAAGAGCTTCCAAAAGAGGGAGTAAACCACTCAGGTGAGTGGAAAGAGGAAGCCAAGGACAAGAATGGAAATGAAATTACAGCTTCGCACAAGAACGCGCGATATACAATAAGGTTAAGCGAGCTTGAGAACATGGATGAGAAAGCTGACGCGCCAGATGGCGTACCTGTAAGTGCCTTTGTATATGGTGGCAGAGATTCTGATACAACAGTTCCTGTTGCAGAATCCCTTAGCTGGCCGCACGGAGTATTTATGGGCGCGGCAGTTGAAAGCGAGACAACTGCTGCAACATTAGGGGCTGAGGGTCAGCGTGTCCATAACCCAATGGCAAACCTTGATTTTCTTGTAATTCCATTTGGAAAGTATATCGAGAAGCACATGGATTTTGGAGAGCAAATAAAAAAGCCGATAAAGATATTTTCAACAAACTATTTCCTTAAGGAAGATGGAAAGTACCTTAACGGAATGCTTGATAAGAAAGTCTGGGTGCTCTGGGCAGAGGGTAGAATACACAATGACTTTGAGGCAATCGAAACTCCAATAGGTTTCATTCCAAAGTATGAGGACCTCAAACAATTGTTCAAACAATATTTGAACCAAGAGTATCCTCTAGCAAACTATACCAATCAATTCAGTATCCGTATAGATAAATACTTGGACAAACTGACGCGTGTTGAACCTGTGTTCAGGGATGAGGGTGATGTCCCCCAAATATTTTGGGATCAATTCGAGCAGCAGAAACAAAGTTTGCTTGATGCAAAGGAAAAGTTTGGTAAGAGTGTTATAGAGCCAAACGAATTTTTGGAAAAATAGCGGGTGCCAATCGCCGAATATGTCTTCGGCGAATGCTTATTTTTTCCCTTAACTACTTCACCGCTCCGAGTTTCAGAAAGCCTTTTAAAGGTCCAATGCCTATACCATTTTGGAGATGGTTTGTTAATTATACAAGGCATCAAATAGGGCGCATGATTGGAAAGAAGCTCACTCCGCGCAAAGGAGTTTTGAAGGAAGCTTTCCCCTCTCGCCTCAACCATCTCCACTTTTTTACTATTTTTTTGTAAGAATAATAAAATGAATCTAAAAATTGGCAAAAGTTTAACTATTTGGATTGTCTAATTAAGCTGGTATCCCAAGCCTGAAAAGATCGCGCAAACCAGTTGCAAGACCGAGAATTAAAACAACAATTTTGATGAAGCCGCGCAAGTTCTCGTTCTCGATTTCAATGTCCACATAGTGCAGTATAAGCAGTACTAATCCGAGTTTAATCAACACAAAGGAAAATGGGAAAAACTTTAGAATAATGTCTGAGATTGGATGCTGTTCTCCATACCCAAAAAATTCTACTGCAATAAAAGTTGGAACACTCCCAATAAGCTGTGACACAGTCACAAGGATATTGAACTTGTCTCTTAAAAGTTTGAGTTTTGTTAGCTTGTTGAAACCCAGGACTGCCACTGCTGTGATGCCCGCAACAATCGCTAGTGAACCCAAAAACCCAGGCCAGTTTCCAAAATTAGACATTATAAAAAGCATGATCAGTATACTGGGGATCAATCCAGTTGCTGCAAAAAGAAGATGAAAAGAGTACTTTGTTTTACTTTCCAAATATTTTGCGATTACAAGAGTCGCTATTGTTATTGTTGCCACTAAGATCCATATTCCAGGGGTGACAAACCAAAAACCTAATTCAAGAGGATTGGCGCTTTGTGTTGGGATGAGGGCCATGTCTTCAAGCACGTGTATTAGGCTTCCCAAAAGAATGAATGGGATAATTGCCATTGCAAAACGCAGATCAAATTTTATTCCGCGTCTATCCAGCACAGGGAAAATAACAAAAAATGCAAGCGCCAGCATTATTGCGCCATAAATCAAGTATTCTACTGGTGAGAATTGGCCGCCCTCAGCAATTCTCTTCCCAAAAATATCATATAATAGTTCGCCTATGTCCATCGTAAACCATTAAATTAGTTAATTAATTTAATACCTTCAGATTAATAAAGGTAACCTTAGGGCATTCTGCTCATAATGCCAGTAAAGTTTAAATAAATTGTTAACAATAATATTGAGTATGCAACAGAAATCCACGGTAACATCCCACCACAAAGGAAAATATTTCCGGACACAGATACCCCGCGACATTGCAATAGACGTCCTCGGACTCAAAACCGATATTCCAAAACAGCAGTTAGAATGGAAGATTAAGAAAGGACGAGTTGTAGTAGAGAAATCGGTCTAGTATCCTAAAAGAAACAATTAAATTTTCCAAAAACTTAGATATATTTGCTATGCAAGTAAAAATTCTGTTGTTGCTGGTTTTTCTGACATTGTTTGGAAATAGCGCTTTCTCTGGAACATACCCTGATTGCGTTGGCACTACCGACGTTGGGGGTTGCGCAGCCAAACCCGAAACAACATGCGAAAACTATTTTGCAACAATGAAAGACTGCGGTTATAAACAATGCAAGTGGTCAGCATCAAATTGCGTAAGTGCTACGAAATGTAAAGTTGATTTAAGAACAACCGTTACAAATTGTACCCCAATAACAGTAGGCACGTGCACCAATTAATGCAAATATACTGGTGGTATGACAAGCTGGTGCAAGCCTTGTTATGTCACTGGAGGCGCCACCTGCACCACCAATGCCGTGGGGTATTGCAAAATTCCAGAATTCGCAGGAATAGAATTTGAATTCAGTGAAATGGAAATCTCAACAGGAATAATTGCTTTAATCGCAGCAATCGCTTTGCCGACTTTATTGTTTAGGAAAAAGAAATAAAAGCCAGGCAGGCGGTTTGACCTTCTGAGTTTCCTAAAAGAAACCTTTAAAACGTGTTTTTTCAGAAGGTCAACTTTTAAATTAGTTAAGCGTTTTAAATACTTCTAATATGAACAAACCTAGAAATCTAAAGGATGCGTTGAAGAAAAAGCTTTCAAAGCGCGAGATGCAGTTCCTGCGCACTTCATATGACAGTGTGGGTAATATTGCGGTAATAGAAATTCCCCCAGAGCTTGAAAAGAAAGAGGCTCTGATTGGCGAGGCCTTGCTGGAAGTGAATCCGCAGTTTGAAACCGTCTGCAGAATTGTGGGGGCACACAAGGGCTTTTTTAGGATTCAGCCGGTGAAAGTTATCGCGGGCAAGCGCAACAAGACCGCAACTTACAGGGAAAGTGGTTGCATTCTAAAAGTAAATCTTGGAAAAGTATTTTTCTCCCCTCGCTTGTCGCATGAGCGCGAGCGAATAGCAAAGCTTATTAAAAAAGGGGAAGTTGTGGGGGCATTCTTTGCAGGTGTTGGGCCTTTTCCACTTGTGTTTGCAAAAAACTCCGAAATGAAAAAAGCAATTGCAATAGAGCTAAACCCGCACGCAGTTGAAAACATGCGCGAGAACATTATTCTAAACAAGCAACAGGAAAGAGTTGAGGCTGTGCTTGGGGATGTAAACAAAGTTGTGCCAAAAAAGTATAAAGGAAAATTTGATAGAGTCGTGATGCCACTTCCAAAAGGCGGAGAAAACTTTCTTGCAGCATCCATTTCCTCAATAAAGTCTTCTGGCGGAGTCGTGCACTTCTACCAATTTGTCCCGATTGATGATCCTTATTCAGAATCTCTAAAGCTGATTCGCGAGGAATGCAAAAAACAGGGCAGAAAATGCAGAGTCCTGTCCAAAAAAAAGGTACGTAGTTTCTCTGCGCGAGCAATTCAAGTGGTAATCGATTTTCGTGTTAAGTAATATTTAAAATCAGATTCTACTTAGTTTTACCTATGTCAAATGTTTATCGCAATCTTTTTGGCGCAGAGTTCTCTTACAAGAGTCTGGTAATGCTTGTGATACTAGCTATTCTTCCAAACCTTCTGGGTTTGGTCGTGTTACAGACTCCATTCGGATTTAAGCTGCATATATTCCAGCTGCTCATATTTTTTGCTGCTGCTTATTATGGAAAGTGGGGTGGAGCACTAAGCGGCGGCTTTGGAAGCATTTTTACAGCTGTTCTTCTTGGAAATCCCTACATTATTGTGGGAAACATTATTCTGGGATTCTTTACAGGAATGTTTGCGAAGAGGATAAACTTGGTATCAGCCGCAATGATTGCTTTTGCAATACAGCTCCCCTGGCTTTGGTACACAGACTTATTCCTGGTGGGAATGCCTATTGTTGCAGTAAATGCAATAATGTGGGCGCTTTTGTTCAGTAACCTTGTTTGGGCTGGAGCAGCAATGCTATTGTTTAAAAGGATTCGGTTCCAAAATTGATTGTATTGAACTAACTTTTTAAAGATTTTTTTGTGGAGGTATTGAATTGGCTTTAAACTTGGTTTTTTTGGGTTCGCCTGGGGCAGGAAAGGGCACCATTGCACAAAGACTGTGTGACAAATACAGTATCCCACAGATTAGCACAGGGCAAATTCTCCGCGAGGCTGCAAAAAAGGAAGATGAATTTGGCAAGAAAGTTAAAGCCATAATGGAAAGCGGGGACTATGTTGATGATGAGACAATGGCTGAAATAGTTAAAAACAGGTTAAACGAGTCAGATACAAACAACGGCTTTATTTTAGATGGTTATCCTAGAACAGTTAAGCAGGCAGAGTTGTTGGATGAGATTCTTGGCGTACTTGGAAAAAATATAAGTGCAATCATGGTCATGCGGGCTTCTGAGGAAACTGTTATAATGCGTTTATCAGGAAGACGACAGTGCAAATCTTGTGGCAGAATATACCACATCAAAAATATTCCTCCAAAGGTTGAGGGAAAGTGCGATGAGTGTGGCGGAGAACTTTATCAAAGAGAGGATGACAAGCCTGAGGCAATAAAGAAAAGGATTCGCATTTATAATGAGAAAACAGCGCCACTTGTTGAATACTACAAGAACAAGGGCTTGTTGAAGGAAGTTAATGTAAATGGCGAGCTACCCGAGAATATGGAGAATGTTGAAAAGGTTCTCTCTGAGATGGGGGTTAATTAAAAAACTATTGCTTAAAAAAACTGGTAGGTGTGAATAATGGATTTTAATGTAAAAGATATAAAACTTGCAGAACAGGGCAAAAACCAGATTGAGTATGCTGCTCAGCATATGCCTGCCCTTCAAAAAATTAAAGAGCGCTTTGAAAAAGAGAAGCCACTTGCGGGAATGCGAATAGGTATGGCCTTACATGTCACAAAAGAAACAGCAAACCTAGTGAAAACACTTATTGCCGGCGGAGCAGAAGTGGCAATTACCGGTTGTAATCCTCTTTCAACACAAGACGATGTTGCGGCAGCGCTTGCAGAGGAAGGTGTGAAAGTTTTTGCTTATAAGGGAGAAACAAAAGAAGATTATTACAAATTTTTGAATGCCGTTCTTGACTTCAAGCCAACAGCAACGATTGATGATGGCTGTGACATTATCTCCGAAATCCATTCAAAGAGAACAGATCTGCTGAAAGATCTTATTGTTGGAACAGAGGAAACTACTACGGGAATAATTAGGTTGCATGCAATGGAGAAAGACAATGCTTTGCAATACCCGATAATTGCGGTTAATGATAATCAAACCAAGCACTTGTTCGACAATTACTATGGGACAGGACAAAGTACGCTTGATGGAATAATGCGCGCTACAAATGTTCTTTTCTCGGGAAAAACCCTTGTGGTTTCAGGCTATGGTGACTGTGGAAAAGGAGTTGCATTAAGATCATCAGGACTTGGCTCAAATGTAATTGTTTGTGAAGTAGATCCTGTTAGAGCATTGCAGGCAAGACAAGACGGTTACAGAGTAATGCCAATTGCAGAGGCAGCAAAGCTTGGTGACATCTTTGTTACAGTTACAGGCGACAAGCATGTTATTGATGTGCAGCATATGAAAGAAATGAAGGATGGTGCGATTCTTGCAAACAGCGGTCACTTTGACTGTGAAATAAATGTTACTGGTTTGGATGAAATGGCTAAATCCAAGAGAAGGGTTAGATGGCAGCTTGACGAGTATACTATTGAAGGTGGAAAAAAGATTTTCCTGTGCGCAGAAGGTCGCTTAGTAAACCTTGCAGCTGCAGAGGGTCATCCAAGCGAGGTAATGGATTTGTCATTTTGTGGACAAGCTCTTGCATTAGAATATGGAATTAAAAATAAGGGAAAGCTTGAGCCAAAGGTTCACGTTCTTCCAAAAGAGGTTGACGAAACAATTGCAAAGCTAAAGCTTGATGCAATGGACCTAACAATTGACGAGCTTACTACTGAACAAAAAGCATATCTTGCCAGTTGGCAGGAAGGGACATAAAGACTACTTGATTGCTTCCCAGAGCACTTGCTCCTTGGACTTAACCAAAATTCCGTTCTCGGTAATTTCAAACGGGTGCACGTTTTTG